>NZ_JBIVFL010000020.1:0-82421 GCF_044748125.1 Streptomyces sp. NPDC090025 | reverse complement strand
TTAAACGCCCCCGCCCCGGGGGGGGGGCCGGGCCCCGGGGCCGGGGGGGGGGCCCCCCCCCCGGGCCCCGGGCGCCCCCCCCCCCCGCCCCCGCGGGGGGGCCGGGGCCCGCCCGCGTTCCGCCGACCGGTCGCGGGGCACACGGGATTTGGCCAACCGTTAGCGTGCCGTCCCCCTGGGCGATGGCGTTCCGTTCGGCGGGAACCGGGACCGTCGGGGCGGCCGTTCGCCCATGACAACCACAGGATGGACACCAGTGACCGCATCGACCGCCCGCCCCCGGCGCCGCGTCCTCTCCCGGCTCCTCGTCGCCGCCCCGCTGCTCGCCGCGGGCGCGCTGACCGGCGTGCCCGCGCACGCGGCCGCCGCCGACGACATCCGCGTCAACGAGGTCGTGACCACGGGTGGCGTCAACGACTCGATCGAGCTCTACAACAAGGGCACCGCCACGATCGACGTCTCGGGCTGGATCCTCAAGGACGACGACAGCAGCCACTCGTACAAGATCGCCTCCGGCACCAAGCTCGCCCCGCAGGGCTTCCGGTCCTTCGACGTCAGCGGCAAGTTCGGCCTCGGCTCCGCCGACCAGGCCCGCCTCTACCTCGCGGACGGCAAGACCCTCGTCGACAGCTTCTCCTGGAGCGACCACTCCGACGCCTCCTGGTCCCGCTGCGCCGACGGCACCGGCGCCTTCAAGCAGGTCGCCAAGGTCACCCTCGGCGCGGCCAACAACTGCGGCACTGGCGGCGGGGGCGGTACGACGCCGGTCGCCTGGCCCGGCGGCAGCTCCGTCGCCACCGCTGACGGCTCCAACGTGTTCGGCCAGGACCTCAGCGGCCTCTACCAGGAGGGCGCGGTGATGTGGGGCGCGCAGAACAGCGGCAAGCTGTGGCGCCTGGTCAAGGACGGCTCCGGCGGCTGGAAGCCGGACACCACGTCCGGCTGGACCTCCGGCAAGACCCTGCGCTTCCCGGGCGGTTCCGGCAGCGCCGACAGCGAGGGCGTCACCCTGACCGGTACGGGCTCCGCCGGCGGCGCGTTCGTCGCGAGCGAGCGCAACGGCGACGCCTCCGGCACCAGCCGCCTGTCGGTGCTGAAGTACGACGTCAGCGGCACCGGCAGCAGCCTGACCGCCACCAGGGAGTGGAACCTCACCGCCGACCTGCCCTCCACCGGCTCCAACCTCGGCCTCGAAGGCATCACCTGGATCCCCGACACCGCGCTGACCGGCGCCGGTTTCAAGGACGCCACCACCGGCGCCGCGTACGACCCGGCCCGCTACGCCGCGCACAGCGGCGGCGTGTTCTTCGTGGGCGTCGAGGGCACCGGCATGGTCCACGGCTACGTCCTCGCCGACTCCGGCACGTACACCCGAGTCGCCTCCTTCAGCAGCGGCATGTCCGGCGTGATGGAACTCCAGTGGGAGCCCCAGGCCGCGCGCCTCTGGGCGGTCTGCGACGACACCTGCGACGGCCAGCACCGCACCCTGAAGATCGACACCACCGGCGCCTTCACCACGACGGCCGTCTACAACCGCCCGACCGGCATGTCCAACTACAACAACGAGGGCTTCTCCCTGGCGGGCGCCGACGAGTGCGTCGCCGGCACGAAGCCCGTCTACTGGGCGGACGACGCGAACGACGGCGGCCACGCGCTGCGCAGGGGCACGGTCTCCTGCTGACCCGCGCCTGATGCTTCTTTGACGCCGGAAGGCCCGGACCAGCTAGGTCCGGGCCTTCCGGCCGTGGGCTCGTCCACGAGAACGGGGTTCTGGCACAGATTTTGGGGAACCATCGCGGAGCAGGACCTCGGTGTTCGATTGCGAGTGACTGACTTGTGCGACCGCTCGCTGAGCAGGGCTTTGTGGTCCGGCTGATGGCCCGGCGGACTGTCCGCGCCGAACGTTCGCCGAGCCGTTCTCCCGGCTGGCTGCGCCGTACGCGCGGTTGACCACGTCGAGCTGTGCGACTTGCAGGGCAGGGAGAGGTGGCAGCGATGTCATGCTGTGGCGTCGGGCATGCCGCTGGTGACGACGATCGCCGCCACGTCGCCGGTCTTCGTGCGGCCGAGCCAGACGATGCCGCCGGACTCGGCCCCGAACGTAACCAGATCGGCTTGCCGCGACTCATCGCGTACCCGTTCGCACCCGTCGGCCAGCTGCTCGGAATCGCGCGGGGCAGGGACCCCGTCCACGAACGTGCGAAACGGTGCGGACAAGGTCTTCCACGCGCCTGCGTCGGCGAAGCAGCCGACATTGGCATCGGCGAAGAAGCGGGGCTCATCGCCCGGCTGAAGTCGGGCGATGTCGTCATCGACGCTCAAGCCCATCTCCCATCCGACGACGGGGTCGTCGCTGATGCACAGGCGCGTTGCGGCGCACTCAACGCCGTCGACGTGCTCGCCCGTGAACGCGTACGGGTCTGTCGTCCACGCGATCTCCACCCGGTAGGCGCCCGGGGGAATGCGCACCGCCAGCTCCCGCGGGGGCCTGGTCGGCAGCCCCCTCTGGTACTCCCAGACCTCGTCGTCGTGCCACGGGGCATCGACGACGAGCCGGCCGCTCGGTACGCGGATCGTCGTCAGCTCCTCGACACCCGTCACGACGACCGGCGTCAACGGATCGTCGTACACCGTCCCGAGGTGAGCACCGGGCGTGAAAGCCGCCTCCAAGTACCAGGTGGCCTCAGGCCCGGCTGCCAGCCGCGCGTCCCTGACCCACTCCATGTCGCACTCCCTCCTCACCACCCGGCCGGGCGGTCAGTCGAAAGCTACGTGGGCCCGCTGACATCGGCACTTCCTGTATCGCCGCGATCCGTGATCGCTCCCCAAGATCTGTGCCCGAACCGAGAACGGTTCTCGTGAAAGAAGCCACGGCCGTACGGCGGGACCACGAGAATCCGGCTCAGGCAGCCAGGAGCCCCAACCGCGGCCCGTCCCGGTCCCGCAGCCGCCGGAAGAAGCCCAGCACACCCGCCGAACCGCCCGCCCAGCCCGCGCTCGGTCGGGTGAGACCCGCGTCCGGGAACACCGGACGGCTCCAACTGCCGCCGCTGCGGCTCAGGATGAGCAGCGCCACGGTCCCGGCCGCCGCCCAGAATTCCTCCGACGCGGGAGCGGACGCGGAAGAGGCCGATTCCGAGGCCAGCGCAACGTCCACCATCAACTCACCCACCCCGGCGAGCCCGCAGCACTGGGTGACCAGCGGCATCCTCGGCGCCACGGCGGCGCACGCCCGGGCGGCCCGCGCCGCGAGGGCGAGGTGGGCGGGCTCGTCGAGCAGGACGGAGGCCCGGACGAGCACCGTGCCGATGCCCGCGAGGCCCCGGCACCAGGAGCCGTAGCGGCGGGTCGCGCCCGGTGCGGCGGAGGCCGCGACGATGTCGGGGGTGACGGCGGCGAGCCGCGCGACGGCCTGTTCGGCGCGGCGGACCGCCGCCGGGTCTCCGGACGCGACGCCGTACTCCAGGAGGAACGCCGCCACGCCCGCCTCGCCGTGCGCGAGACCCTCGTCGAGCGCCGCGCTGCCCGCCGTCCTCGGCCCGGTCACGGTGAGGCGGGCGGTGCCCGACGCGAGGAGCTCCGCGCAGTGGGTGGCGACGGCGAGGTGCCGGTCCGCTTGGTCCGGACGACCGGCCCGCCGGGCGTGCCCGGCGAGCAGCAGACGGCCCAGGCCGATCCCGGCGGCGCCCGCGATCAGGTCCGCCTCCGGAGGCCCGCCGTCGGGCGCGCGCTCCGGCAGCAGCGGAGGTCCGTCCACCACGTCCGGGCCCATCCCCGCCTCCGCGAGGAAGAACTCGACCCCGGTGCGCCCGGTGTAGAAGGCGGGCGTCAGATTCCTCGGCTGCTCCGCCGTCCACCGCGCCAGCGCCGCCACGGCGGCCCCAACCCCAGGCCGGTCCGCGTGCCGCAGCAGTTCGATGCCGAGCCCCGAACTCCCCGCGTACACATCGACGGACGCCGGGACCGGCGACCGCGCGGCCCGCTCCGGGTCCACCATCTCCCGCGCCTCCGCCACGCAGTACGCGGTCGTGTGCGCGACGATCTCGTCCAGCAGACCGTCGTCGAGCCGAGGCCGTACGGGCCGCCGCCCGGCCGGGGGCCGCGTACCGGTGCGCAGCCGGTCGGCGGCGCCGGCCCGTACCGCCGGATCGAAACTCAGCAGACCGGCCACCGTCGCCCGGACGTCCCGGTGGGCGGGGCCCGGCAGCGCCCAGGCGAGGCAGTCCAGGGACCGGTCCCGGTTGACCCGCCGGTCGGCGTCGACGAGCACCGGGTCCATGCCGGTGGCCGCGAACAGCAGGGTCGCGCCGAGGGCGTAGTAGTCGTCGGCGGGGGCGGCGGGCCCGCTCGCCGGCAGCACCGGCGCGCCGTACCCGGGGGTGGCACCGCCCGGCCCGGCGCCGTGCCGTTCGCTGATGCCGAAGTCGACGAGGTGGCAGGCGCCCGGGCCCGCCGCGTCGAGCACGATGTTGTCGGGCTTGAGGTCGCGGACGACCACGCCCCGGGCGTGCACCGCGTCGAGGATGCCGAGGAGCCGGGCGGCGAGCGCGGCCAGGGCACCTGGACCTCCGGCACCTGGACCTCCGGCACCTGGACCTCCGGCGCCCGGTCGGTCGGCGTCGTCCCGGAACGGCCCGTCCCGGAACGGTCCATCCCGGAACGGCCCGTCGCGCAGCACCTCGCCGCGCAGGTCCCGGCCGCCGCAGTCGCTCATCACCAGGTACTCGTCCGCTCCGTGGGCGAAGTAGTCCAGAGCGCGGGGCACGCCGGTCACCCCGTCGAGCGCGGTGAGGACGGCGTGTTCGTTGCGCAGCCGGTGCCGGGCGTCCGTACCGGACTCGTCCTCGCCCACGTACGCCCGCGCCTGCTTGACGACCACCGGCCGCCCGAGCGCGCGGTCGACGGCGCGGTACACGTTGCCGGTGGCGGCGCGGGTGATGCCGGTGGTGACGGTGTAGCGGCCACCGCCGAATCCGGCCCCGGAGCCCTCGGTCCCAGAGCCCACGGCCCCGGCGGGTCCGGATCCCTGCCCCGCGCCGGTCGTGAACGGGTCCTCGGCCCACGGCGGGCACCGGTAGCGCCCCACGGCGAGCCCGTCGAAGATCTGTCCCTCGGGCCCGGTCATGACGGATTCGAGCCGCCCGCTCCGCCCCGTGCGGTACTCGCCGGTGAACGGGCCGTAGCGGTAGTAGACGGGGGCCGCCGGATCGACCCGCCGGTCGCTCACGACCTGCGGACCCTCCCGGCCCCGCAGCGCGGCGGCGAGCTCCCGTGCGACCTCGACCACGGTGCCGTCCGCCGGGTAGACGGTGATCGCCTTGCCGACCGCTCCCGCGCTCTGCGTACCGGAGTTGAGCCGCCGCAGCGTCTCCGGATCGCGGGCGAACTTCGCGTGACAGACGTGCCGCGCCAGCACCGGCAGCACGAGCCCGATCACGTCGTCGAGCTCGCCGGGCCGCGCCGAGACGTGCAGCTTCCAGCCGTGTTCCATCGCCGGCATACGCGGATCGTTGAGGTACGACCAGGTCTCGTCGGCCCCACCCGTGCGGCCGGCGATGGAAACGGCGAGCACGCTACGAGTTCAGGTCACACGCGAAACGGGTCGTGGCGGTCACCCACGGGTCGGCGAGACAGGCCGCGTACTCGCGGTCGCTGCGGTCGTCGTCCTCGAACGGGATCGCCTCGTCGTCGATCCCGAGCGGACCCGCGTCACGGAATCCGTCGACTTCCAGAAGTTCCGGCACGGCTACGGGCATGTGATGCCTCCAGGTCTTGTCGTGCGCCGAAGAGCAGGAAACGGCCGCGCGGACCGGTGGACCCGCGCGGCCGAGGACTCGCCGGACCACGGTAGGGACGCGGCGAACACGCTGACAAGAGGGAACCCAGCACTCCAGTACGCAACGGACGGCCGCCCCCTGCCGTGGAGGGCGAGCTCCACCTCAGACCCGGTGCGCGAGGCCGCCGGCGGTCGGCACATGATGGCGGTCATGGAGAACGTGGTCGGGAAGGTCAAGATCTGGTTCCGGTTCGTCCCTCGCGAGGGATGGATCCCGCAGGACACCGAGGGGCTGTGGGCGACGGCGCTCGGCGATGACACGGCGCGGGTGGAAAACGTGCCGTTCCTTCAGGACGGGGTCGCCGAGGGCGATGTGGTGCGCTACCGGACCGATGCCTAGGGGCTCCACTGGGCCACCGGGCGGGTCAGCGCGTCCGGAAACTGCACGATCCGCGTGGTGCCCGTCCCCACCGGCCCGCTGGGACGCAGTCCGCGGGCGGTGCATCAGCGCCTTTCGGGGTTCGGGCTCGGGGGAGAGGTCTTCAGCGAGGACTTCCCCATGGTGGCCCTGACGGCACCGGCGGGCGCGGACTTCGCCGGGATCAAGGCTCTCCTGGAACAGGGGCAAGCCGAAGGCTGGTGGCACTACGAGGTCGGGTGTGGCACCGACGCGTGGTGGAACGCCTGAGCACGCCGCCCCACCGACGCGTCGGCGGTCGGCGTCCGTCATGCCACCCTTCGGCGTCCGTCGAGTCGGCCTCCGGCGTTCGGGTTCGGGGTCAGGTCCGTCGAACGGGGAAACCCCGCCCCGCTCGATCCCGGTGCGACGGTGCGACGGTGGGACCTCGTCGGCCGAACGGCCGGCTCAGGCCACGACCGACAGCAGGTCCACGACGAACACCAGCGTCGAACCCGCCGGGATCAGCGACGACGGCGACTGATTGCCGTACCCCAGGCGCGGCGGTACGACGATCTCGCGGCGCCCGCCGACCCGCATCCCCCTGATGCCCCGGTCCCACCCCTTGATGGCCCGGCCCCCGCCCACCGCGAACTTGAACGGCACCCCCCGGTCCCAGGACGCGTCGAACTCCTTCCCGGACGCGAACGTGACACCGACGTAGTGCACTTGGACGACGTTGCCCGGCTTCGCCTCGGGGCCGTCGCCGACGATCAGGTCGCGGATCGTCAGCTCGGCCGGAGCCTCGCCCTCCGGGACCTCGACCACCGGCTTCGTCCGCTCGCTCGTCTCATCGCTCATCGCAGGCCCCATCACGCTCCGCCGGAGGCCCTGGTACGGACCCTCCGGGCCGCCCGGTCGCTCCGGCGGCACGGGCTCACGCTACCGAGAAGCGGCGCGCGGCGGCGAAACGAGGCGCGGGACCCACGCTGAGGACGGGGCGAGGACGGGGCACCAGGCTCACTTCTTCGGCCCCCGGAACAGCCCGAGCGACTTCGTGAACGACTTCAGCGGAGACTCCTCCGCCCGGCCCGCCGTCGACGGAAGCGCCCCCGCTGCCCCGCCGCCACCGTTCGCTTCGGCAAGCGCCGCGAGCGCCGACTCGGCGGCCTCCCGGTACAGGTCGCAGGACTCCGTCATGGCCGCGAGCGCCTTGGCGTACCGGGTGACCATCGCCCGCGCGTGCGTCAGCTCCTCGTCCGGGGTGAGCAGGTGCCAGCCCTGCCGCAGCCGGGTGAGGGCCTGCTCGGCCTCCGGCGGCATCGGCCGGGGCAGGGTCGCGAACTCGACGATCAGGTCCAGGAACGCGGTCGGCTCCGAACCGTCGAGGAAGACGTGCGGCACCGTGAAACGCTCGGCGTCGTACCCGGGCACCGGCGGCCCCATGGGCAGCACGACCGCGCCGCCGCGCGGTATGCCGACCCCCAGCTCACGCTTCGTCACGAAGTCGGCGGTCAGTGCCTGGTCGGGCGCGGCCCGGTGCTCGACCACCCGGTGGCGCAGGCTCGCGGGCAGGAACGCCGTGACCGGCCGCTGCCCGGCGGCCTCCGGGGTCATCGCCTCGTGCACCAGGACGTGCACGAACCAGCTCTGCCGACCGCATTCGCGCAGGCGACGGCGCGCCTCGTCGTCGTCCTTGGGCAGATGGTTCACCGACCGCAGCCGCACCCCCGGCACCATCTCGTGGTCCCACTCGATCCGGTCGCTGTCCGGCCAGAACATGGTCGCGGGGGAGGGCCAGCCCGCCTCCCACGCCCGCTCCGCCTCCGCGGCGAGCACCCAGGTGACGCCGCCCTTGTCCGCGCGCCGGGACTCGGGGTCGTACGTGACCAGTTGAGCCCGTACGACGACGTCGTCGCGCACCCGCCAGCGCGCCTCGAAGACGCGGCGGGCCCCGGGTCCCGGGTCGGCGGACTCGTCCCGGGGATAGAGGTCCGTCGAGCGGGCGGCCTCGACGGGATCGAGGTCCAGGAAGTCGTCGATCACCCGGGCCGCCTTGAGGGCGATCAGGTTGCGCCGGACGTCCCGCTCGGGCTCGGGCCCGAGATGCCGGGCCCGCCCGAGCCACACGGTGTCGGGGAAGGGGGTCGCTGGGGTGCTGTTCTTGGCCATGGAACCGTTCGGTGGGCGACGAGGGCTCGGCCAGTATGGTCCCTGCCCCGGCCGAGGGAAGCGGTACCCCTCCCGAGCCGCCGCGAATCGCCGCCGCGCCGCCCGAAACCGCCGCGCCCGCCACCCGGGATCCGCCGGACCCGCCACTCCGCATCCGCCGCCTCCGCTCGCCCGTCCCTGACCTCGTCCCCGGCCGAAGCGCCCGGGCGGCGCGGGGTGCGCCGGGCGCCCGGGCGCCGGGGTTACCTTCGGGGACATGACTGCTGACTCACTGCGCTCCGTCACCATCGAACGGACCGGGCCCGGCCGGTTCACCGCGACCAACACGCGGGGCGACACGCTGACCTTCGGCACCGGCTCCGAGGGCGGCTTCACCCCCGTCGAGCTGCTGCTCGCCGCGATCGGCGGCTGCTCGGCGGCGGACGTGGACGTCGCCACCACCCGGCACACCGAGCCGACCGTCTTCGGCCTCACGGTCACCGGGCACAAGGTGGCGGACGACGACGGAAACCGGATGACCGACCTGGAGGTCGCGTTCGCCGTCGCCTTCCCCGAGGGCGAGACCGGCGACCGGGCGCGGGCGATCCTGCCGCGCGCGGTGAAGACCTCGCACGACAAGCTCTGCACCGTCAGCCGCACGGTGGAGGCCGGGACACCGGTCGTCACCAAGGTGCTCGACGTGGAGTGACCGGCCGACCGTACAAAAGACGTGCCCCGGGCCGGACCCCCGTCCCGGCCCAGGACACGTCGGCCCGTGGCCACCTCGGCACCTCGGCACGTCGGCACGTCGGCACGTCGGCACCTGGGTACGTCGGCGCCTCGGCAGCGCTCACATCAGCACGGCCTCGATCCTGGCCGCGAGACTGAGCACCGCCGCCGCGGAGAGGGTCCAGCCGCCGGAGGTCTGGCGGTGCAGGGTGCGGGCCAGGAGCAGGCCGCCCCGCACCTGGGGCTCGACGGTGAGGCGGCGCTCGACGGTCCACTGGTGGGTGAGATCGGGGCCCGCCGCGGTGGCGGACACCCGCTCGGCGAGTGCGAGGAGTTCGGCGTCCGCGCCGAGCCGCCGGACCGTCTCCTGGTCGCCGTCGAAGCCGGTCGGGCGGCCCCGCTGACGCTCACCGAGCGAGACGGGGCCGGGCACGGTGACGGTGAGCGGCACCGCGTACTGGAGCAGGCCCAGGCCGAAACTCTTGCGGATCGCGCGGCCGGTCATGACGGAGGCGCGCAGCTCGAACGGGCGGGGAGCCCGGGCGTCCACGTAGACGAAGCAGTGGGTGGGCGCCGGCATGCCGCTCATGCGCTCGCGGGGCGGCAGCAGGCTGCCGGCCGGTACGCCCGCGCTGTCGCCCGGCAGGACCTGCGCGGGCGGCGCGGCGGGCAGGGCGAGTTCGGTGGTGAGGGCGCGGGCGATGTCGGCGGACACGACCGCGGTGTCCCGGCGGCGGCCGGTCCATTGGGCGATGGCCATGGAGGTACGTCCGTCCTGGTCAGACCGAACCGGCGAGTATGCGCAGCTCTTCGAGGCGGTGCAGGGCGTTCTGGCGCTGCTCCTGGAAGCGGCCGGGGCGGGCCTGGGTGAGCGCGGTCCAGTGGTCGACGGCGGCCCGGGCCTGGTCGAGCGCCGCGGCGAAGCGGGCCTCGGAGGTGAGCGCGTCGCGGTCGCGGTCGGCGGCCTCGGCGCGCCGGAGCAGGGCCTGCGTGGGGTCCTCGGCGGCGTGCTGCGCGGCGGCCTCGGCGCGGGCCACCTGGCGGCGTCGGCGGGCGACGCTCGCGTAGCCGACGAGAGCCACGAGGAGCCCGGTGAGGGCGGCCGAGACGAACTTCATCAACACATCATCCATGGGCGCAGTATGGCCCCGAGGCGCTCGCATTTAGAGCATGTTTCTAGAAAAATATTCGAGATCTTCACGTCCGCCTATACTCCTGACATGGCGAAGCAGTCCCGTGGCGAGGCCACCGTCGAACGTCTCCTGGCCGCGGCACTGGAGGTCTTCAGCACGTCCGGACAGGCCGGACTCACCGTCCACGCGGTGACGAAGGCGAGCGGGGTCAGCCTCGGCAGCCTGTACCACCACTTCGGCAGCCTCGACGGACTCGCGGCGGCGCTGTACGGAGCCTGCCTGCAGCAGACGTACGCGGAGGCGCTCGGCGCGGTCGACCGGGCCAGGACCGCGCGGACCGGCATCCGGGCCTTCGTGACGACGTATCTGCGCTTCATCCAGGAGAACCCGGCCGTCGCCCGCTATCTGCACGGCTCCGCGTACTCCAGCTATCTGGCGGTCGACGCCGACCGGGCCCGCGGCGTCGAACCGGACCACTTCCCCCGCGTCGCCGACCACCTCCGCCGCTGGACCGCCACCGGCGAGATCGCCGCGATCCCGGACCCGCTCCTGGAGGTCCTGATCGTCGGCCCGGTCGCGGTGACCGCCCATCGCTGGCTCGCGGCCCCGGAGGACATCACCCTCGACCAGGCGGCCCGGGTCCTCTCGGACCGCATCTGGGCGTCGGTCGCGGCGGCCCACTGAGGGCCTGAGCCAGCGAGCCATTGAGTCACTGGGGCACTGGGGTACTCGGGGAGATTGGGGGCACTGGGGGACTGAGGGACTGGCGGGCTCACCCCGGCGGCGGCGACACGTCCGCGAGGCGCTCCGCGGCGCGGGTGATGTTGCGGGCCATGCCGCCGAAGATCACCGCGTGGAACGGTGCCATGCTCCACCAGTAGAGGTGCCCGATCAGCCCGTGCGGATGGAACAGGGCCCGCTGGCGGTAGCGGGCGCCGCCGTCGCGGTCGCGGTGCGGGTCCGCGTACATCTCGAGCCAGGCGAGTCCAGGCAGCCGCATCTCGGCGCGCAGCCGGAGCAGACGGCCCGGCTCGATCTCCTCGACCCGCCAGAAGTCCAGCGAGTCGCCGACCCGCAGCCGGGCGGCGTCACGGCGGCCCCGGCGGATGCCCGCGCCGCCGACGAGCCGGTCGAGCCAGCCGCGGACGGCCCAGGCGAGCGGGGCGGAGTACCAGCCGTTGTCACCCCCGATGCCCTCGATCACCCGCCACAGCTCGTGCGGGCCCGCCGCCGTGCTCCGGGTCCTGCGGTCGGTGTAGAGGCTGCCGCCGGCCCAGTCGGGGTCGGTCGGCAGGGGGTCGCTGGGCGCGCCGGGGAGCGAGGCGTTGGACCAGCGGGTGGTGACGTCGGCCTCGCGGACCCGCTGGAGGGCCAGCCGGAGCGAGCGGTCGAAGGAGAGCGGGCTGCCCGGTTCGTCCGGGACATGGCGGGCGATGTCGTGCTCGCCGCACACGACCTCGTGACGCAGGGACTCCGCCAGCGGCCTGGCCAGGGCGCGCGGGACGGGGGTGACGAGCCCGATCCAGAGACTGGACAGGCGCGGGGTGAGCATCGGGACCCGCAGGATCACCCTGGGCGGCAGCTCGGCGACCTCGGCGTACCGGCGCATCATCTGCTCGTACGTGAGGATGTCGGGCCCGCCGATGTCGAAGGCCCGGTTGACGTCCGCCGGCATACGGGCGCTGCCGGTGAGGTAGCGCAGCACGTCCCGGACGGCGATCGGCTGGACCCGGGTGGCGACCCAGCTCGGCGTGACCATGACGGGAAGCCGCTCGGTGAGGTACCGCAGCATCTCGAACGAGGCCGACCCCGACCCGATGACCACCGCCGCCCGGAGCACGGTCGCCGGGACGGGCCCTTCGAGGAAGATCTCGCCGACCTCGGCGCGCGACCGCAGATGGGGCGAGAGCTCGGCCTGCGGGCGGTCGGCCGGGACGAGACCGCCGAGGTAGACGATCCGGCGGACGCCCGCCGTGTGCGCCGCCCGGCTGAAGGCACGGGCCGCCGCCCGGTCGCGTTCCTCGAACCGGGATCCGCTGTTGAGCGAGTGGACCAGGTAGTAGGCGACGTCGACACCGCGCAGGGCGGCGGTCGTGATGGCCTCGTCCAGGACGTCCCCGCGCACAGCCTCGACCCGGTCGGCCCAGGGGTGGTCGCGCAGCCGCTCAGGTGAGCGGGCGAGGCAGCGGACCCGGTGCCCGGCGTCGAGGAGCTCGGGGACGAGACGGCCGCCGATGTAGCCGGTGGCGCCGGTGACCAGGCATGTCAAGGGTGCGTGGGGCGTGCGGGGCGTCCGGGGTGCCTGCGGGGTGTGGTCCACGTCGTCCTCCATACGCCGTCGTCCTTCACGTTCAGGATCACGCACTTCCGCGCCGTTTTCCGGTCGGCGGCCGCGTGCCGCCCACCGCCCGCGGGTCCCCGAGGCCGACGTCTCCACCCGTATCTCCACCCATGGGTCCAGGTGCGAACGGCGTCCCGCGAGGAGTCTGGAGCACATGACAACAACCGAGTGGATCACCGACATCGCTCTCGTCCTCGTCGTCTTCCGGCAGCTGCGGGAAGGCCGTCTCGACCGCAGGACGTTCCTGATCCCGCTCGGGATCGTGGCCTTCGTGGCGTACTCGTACCTGGACTCGATCCCCACCGGCGGGAACGACCTCGTGCTCATCGGGGCCCTGACGGCCGTCGGTGCCGCGCTCGGCATCGCGGGCGGCATCTACACCCGGATCCGGGCGGTCGACGGACAGCTCCTGATCAAGGCCGGTGTGGTGTCGGCCGTCCTGTGGATCGTCGGCATGGGCGCCCGCATGGGCTTCCAGATCTGGGTCGAGCACGCCGGAGGCGCGGACGACGTGGCCCGCTTCAGCCTCGCGCACCACATCACCACCTCGCAGGCATGGGTCACGGCCTTCGTCCTGATGGCGCTCGTCGAGGTCGTCAGCCGGGTCGCGACGATCTACCTCCGCAGCCGTGCGGTCGGGGCGGAGCACCGGATCCCCGTCCTCGGCCGCGCCGCGTGATCATGTCGTATCGTCGGCCCATGGCCATGGACCGGAGCAACCCGTCTCCCGGGCAGGACACCGCCCGGGAGACGGGGCCGCGTCCCGTCCCGGGGCAGGACTCGCGGATCCAGTGGGTGGCGTCGCTCGCGGTCGTGATCTCCGGGATCGTGACCATCCGCCCGATGGGCCTCAGCGGCCAGGGGCTCGCCGTGCTGCTGCTCTTCGTGGTCAACTCCGCCGCTCTGCTCGCCCGGCGCCTGCCCGAGCACAAGGTCCCGCCCCGGCTGGCGATGGCCTGGCTCGGACTCGGCGTCGTCGCGGCGGCCGCCCTGATCGGTCTGAGCAGCAGCGGCAGCGCCTACCTCTTCGCGTTCTTCCTCGCCGGGCACATCGGCTACCGGCTGGAGACCCGGCCCGCACTCGTCCTCGCGGCGCTGTGCAGTGTGCTCTGCGGCGCCGTGCTGTTCCTCCGTCTCGGGCCCGGGCACGAACTGCTGCCGTGGGTGCTCGGCCTGGTCACCGGGACCCCGGTGGTGGTCGGCATCGTCAACCGCAGCCAGCGGCGGGCCGTCCGGGCGGCGATCGAGTCCGCGGAGGCGGCCGAACGCGCCGCCCGGGCCGAGGCCCAGAGTGCGGTCCTCGCCGAACGCGGCCGGATCGCCCGGGACGTCCACGACGTCCTCGCGCACTCGCTCGCCGGGATCAACATGCAGCTGGAACTGGCCGACGCGCTGATCGAGACGGGCGACCTGGCCAAGGTCCGCGAGGCCCACGGCAAGGCGCACGCGCTGGTCAAGGAGAGCCTGCGGCAGGCCCAGTGGACCGTGCACGCGCTGCGCGAGGACACCCTGCCGTTGGTCGACACGCTGACCGCGATGCTCGCCTCCTCGGGCCACCACGACGCCCTCACCGTGACCGGCACGGTGCGCGACCTGCCCGCGCGGACCGTGCAGAACCTGCTGCGGATCGGCCAGGAGGCCCTGACCAACGCGGCCCGGCACGCGCCCGGGGGAGCCGTCCGCATGGAGCTGGCGTTCACCGAGGAGTCGACGACCCTCAGCGTCCGCAACCGCCCCGCCGCCCGCGCACCGGGTGCGGGCGCGTCCTCCGGGACGGGCGGGGGCAGCGGCATGGGACTGATCGGGATGCGTGAGCGCGTCGCCCTGCTGGGCGGCACGCTCACCGCGGGCCCGGTCACCGAAGGCCCGCACCAGGGCGACTGGCATGTGGAGGCGGTGATCCCGCGATGACGGGGACGACGGAACCGGAACGTTGCCTGAGGGTGGTGGTCGCCGACGACCAGGCCGCCGTACGGGAGCCCCTCGCCGCGGTGCTCGCGCTGGCGGACGACATCGAGGTCGTCGCGGCCGCGGCGAACGGCAGCGAGGTCCTCGCCGCGGTCGCGGCCGGGCCGGTGGACGTGGTGCTGATGGACCTGCGGATGCCGGTGATGGACGGCATCGAGGCGACCGGCCGGCTCACCGCGGAGCACCCGGAGGTCGCGGTCGTGGTCCTGACGACCTTCGCGGACGACGACTCGATCCTGGGCGCGCTGGGCGCGGGCGCCCGGGGCTACCTGACGAAGAACGCCGGACGCCAGGACATCACCCGCGCCATCAGGGCCGCGGCGGCGGGCCAGTCCGTCCTCGACCGCGAGGTCCAGGACCGCCTCCTCGCCACCGCCCGCACCCGCACACCCCCGGCGCAGCCCGCACAGCCACTGCCCGACGACCTCACCCCGCGCGAACGCGAGGTCCTCGCCCTGATCGGCCAGGGCCTGCCCAACCGGGCCATCGCCGAACACCTCTTCATCAGCGAGGCCACGGTCAAGACCCACATCAACAACCTCTTCGCGAAGGCGGCGATCCGCGACCGCCCGGACGCGGTCCGCCGCGCCCTCGCGGCGGGCCTCGTCTGAGCGGACCCGCTGCGGACCCGATTCGGACCCGATTCGGACCCGATGCGTCGCCCCGGGAGGGGACGCAGCCGGGGCGCGCGTGGGGCGCGCGCGTGCGGTCCACGTGTCCGTGTGCCCCGGCGCAGCGGGCTGGCCTGCGGAAACCTCTTACCGCCCGGCGCCTCGCATCCTCTAATGTGAGCGCGTTCAAAGGGGAGGGAACCCGCACGTGCACCACCAGATCATCACTCGTCGTACCACCACCGCCACCACCACGGCCGCGCTGCTGATCGCCGCAGTCACCGCCGTCGCCACCGGCTGTGGTCCCGACAAGGCCGACACCGGCTCGAAGAGCAAGGACGCGACCGCACGACCTGGGGACGGGCTGGCCGGCATGACCGCCGAGCAGCTCGACCGCCGGGCGCGCGACGTGACCGCGTCCGCCACGTCGATGCGCGTCAAGGGCGACGTCGTCATCGGCGGCCGGAGCATGGAGATGGACCTGGCTCTGGACCGTCATGGTTCGTGCCGCGGCAGCATCACCCTGGGGGGCGGCGGGACCCTGGACCTCATCAAGAAGGGCGACGACCTCATCTACATGAAGGGGGACGAGCGGTTCTGGCGTGGGTCGGTCGCCGCCTCCCAGAAGGGGAACCCGGGCCGCCGCGTATCTCCCGAGAGGGTCGAGAAGGGCATCGCGCTGTTCAAGAACCGCTGGGTGAAGGCCGACCGGCGGATGGCCAACGGCATGGGCGCCAACCTCTGCAATCTGAAGAAGATGACCGGGATGCTCGGTGACGAAGCGACCGGCGGCGTGACCCGCGGCGCCGACACCACCGAGGGCGGGCAGCCCGTCGCGGTCCTGTACCAGCGCAAGGACGACATCGTCAGCACCATCCATGTCGCCGGGAAGGGCAAGCCGTACCTCGTTCGCATCACCGCCGAGGGTGGCAGCGCGCCCGGTGACCTCTACTTCACCGAGTACGGAAAGCCCGTCGACACCACCCCGCCGCCCGCCGATCAGATCCTCAGCCCCGCCGAGATCGCCGCGCAGCGCGCCTGAGCCGCCGCTCCCGGCCCGGCAGGGGCGCCCGCGCCGCGGTCAGCCCCTGCCCCGGATCAGCGCCCAGGTCAGCGCGGACACCTCGGCCACGCTCATGCGACCCGCACCCGCCCCCGTACCCGTACCGGCGCCCGTGCTCGCCCCCGCCCCCGCCCCGTCGAACTCGCCACGCGCCCAAGGGCCGACGACCGCGAGCACGGCGCCGCTGAGGAAGTGCGAGCGGACCAGCAACGCCGTCTCGTCCGGGGCGGCCTCCGGGGCCTCGTCCCGCAGCTGCTCGAACCAAGCCCGCGCCAGCAGGTGTTCGAGGCGGGCGGCGAAGCGTGAACTGCCGTCCTCGCCCAGCATCCTGCGGTAGACGGCGCGGTGCTGGTCGATGTGCGTGAACAGGTTCACCAGATGCACCGGAGTGGTGTCGGACAGGACCTGCGCGTCCGCGGACAGCCGGCACGCGCGGGCCGCCTCGACGACCCCCTCCATCGTCGACTCGGTGGCGTCGAGCAGCAGGTCCTCCCGGTTCTTGTAGTGCAGGTAGACCGTGGCCCGGTTCACCTCCGCGCGCTGCGCGATGTCGCTCATGGTGATGCTGTCCAGGTCCTTCTCCAAGGAGAGGTCCAGGACGGCGGCGCGCAGCAGCGCCCTGGTGCGCCGCACGCGCGGGTCGAGCGAGGTGCCTCGGGCACGGGAGTTGTTCGCCATGCGCCCACGGTTCCACATCACATGACGCACATACAACGCGTGTTTGTTAAGCGACGTATGTCGTGGAGCTGGGTGCCCCGCCCCCGCCCGCGCCCCCACCTCCTGCCTCCGACGCGCACGGGAGCGGACTCGGACCGCCACCGGGGTCCGGGCCTGCTCCCGCGCGCGGAGGTCAACTCACATGTCCGTACTCGGGATTCATCGCGGCGGCCATCCGCAGATGCGGTGCGGCCTCCTCCGTCGCGCCCTGCCGCTCCAAGGTCCGGCCCAGCAGCAGCCGTACATACGGATCGTCCGGGTTCTCCGCCACCAGCGCCTCCAGCCCACCGCGTGCCCGCGACAACTGCGCCGAGTGGAAGTGGGCGCGCGCGGCGAGCATCCGTACGCTCCGCTCCTCGGGGTGCTCCGTCATCAGCGGACCCAGCAGTGTCAGGCAGCCCAGCGGATCCCCCTTGTCGAGCAGCGCCTCGGCCAGCCTCAACCGCTCTACCTCGGCAGGCAGTTCACGCCGCGGCTCGGCGACGGCCCGCGCCACGAACTCGGCGATCACCTCCGGCGCGTGCGCCCCGGCCAGTGCCTCCCCGCCGATCACCAGGGTCGGCGAGGTGGCCACGCCGATCGCCCTGCCGCGCAGCAAGGTCTCCCGTACCTGCTCCTCGGCTCCGCCCTCGGCCAGGAGTACGGCCCCCTCGGCGAATCCGGCCGCGGCGGCGATCTCCTCAAGCGTCGCCGCCAGGCTGATGTCCCGCTGCTCCACGAAGTGGGCGCGCAGCACCCCCTCCAGCACGGCGTCCTGCAACACGGCGCCACCCCGCTCGTACGCCAGGGCGATCAGCCGGTGCGCGTCATGACTCGACGCCCGCCACGCCGCGCCCCAGCGCGGCCCGATCCCCTCGGCCGCGGCGATCTCCGAGACCCTGACCCGATTCTCGGCGGCGCTCATCCCGGGCGCGCAGCCCCGCAGCGCCGCGTCCACCACCGGATCCCGCAGCACCTCGTCCAGCGGCTCCGCCCGCGAGGGCGCCATCGGATCGATTCGGAACGGCCGCCACACCACCTCGACCGGCTCCCCGCGCCACGCTTCGCGTGCCACTGCCAGCCGACGCTTGCCGATGTACGCCCAGGCGCAGACCACGTCCGCCCACACTTCGATGTGCCTCATGCCCTCAAGTTAATCAACATCTGTCGTGTAATCAACACTCGTCGTATATGCGGCTGGTGAGCTCGGCGGCCGCCCCGCGCTGCCCCGCCCCGCCCCGCACCACGCCCGAAGATCCACTTCGCATTTGTGCAATACGCGACGGTCTGAGCGATGTGAGGCTGATGCACGCCCCTTCGGACCCGGTCGCAATCAGGGTCCTCACCGCCTATGGAAAGGCAATTGGCGTGAAGAAGACAGTCAGAGCGATCATGGTCGCCGCAGCGGTTCCCGCCCTGGTCATGTCGGCGTCCGGCGCGGCGTCGGCGGACGCATGGGTGACCTGGAAGAACACCAAGTCCAAGCTCTGGCTCACGTACGAGCGTTCCGGCGGCGGCGTGAAGGGCGACCGGGGCGGGGTGCAGTGGGAGCCCGACTGGTGGGCGGTCTGGAACAGCGACGGCAGCTGGAACATGAGCACCGGCACCTACAACTCCGACGGCTCCAGCCGCTGCCTCACGGGGTACTACCGCCAGGTGTACGTCGAGAACTGCTGGAACAACCGTGACCAGACGAACTGGTGGCAGCGCTGGTACGAGATCCCGGCCTCCGACGGCTGGAAGCTGAAGAACCGGCAGACCGGCTACGTGCTGGACGACGAGGGCAGCGGCGGGATCTACGCCAACGCCACCGACTACAACAACGAGAACCAGCGCTGGAAGTAGGGAACGAACGCGCGGGTCCGCCGGACCGTCCGGCGGACCCCGCGCTTCCAGGACCCGAGGAGGCGAGGACTCGAGGACCCAGGACCCAGGACCCAGGACCCAAGGATCGGGGCCGGGCGGGCCCCCGCGCCCTCTCGCGTGAACCCACCGGATCGAGTCGGAGTCAGGACGATGCAAGCCATGTACGAATCAAGGCGGCCGTTGTGGACGGCCGTCGCCGCGTTGACGGCGGTCCTCGCGCTCGGCGGGTGCGGAAGCGCGAGCACCGACGGCGACACGTCGGGCACGTCGGCCGCAGGGGCGACGGCAGGGGCGACGGCCAGGGCGAGGGCGGCGGAGCCGTCGATTCCCTCGCTCGGCACGGCGACGTCCGGCGATCCGGCCAAGCCGGTCGCCTTCACGGGCGGCGGCGCGGTCCTCCGGCCGGACGGGTCGATGACCCTTCCGCTGGACTCGTACGTCTCCGCGCCCGACGAGACGACGATCGTCCTGGCCGAGAACGAGCTCGCCAAGCAGTGCATGCGGGCGCAGGGGATGGAACTCCCCGCGTCGCTCCTGCTCACCAGCGGCCCGGAGGCGCCCGCCCCGTACGTCCTCTACGGCCTGATCGACATGGATGCCGCCAAGGTCTACGGGTACCGGGAGCCCTCGCCGCCGCACCGGTCCAAGGGCGGGACCGCCGCGGCCCCCGCCAAGGTGGCTCCGGCGGTGGTGCGGGCGTACTTCGGCGATCCGAAGAAGCCCGGCGGGGGCTGCGAAGGTGACGCGCGCAAGAAGCTCGGCGGCCCGAACCCGACGACGTTGCTCATGCACGTCCAGGAGCTCAGGTCGGTGTCGCTCGGCGCCACCTACCAGGACAGCCGTGTCAAGGCCGCCGTCTCACGGTGGAGCGTCTGCATGAAGCGGGCGGGCTACGACTACGCCGATCCGCTGGCTCCCGGCCACGACAGAACGCTGCTCGGCCGGGGCCTGCCCGTACCGCCCGGAGCGACCCTGCCGCCGCCCTCACCCGCCGAGATCTCGGCGGCGGTCACGGACATCACCTGCAAGCGCCGCACCGGGTACCTGCAGACCGTCGTCCTGGTCTCCGCGGCGTACGAGCGGGAGCTCATCGAGGAGCGTGCCCGGCCCCTGCGCGCGGCGCAGGACGAGCAGAAGCGGAAGCTGCGCTCGGCGAAGGAGATCCTTCGCGACGGCGGATGAGGAACACCCCGCCGCACGGGCGGCTGCGACCGCGACGCGACGGCGACCGCGACGCGACGGCGACCGCGGCGCGACGGTGACCGTGGCGCGGCCTGCTCGGGCGGCGGTGCACACGCCCTGGCCGGCCTCGCCGACGACGCCCCGGACGGCAGCCGACCCGTGCGGCTCTGCCCCGGGCATGACCGGCACGTGTACGGGGCTGGTTCAGGCGCCGCTCACCACGAGCGCGACCACCGGTAGCGCCGCAGCCGGGAGGACGCGGCGTCCTCGGTCATCCCGAGCGCGACGGCGATCTCCCGTTCGCTGTGCTTGCGGGCGGCCTCGCGGGCGGCGTACTCACCGGCCGGGAGGGCAACGGCCTCCAGTACGACGGCGATCCGGAGCGCGGTCAGCGGGTCGTCGCCCTCGATGTCGACGATCCGGTCCCGCAACGTCCGCACCAGGACCTCGACGTCCTCGGGCATGGCCGGCGCCCCGGCGGCGACCTCGTCCATGTGCCGCTCCCAGTCCCGCTCGGGACCGGAGGTGTCGTGGAGATAGGGGGCGCGGCGGTCGACGTCGTCCCAGTCGACCGGGTACGTCTCCGCCCCGCGCCACCCGCACGTGCAGCGGCCGCGCAGCACCTCGGCCTTCGGAGCGGTGTGCCGCCCCGTGTACGCGTACCAGTCCGACGTCTGATGGACGCTCGGGCCGCTGCCCACGTCGTCGTACACCGGCCAGGGTTCGCTGACCGACCTGGCCACTGGCACATGCCGCAGGTGCGTCTCCCACCGAGCGGCAGCCTCACGCCCCCCACGGCGGTGGTACGGCTCGGCGTGCACCGAGCCGTACCACGCAGCCAAGAGGGGCGAGGGGTCGATCGGGTCGGTCAGGGGCAGGTCACCAGGATGATGGAGACGACGGTGCAGGTGGCCGTGGCGCTGTCGTTGGCCGGGTCGGGGTCGAGGGGCGCGGAGGCGGTTCGGGTGCCGGTGACGGACAGCGGCCCGAGGGAGAGCAGGCCCAGCGGGACACGGAAGGACTTCGCCGCGGTGCTGCCGCTGGCGATGGCGCCGTACGAGCAGGTGACGGTCGTGGCGGAGGTGGTGCAGCCGGCCGCCAGGTTCGTGGCTCGTGCGCCGGGCGGCAGGGTCACGGTGAGGGTGGCGGAGGTGACGGCGTCGGGGCCGATGTTGCGGGCGGTCAGGTTGTAGCTGAGGTAGGGCACCAGGATGCCCAGGTGGGTGGTCGGGGTGATGCCGACGGCGATGTCGGCCTTGCCGTTGCGGAAGGTGAAGACGATGGATCCGTCGCCGGAGTTGACGCCGTCGGTGACCGAGGACGGGGAGCCGGGCACGGTACCGGAGACCCGGCTCGAACCACCGCCGCCGCTGCCGCCCGCGCCGCCGGTCTGGTCGCCGCTGGAGTTGACGTCGACGCCGCCGCCTCCGCCCGCGCCGCCCGAACCGTAGCCCGCGCCGCCGTAGCCGCCGAAGCCGGCGTTGTAGTAGATGCTGCCGCTGGGGGCGCCGCCCTGGGCGTTCGGCCAGCCGCCGGGGGCACCGGCGTTGCTGCCGGGGGTCTGCCCGGCGCCGGCCGCCGTTCCGCCGGCGCCGCCCGCCGTCGCGGTGCCCGCGCCGCCCCGGCCTCCGCCGCCGCCGACCGAGTCGCCCGCGCCCGCGCTGCCGGGGCTGCCGCTGTCACCGCCGGGAGTGCCGGGGAAGGCCGGGGTGGCGATGCCGGGGCCGCCCGCGCCGCCGCCGGAACCGGCGGTGAGCAGCGGGGAGTTGTCGGCGGCGGTGACGGCGACGAGGCCGCCACCGGTGCCGCCGGACCCGGGATAGCTGTCGAAGGTGAAGCCCTGGGCGCCGATCGCGACGTTGAGGGTGGCCCCGGGCGTCACGGCGAGCGTCGCCTCGACCCGGGCGCCCTTGCCGCCGGGCACACCGTCGGAGGAGGGGCCGCCGCCCGCGCCCAGCAGGACGACGTGCCCGGACGTGGCGCCGTCGGGCACCGTCACGCTGCCGGTGCCCTCGGCGGTGCAGGTGATGGTCGTGGCGGTGTCCGTCACCACCGGGGCGCCGCACACCTCGTCCGCCGACGCTGTGGGCGCGAACGCGACCAGCGTCGTGCCCAACAGGGCCCCGCAGCCTGCGATGACCCCCAAGGACCGTCTTATTCGCGCCGGACGCGAGCCGACCCGTGCGGATGACACCATGTGATCGTCGTCCCTTCCCGATGGCGCCGCCGCGGTCCGGGGTCCGACTGGGCCCCGCGCCCCGATGCCGACGCGATGTACCCGTACAGCAGGGCCTGCGGGCAGCAACACCGACCACGCCTCGCCACCGCAGACGGCCTACCGCGCACACCGTGGCACGATAGAGGGTTCAACTTCCCGGAAAAGGGAGAACCCGTCAGACTTCCCCCTGCATCGACCAGATACATGAACAATCCGATCGCCCCCGCTCACCCCCGCCGGGCGCCCCCACCACCCGCACCCAGCCCCCACCGGCTCCCGCCGTCGCACTGCGACGGTGCCTCAGGTGCCACCGGCACCTCCTGGCGAACGCCGCCACTGCGTGGATCCGCACGCGAACGTCGGCTACGGGGCCGCGCGCCTGTGGCAGGCTGGAATCGCCAACAACCGTCATCTGCGCTGCCGTTGGGGTGACGGAAGGTGTGACGATCCGTGGAGTTGAAGAATGCCCTCCCAGGACCCGCTACTGCCCCTTGAGACCTTCACCGCCACTCTCGCCACCCTCTCGACCGTACAGTCGACCTGGCCCACCACACTCACCCCGAAACCCGCAGAGGTGTACGGCCGGGTGGCGAGGTTCGCCAACCTGCTCACGGGCATCAGCGAAGCGGACATCAACGACCTGACTGGCAACCTGAGTACGCCGGAGGGCAAGGAAGCGTTCCGGCAGGTCCTGGGTACGTTCAGCGAGCAGGCCGCGGCCAACGCCGCTGCCGCCGGGCCTTCGGGCGACGAAGCGGCCACCGAGGCGTACAAGGACGCGCGCTCCGCCCTGATCGAGTGCGTCATGGCATGGGCCGTCACCGCCACACAATTCGACGAGGCCGGCGACCGCGTGGTCGGCTTCGTGGACGAGGCGACCGCCACACAGCTCAGGGCCGCCCTCCTCACGGCCCGCGCCGAAGCCGCCGAACTCGCCAAGGCGGCCACGGACTACGGCTCCCATTGAGCTTCGCTCGCCACTCCTCCACACGCGGAGGCGAACGGGCATACGGCAGGCGGCATATGCTTCCACCGGGCGGTGCCGTACCGCCGCTTTCACGGGAGGGACATCCAAGAATGTCGAAGCGACGCACACGAAGCCGCCTCGCGGCCATCACGCTCATCACCGGTCTCACGCTGACCGGGCTCACGGGAATGGCCGCCGCAACCGAATCGCACCCCGGCGCGGGTGGCGGTGCGGCCCTGCTCGACTACCCGACGGGCAGCGGCGTGGTGGTGGCCGCCGTGACCGACAAGTCGCAGCGCGGCGTGGGGATCTGGGGCAGCTGATCCGAGGACGGCGGCCCCGGCCAGCGCTGAACAGCGCGGCCGGGTCCGCCGAGCTCCCCGATTCCCGGTGCGGGCGTCTCGGGGTCGGTGCACAGGTGATGCGGGCGTACGGGGTTCTGGTGAGCGGCAGCATCGGCCCACCGGCCCCTCGCGGTGGTCAGCCGGTCTCCGTCCGCGGGGATCGCGAACCAGACGTCCCGGGCAGCGACTTGACCGTCGCAGACGCCGATGACGTACCGATACCCGGACCGCAGCGGCTGCTGATGCTCGGCGACTGCCGACCCCCGGACACCGTCCAGCCCTACCGGCTGCTCAACCGCCGCGCCGCCCGGAAGCCGCCCCTTGGGCCCGGCCAGCACGAGCGCCCCGGCGAACGACAGCATCACGGCTCGTTTCGTCATCAGCCCCACAGTTCCCGGTAGTTCGCTCGGTCGACCGCCGGTCGGGACGGACATCAGAGTGGTCTCGGTGACCGAGACGGAGCCGATGGCGTCGGCCTTGTGGCACAGCCCGAGCGAAAACCTCCTGGACCCGCAGGCAGGGGACGACCGTAACGGCCCGGCGCCACCCTTCGCCCGCCGCGCCGGAGCGGATCACCCGTACGAACTCCGAGCGGCTCCGAGCCACCCAGACCCTCACGGGGCTCAGACAGGCCACAGCGGCAGATCACGCGCTCGTCGGCGGTCGTCGCGGGCGGGGCGCGGGCCGGGGCTCACGGTGGCAGCTGCTTCGCGCGGAAGAGCGCCTGCTGGTGAACCGGCTCAACACGTGCACGGACCTCGCGTGTGGCACTGAGGTTCCGGACGGATGTCGTCGACGTCCAAGTGTCGACGGGGCCCGATTCCTTAGATTTCAAACATCCCCTTCACCCTTCCTTGCACACACGGGAGCCTCATGTCCGACACCCTGGAGAGCGCCGCCGCCCTCTCCGACGCCGACCTGCTCGAACAGACCGTGACCGCCGTGCGTGCCGCAGGGGCGGCACTGCTCGAGCGTTTCGGGCAGGTGATCCACTACACGGATCGCGACGATCTGATGCGGGCCCTGGCCGTCAACGACGACGCGGCCCTCGACATCCTCCGGCCCCGCCTCACGCAGCTGCGTCCGAAGGCCGGCTGGGTGGAGGACGAGCTGGACGGCGGGGCACTGCCGCCCGGCGAGTGGTGGGTCGTGGATCCGGCCGAAGGCAACGTCAACCACCTCCACGCCCTGCCCGACTGGGCGGTCACCGCCACTCTCGTCCGGGAGAACAAGTCCGTACTGACCGTGGTCCACGTGCCGTTGAGCGGCGAGACCTACACCGCGCTTGCGGGCGCGGGCGCCCATCTCGACGGACGGCCGCTCCATGTCTCCAAGGTGGCGGACCTCGGTCTGGGCATCGTGGCCACCAGCCAGGCCCGGCCGGACGAGGACGAGAAGGTCGTGCGACGCATCGGCGCCTCGATCACCGGCATGCTCCTCGACGCCCTCGTCGTACGCACCTCCGTGCCCGCGACCCTCCACCTGGCGAACGTCGCCGCCGGCCGGGTCGACGCCTTCTGGCAGTTCGCCGGGGCCCGCGCGGACCTGCTGCCCGGAGCACTGCTGGTCACCGAGGCCGGCGGACGGATCTCCGACGCCCAGGGACGCCCCTGGACCCCGCACAGCGAAAGCTTCCTGGCTGCCGCCCCCGGCATTCACGCCGAAGCCGTCGCCTCCCTCTCCCGCTGACCGCACCCACCACACGCCCGTACGAAGAACGAAAGATCAGAATCTCATGACCACGATCGCAGTACTCGGAAACGGCCGCGTCGGCGGCAACCTGGCCACGGCCCTCACCCGGGCAGGACACGAGGTGACGGTGGCGGACAGGGCTCCGGGCGCCGCCGCCGCGGCCGCTCGTGGTGCCCGGGTGGTCGTCAACGCCACGCCGGGCGCCGGCTCCCTGGACACGCTGACCGCCTTGCGCGAGGAGCTGTACGGGAAGCTCCTCATCGACGTCTCCAACGCCACCGTCGACGGACCGGACGGCCTGCCCGCCGACCTGGTGTACCCCGGCAGCAGCCTGGCCGAGCAACTCCAGGAGGCCCTTCCCGGTACCCACGTCGTCAAGACCCTCAACACCATGCTCTTCCCGGTGATGACCTCCCCGGCCACGCTCGGCCAGCCGCCGACGGTGTTCCTCTCCGGGGAGGACCCCCAGGCCAAGCAGACCGTCCGCGAACTGCTCACCGACCTCGGATGGCAGCAGGACTGGATCACGGACCTGGGCGGGATCCGGACCGCCCGCGCCACGGAGGCGGCGATCCTGTTCGTCCCGCACATCATCCGCGCCACGGGATTCACCCCGTTCGCCATATCGGTCGCCCGTTGAGCCGTCGGTGCCGGCACCGCCTGCGGATCGCCGGAGCCCGGCGCCGCCCGCGACGGGTTCCGATCGGGTTCCGATGACGGATCTCGGGTAGCACCGGCACCTGCGCGAGTCCGACAGGCAGGACGGACCACGAACGCGATCCCTGGCGTTCCGCGCGACCGGAGGGTCGTCAGGAATCTCAGGGATCGCCACTCTCGTCGCCGGACCGGACAAGCCGCCCACCCAAGGCCGTCCCCAACCCGTCCTCCGTTCCGTCCGATTCGGAAGTATCAGCTGGACCTCTCAACTCTCGACCTCTCAACTCTCGACCCCTCGCCCCCCTCGACCGTTGCCATCCAGGCCACTTGTAGCTTGTAGGAAGATCTCCTCAGTGCCGCATGAGCCGCGACGGCGTCCTTCGGTACCACCGCAGGACGTCGAAGCAGGGCATACGAGGGAGCGAAGCGGCATGCAGGGGGACGGAGCGGCAGGAGGCGGCGCCCGTGGGGTGTTCACCATGGACTCGACCACCCCGGGCGCCGCACCACAGGGACTCGAGGCGTTCCGACGCGGCTGGGAGACGCAGATCGGCGACGACGTCTTCCAGCTGCCGGCCTTCACCCCGGACACCATCGGTGACTTCCGGGTCAAGGGCAACGTGACCAAGGTGCACGGCGCGGCGATCGCCGACCTCCACGCCGCCTCAGCCACCCGCACCGCGGACGTTCCGGGCGGCGATCAGGACCTGGTCGCCCTGTACGTGGTGCGGTGCGGGACCTGGACTCTGGGCGGCGGTCCCGGCCGCGGCGACCAGACCGTGTCGGCCGGGCAGTTCCTCGTACGCCACCTGGGGCATCTGACGGCCTTCGAGACAAGCGCCGACCTCACCGCGAAGTTCGTCGTGCTGCCCTCCGACGAGCTCAAACCCCTGCTCGGGAGGCGTGCGGTCACCGGGGCCGCCGCCTCGGCCGAGATGCGTCTGCTCACGGCCATGACCGACATGATCCACATGACCGTCGGAGAACTCGGCCCCGCCGGCGTGAGCGCTGCCCAGTCCACCCTGATCGAATTGACCAAGGCCGTGGCCAAGGGCCGCTTCGACGACGCGGAACCCCGGCTGGCCCCCGCCCTCGCCCGGGCGGCCAAAGACCTCGCGGACCGCCGACTCGCCGATCCCGGACTCGGCCCGGCGATGCTCGCGCGGGAACTCAACGTCTCCGTACGCACCCTGCACCGGGCCTTCGCCGCGTCGGGCGAGCAGGTGAGCACGTACATCCGCCACCGCCGCCTGCACGAGGCCAGACTCGCCCTCAGCGCTCCGGCAGGCCGCCTGTCCGTCTCGGAACTCGCCGCACACTGGCAGTTCGCGGACAGCAGCCACTTCACCCGGGCCTTCAAGAAGCAGTTCGGCCAGACTCCCACCGAGTACGCCCGCTCAACCGCAGCAACCCCTGCCCCCAACGGACTGCCGCCCACCGGCACATGAGCCGCCCGAGCGCATTGGAACGAGGCGAGGCTCGGCGAACGCGGTCGTCTTCCCGCCGCACAGGCCGAGGACGAGCCGTCACCGGATCGGTGACGGCTCATCCTCGGCCGGATCAACGTACGCCGAAGCCGCTCGCCCCAACACCGTGGTGCGGGCGGCCACCGTCGTGCTCTCGAGGCGTTGCCAGGCCGTCCGGACCTCCCGGGCAGAGCGAGGTGCGGTGCCCCGCGCGATCGGCGACGGCCTGGGCTCGGCGGTAAGGGGGGCTGTTTACCAGGAGGTCGGGACGTATCCGTAGCAGCCGCTGTCGATCGGGGCGACCCAGTTGCCGTACAGCTGGTCACCGGTGACACGACCGACGACGCCGTCGGCGTCGATGCCCGTCCAGTCCTGGTAGTCCTTGACCATCGCGAGGGTGGCGTTGCCGAACACTCCGTCCACGGTCAGCGAGGGCCTGGGCGTGTGCGCCTTGGCGACCGCGTTCCAGGCGTTCAGGCCCTTCTGGATGCAGCTCACGCTGTAACCGCTCTGGCCATAACGGATGTTGGCGGCGCTGGGGCTGGCCTCAGCCGTCTGCGAGGCGACGGCGGAGAGCAGCAGGGCGGAGGTGAGGGCTGCGGCGCCCTTACGAAGTGCGGACGTCATCTGCATGGCGATTCCTTGGATGTGGTGCGAAAGGCACGAAAGGCGGAAGTGGAAGGCGGGAAGAAGCGGGCTCGACAAGCGGGCTTTAGAACCCGGGCGGGGTCGGCAGGAAACCGAAGCAGTAGCCGTGTCCTGCGTAGATGTCCGTGCCGTCGTAGTTCAGCAAGCCGCGGCCGGTCAGCGGCCCGACGACACCATCGATGGCGCCGGTGTTGTCGGTGTTGGCCTGGAAATCGACAACGGCGTTCCGCGTCTGCGGTCCCCAGAGGTTGTCCTCGGGGATCGCCGGCTTGCCGGCGGCACGGCGGTAGTCGTTGACCAGGTGCTGTACGCACCAGACGGCGTGGACGTTGTTGCTGTAGCCGTCGCCGATGTACGGCGCGCCCACCTGGGCGGACGCCGATCCGATCGCCGTGCTCATGACTACGGCAGCCGTCGCGGTGACGATCGCGCATCGGATCAGGGATCTCATGTTGACGCTCACTTCCGGGATCGCTCGAAGTACCGGGCCCTCGGCGCACATCAGGGGCCCGGGACCCGAAGCGCACGCCGTGGTCACGGTGTGTGCTTCGGCCCAGCATCGCGGCGACGGCATGATCGCGTATTGGACGAAAGCGCATACGGCGGCGTCAGCGGTACGGGCTCCATCACCCCTGTACGTGGGCGGCGCCTGCGTCCCGCCAGGGTGTGGATGAGGTGTCGTCGCACGGCGGGCGGGACTGCCGAGACTGTTCGTGATCTGAGGACGGGGGGCGATCACGCCGGATAGCCTCTGTAGTCGACGTGACGGAACGGGACATGACGACCTGTCGCCCGCGCGTCCCAGTGGAGGGGAAACACGCGACATGACCGACCGCGAGCCCGTGACCGTCCTCGAGTTCTCCGACGACATCCACACCAAGGACGTCGACCCGCTGCGGGAGTTCCTGCACGAGCGCCTCGCCGAACTCGTCGCCCGCCAAGCCCCGGGAACCGAGGCCGCCTGGGCCGCGGAGCGGCTGCTGAAGTCCACGGACTGGCAGTCCCTGTTCCTCTCCGACCTGGCGAACATGTGGTCCATCGAGGTGCACGCCGGCCGCGCCCACCGGGCTGGGCTGACCCAGCGGCTGCGCCAGGACCTCTTGGCCTGGTGGAACGAGCTGTGCCGCACGGCCGAGCAGTTCGCCGACCACCCCGACCACCTTCCCCGCTGGCGCCCGTTGAAGTACCTGTGTGTGGAGCACGCCGAGATCGCCGAGCAGCTCACTGAGGGCTTTTCCAGTGGCACCTATGAGCACGGAGCCCATCCGTGAACCCCTTCGGCCGCCGAGGAAGCGCAGGATGGACGGCTCAGACGCGGTCGTGGAGCGTCACCTGGTAGCCGTCGGGGTCGGCGAACGTGAAGGTGCGACCGAAGGGGCCGTCGATCGGCGCGGAGACGATGGTGTGGCCGTCGGCGGCGAGAGCGTCGTGGATGGCCTGGACGTCGGTGGCGTGCAGCCAGAGCGCGACACCGATGCCGGGCTGGGGCACGGAGCCCAGGTCCGTGCCGGGGACGAGGTCGCGGAGCGCGAACGCGATCGGCTTCGTCTCGAAGACGACTGCGTGCGGAGGTCCGGCCGGAGACCGGACGAGGCCGAGGTACTGCTCGTAGAACGCTCGCGAAGCGTCGAGGTCGCGCGCCTGGAGCGAGATGAAATCAGGGCCGGTGACGGACATGGCGGTACTCCTTAGTGGTGTGTCAGCTTACTGACACGACCCAGTGTGTCAGAATACTGACATGATTCAAAGCGGGGACGGCATCGACGGCATCGACCTGGACAGATCGCTGGGTTACCTGCTGAAGGAGGCTTCGAGTGCCCTGCGCTCCGCCATGGAGGAGGTGCTCCGGCCGCTCGGAATGACGATCACGCACTACTCGTGTCTCGAGCTGCTCGCGCAACGGCCCGGTTTGTCGAACTCCGAGCTCGCGCGGGGCGCCTTCGTCACGCGGCAGTCGATGAATGTGCTGCTCCGGAGCCTGGAGCGAGACGGCTTCGTGACCAGACCCGCGGAGGCACCCGTGGGGAAGGTCCTTCCCGCGCGACTCACGCCTCGGGGCTGCGAGAGCCTTGAGAAGGCGAGCACGGCCGTCCGCTCTGTCGAGCTCAGGATGCTGACCGGCCTGACCGAGGCCGAGCAGTCGGTCGCGCTCCGCCTGCTGCGAAGCATGGTCCATTCCCTGCGCGACAGCGATGATGGCGTGTGACGACGCTTCCTGATGCGCGTCTCGGCCCCGATGCGCGTCTCGGTCACGACGTCGCCATCGGTTCGGAGGCGCCTTCCTCCTCTGTGGAGGACTCACAGCCGTCTCACCCCACCACACCGCCCGGGCCCGGGCGGGGCGCGAGCTGATCCGCTCACCGCGACCACTCCGCCCCGTCGTAGCGCTCCGTCGGGTCGGGTCCCTCCGGGCGCATCGGACCGCAATTCAACGCTATTCCGGCGCCGCATCCGGCGAGAGTGGCTAGCCTGTAACTCCGTTGCCACGCATCGCACTTGGGGGAGTGGATGACGCACGCACCGTCGGACGACGCCCTGTGGGCCCTCGATCTGGGCCTGGTCCCGCGCAGCTCCCGCTTCGACGAGCACGACGAGAACTGGATCGACCAGGAACGCGAACTGCTGGACGCGCTCGACTCCCGTACGACGGACGGCATCACGCTGCGCCGCACGCCCGCGTCGGCCGTGCCCGGTCACAAGGGACTGCTCGACACCGTCGTCGTGGCCCTGACGTCCGCCTCCGCCCTGCGGGTCGCCGCCGACTGCTGGAAGACATGGCTGCGGCGCGACCGCACCCGGAGCGTGGAGATCGTCTACCCGGGCGACGACGGCACCGAACAGCGGCTGCGGATCGACGCCAAACAACTGGACGACGGCCAGTTCGACCGTCTGTACCAGGTCCTCGACGAACTGGGGCGGCGGCGGTGGCCACGCTGACGGGCATCCGCGGGTTCCGCCCGCTCCGCCCGCTCCGCCGGCTCCACCGGTTCCGCCCGCTCCACCCGCCCATCGGGCACCCGGCACCGCACCCGGCACCCGATCCGACCGGAAGACGCCCGTGATCGCGCGCTACCGGGCCCTCCTGGTCGGCAACGGATACTTCCCGCACGAACCGGCCCTGGCGCCCCTGCACGGACCGTTCAACGACGTCGCCGCCCTGGCACAGGCGCTCACCGATCCCGGCGTCGGCCTGTTCGACCCGCACGACGTGACCCTGCTGCCCGACCGCGACGGCGAGGAGATCCTGTACGCCCTCCAGGAGATGTGCACCGCGGCCGGCCGGGACGACCTGCTGCTGCTCTACTACAGCGGACACGGCCTGCCCGGCGACCTCGGCACCGGCTCGCTGCGGCTCTGCGCACGGGACACGGTCCTCTCCCGCGAACGGGACACCGCCATCGGATTCCCCCAGCTCGACCGGATCCTGCGCACCTCGGCCGCCGCCGTCACCCTGGTCGTCCTCGACTGCTGCTACTCAGGAGCGGCGAAGGGGGCACCCGACGCGCGGCACCTGGCGGTCGCCCGCGGCCGTTGCATCATGACCGCCTGCCGCGAGCGCGAGACCACCCCGGACGCGGTCAACTCCACGTCCCTCAGCCGGTTCACCAGCTACCTCGTCGCCGGGCTGCGCTCGGGCCCGGACCGGCGCGGCGCGGAGGACACCCGTATCTCCGACCTGTTCGAGTTCGCCCTGCGGCGCATGGCGGCCGACGGGGCGGGGCCGCTGCCCACCCAGCGGGTCTCGAGCACCGGCGCCTCGCCGCACGTGCCCATCGCCCGGCTCCCTCCGCTGCCGGCACCCCCGGCGCCGGGCCCGCCCCCCGCCTCCCTCGGCGACACGGCGCCGCCGTGGCTGCGGGGCGCCGCCCGCTGGGTGCTGTTCCTGCTGCTGACGATCGGCGCGCTCGTCGGCGCGACCGGCACGTCCGCGATCACCGACGACCTCGCCTAACGGGCCCAGTGGCGCCTCGCCGAGGCCGCGGACATCGCCAGCGACTACGAACGGTTCGCCTCGGCCAGCCCGCTGGGGCCCGCCACCCTCAAAGAGGCCCCGCTCGTCGCCCTCGTCACCGCCGGGACCGTGCTCGTCCTCATGCTGTACGCCCGACTGCTGGGCGCCTGGTGGTGGCTGCCCGGAGCCGGGCTCGTCCTCCTCGCCGCGTACGGGATGTGGGCGGGCCACGGGTTCTACGGCGCGAACACGGGCCCCGTCCTCCCGCTCGCCGTGCTCTTCGCCGCGACGGCGCTGCGACTCCCGCCGCACGAACCGCGCGACGCCCGTCGCACCGCTCCCCTGCTGCTCGCCGCGATCGCCACCGCCTGGCCGGGCGCGTACCTCGCGTACACCCGGGGGCTCTACACCAACGACAGCTGGCGGCTGGACGAAGCCGTGGTGTACGCGGCACTCAAGGAATCGGCGCTGTTCGAGAGCGTGTTCTTCGTCTGGACCACCGCCGCGGCGGGCCTGGCGCTCGGTGCCGCCGCCGGGCACTGGCTGCTGCCGCACCTACCGGTGCTCGGCCGCCGGGGGCCCACGGGCGACCCGCGCGCCGTGCTGCCCACTCCGGGCTGGCTGCGGCGGCTCACCGTACAGGCGTTCGCGCTCGTCGTCCTGCCGCTGGCCGGCTGGCTCGCCGTCGAGGGACGGCTCGGACTTCCCGACCGGGACTTCACCGACCCCCCGCTGCGCGCCATGGCCACGTACTGGACCTCCAACGCCGACGAGGGCTACGGCTCCTGCAGCGAGCTGAGTTGTACGAAGACCCGGCTCGGTGTCGCCTACCAGGTCGACTTCCACGTCACCGACAGCCCCGCGGCGGCGGCCACCGCCCTGAAGGAGGCGACGCCCGCGAACGCCCGGCAGATCTCGCACCAGGGCACGGAGGAGGGCTACAGCTATCTGATCACCACCTACGACGGCCACGACGGCAAGCTGGTCTGGACCCACCGGCTCTGTTCCTGCTACGCGACGATCACGCTCCACAACAACCAGCGCGGCTATGAGGAAGCGGTGAACGACTTCTGGTACGCGACGGACCTGACCGAACCGAAGCCGTGACCGTGGACGACGGGACCCCGGGCCCCAGGACCCCGAACCTCAGGACTCCGGACGGCGCGACGGCGGACGGCGGGGCGGGGGCCGCCGCCCCGTCCAAGGCCGACTCGGCGTTCGCCGCCTCCCGGCCCCGCCCGCCCGGGCCCGGAGACCCCCTCCTGGTGGGCCCGTTCCGAACGGTCGCGGTCCTCGCCGACCAGGGGCCGTGCCGGGTGCTCCTCGCCCGTTCCGTTCACGGCCGGGCCCTGACCGTGAAGGCCGTGCGCCCCGAGTACGCGGGTGCCGAAGGGGTCCGCGCCCGGTTGCGGTCCCTCCTCGGCGGTCCGGACGCGGCCGGACACCCGGGGATCGCGGAACGGGAGGGCGGGGGAGCGGACGAGGACCCGCCCTGGCTCGCCTACGCCCACCGCCCCGGGATCGGGCTGGCCGAGACCGTCGCGGCGGCGGGGCCGCTCGCCGAACCCGCGTTGCGGGCCCTCGCCTCCGGTCTCCTGTCGGCACTCGCGGCGGCGCACGCGGCGGACCGGACGCACCTCGCCCTGACCCCCTCGGCGGTGCTGCTCACCGCGGGCGGGCCGGTACTGCCGGACTTCGGCGGGTCCGTGCGGTCGGTGCTGCGGTCGCTCGGGATGCCGGAGACCGAGCCGACCGCGTTCCGCGCCCCGGAGACCCTCACCGGATCCGACCCGCGCCCGCGCCCGGGCCCGGTCGCCGACGTGTACGCGCTCGGCGCCGTGCTGCTGTGGGCGGCCACCGGGCGCCACCACCAGCCGGGTTCCGGGCCACGTCTGCACGGCGTGCCGAGCGGTCTGCGCCCGCTGATCGCGGGCTGTCTGCGCGACGAGCCGGACCGGCGGCCCAGCGCGGCGTGGGCCGCCCGCAGACTCGCGCCCTGGGCCCCTTCGTACGGTGCCTGGCTGCCCGTACCCCTGCTCGCCGAGGTGCTGTGGCGCGCCGAGTACGCGGCGACCGCCGAGCCGGTCCTGCCGACGCGGCGCCGGCCAACGGCGGCGGCGACGGCGACGGCCGAACCGGTGGACGCGCCCGGCGCCCGGCCGACGACCCGGCGGCACCCGGCCCGGCGGCGGCTGCTCATCGCGGGGGGCGCGGCGGCGGTGGCGGCAGGGGGCGGCGGTGCCCTGTGGGCGGCGTTCGCGCCGGACCGGCCGAAGTGGCGGTTCGCGGCGGGTGACGGACTGTGGGAGCCCGTCGTGGCGGACCCGGACACCGGCACGGTCTTCGCCATCGACGGGAGTCACCGTCTGTACGCGGTGGACGCGTCGACCGGCGAGGGCCTGTGGGACCGCCAGGGCACCCGGCCGCCCGGGCGGCGCTTCGACCACGGGATGGGCCGGATCGTCGTCTCGATGGACGAGGACCTGCTGGCCCTGGACGCCCGTCTGGGCACCCGCCTGTGGATCGTGCCGGGACTCGGGACGGCCGACGTCGTCTGCGACGGGACCCGCGCCTTCGCGTTCGTCCACGAACGTGACGGGGAGACCGTGAACGAGCTCAGCGCGCTCGACCTCACCACCGGGCGCGTCCGGTGGGACGCGAGGCACGCCGCCGCGTTCGCCGACGGCGCGACGCTGCACCGGGGCACCCTGCTCTATTCGACGGGGCCGCTCGTGATGTGCAAGGACGCCGCGACCGGACGACCCCGGTGGCAGGCGTACGTCGAAGGGCTCTCCGACGCGGCGCCGGTCGGCTCCGGCGACCTGGTCTGGACGGTCAGCCGGAACGGCGACATCTTCGGCCTCGCCCTCGCCGACGGCAGCGTCCGGGTGCGCGCCGCCAGCTCCGGCAGCGGCGACCTTTCGGGGACCAGCCGCCCGGCAGTCGCCGGGGGAGTGCTCGTGGCCTGCACCACGGCGTACGAGGTGTGCGCCGTCGACGTGGCCACCGGACGCCCCCTGTGGACGGTGAACACCCCGCACGACGCCGACCGCTCGGACGGCATCCAGACCTCGCCGCTCATCCACCGCAACACGGTCCTCACCGGCACCGGAGGTCCCACCGTCCTCGCCCTCGACCTGCACACCGGCGCCGAACGCTGGCGCTTCGTCGCCCCCCGCCCGGTGGACTCGTCGCCCGCCCGCATCGGCGACCTGCTGTACTTCGGCTGCTTCGACCGCGGCCTGTACGCCGTCGACACGCGACACGGCCCCGAATGACGGTGCCTGACGGCTGATCGTGTGCTGCGCGTCGTGTGGTTTTCAGTGGTCGGCGGCAGGGCCTTGCGGGAGAGGTCTTTCGGGGGCGGGATCCGTTCGGGAGCGGGTGGGCCTGGCTGTTCGGCTTGCTGGGGATCAGCCGGTGAGGGAGGCGGCCCGCTCCTTCGTACCCGCTCCGGATCCCGCGAGCGGGATCGAGGCCGAGGCCGATGCCGAGGCGGGCCCGTGACGGCCCGCCACGCGGCAGCCCATACACCGCGGGTGGCCGGCGCGGGCCGCGGTGTCGCGGACCCGCCAGGACCATTCGGCCTCGGGGCGGGGGCCGGTGGGCTTGCCCCAGCCGGCGAGGTGCAGGCCCCAGGTCACCAGGGCGGCCACGACGGCGAGGGCGCCGCCGAGCCAGAGGCCGGGGGTCCAGGCCAGGCAGAGCGAGGAACCGGCGACGGCGGCGGCGAGGGTGCCGACGGCGGTACCGGTCCAGCCCGCCACCGTGTGGCCGAGATCGACGTGACCGTGTGCACTCATGATGTTGCTCCCGTTCGCGTGGGCGGCCAGGCAGGATGGTGCTCCGGGCGCGGCGCCATCGCGCGTGGTGCCCGGGAGCGGCAGACCGCTCGTTGCGAGATATCTTATCTCGCAAGCTAAGTAACTTAGATGCTAAGGAGTCTTTGCGTGCAGGGCAAGTCCCGCCCGGTGGCCACGGCCGCCGAGGCGATCCAGCGCATGGACGCGTTCGTGGCCCTCGGGATCGTCGGTCAGCAGGAGGTGGCACAGTCGCTCGGGCTGAACGTCACCGACCTCACCTGCCTCGGGCACGTCCTGGGAGCGGGCGAGCACGCCCTGTCGGCCGGGGACCTGGCCGAGCGGGCGAACCTCACCACCGGCGCCGTCACCGGGGTCCTCAACCGGCTGGAGAAGGCCGGGTACGCCGAGCGCGTCCCGGACCCCTCCGACCGGCGTCGCGTCCGGGTGGTCGCCGTACCGGAGGCGGCGGCCCGGCTCGTCGCGCTCTACCAGCCCTTCTACGAGCGCCTCGCGGCGGTGTTCGCCGGGTACACGCCCGAGGAGACCGCGGTGATCGCGGACTGGTTCGCCCGGGCCGCCGAAGCCGCCCGGGACCACCTGGAGGCACTGCGCTCGGACCGCGCCTGATCCCGGCCGCCTCCGCCCGGCTGCCCCGTCATCGCCGACATCGCGCGGGCGGACGGCCGGATCGGATCCGCGCATGTCCTCCGCCGGCTCACCGTGCCGAGGCCGGCTCACCGTGCCAAGCAGGGCTTGGGCGATCGCCCGGTCCCGGGTGACCGCCTGCTAGCGTCCCCCCATGCGCGTTCTGGTGATCGGCGGAAGCGGCTACGTCGTCGGGCTGATGCTGCCGGCGCTGATGGCGCGGCATGACGTCACCGTGCTGGACCCGCGTCCCGGCAGTGGTGCTCACAGCCACCTCGTCGGGTCCGCGAGCGACCCGGTGGCGCTCGCCGCCGCCGTCGACGGCGTCGACGTCGTCCTGCACGCCGCGCTCAGCGATCCGACCGGTGACCCGCTCGACGCCGCCGCGCGGGCCTTCGACTCCCACGTCACCTCCCTGCATCTGACCCTGGCCGCCGCCCACCGGGCCGGTGTCCGCCACGCGGTTCATCTCTCCAGCCTGTCGGTCTACGGCGACCTCACCGGGCGTGCGCTCGACGAGACCGTGCCGCCGGACGCCACCGATCTGTACGGTCTGACGAAACGTCTCGCCGAGCAGGTCTGCCACGCGGCCACCGCCCAGTGGGACATGTCGGTGACGGTGCTGCGGCTGGCCTGGCCGACCACCGAGGAGGCATGGCCCGCCTGGTCGTTGCCCGGGGTCCCGCCCAAGACGCACGCCCTGGACGGGACCCCGGTCCACGGGCTCGCGGCGGGCGATCTGGGACGCGCCGTCCTGGCCGCCCTCGACCACCGCGACGGCTTCGACGTCTTCCACATCACCGGCACCGACCGCGGCGGACTCTGGAACCAGGCCAAGGCGCGGGAGCGGTTGCGCTGGGCGCCGCGGCGACGGTGAGCGGACGCCCCGGTCCGGGCGACGGGAGGAGGCGCGGCACCGGTCCGGGCCACGCCTCCCCGGGCCACGCCTCCCCGGGCCGGTCAGACCTTGACGGTCACGTACTCCTTGCCCTGGTCGTTCTCGATGACGACCTTGGCGACGTCGTCCAGGGCGACCGCCGCCGAGCCGTCGAGGTTCGCGCCCTTCTCCTGGTCGGCGACGAGCCAGCTGCCGGCGATCTCGCGGTCGCCGTTCTTCGCGACGACCACCAGGCGGCAGCGTTCGCCCGCCGGAACGCCCGTGACCGAGGCGTTGAGGCGGATCCAGTCGGCGGCGGGCGTCACCCGGAGACGCATCTCGCCGCCGGTCCGCGCGCTGCGGCCCTCGAAGAACCTGACGCTCACCGGGGGGGCCGTCGGCGGCGTCGCGGTGGTGGAGGGCGCCGGGGGGACGGCCCGGGCGGGACGGTCGCCGGTGTGCTGGCCGATCAGAACGCCCCCGCCGAGCAGGGCCGCGGAGGCCACGGTCGCGGCCACCGCCAGGAACGCCCGCCGCCTGAGCACCTGCGCGGCCCGTTCGCCGCGCACCTGGCGCAGGGTGCGCTGGAGCAGCAGGTCGCCGCCCTCCGGGGGGCCGTCGAGGAACGCCTCCGGGGGGACCTCGCCGAGCGCGGACTCCAGCTCCCGCAGCTCGTCCAGTTCGTCGCGGCACCTCCGGCACGACGCCGCGTGCGCGTCGACGGCCCGCACCTCCTCCTCGTCGAGGGCGCCGAGGACGTAGGCGCCGAGCAGCGCGCTGTCGTGTTCCCTGATGCTCATACCGCCACTCCCTTCCATTCCACGGGCCTCACAGGCTTCGGCCGGTCCGCGTACATGTCTCTCAGCGCTTTCAACGCATAGTGTGACCGGGACTTGACCGTCCCGGGCGGTATCCCGAGGGCCTGCGCCGCCTCGGCGACGCTCCTGCCCCGGAAGTAGATCTCCAGGAGCACGTCCCGGTGGTCCGGGGACAGCCGGTCGAGCGCTTCCACGACGACCATCGAGTTCACCACGGCCTCGGCGTGGTCCTGCTCGACGGCCTGGGTGGTCGCCGATTCGGCGACCTCCGTGGGGCGGGCGGCCTTGGCCCGGTACCGGTCCGTGATGATGTTGCGGGCCACGGTGAGCAGCCAGCCGCGCACCGAGCCCTTGCCGTTGACGAGGGCCTCCGGATGTTTCCAGGCCCGGATCAGGGTCTCCTGGACCACGTCCTCCGCCGCGGCGCGGTCGCCGGTGAGGCGTTGCGCGTACGCGAGGAGGGCTCTGCCGTGTTCCTCGTAGAGGGACCGGATCAGTGCCTCGTCACCGGTGTCCTGTTTCTGCCGACTGCGCAGCCGCAATGCCGCCATCCATTCTCTCCGTCCGCTCCTGGACCGACACGGGGGACACGGACGCAAGGGCGCATCGGTTCAAGGGATGCCGGAAGTCGTCCGGATCCGTCAGGCGGCCCCGCACCGGCGGCCCTCGTTGACGCAGCGCACGAGCTCCGTCATGCGGTCCCGGGTCATCAGGTTCACGAACATGGCGTGGTCGGTGACGGGGTTGCGGAGCTGTTCGGGGAAGGAGTCCACGGCGAACGGCGTGCCGTTGGGGAGCTCGTACGCGAGGGTGATCCGCAGCTGCGGCACGGGGAACGTGGCCGGGGGGCAGCTGCCGTCGGCCGCGGGGAACCGGACGTGGGCGCGGTGGCCGGGGCTGTCGGTGGTGAGGCCGTTCCAGCAGCTGGGGAAGTCCAGGGTGCGGGTGGGGCCGCTGCCCTGCGGGCAGCGCGCGTACTTGGTGGTGAAGCGTTCCGGGTAGCCGGAGCAGCCCCACTGGGCCCGTACGTCGGCGCTGGGGACGGTGGCGGCGACCGGGTCGCCCGTCACCAGCCGCAGGAAGCGGGGCATGGCGACGACGGCGCCGGCCGCGTTGCCCCGGAACTCCACGCGCACCGAGGACGCCGTGAGGATCTCGCCGCTGTTGCCGTGCGCGCCGCCGCCGGCCGTGTGGGCGTCGGTGCCGGCGCGGTCGAGGCGGCGCAGTACGGGCCAGTAGTACGTGGAGCGGTCGCCGCCCGCGCAGGTGGTGGCGGCGGCGTCCAGACTCCGGTCGGTGGAGAGGGCGTTGGTGGACAGATTGCCGACGTAGTCGTGCGTGTGGTGCGCGCCGTTCACGAGGCCCGGGGAGATGACGAAGTTGTCGGCGTTGCGGTGACCCCGCTCGTTGCGCCCGCAGTCGACGGTGTAGGTGCCGGTGCCGCCGCCGGGTCCCCGGACGGGCGGGCGGACCGGCGTGACCGTCGCGATGTCCACGTACTGGTCGTCGGCGGGTGCGTCGGTCGCGTGCGCGGCGCCGTCGGCGCTGAGCGCCGCGATGCCCAGGAGCAGGGTGAGGCCGAGCACCAGCGGCAGGGCGATCCAGAACAGGCGGGAGCGGGGCGGGGAAAGAGTGATCGGCACGGGAGCAGGGTTCCACCCGTGGCGTGGGTGGGCAAGGCTGCCCCGTCGGCCGGGGCCGGAACCCTCCTCATGGCTCCCAGGACACGTGTCAGCGGAACAGTTGCCCACGGACGGCGCCGTCGGGGAACTCCCTGGTGGTCAGGTTGGCGTAGAAGCCGGTCGGGTCTTCCTTGAGGCGGGCGGTCATCGGGGCGTCCGGGGTGGCGACGCTGCCGGAGATGGCGAAGATGTTCTCCGGTACGGGAGTGAGGAACAGCGGCAGCCGTACGTCCCCGTTCTCGCCCAGGGCTCCTTCGTGGATGTTCCCGGACCGGGGAGGTCCGGTGTTGACCCAGGCCAGGGAGTAGTCGACGCGGTCCGTCCGCGGGTGCAGGAAGGCGGTGCCGTGCCCGTCGGGGTCGCCCGCCTTCTTCGGGTCGCCCGCCGGGACCTCCTGGCCGCCGTCGGCGAGGGCGCGCAGTCCGCCGCCGTTGATGATGCCGAGCGGGTTCACCGGCTTCGCGAACGGCCGGAGCTGGCCGCGTACGGCTCCGCCGGGGAGGGCGTCGGTGTGCAGGTCGATGTAGAAGCCGTCGGGGTCGCTGCGGAGGCGTTCGGCGAGCGCCGGGGAGGTCAGCGTGGTCTGTCCGGCGGCGGAGTACACCGAGGTGGGCATCGGCGTGGCGAACAGGTCGGCCACGACGGCGCCGTCCGAGCCGACGGCGCCCCGGTGGAGGTGGGCCCGCACCGGCCGGTCGACGCCGTTCCAGGAGAGGGCGAAGGTGACGCGGTCGCCCTTGACCTTGAGGAGCGCGATGGCCTTGCCGTCCCGGTCGCCCGCGGCCGCCCCGTCCTTGCCCGGCACCAGCTGGTCGCCGGTGAGACGGGCCATCATCGAGAGGGCGGCCGGGGCGGGCCCGGGTCCGTCGGCGGCCGTCGCCGGGGCCGTGCCGGCGAGGCCGGCGCCTACGGTCACGGCCACGACCACCGCGGTGAGCCTGCGCATGTCTGTCGTCCTTCCAGGAGTGGGTCCCTTCGCGTCGACCACGTACGCGCGGCCCGGCGGGTTCAATCCCGTCCCCTTCGGCTTTCGGCTTCGGCCCCGTGGGGGCACGGTTCCCGGACGCGCTGAACCCGGGCGGCTTCCGGGACGTGTGGGCCGCGGGGAACACCACCCCTCGGATTCCGTACGTACGAGAGAGGACATCACCATGCGCGCACCCAAGGCACTGCTCGCCGTACCGCTGGCGCTGGCGCTCGCCGCCTGCGGCGGGGGGAGCGGCGAGGGCCCGAGCGGGGACGGGGGCCGGCGGGCGGCGGGGAAGGCCGTCCCCGGGGCGACCGTGACCGTGGCGGACTCCGGCCTCGGCACGATCCTGGTCGATGGCCGGGGCCGCACCCTGTACGCCTTCACCAAGGACAAGGACACCTCGGGCAGTTGCGGCGCCGAGTGCATCGCCGTCTGGCCCGCGCTGACCGGCTCCGCCCCCGCCTCGGCGGGCCGGGGCGTCGAGGCGGGCCTGTTGCGCGGGGAGCGGCGGGCGGGCGGCGCCGTGCACGTCACGTACGGGGACTGGCCGCTGTACTACTACGTCGGCGACGCGACCGCCGGGGAGGTCAACGGCCAGGGCCTGGACGGCGAGTGGTTCGCCGTCTCGCCCGACGGCAAGCTCGTCCGCACCGCCCCGTGAGACACCGATCCGCGTCGGCCCCGGCCACGGCCCGGGCGACACCCACCACTTCACGCCCCCAGGGGGAGCCTTGGCCGAGATCGACATGCCGGGAGACGAGGTCGAACGCCTCGGCGGACTGCTGCGGCGGGTGGTGCAGCTCATCGACACCAAGCCGTCGGGGTTCACCGTCGAGGACGTCGGACCGCCGCTGGCGCGCTCCGGCGGCACCTTCGACGACGAGTGGAAGGACGGGCGCGTGCAGGTCAAGCGGAACACCAAGGACCTGACGGACGCCTGCGACGCCATCGTGAAGGCGTTCGACGACTTCGACCGCCAGATGGGCGACTCCCTGAAGGGCGACGGCGGCGGCAGCCGCCCCGGCCGGTGACCCGCCGGCGGAACCTGACACGACGAGTTTGAGGAGAACGGTCCCATGACCACGGTTTCGCACAGCTTCGGGATCGGCATCCCGGAGAACTGGACGGAGTACGACCTCCACGGCGACACGCTCGCCGAGCGCCGCGCGGAGATGCTGCGGCACGCCCCGCTGAAGGAGACCCGGGACGCCGTCAACGGGGCGTTCCGGAGCGCGCGGCGGATCATGGACGGCGCCCGCAGGCGCGGGGCCGTCTACGCGGCGGGCACCACGACCATGTACGAGGACGGCCTGCTGATGGCCGGGCTGATGGTCTTCAGCCTGACCCCGCCGGCCGGCGCGGACTTCTCCGCGAAGGGCCTCGCCAAGGAGTTCTCGGCCACCGGGGGCCGCCGCCGCGAGGGCACCTCGCGGACCCTGACGACGCTGACGCTTCCCTCGGTCGGGCCGGTCGGCCGGATGAGCGGCATCGAGGAGACCGAGGTCGCCGAGGGCGTCTCGTCGAAGCTGGTGGTGACGCACACCTTCGTGCCGGTGCCCGGCGGCAAGCGCGTCCTGGTCATCACCTGCTTCAGTCCGAACATCCCGCTCGCCGAGCCCCTGTACGACCTCTTCGACGCCATCACGTCGACGTTCTCCTTCGGCGACGGGGAGCCGGGGGCGACGGGCCCGGCGGCCTGACCGGCGCCGTCCCACGCCGAAGGGCCCGGCCGACCCTGAGAGGGTCGGCCGGGCCCTTCGGCGTGCGGCCGTGGTCAGTCGGCCGTCGTCGCGGGGACGCGGACGGTGGTGAACCGGCCGTCGCCGAGCTGGAGATGGGCCCGGCCGGGCTCGCTGTCCTGGCCGAGCAGTCCGCGCGGCAGCCGGGCACCGACCAGCTCGCCGTCGCCGATCCCGCGCGGCGCGAGGAGGGCGCCGCACCGGTTGCGGCGCACGACGGCCTGCCAGCCGCCGATGCCGCCGAGCAGCGCCTCGTTGTTGCCCGCCACGATCAGGCCCCAGCCGTCCCCCGCGCTGCCGCGGGCGAGCGCGACGAAGTCGTGGTCCAGCTCGGAGTTGATCATCATCTCGGCGTCGTCGACGAGGATGGCCCCCGCCGGGCTGTCCACCTCGCCGAGCGCGGTGCGGAAGTCGGCGACCGCGACGTCCACGTCCGTGAAGACCCGGACGACGCCGGGCCGCCCGGCCAGTCGGCGCAACGGGGAGGTGCGCGGCGCGATCACCACGACCTGCGTGCCGAGCGAGGTCAGCGACTTCGCCATGGTGAGCAGGACCGTGCTCCGCCCCGACCGGGGCGGCCCGGCGACGACGAAGGACGGCACCTGGGACAGGTCCGTGCCGAGGGCGCTCAGTTCGTCGCCGCCGACGCCGACCATCGCCCACAGCGGGGAGGTGCCGCGGGGCCGCCGCGCGAGGGCGTCCGCGAAGTCCAGCTCGTCGGGGAGCACGTCCACACGGAACGGCCCGCGTGCCGCGAGCACGTCGGCGTCCCGTTCCCGCAGGCGCCCCGCGAGCGTGCCGAGCGCCCGGGCCTGTCCGGCGCCGCCGGTGTCGTCGCCGGGGATCAGCGCGGTCTGGACGCTGTTGCCGTCCCTGGGGAGGACGCCGCGTCCGGCGGGCAGGTCCTCGGGGACGGTACGGGAGTTGAGGCCGACCATGGAGTAGTCGGAGCGCTCGTTCAGCCGCAGCACGAGCTTGTCCTCGGTGTGGGAGGAGAAGCGGTTCTGGCCGAGGATCCGGTCGCCGGTCGCCACCACGTGGATGCCCGCGCCGGCCCCCTCGCGCAGCAGGAGCGTCATCGCGTCCATCACGGAGCCCTGGTCGTAGGCGGAGAAGTCGCGCTCGAACGCCTCGAAGCGGTCCACGAGCAGCACGATGTGCGGGGGCCGTTCCGCCGCGGGCAGGGTGCGGCGCAGCTCGGTGAGGTCGGCGACGCCCTGCCGGCCGAGGAGCTCGCGGCGCCGGCCGATCTCCGCGCCCAGCCGGTTCAGGAGGCGCACGACCCGCTCGATCTGGGTCCGGTCCACCACGGCGCCGCAGTGCGGCAGCGGGGTGAGGGCCTGGAGCGCGCCGTTCCCGCAGTCGAGGCCGTACAGGTGCACGTCGGCGCTGCCGTGCGTCCCGGCGAGGGCGGCGGCCAGGGTGCGCAGGGTCTGGGAGCGGCCGCTGCGGGGCGAGCCGATGACGTACAGGTGGCCCGCCCGGTCGAGGTCGAGGGTGAGGGGGCGGCGCGCCTGCTCGGTGGGCACGTCCACGATGCCGTACGCCACGGGGGCCAGCAGCCCCTCCGCCGGCTCGGGGGGCGCGGGCAGGTCGGTGAGGGTGAGGGTGGTGGGGAGCGGGGGGAGCCAGGGGCGGCGGGCGGGCGGTATGTCGAGCCGTCCGGTCGCGCCCCGTACCGCTTCGACGAGCACCGAGAGGTCGGTGACCGGCTGGAAGGCGTCCTCCCGGGCCTGCGGCCGGGGTGCCGGGTCGCCGAGGTCCTCCCAGTGGAGTTCGGTGAGCACCGGGGCCGGGCGGTCGTCCTCCGTCGTCGTCTCGTCGGGGCGGCGGCCGCCGATCCGGCCGGTCTGGAAGGGCAGCAGCGCCGCGTGGCCGAGCCGGGCGTGGGCGCGGCCGGGGGTGCGGGGCGAGAGCTGTCCGGAGTCGGGGGCGTCGATGATGTCGCGGCTCTCGCTGGTGTCGGTGGTGCGCAGCGCGATCCGCAGGTTGGTGTTGGCGCGGATGTCGGCGGTGACCGCGCCGGAGGGGCGCTGGGTGGCGAGGACCAGGTGGATGCCGAGCGAGCGGCCCCGCTGGGCGATGTTGACGAGGCCGGAGACGAAGTCCGGGAGCTCTCTGACCATGGAGGCGAACTCGTCGATGACGAGGACGAGCCGGGGCATGGTGGCGAGTTCGGGGTGGCGGGTGCGCTTGTCGGTGTAGTCGTCGATGTCCTTGGCGGCGGCCTCGGCGAGGAGGTGCTCGCGCCGTTTCAGTTCGGCGCCGAGCGAGACGAGCGCGCGCTCGACGAGGTGGGTGTCCAGGTCGGTGACCATGCCGACGGTGTGCGGCAGGTCCTCGCACTCGGCGAAGGCGCTGCCGCCCTTGTAGTCGATGAGGACGAAGTTCAGCTCGTCCGGCCGGTTGGCGACGGCGAGGCTCGCCACGAGGGACTGGAGCAGTTCGGACTTGCCCGAGCCGGTGGTGCCCGCGATGAGGGCGTGCGGACCGTCGGCGGAGAGGTCGACGGCGAACGGGCCGTCGACGCCCTCGCCGAGGACGGCGCGGGTGGAGCGCCCGGAGATCACCCAGCGCGCGGCGACGGCGTCGGGGGTGGGCGGTTCGAGGCCGAGTACGTCGAGCAGCCGTGCGGAGGCGGGCAGCAGGTTCTCCTGGGTCTCGTCGCCGACGTCCCGGATCGGCGCGAGTGCCCGGGCGACGCCCACGCACCAGGCGCGGCTCGGCGCGTCCGCGCGGACCCCGTCGACGGGGTCGGCGGTGTCCTGCTCGACCCGCAGCCGTTCCGGCCCGGCCACGGCCACGGCGCGGCACTCCTCGGGCAGCAGCCGGGCCTCGTCGTCGACGCAGAGCGCGTACACGCCCACGGCGGGGCCTTCGCGCAGGAGCTGGATGACGCCGGGCAGGGAGCGCAGTCTGCGGGCTCCGTCGAGGACGACGAGGATGTCGGGTTCGCCGGCGGCGCCGCCGCGGGGCGCCCGGTCCCCGGCCTGTCGGCGGGCGGCGACCACGGCGGTGAGTTCGGCGATGCGCCGGCCCACGGACTCGGCGTTCGCCCCGACCAGGGTGACGGTGTCCTCGCCGAGCGGGGCGCAGTGCGGCAGCCAGTGGACCCAGGACCAGCGGTCCGCGCCCGAGGTGCCGGAAAGCACGCAGATCCGCAGGTCGGAGGGGCTGTGCAGGACGGCGGCCTGGGCGACGAGCCAGCGGGCCAGCGGTTCGGCGGCGGTGCCGCCGGCGAGGCCCATGACCCCGTACGCGCGCAGCGGGACGGTGACGGGCACCGCGTGGGTGGTGCGGTCGATCCTGCGGCGGTGCTCCGGTTCGGAGGGGTCCTGGAGCTCCACGAAGGCGGGCCGGTCCGCGGCGCCCAGGCGCATCAGCAGGAAGTCGTCGTCGCGCCAGCGGCGCTCCCAGAGGCGCTGGCGCGGTCCGGCGGCGATCAGCAGGGCGGCCGCCGGATCGGGGGCGGCGAGGCGGCGGGCGCGCTGTTCCGCGAGGACCGCCTCGGTGACGTCGTTCTCCAGGGCGGCCTTGCGCTCCTCGTACTCCTTGAGCTGTTCCTGGTGGTTCTCCTTGCCCCGGCGCTTGTTGGAGAGCTGGGAGACGAGCGCGATCACCGGCGAGAGCAGACCGAAGACCAGGAACCTGGGGTTGTTGAAGAGGACGACGGAGACGGCGGCCATCAGCAGCGGAGCGAAGATCAGGGTGAGCTGGAGCTTGTTGCGGGCGGGCTTCCCGGGCGGGACGGGGAGCTGGAAGCGGTTGGCGACCGGCGGCGGGAGGAGCCGGGGCGGCCGGTTGTAGTCGAGGCCGACGCCGTCGTCGGAGGGCTGGAGCGCGGCGTCGGGGCGGGAGGGTCCGGCGAGTTCGAGGAGGACGGGGCCGACGGTGAGGACGTCGCCGAGGGGCCAGTCGGTCCAGTCGCGCACGTCGGTGCCGTCGCGGGCGACGTGGTCCTGCTCCGCCGCCCGCACGGTCGCGGTGCCGTCCGCGAGGACTTTCAGCCGGGCCGCGGTCCCGGCGAGTCCTTCGGCCTCCAGCCGGATCCGGCAGGTCGTGGCCGAGCCGATCTCGTAGTCGCCGGGCGGCAGCCGGAAGACCCTTCCGGCGTCGGTTCCGCCGACGGCCCGCAGTTCGGCCACGCCGTCGGGTTCGGGGCCCGACTCGGGTGCGGGGGCGCCCAGGGACAGCAGGCTGCCGGAGCGGAGGTCGGCGGCGGCCACGGGCCGGTCGGCGGGGAGCGGGGTGGCTCCCCGGTAGAGGACGGGCCGTTTCTCCGGGGTGCCGCCGCGCAGTCGCCGGTGGAGGTGCTCGGCGAGTTCGCCCGCCGGGGACCCGGGGTCGGTCTCGATCATGATGTCCGCGGTCCGGCCCTGTTCCGGGTCGAAGGCGGTGACGGTCAGGCGCATCGTCTGTGCTCCTTGGGCGCGGTGGTCGCCGGGGCTGGGGTGGGGGTGGGGCGGGGGGGGGGGGGGCGGGGGGGGGCGCCCGCCCCCCCCCCCCCGGCGGCGGGGGGGGGGGGCGCCCCCCCCCCGGCCCCCCCCGGGGCGGGGGGGGGGGGGGGGGGCGGGGGGGGGGGGGGGGGGGGGGCCCGGGCGGGCCGGCCCGGGGGGGGGGCCGGGCCCGCCCCGGCCGGTGCCGGTGCGGGGTCAGCCCCGGAGGCTGGCGCCCATGTCGGAGTCGAACTGGGTCATGCCCTCGCCGTACTTCTTGATGTACTGGGAGATGCCCGTGAGGCCCTCGGTGACCTTGCCGTAGTTGGCCGTGTACTCCTCGACGAACGGCTTGAAGTCGCGCTGGGCGGAGGGCGTGTTGTAGCCGTCGGCCGTGAGGGCGTCCAGGTCCGCCTTGATCTTGTTGAGCTGGGCGACCGCGATGTCGTACTCGTTCATGGTCTGGAGCGCGGCGGAGGCGGTCTTCTCGTCGTTGACGATGTAGTCGGCCATGAGTGTGTCTCCTGCTTTCCGTGGGGTGGTGCGGAGGTGGGCCTGCGTGGTCCCGCGCCCTCCACACGCAGGGTCGGGGGGTTCGGTTCAAACCTTGATGGGGGCTTCTTCGGGCGGATTCGCCAGCGCGGTGTCCTGGTTGGCGTTGAGAGCTCCCAGGGTCTTCTGGGGCAGGGAGGCGAGGGGGACCTCGGGGCCCTTGGTCTTGAAGCCGTAGTCGTTCTCGATCTTCTTTCCGGCCAGGGAGTTGCCGACGCCGTAGCCGAGTTTGATGCCGGCGTTCTCCAGCGTGGTCTGGAGGTCGGCGCCGTTGGCGCCGACCTCGTAGCCGACGCTCACGGCCTGGCCGACGGCGCCCTTGAGGATGCTCGTGAGGGCTTCGTAGCCGTATTCGTGGAGGTCGGTGACCGAGGTGGGGGCGCCGGTGTTCGCGTGGTAGTCGTGGATCGGCGTGTGCTGTTCGTTGTACGAACCGGCCGCGTCGAGCTTGGTGAGGGTGGTGCCGTCGGCGCCGGTGACCTCGACGGCGCCGTTGTTCTTCAGGTCGACGTGGAACGTGGTGGGCTGGCCGCCCGGGCCGGTGACGGTGACGGTGCCCGTGACGCCGTCCGGGGTGACGGTGAACGTGGTGGTCTCGCCCCCGGCGTTGCCGGTGAAGGTCGCGGTTCCGTCGGGGTTCTGGGTGACGGTCACGCCGCCGGCCGGGTCGGTGGTGGTGGCGGTGCCGTTGTTGAGGGTGGTGGTCGGTCCTGCGCCGCCGGGCGGGGTGACGACGGGCTGGGTGCCCGCTCCGCCGGTGACCGTGGTGCCGTCGCTGAGGGTGGCCTGCTGGGGGCCGCCGGGCTGGGCCGGCGCGGCCACGCCCGGCCCGCCGAGGGTGCCGTCCGGGCCGACGGAGACCTTGTCGTGGGGGCCGGTGCCGCCGCCCGCGACGGAGACCTCGAAGGTGCCGCCGCCGGTCGCCTTCACGTCGAAGGGGCCGCCGTGGACGGTGCTGCCGCCCGCGCCGCCGACCGGGACGTCCACGCTCGGGCCGGGGTTGCCGTCGCCGTTGCCTCCGACGGTGAAGGTCTCCGGGCCCGGGGCGGGGGCCGGGTCGAGCGGGTTGTGGGGGCCGTCGAGGACGCCCGACTTCTGGCCCGCCGTGCCGGCGTTCTCCACGTCTCCCGGGCTCTTGGTGACGGTGGTGGTGCCCGTGCCCACGGTGGTGGCGCCGCCGTAGAAGCCGTCATGGTGCAGGGTGGGGCCGCCGCCCGGCGTGGGCACGGTGATGCCGCTGTTGCCGTCGCCGCCCACGGTGCTGACGGAGGTCTGGCCGGGGCCGTTGCCGAGGGGGTTGCCCGCGGTGTCGATCGGGGCGCCGGTGGTGGGGTCGAGGTGGGTGCCGGAGGGGCCGAGGCCGGTGGTGCCGCCGGGGGCGAACGTACCGGTGGCGGGTCCGTACGTGACGGCGAACTCGCCTTCGGGACCCCCCGGGTTCGGCCCGTGGACGACGGTGCTGCCGGGCTCGGACACCGGATCGGCGCCGTGCGTGGTGACGGTGGGACCGTTCGGCCCGTTGGCCAGGGTGTTCTGGCCGCCGGTCATCTCCGGGGAGCCGAACAGGCCCCAGCCCTCCTGCTGCGGGGTGTTCACCGTCACCTGGGTGTGGGTCGCGGTGATGTCGGCGTCGCTCGGCGAGTTGTGGACGCTCAGCTGCCCGTTGCCGTCGACGGTGTGGCCGACGCCGGACTCGTGGTGGACCGTGGTGGTGACCGGGCCGTTGCCGTCGTTGCCGAGGGTGGTCGTGACGCCGTTCGACTCGTACGTGGTGGTCTGGCCGTCCGTGCTGAGCGTGGCGCCGTTGCCGTTGGTGACCGTGGTGGGTGCCGGTGCGCCCACGGGGCCGATGCCGCCGGGCGCGGGTGCGGGGCGGGGCGGGATCTGGACGCCGGAGCCGTCGGGGTTTCGCGTGCCGATCGTCCCGTCGGGCCCGGAGGTGACGGTGGTGGTGCCGCCGCCCGCGGGCTGGTGGGTGAAGGTGGCCGCGCCGCCCGGGCCCGTGGTGGTCGTGACGCCCTGGCTGTCGATGCCGTGCGTGCCGACGGCGGCCTGGGCTCCGCCCGCGGTGGTGTCGGTGAGCGTGGCGACGGGGGCGTTGCCCGCGCCTGTCCCGGCGGTGACGGTGACGGGGCCGCTGGTGGCGGTGCCGGTGTGGTCGACGCCGAAGGTACCGCCGTGGTCGGTGGCGGCCGTGCCGTTCGGCCCGTGGGTGACGGTGGTGTGGGGGCCCGCCGGGGCCTGGGTGGTGACGCTGCCGTCCTGGTGGACGGTGGCGCCCGCGACGCCGTTGCCGCCGACGGACGTCTGGGCGCCGTCCGCGGTGAGGGTGGAGGTGCTGCCGCCGGAGGTGGTGACCTGGGTGGGGCCGTCGGCGGTGGCCGGGGCGACGGTGACGGACGGGGGCTGTCCCTGCTGCCCGGCCGTGGTGGGCCCGTCGGCGCTCGTGGTGACGGAGGTGCCGCCCTGGCTGACCGTGGTGGCTCCGCCCGGGGTCTGGTCGGCGTGGACGGGGTTGAGGGTGCCCACGGAGCCGGTGGTGCCGTGGGGGCCGTGTCCCGCCTGGAGGGGCCCCGAGGTGACGCTCGTACCGGCGGCGTCGACCGTCACCGTGGTGCCGTCGGCCGCACCGCCCGCCGTGACGGTCTGGCTGCCGGGTCCGGCGGGCGCCGACTTGGTGACGGTGCCGTCGGCGTGGACACCGGTGGTGCTGCCGTCGGCGGTGGTGACCTGTGCGGGGGCGGTGCCGGTGGGTCCGTCGACGGTGACGGCGGCGGGCTGTCCCTGGGGGCCCGCCGTGGTGGGTCCGCCGGGGCTCGTGGTGACGGAGGTGCCGCCCTGGCCGACGGTCGTGACGCCGCCCGGGGCCTGGTGCACCTGCACCGGGTTCGGGCCGCCGCCGACCGTGCCGGTCACGCCGTTCGGGCCGTGACTCGCCTGGATGGGGCCGGAGTTGACCGTCGTGGTGCCCTGGCCGACGGCGACGGTGGTGCCGTTGTTCCCGTGGACGGTGACGGTGTGGGCGCCGGTGCCGTCGACGGAGAGGGTGGTGTTGCCGATGTCCACGGGGTTGCCGGGGGTCGGCCGGGGCACCGCGGGTGCCACCGGGGCGCCCTGGGCGTCGGTGGCGGTGAGGGTGCCGTCGGGGGAGATGTGGATCTCCTGGCCGCCGTGCGCGATGCTCGCCGATCCGTCCGGGTCGACCGTGGTGGAACCGGCGATGGTGACGCCGTCGGCGCCGTGGCTGATGCCGTCGACGGTGAACTTCCCGTTGGGATTGAGGGAGAGCGAGCCCCCCTCCGGCGTGCTGAAGGTGATCTCCAGCGGGGAGAAGGCGATCGTCCCGCCGCTGCCGGTGGCCGTGCCGCCACCGGCACCGTCGGTCGTGATGCCGCCCGTCGTCAGACCGCCGCCGGGACCGACCGTCACCTGCGGCTGACCGCCCGCCGGGGTCACGACGAGGCCGCCGCCCGGTGCGGTGGCGACCGAGCCTCCGTCCGGGGTGGTGAAGACGGCTCCGGCGGCGCCCGGGGCACCCACCGTGATGTCGCCGTTCGCGCCGACCGAGACGGGCGGCCCGCCGCCGGACGGGTTCAGGTCGAAGCGGCCCTGCGGGGTGACCGTCAGCGACGTGCCGTCCGGCGTCCCGAGCGTGAGATCGGCCGGGGAGAAGGTGATCGTGCCGACCCCGCCGGTGGCCGTGCCGCCACCGGCACCGTCGGTCGTGATGCCGCCCGTCGTCAGACCGCCGCCGGGACCGACCGACACCTGCGGCTGACCGCCCGCCGGGGTCACGTCGAGGGTGCCGCCGGGGCCGTTGAACTGGACGACGTCGGGGCGAGGCCCTCCGGTGCCGACGGTGAAGCCGGTGTCGCCGAGGCTGGTGACGGGGCCGCCGGGGGTGGTGATGGTGGCACCGCCCGCCGGGGGGATGCTGGTGGTGACGTTGCCGTCGGTGACGGTCAGCGGGCCGCCCGCGCCCTGCGGGGGCAGGGTGACGGTCTGGCCGCCGCCGCCGCCGTCGCCGTTGGCGACGTTCACTCCGCCGTCCGCGGCCACGGAGACCTGCGTCCCGTCCGGGAGGGTGACGCCCCCGCCGAAGGGACCCGAGGGCACGTTGACCGTGGTGTTGCCGAAGTTGACGTCGACGGAGCCGTCGGCCGGGTGGTGGACCGCCACCGGCTGCCCGCCGCCCGCCGGGTTGCCGAAGACCGAGGTGGCGCCGTTGCCGTTGTCGACGTGGACGCCGCCGCCCCCGACCGACGTGGAGCCGCCGTTCTCCGTCACGGTCAGGCCGGTCGGCGTGGTGACCGTGTTGTTGTTCACGGTGAACTCCGGCGTGGGGGCGCCGTCGCCGGGTGAGGTGAACGTCGTCGCGCCCGTGACGTCCTTCGAGACGCCGCCGAAGGGACCCGAGGTCGAGAACGTGCCGCCGGGGCCCAGCTCCGTGGAGAGCGCGGGCTTCGCCGAGGGGGCCGGCGCGAACTCGCCGCCGAAGACACCGGCGGCCTTCTCCTTGAAGGTCGGGCCCTCGATCGGGGTGGACACCGTCGTCGAGGTGCCGTTCGAGGTGATGGTGTCCCCGGCCGGGCTCGCGATGGTGTTCGTGCCGTCCGCGGTCGTCGAGGTGAAGCCGTCCGGCGTCGTCGTCGTGGTCGTCGTCGTGTCGGCGGCCGGCGGCGCGAAGGGGAGGTCGTCGGCGGGCGGGGCGTCGGCGGGCTTCGGCGCGGGCGGGGTCGTCTTCGTCTCGGTCTTGGTCCCGTCCGGTGTCGTGACCTTCGTCTTCACCTCGCCCGTGGACGGGTCGGACTTGGTGGTCCCGTTGATGCCGTGGAAACCGGTCTTCTGCCCCATCCCCTTGGTGTCGACGAACAGGACGTTGCCCGGCTTGAACTGCCCGTTGGAGACGCCGAGGCTCTCCAGGGAGAACGCCTTGCCCATGTTGCTCTTGAACTTGCCCTTCGTGACGAAGGCGTCCTTGATGCTGTTGGCGAACTTCGTGCCGCCGAAGAGCGTGAGCGTGCCCGCCGTGGCCGCGCCGAGCGCCGCGCCCTTGGCCGCCGACGCGGCGTCGAACTTCTTCCCGTCGAACAGCGCCGTCAGGCCGCTCGCGACGAAGCCCAAGGCGAACTCGGTGCCCGCGTCGATCGTGAACTTGGCGCCGAGGGCGAGCGCGGGCGCCGTCTTCAGCCCGACGAGCCCCTTGCCCAGCGGATCGATGATCTTGCGGGCGAACGTCGAGCTCTTCAGGGCGGCCGTGACCGCCGCGGAGGTCGTCCCGATCCCCTTGCCCACCTTGGCCAGGAACGGCGCGAACTTGGCCAGTTTCCCCACCACCGAGGCGACCTTCCCGAGCCCGCCGAGCAGCACCCCGCCGGGCACCAGCGTGAGCAGGCCGATGATGATGTCCCCGGCATCGATCTTCCCCTGCGACACCATGCGGATCACCGACACCGCGAACAGCACCGCGCCCAGGATGAGGCCGACGACCGGCAGGAACACCGCGACGATCGCGACGAGGATGCCCGCGATGATCTCCACCAGCGGGTTGTCCGCGAGGAAGTCGCCGAACGCCTTCACCCAGTCCCGTGCCGGAATGGCCTGCTCGGCGGCGTCGTCGAGGATGACGGACGCCTTCCGGGACCCTTCCTCCCGCAGGCTCCGCGCGTCACGGCCGAGTGCCACGGCCGCCGACAACTGCTCCCTCGCCGCGTCCACCTCGCCCTGCCGCTCCTGCCGGGCCTCGGCCTGTTCCGGCGTCGCGTCGGGGGCGAGCGCCGGCACCTCCGCGCCCGCCGTCCCGGCCACCTCCTGCCCCTGGTCGATCGCCCGGTCCAGCATCGACTGGGCCTCGGTCAGGGTGGTGGCGTACTCGTCGTACGCGCTCGCGGCCGTCCGGAAGGAGTCCCTGGTCTTCTCCAGGAGCCCCGGCAGGTCCCTGCCGACCCGCGCCTTCAGGGCGTCCATCGCCTGGCCCTTGCCCCGGCGGATCGCCCCGTCGTCGCGCAGCAGGTCGACGGCCTCGCCCGCCCCGTCGCCCAGCTCCCGGTACGTCCCCGCCAGCGTCCTGATCGCCTCGGGGTTTCCCGGAGTGGGGTCCTCCCCGAAGCCCAGGACCTCCCAGCCCGTGGTGTGCCGACGCGCCATCTCCCCAACCCCTTCCGGATACGAGCCTGTTCGGCACCTCCTCACGAGACCTGCCGCGATTCGGTTCAGCTCGTTTGAACCGACCCGCGTTCAGGCGCGTTTGACGGCCGACGCGACCAGCGGTGCGCGTCACCAGGCCCCTGACGGAGGAGGACGAGAAAGATGCGCGACGCCCCGAGGACCACGAACGACGCGCGGCGGACGACGCCGCGGCGCACCACGGCACGGGCGACGGCCCTGTGCGGTCTCGCGGCCGTGACGGCGCTGGCGCTGCCCGTACCGGCGCACGCGGCGGACTCCGTACGGGCCCGGGCGTCCGTCGCGGCCCTCGCCTCCGCGCAAGCCCGGCTGCCCCGGACCGCGGGCGCCGAGGAGCTGACGAAGTACTACGTGATCAAGTCACCGAAGGACAACGGGGGTCAGCGGGAGAGCCTGTTCGAGATCGCGCGCCGCACGCTCGGCGACGGCAACCGGTTCGAGGAGGTGCTGGTCCTCAACAGCGGGCGCCCGCTCCCCGACGGCTCGGTCTTCGTGAGCCCCGAGCAGCTCGTACCGGACTTCGCACTGATCCTGCCGGAGGACGCGAAGGGGCCGGGCGTGGAGTTCGGCGTGCTGCCCGAGGCGGCGTCCGACGCCCTGGCGAAGGCCGGGCAGAGCGGCGCCTCGCCCGCCACCACCGGCCGGGCGGCGGGACCGCTCGGCTCGTTCGGGAGCCGGGCCGGACTTCCCTGGCTGCTCGGCGGCGTCGGCGGCTTCGCCGCCCTGACCGTGGCGATCGTCGCGCGCCGCCGCATCGGGCGGGCCGCCCGGGCGGCGGGCTCCGCGACCGCCCGGGGCGCCCGGGTGCTGCGGCCCCGGCTCCCGCGCGGCCTGGCGCTCGCACTCCGCCGCCGACGGCGCGCCGCGCTGGCCCGGCGGCTCGCGGCCGACACCCGCACGCCGGCGGTGGTGCGCCAGGCACTGCGCGAACTGATCCCCGCAGGCGCGGAGGCGAAGACGGAACGGCCGGTACGCGTCTACAGCGTGCTCGCCGAACCGACGAAGCTGCTCGCCTCGGTGTCGGGCGCCCACCAGGCCCCGGCGCCGTGGACCGCGCTCGACACGAACCGCTGGGAGCGCGCCGGGCTGCCCACCGCCGTCGAGGCCGACCAGGCGGCCGGTCCGGGCCTGGCCCTGCCGCACCTCGCCCGGATCGGCGTGAGCGACCGGGGGGCGCAGGCCATGGTGGACCTCGGGCAGATCAACGGCGCGCTCAGCATCAGCGGCGACCTCGTGGTGGCCCAGGACACCGTGGCGGCGCTGGTACGCGGGCTCCTCGAACTGCCCCGGCAGAGCACCGTGATCGTGTCGGTGGACCCGAGCGCGCGAGCGCTCCCCGGCCTCAACGGCCTGGTGCGGGTCCGCGGAGTCGCGGAGGTACAGGGCAAGGCACCCGAGGAGATCCTCGACTCCTCCGAGGAACTGGGCATCGGCCTGGTGCGCGGCGCCGCGCGCAGCGGCGAGGTCACCGGCTTCCTCGTGCTCCAGGACGTACCGACCCCGGAGGAGGCACGCGCCCTCGCGGACCTGTCCTCGCCCGCGGGCGGCGGCTGGATCGTACTCGCCGTCGGCGATGTGCCGGGCGCGCACTGGCGCTGGTACGCGGACTCCGACGGCACCGTGGACCTGGGCGTACTGGGCCTCCGCGTGACCGTCCCCACACAGACACCGGCGGGCGCGGGCACGGGACGGGTCTGAATGGGACGGGTCTGGTCATGCCCTCCCGATCAGGCCCGCCCGATCAGCCCCTCCCCGTTCAGACCCGCCTGAAAAAGACCGACCCGCGTTGAACCTCCCTGTGGCGGAAGCCGTGTGCACGGTGACGCGCCGCAGGGCGACGCACTTCGGGGCACGGGCGAAGGCCCACCCGAACACCTGCCCCGCTCCGGCAGCCGGTCGGCCTCCTCCCCGGCTGCCGGAGCGGACCCTCCCCCCTTTCACCGGACGACGAAGCACGCACACGAAGAAAGAGGAATTCCCATGCGCAAGATCACGGTCATCCCGGTAGCCCTGACGGTCGCGGCGGTCATGGCGACGGCGGCCTGCGGCAACACCTCGGCGACCGCTTCAGCGCCGGGCAAGGCCCCGGCCGTGGCGGCCGACGCGGTCCAGCCCGCCAAGGCGGGGCGGCTGAGCGTCTGGAAGAGCGCGGAACTGGGTCCGGTCGTCACGGACGGCGCCGGCTTCACCCTGTACCGCTTCGACCAGGACAGCGCGAACCCGCCCACCTCGACCTGCGTGGGGGACTGCGCTGCGGCCTGGCCTCCGGTCCTCGCCGGCGACGCCGCGGCGGGCCGCGGCCTGGACACGGCGCTGATCGGCTCGGTGAAGCGCGCCGACGGCTCCCTGCAGCTCACGCTCGCGGGCTGGCCGCTCTACCGCTACGCACAGGACACCGCGCCCCGCCAGACCCGTGGCCACGGCGTCGGCGGCACCTGGTTCGCGGCCGCGCCCGACGGCACGAAGGCGAGGGCGGGAGCCGGTACCGCCGAGACGCCGCCGCCGAGCGGGGCCGCCGCGCCGAAGGCACTCCCCGCCCTGTCCACGGTGAAGGACGAGGAGCACGGCACGATCGTCCGCGACGGCAAGGGCCGTACGCTCTACCGCTTCACCAAGGACACCGCGTGGCCGATGAAGTCCAACTGCGAGGGCGGCTGCCTCGAACTCTGGAAGCCGGCCAAGCTCGTCGACAAGAAGGACGTCAAGGGCATCGACCCCAAGCTCCTCATCCCGCTCAAGCGCCCTGACGGCACGGAGCAGCTCACCCTCGACTGCTGGCCGCTGTACTGGTACACGGGCGACAAGAAGCCGGGCGACACCAGCGGCCACGGGGTGAACAACACCTGGTTCACCGTCCGCCCCGACGGCAAGCTGGCCAAGTAACCGAGCCGCCTCCCGGACGTCCGGCCGCCACCGGACCTCCACCGTCCGGGACCGCCCAGCTCCCGACTCGGGGATGCGGGGTGGCACGGGGGAACCCGTGGGCCGTCGACGACGAGCGGTGGGCCGTGATCGAGCCGCTACCGCCGAAGGGCGAACGTCGCACACGTCATCCCGGGCGGAAGCGTCATCCGGACCGGCTGGTGATCCAGGGCATCCTGCTCGTGCTGCGTACCGGGATCGCCGGGGAAACACCTGCCGGAGGAGCTCGGCTCAGGGCCGCCAGGTCCCGGATCTGGGCGGCGGGGAGCTAGGAGGAGGCGGTGAAGTCGAACTCCTCCAAGGTCAGCTGCTGCGCGAACTTTGCCCGGTGCAGGCGGCGTTGGAAGGCCACGGTCTCCCGGCGGGTGATCTCGTACTGACACAGGACCTGGAGGCGCGCGGATACGGCGGTGGGCCCCGCAGGCCGGGTCGGGAACCGCCGCCGTACTCGCCACACAGGACGCCGTCGTCACGACGAGCGCGGTCTGCGTCCCCGTGGACGACACCGACCGCGACAAGGCCGGCCTCGCCGACCACGTGGCCGTCGTGACGGTCGACCGGCAGATCAGGCAGCAGCCCAACGAGACCAACGTCGAGGTCTTCTCGAAGGTCCGGATCGAGGAGACCCTCAAGGGCACACTCCCCGCCGAGGCGACGGTGGACCAGGTCGTCTTCCGCGCCCCCGCCGGCCTCAAGGCCACCGGCCCGCACCGCGACCCGCTGAGCGCCGGACACCGCTACGTCATCGGCATCGACGACTGGGGAAAGGTCCAGGAGGTGCTCTTCGCGACCCCCGCCGACGGCGACCGCCTCGCGAGGGAACGCGCCCGCTGGAAGGACGCCCTCACCCACCGGACCCGCCACGCACCCGGGAGCTGCAACGACGTCATCGTCGACTAGAGCGTGCCCCGGACCGCCCCCGGCAGCTCGCTCATGGCCACCGCCGGTACCGGCAACGTTCTCGCTTCCCGGCTCATCCACCGCGCCCACGCCGAGACCGTCCGGTACCTGTACGCACCGGCCTGCGCGCTCGTCGAAGCCGACTACGAGCAGGCCCCTGACGGCATTCACCGCCGGAAGGTGACCGGCCGTCCTGTCGGATGCCGTGCCCAGACGGTACGGCGCAGCGGGTGAAGGACGCGTGCGGGGACGGTGCTGCTCGGGCATTCGGCCGAGCCGCAGCGCCGCCCCGGTCCGGGGGAGCGGGGGCCGTGTCGTACGTCGACGATCCGCAGGGCCGCGCCCCCCGGGCAGATGATCGGCTTCATCGGTCTACCCGAGCGGTCCATCCGTGGCGAAGCGGTCCGCGACTTCCTCGAAGGTCGTGGCCTGCTGCTGGTACTCGTGGGCGAGGGCGGGGTCGGCGTGGAACAGCTCCTGGTAGACCGCGGCCAGGTTCCGGCAGGTGGTCACGACCCGCACGTTGACCGGGTGTTCGACGCCGTTGACGCCGTGGTCTCCGTCAAGGTCTTCCTCGGTCAGTTCGTTGAGGGCGTCCCACGCCCTACCGCGTTCCTCCTGGGCGTCGGTGAGCGCCGCATACAGGTCGGCGACACGGCCGCGCTGGTACGCCTCGTACTGTGCCGAGCCGGGGAAGCGGCTGGCGTCCAGGCCGTCGGTGACCGGGTTCTCCGTACCGGGGGTTTCCCGCGACGCCCATTCGTCGAGGCTCCTGGCGAGGGCCGGCCCCGGTACGCCGCTGCGGTTGCGCCGTCCGTCCTGGGCCCAGTCCAGCACCACCATGTTCCAGTGCGGGCGCCCGGTAACCTCGTGGATCTTGTTCGGGGAGAGCCCGCGCTCGCGTTCCGCGACGACGGCGGCGTTCAGCAGCTCCTCGGCCAGCCTCACCAGCTCCTTCGCCTGGGTGATCAACGAGCCGGGCTTGGGGTCGGTCTCGACCGGAACCAGGGCCGCGGCCTCGCCGGCCAGCTTCCTGGCCTGAAAGGAGAGTTCGAGGCGCGCTTCGTCACGGGGCGACAGCACGTCGGGCTGCGTATCGGTCATATCACACACCGTAGAACTGGCGGCCTCGGGCTGTCAGCCGATCCCTTCGCTTCCCCCTGACCGTGCACGGCGGGCAGCGGACAGGGCCGCAGACCGGGAGCAGCAACGGTGGGCCGAGAAGGTCACGGACTGTGCCGGGCGCCGGCGGTGCTGCGGGTCCGAAGCCGTGCCGACGGGTGGGCTTGTATCCCTGAAGGCCCACGCCTGTTAGACGACACTCTGCATGGCGATGAAGCGGGGCGACGGCGACGCTCTCGTTGAGCACAGGCCACGTCTGTGTATGGGTTCTGATGGTTGCTTCCTGTGCAACGACACCGTGAGCACGAAAGGCCGTACACAACCATGTTCAGTTCGTGGAGTCCCATTCGTCTGAGGTCATTGGCCTGGCGTCGGGGTAACTCTGCTGGATCTCGCCCAGGACCCACGCGTCGGCTGTGCGGACATCCCAGCTGGAACTGTCGAACTCCCTCAGCGTCAGTACGAGTTCGTTGCCTGCGTAGCCTTCGAAATCTCCATCGACCGCCTGCATGTAGGGCGCGTCCATGGCCAGCAACTCAAGGGTGGGGATTCCGGTGTCTGCTGAAGTCTCCACGAACCGAGCGAACGCTGGGTGCGGCTGCTCGTCGAACATCTGAGCTTTCCATGTCAGCCCGAGTCCGTAACTCCCCAGTCGGACCACAAGCTCGGCCAGGGTGACTAGCGGCGATCAGCCAGACGGTCCCAGTGCAGGGCATCGTCCCGCCATGCTGCAAAGGTGACTATCTGCATGGTGGATGGCATTTCAGTCATAGCCCCTGCAACCTGCTTCGATCTCGGAGAGTCGCTACTTCCAGCTCTTCCATTGCCCGCGGTCCTGCTGCTGCCGACCGGGAAGGCGCTGACCGTCCGGATGCGGGTGTGAGTAGTCGGGGTACAGGAAATCCCGGTGAGAACGATCATGGTCTCGGCGTGAGGGTGCTGACGCGGTTCTCGTACTCGCGACGGGCTTTGCGCTGGGCCGGGACCGCCGGGGCGCCCGGGCCGCCGTCGAGGGGCTGGCAGCGGGCGAGGAGTCGGTGGTGCACGGCCGGGACGGCGGTGACGTGCAGGGTGTAGCTCTGGCCGCGTCGTACGGTCACGCCCTGGTCGAGCGCGGCCCGCTCGGCGGGCTCCAGCTCGTCGGTGCGGAGGAAGTCGGCGACCTTGCCCGGCATGTCGAGGGTGACCGGTGGCTCCGGGGCGGGGGCGTCCTCCTCGTTGGCGGTGTGGTGGGGCAGAAGGTCGGCGACGGCCGTGCGGATGGCGCCGCGGCTGACGCCGTGGTCGCGGGCGAGGGCGGCGATCGAGTGGCCTTCCAGGTACGCGGTGCGTACGTCGGCGGTCTTCGCGGCCGCCACGGCGGGGCGGCGGCCGCCCTTGCTGCCCTTGGCCTCGGCGGCGCGCAGTCCGTCGTAGGTCAGTTCCCTCTGGAGGTCGCGCTGGAGCTCGCCGGCGGCGGCGAGGGTCTGCACCATGAACTTCACGGTGGACAGCAGCTCTCCGGTGCGCGGGTGGCGGGCGGTGAGGTCCATCGCGGAGAACGCGCCGTCGTGGATGCGCAGGGCGACCTGGTCGCGGCGGAGGACGTCGAGCACGTCGAGGATGTGGCCGGTGCCGCGTACGAGGCGGAGCATCTCGGAGATGCGCACGGTGTCCCCGGGCCGCGCGTAGTCGAGGAGCGCGCGGAACTTCGGCCGCTGGAGGGGGTTGAGGCGGCTGGAGGTGCCGGGGTCCTCCTCGAAGACGACCGGGTCCTCGATGCCGGCCTCGTGAAGGGCGAGATTCTGCCGGGCGGTGGACTGCTGGTCGGTCGAGACCCGCTTGTAGACCAGGTTCGCCACCGAAGGGCCCTTCCGTACGGAGGATCAGGCCCTATCTGTCGTCAAATCCTGTCAGCAATCACCATCGAACCTGTTTGGATCCGGGCCGCCGTGGGTCCCCGGATTGCACGGGTTCATTGGACGCGCCGCCGCCCTGTCGTCAAACGATCCTTTGAAGACAGGTGCGGAAGGTGGGAAGCCGCTTCCGGCTGTGAGGCGCTTGCTGTGTCAGCCGCCGCAGCGCAGCGCCATCATCAGGGGAATGGGCACGGGAGTCGCCCGTTCGATGGGCTTCAATGCGCCTGTCTCGGGGTCGACAGCGTATGGGGCGATGGTGTCGGCTGTGCTGTTGTTGATGTAGAGCCATCGTCCGGTGGGGTCGATGACGAAGTTGGTCGGGCCGCTCACGCCCTGGCCGGTGTGGTCGATGACGGAGAGGGTGCCGGTTGCGCGGTCGATCCGGAAGGCGGTGATGGTCTGTGAGCCGCGGTTGGACGCGTACAGGAGATCGCCGGACGGATGCACGGCGATCTCGGCGCCGCTGGGCGGGCCCGTGTAGGTGGGCGGTGCGGTCGCAAGGGACTGCAGGGTCTCCTGGACCGTCCCCGTCGCGGCGTCATAGGAGAACGCTGTGATGCTTCCGTCGAGTTCGCCGATCGCGTAGAGGGTCCTGCCGTCCTGGGCGAAGGCGAGGTGCCGGGGCCCGGTGCCGGGCGGCAGGGTCGCCTCGCTGACGCGTTCGAGGCGGCCGTCGGCGAGCCGGAGGACCTGGACCTTGTCGATGCCCAGGTCGGCGGTCGCGAGGAACCGGCCCTGCGGATCGAAGACGACTGCGTGGGGATGGCTCGACTCCTGGCGTGGGTGCGGGCCACTGCCGGTGTTTCGCACCGTATGAATCACGGGGCCGAGTCGGCCGTCCGTTTGGACCGGGAGCACGGCGTATGTACCGCCGTAGTAGTTCGCCACCACCACGTGCTGTCCGTCCGGGGCGACCGCCAGGTGGGCACAGCCCCGGTCCTGCAGCCACACCCGGTTCAAGAGTTCCAGGGTGCCGGTGCGTGGGTCGATCGCGAAGGCATCCACCGCGCCGACGCGTGGTGCTTGGTCACCCTGCAGCGAGTAGCAGGCGTACAGGAACCGGCGGGAAGGGGCGACCTCGATCCAGACCGGGCTTGCGCCGGCCACCTCCTGCACCGGCGTCAGCGCGCCGGTGTGCGGATCGAGCCGGAACGCGTACAGCCCGATCGTGTCCGGGGAGCCGTCTGTGGAGCTGTTCACGTACGAGGCGACGTAGGCGTACACCGTTTGGACTGCCATGTGCTGTCTTCCTTCCTTCCTTCCTTCCTTCCGGCCGGGCGGGCGGGGGCCGGCTAGTTCGTCGCCTTGGTGGGGGTGGGCATCAGGGCGTTCCACAGGGCGGTGGCCTCGCCGCGGTTGCGGGCGGTCAGCTCTTCCAGGTACCAGTCCTGGCCCAGGAGTTGCTTCACCCGCGGGATGGCCTCGCCGTCGGGGCCGCTGTAGTAGTGGATCTTCTTGGTGTCGCCGTCGGTGACCATGCGGAGCATCACCTCGGCGGTGAGCGCCGGGTCGGAGCGGACGAGGTTCAGGGAGGCGAAGGTGTTCCAGGAGGCGGTGTAGTCCTCGGGTACGTTCTCGGCGCGGTCGACCTTGCTGAAGATCTTGGTCTCGTGGCTGCCGGGGTGCAGTGCCTTGACCTGGACGCCGAACTCGGCGAGTTCCGCGTGCAGGCCCTCGCTGAGGGAGGCGACGGCGGCCTTGGACGCCTGGTACACCGAGGTGTACGGGAATCCCGCGTCGGCGCTGATGGAGCTGACGTTGACGATGACGCCCGAGTGCTGCTTGCGGAAGATCGGGATGACCGTCTTGTTCAGTGCGATCAGCCCGAAGACGTTGGTCTGGAACTGACGGTGGACCTGGTCCATCGTGGTGGCTTCCAGCGGGCCGCCCTGGAAGTAGCCGGCGTTGTTGATCAGCGCGTCCAGGCGGCCGAACTGGGACCGTGCGAGGGCGCCGAAGCCCAGGTCGGCGTTCTCGTCATCGACATCCAGAAGGAGCGTCTTGACGTTGTCGATACTGGCGTGCACGTCCAGGTCCGCTTCCTTGCGGACGGTGGCCACGACGTTCCACCCGGCTTCGGCGAAACGGCGCACGCCCAGGTATCCGAACCCGCTCGCGGTGCCGGTGATGACGATGGTCTTGGCAGACATCGGAAGACCCATTCGGTGAGGTGGATGCGACCCCCTCCGATTTAGTGAAACACTGGTGCGCTAACTCTGCAAATTCAACGCACCTCTGTTGCGTTAAAGTGCTTTCATGACCATGCAGCCGTTCCAGCGCGCCCGCCGCCCGGAGCACAAGGAACAGCGCCGACGCGACATCCTGGAGGCCGCTGCCACGCTGGGCCTGCGCGACGGCGTCCGGCCGGTCACTCTCACCGAGATCGCCGCCGAGGCCGGCGTCCACAAATCAGCCGTGCTGCGCTACTTCGCCTCACGCGAAGCGGTCTTCCTCCAACTGACGGCGGACGGCTGGCAGGACTGGGCCACCGGCGTTGAGGAGACCCTGCAAGCCCCGGCGGACCCTCCCGCGGTCGCGGCCGCCCTCGCCGCCGCCCTCGCGCAGCGCCCCCTGTTCTGCGACCTGCTCGCCCACGCCCAGCTCAACCTGGAACGCGGGGTGACCCAGGAACAGGTCCGCGACTTCAAGGTCGCCGCCCTCGACGCCGTCGACCGCATCACCCACGCCCTGATCACCGCCCTGCCGTGGCTGACCCGGGGGCAAGCGGTCGACGTGATCGCCGGGACCACCGCGATGGCGGCGCAGCAGTGGCAGACCTCGAACCCGCCCGAATCCCTGGCCCGGCTGTATGCCGAGGACCCGCTCTTCGCCCATGCGGCTTCCGAGTTCACTCCCCGGCTCACTCGGCTCGTGACTCTGCTCCTGACCGGGGCGGCGGCCTCGAAGTGCGAGTAGAAGCGTCCCGGACGCGCAGGTGAAGTACCTGACCACGCTCGCTGGGAAGGTCGGCAGGGAGCGGTTCGAGGCCGAGTTCGCCAAGGTGACCAAGGTGGAGGTGACCAAGGTGAGCGATAACGAACCGCGGGCACCCCGACAGCCGTGCTCAACCGCAGCGAAGCGGCTGGCCAGGGCGAAGGCACGCCCGCTGATCAGCGCTCTGGCCGGCCGCTGACTCACTCCGGATCGTCGTGGTCCTCGTCCGGTTCGGGCGCGTCCGGGTCGCGCAGCGGGCGCAGGGCGCCGGCGGCCGGGGTGGATGAGGTGAACCCCGGCGGGGCCTCCGGACGGTGTGCTAGCCGACCATGATCGTTCTCAGCGCCAACCGCTGTACCGATGTTCCCCGAGGCCGTAGTCCATCGGGGAGGGGAGGAGGAGCCGACTGCGTCCGGTCTTGCCAACGCAGCCGGTTCACACCGTGGTCTGGGGGTCACTGGTCGGTGGGGGTCGGGGAGATCTGCTGGAAGAGGCTGATCAGATCGGGGGCCACCCATTCCTCGGCGATCTTGTCGTCGAGGAAGCGGTAGACCTCCACACTGCGGTAGCTGACCCGCTTGCCGGTGGCCTCGACCTGCTGGAACGCGCCCTGGTGTGTGCCCTCGAAGTGGACCAGAACGGTCACCTTGTCGTCGACGCCGAAGATGTCCTGGACGTTGATCGTGAGGTCGGGGAACGCCTCCTTCATCCCGCGGGCGCCGTGGAGCCAGATCTCACGTCCGACGAGGGGTTCCGGGGCGCCGGGAACGTTGGCGATGAAGTCCTCCGTGAGCATTCCGGCGGTGGTGTCCAGCTCGCCGTTCTCCAGAGCCTGGTACGCGGCGCGCATGCGAGCGATGTTGTTCTCGGTCGTGGTGGTCATCTCGGCTTCCTTTCGCAGCAACGTCCCGACGGTTCGTTGGGGATGTCGGGGTCGTGCTCCCCATGGAAAACCCTGACGTCGCGGCAAGGTCAAGCTGCTTGACCTTGCCGCGACGTCCGGGTTTGTACTGGGCTCATGCGAATCGGCGAGATCGCCGCACTGGTCGGGGTCACCCCGCGGGCCGTGCGGCATTACCACCACCAGGGCCTGCTGCCCGAACCCGTGCGGCTCGGCAACGGCTACCGCGACTACGGCCTGAGGGAGGCCGTCCTGCTCGCCCGGATCAGGAGTCTGACCGAGCTCGGTCTCTCCCTGGAGGAGGTCCGCGACGTCCTCCAGGATGACCAGGGCCGGGAGCTGGTGGAGGTCCTGGAAGAACTCGACCAGGATCTCGCCCGCCAGGAAAAGGTTCTCCAGGAACGCCGGATGCGGCTCCATCCTCTGCTGGCCGAGGCGCGTACCGGCCGGCTCGACGGGGACGTCCTGCTGTCGCCGGAGCTCACCCGGCTTCTGGCGGGCCTGGGACCGGTCCCCGAGTCCCCGATGGCCGCGAAGGACCGCGACCATCTGGTCTTCCTGGACAGTGTGCTCCCTGCCGAGACCCGGACCGCCCTGCTGGCGGGCCTGCACGGGATGCGGGACCACGCGGAGCAGGTCTACGCCCTGCTGGACCGCCTCGCCGACAGCAGGCCGGACGATCCGCTGGTGACCCTCACCGCGCGGAAGCTTGCCGCACTCATGCCCGACGACCTCGTCACCCACATCCAGCACGGCGCCCCGGGCGCCGCAGGAGAGGCACTTCTCTCGGATCTCGCTCCGGCTCAGGCGGCGGCGCTGCGCCACGCGATACAGCTGGCCGCCGAGCGGCAGGAAGGACCCTCATGACGACCTCCGAGATCCAGGCGGTGCCCGTGGACCGGCCCTCCGTCCCTGCGCGCGGCCCCGCCAAGCGGACGCTGCGCATCGTCGTCCTTCCCGCTCAGCTCACCCTCGCCATCTGCCTGCTGGCCGGCGTACCGGTGCCGGGCGCGGTCATCGTGGGCGCGAAGGTCCTCCTGCTGGTCATGCTCGGCGCCGAGGTCTGCGTGTGGCTGCGGCTGCGCAGGTCCGGACTGTCCGGGCGGGAGGCGCTCACACACCTGATTCCCGCCTCCGTGCTGCGGTTCGTCACCCACGAGCTGCGGCTCATGGCCAGTCTGGTCCGCTGGGTCGGCCGCCGCCGGCACGGGGTCGAGGGAGCCGACGCCGTCTTCCAGCACGGCCGCGATCAAGCCGCCCTGATGTACGGCTTCACGTTCGTGTGCGTGGCCGAGACCGTCGCGGTGTCCTTCCTGCTCGCCGACTGACCCGTCATCCACGCCGTGATGCTGGTCGTCGACGTCTACACGGTCCTGTTCGTCCTCGGCATCCACGCCGCTTCGATCACCCGGCCCCACGTGCTTGCCGACGGCGCCCTGCGCATCCGCCAGGGAGCCCACACCGACATCCTCGTTCCCCTCGACCAGATCACGTCCATCCGGCGAGAGACCCTGTTCACCCACGAGAAAAGGGACGGCGAGGCCAACCTCGCCATCGGCTCCCAGACATCCCTCACCCTGCACCTGCGCGAACCCGTCAACGCACCGAAGTTCCTCGGCGCGCCCCACCACGTCTCCGTGATCCGGATGCACGCCGACGACCCCAAGGCCCTCTACGACACCGTCACACGGGCACTGAACGCGTTTTCGGCCTGAGGGACCCCGCGGGTCCTCCGGTTGCACAACGAACGGCCCGACAGGTTGGGTGCGCCGCCCGTCACTCCTCGTCTTCGCCGTCCTCGACGGCGTCCGGGTCCCGGAACGGGCGCAGGCCCTGGCCGGGGCCGCTGGCCTTGATGTTGAACAGGCAGCGGCCCAGGAAGTCGATGTGCCGGTCCTTGAACGGGGAGAGGCGGGCGACGTCCTCGTCCTTGATGTCGTGGCCCTCGGCGCGGAGCCGGGCGACGGCGGCGTCGAGGTAGCGGGAGTTCCACAGGACGACGGCGTTGAGGACCAGGCCGAGGGCTGCGAGCTGGTCTTCCTGGCCCTCGCGGTACGCCTGGCGGATCTGGCCGCGGCCGCCGTGGCAGATCGCACGGGCGAGGCGGTGGCGGGACTCCTGCACCGTGAGCTGCCGGTTCATCAGCCGGCGGTAGGTGTCGTCGACCGGGTCGACCAGGGCGAGCAGGTGCATGGTCTTGTCGATCCGGCCGTACTCGGCGAACGCGGCGCCGAGCGGGGTCGGGTGGCCCTCACGGCCAAACATGCGCAGCAGGTCGTAGGCCCGGACCTGGTTCGTGATGAGCGACCCGGCGACGCGGAGCATGTCCGGCCAGTGCGTGACGATCCGCCCCAGGTTCACCTTGTTGCACGCGACGTCCTCCAGCGGCCCGTACCCGGCGGCCGGCGCCTCGCTGTCGGACAGGTCGGCCCGCCAGAACCTCTGGTCCGCAAGGTCGCGGAAGCGCGGGGCGAAGCGGAAGCCGAGCATCTTGTACAGGCCGAAGGCCATGTCGGAGTACGAGGCGTTGTCGGTCGCGACCATCTCGGGCTTCACTCCGCCGTCGAGGTTCAGCAGGGTGTCCAGGGTGTAGAGGCTGTCGCACGGGGTGCCGCGTACGACCATCGCGCCGATCCCCGCGACCTGGTCATTGACGGCATTGAGCCAGGTCACGCCCCTTATATACCCACAATATTTTGGTGAGGGCCCGGTGTTGATGCTCTTGACGGGGACGACGAACCGCAGGCCGTCGACGGAGGCGAGCAGGCCGCCGCCCCACATCTGGGCGAGCTCGATGCGGGACTGGGCGGTGACGAGCGCGGCGTTCGCCGCGGCGGTGGTGTCGGCGCGCAGGTAGTCCTGGTCGACATGGGACAGGCGCGAGCGGGTCAGTGCCTTGTTCTCCGGGTCGATGACCGGTGTCAGGCCGATGTTGCAGCTCTCCGCCATCAGCAGCGCGACCAGGCCCTCCATGCGGGTGCGCCGCTCGGAGACGTGGCCGAAGGCCGAGGAACCCGGTCCAGGAGTGGACCTCGAACAGCAGGTCCGGCAGGTCGATCCTCGGGAGCATCGCCTCCGTGGTGGCCTTGAGCCAGGTCAGCGACTCCGGTTCGCCCACCGCGCCGAGCTTGTCCACCGACAGGCGGGCCGGTCCGCCGCCCTCGGGGACGACGATCTCCACCTTCGCCTCGTTGCCGGCCTCCTCCAGGCGGTCGGCCATCTGCCGCCACGCCGCGTCCAGCCCCCTCACGAGCCGGGCCAGGTGCTCGTCGGCGTCCTCGGTCAGGGACAGGCCCGCGAGCACGTCCGCGCGCATCGCCTCCCACCGCGGACCGTCCAGCAGCGGGGCGCGCGGGTCCGCCCACCGGTTCGACGGGGCGGCGAACACGGCGTGCCGGTTCAGGGCGCGGTGCAGCTGCTCCAGGACGCACACCACGTACGCGTCGCGGTCGACCGCGCCCTGCGGCAGCTTGGCGTTGGAGAACAACTGCTCCAACCTCCTCGCCCCACTCGTACACCCGCTGTTCGACCGCCCCGCAGATCTGCTGCACCTCCTGGACCACCCCCTCACCGTTCCCCATCACGGCCACGAGGAGTTCCAGCACTACTGGCGCGCCTACGCCCTCGCCAGTCTCGGCCGCGCCGAGGAGGCGATCGCCGTGTTCGAGGTCCACCCGGACCCGATTTTCGACCCCCGTATCGTCCGAGTCGAGCTCCTCACTACCGCTGGCCACCTCGACACAGCTGCCGCCGAGTTGCGTACCCTCGGCACCATCGAGGCACGTGAGGCACTGTTCGACGTCCTGGTCCTGCAAGGCCAGGCAGCACAGGCCGTCGCGGTCCACCCCACCGCAGCTGAGCAACGCGCCGCCAAACAGCAGGCCGTAGACGGCCAAACTCACTCGGCCCCTGCTCACGAGAACGGATACTCTCTCGGGCCACCGTTCTAGGGCCTGTTGGGAAAGTGCCGGCCACAGCCGACGACGTCTGGCTCCGCCGCGCTGGTTGTCAGTGCATTCTCGTAAGCTCGCGGCGACCTGATCGAAGGGATTGCCATGGAAGACCCGACGGGCATCGCAGAGCTGGCCAAGATCCTTCCTCCAGTTCTTGGCGCTGACGAGGAGATCGACTGGGTGGCCGCGGAAGCGCGGTGGGACACGCGGCTCCCGCGGGACTACATGGCCTTCATGTCCGTGTGGGGTGCTGGCTCGTTCGAGGAAGTCTGCATTCTCATGCCCCTGCCGAAGGAGTACATCCAGTGGGATCCCGGGACCTTCGAGGAGGAGACGGAGAACGCTCGCTACACCTGGGAGATGCTGGACGGCCAGAAAGGCCTCGACATCAACCCGGACCACATCCTCGCCTGGGGTGTCACCTCCGGCGCAGACATCCTGTGCTGGCTGACCACCGACCCCGACCCTGACCAGTGGCCGGTTCTGGTCTGCGGCCGCCACACTCGTGACGACTTCACCCTGTTCCCCTGCGGCATGGTCGAATTCCTCCGCAAGCTGCTCCTGGACGAGTTCGACCCTTATCCGATCAGCATCGATATCCGCGACGCATCGCCGCGCTACGTGCACTGGCTCGAGCAGCAACGTCGCTGGAAGGCCGGTCTGGACCAGTACTCCGGTGAGCCATGGCTCGCCAACCAGTAGGAGTGGTCGCGGCCCTGCTGGTCACAGCCACTCGTTGATGGCTGCGACCGGCACGGTCGCGTGATATCGGACGGGCGAGCTTGTCGTACCTCGTGGCGATCGTACGGTGGCGCTTCAGGCGGTTCATCCCGCACTCGACGGCGTGGCGCTCCTTGTAGTCGTCCTTGTCGCACTTCGGCGGGCGGCCGCCCCGGAAACCGAGCTTCTTGCGGTTGTGAACCTGGTCGGCCTTCTCCGGGATGGTGCACCGCACACCTCGTCTGCGCAGGTGGATGCGGTTCGCGCGGGAGCCGTACACCTTGTCCGCGCGGACCTTGTCCGGTTTCTTGCGTGGTCGGCCCGGTCCGGTTCGGGGCACCCGGATACCGTCCAGGACCAGCTGGAACTGGGGGCTGTCATGTCGCTGGCCGGCGGTGACGAGCAGGGACAGTGGCTTCTGCCCCTGCTCGACCGCCAGATGCAGCTTGGTGGTCAAGCCGCCGCGCGAGCGCCCGAGACCTTGATCGCCGGGCTCGGTGTCGATGCCCCCAGGAGGCTCCTTCTGCAGGTCCCCCCTTTACGCGCCCCGGCAGCGTGCTGGTGGGCCCGGGCGATTGTGGAGTCCACGCCGACGTCCCACGTGATCAGACCTTTCGCGTCAGCTTCGGCCTGCAGCTGCTCGAAGATCCGGGCCCGAAAACCCCTCGTCGGCCGTCGGCTCCACTTCATCGGGATCGGGGGTGCGGCATGTCCGGACTGGCCCTCGTGGCCCGGGAATTGGGCGCTCACGTCACCGGAAGCGATGCCAGGAAGATCATCTACACCGCCTCCCTGGAGCGCAGCGGCGTGAGCGAGGTGAGCATCGGCCACGACGTCCCGCACGTGCCGGATGCCCCGGCCGAGGTGGTGTTCTCCAGCGCGATCCGTCCGGAGAACGTCGAGCGTGCCGAAGCCCGCCGCAAGGGCCTGGGCGAGGTGCACCGCTCGGGGCTGCTGACCGAGTTCACCGCCCTGCACGAGACGGTCGCGGTGTTCGTGTCGGAGATGACCGTCGTACGGCCGGAGTTCGTCGACGGTGAGCCGATGCGATTCCGCCTCTACGGCGAGACCTATGAGGTCGACCAGCCGGGCGAACACCAGCTCCACAACGCCGCCCTCGTCGTCGAGGTCGCCCGCGCACGCGGCTGCGCCCCGGAGGACATCCGGGCGGCTCTGGTGTCGTTCCCGGGCCTGGCGCGCCGGTTCGAACTGCGTGGCCGCACCGCCGCCGGGGCGCGGGTGTACGACGACTACGCCCACCACTCCGTCGAGGTGACCGCTGCCCTGGCCGCCGCCCGCCAGGTAGCCGGTACCGGCCGGGTTCTGGCGGTGTTCCAGCCGCATCTGTTCTCCCGTACCCAGCAGTTCCAGACCGAGTTCCTCGACGCGCTCGCCGCTGCCGGCCTCGCGTGGGTGGAGCCGGTCTACCCGGCCCGGGAGAACCCCGAGGAGTGGACGCACGTCGCCGAGCAGCTCGCCGCCGACGTCACCGGCCGGGTTCCGCAGACACAGATGTCTCCGGGCCGGGCGGACCTCGCCCGGCTGCAGCCGTGGCGCCGGGATGTCCGGCTGCCGGGCGGTGCCGTGCCCGTGCAGTCCTGGTGCGGCTGATCCAGGCCGCATGCCGGTCACGGGCGCATCTCGTAGGCTCCGGCCAGTGACGCGACGAGACTCGCGACGTGCTCGTCGCGTTCCTTGTCCCAGAGGGGCCGGCGAATGGCCGCCATCGCCCATGCCTGCTCGGTCTCGTCGGTCGACGGGAAGCTGTGGAACTCCACCAGCCGGCCGGAGTAGTCCTTCACCAGGAGGCCGAAGACGCCGTCGACCACTCGGGCATCCGCACCGAGGAGCGATGCCTGCTCAAGGATGAGTTGGCCGTAGACGACCAGCGTGAACAGCGGACCGACCGCGAGCGAGAACTCGACGTCGCTGCCCATCTTGGCCGCCGTCCCCCCGTTCCCGGAGACCAGGACTGCCAGTTGTTCCGCCTGTTCCCGGAACAGACGGACGTTCGGCAGGTGATCGAAGCCGTGGAAGGCGGTACGCCAGTCGGGGAACCGCACGTCCCCGAGACTGCCCGTTCCCGCCTGCCGGAGGATGTAGCTGTCGTCAGACGGTGCTGCGGTCAGGTCGGGTACGGGAGCCAGCTGCGCGTCACCCGTGAAGTACGCCTGGATGAATTTCAGCACGAGGAGGGTGTTGACATGGACCGTACCCTCCAGCCGCGGCAGGCCCGGCAGGTCGCGCGCCACCCAGTTGAAGTGGGTGGCGGCCTCGAATCCCTTGGCGGCGATCACGTCCCACAGCAGGGACATGACGCGCTCCGCCTCGGTGGTGACGTGCACCTTGCTCAGTGCGGTGAACAGGATGTAGCGCCGGTCACCGGCGTGTGCGGCGCGGATGTAGTGGGCCGTGCGGCCGGTGAACATCTTCATCGCGACAAGCCGGAGGTAGGACTCGCCAAAGAGACGCTTGACGTGGGGGAACGCGGTCACGCTCCGACCGTAGAGCCGACGGTGGTGGGCGTGGTTGAGGGATTCGTGGAAGGCGTGTTCGCAGGCGCCGAGGCCCGCTCCGGACAGGTTGAACTTGCCGATGTTCACCGAGTTCAGGGCGGCTTCGAACGCCGCGCGGCCGGTGTGCAGGATGTCCCGCGGCCGGACCTCGTAGTCCGTGAGCTCGATCTCACCCACGTAGAGATGCTGGTTGGCGACGTTGCGGACGGCCCGGTACCCGCTCCGCCGGCTGTCGGCGGTGAAACACATGTAGCCGTCCACTCCGTCGGCGTCGGTGCGTCGGCCGAACACGGTCACCAGTGCGGCAACGTTGCCGTTGCCGATGTAGTACTTCGTGCCATTGGCGACGAAGGCGCCGTCGGCGGTGGGTTCCAGGAGCATGTCGGTGGAGTAGATGTCCGCGCCGTGCTCCTTCTCGGAGAGGGCGAACGCGGCGGAGTGCCCTTGCTTGAGGAGTTCGACCGCCCGCTTGCGGGCGTCGGTGTTGGAGCTGCTCCAGAACGGGAGGAGTCCGAGAACGGAGACGTGCCAGGTGTACCAGCCGTTGATGCCGTAGAAGCCGAGCAGTTCGTTGAACGCCGCGTTACGGGCCGTGTCCCAGCGCTGCTCGCCGGCACTGTCCTCGGCCGGTATCAGACAGGACGAGTACAGTCCCGCCTCGCCGGCGAAGCTGAGGAAGTCTCGGTGCCATCCGGTGTAGTCGTCGACGAGCTGCTTCTTGCCGCGGCTCTCGTACCAGTCGACGAAGGCGTGCATGAGCTGGCGGGTCTCCTCGTCGAAAGGAGATCCGTCGAAGGTCCGCGGGTTGAACAGGTAGGTGTCGGAGGATGCCTTGTCATACATGGAGGGACTCACTCTCGGGGCGGCGCGGAGGCGGTGGATCAGCGGACGGGACGTCACCGTAGTCACTGCCCCGTCCCGGCGCTGCGACCGGATGAGTGACCGAAGCCCTCCCGGACGTTCACCGAACGTGCCCGAACGGTCAGTGTTTCCGTGCCTGCACGGTCATCGCGGAAGCCAGCAGGTCCGGATCGAAGAGGGTTCCGTCGGCGAGACGGGGCGCGAGGGCATAGGAGTTGAGCATGAGTTTGGCGGTCCGCAGCGCTGCCGGGGGGCGGTCGGCGAGCGGCTCGGCCCACCGGGCCACAGCCTCGTCCAGCCGCTCCGACGGGACGACCTTGTGGAGGATCGACAGCTCGTACGCGGTCGCGGCGTCGAACTTGTCGGCCACCAGGACCATTTCACGGACTCTGGCTGCCCCTACCTCGTGGATCAGACGGGGCAGAGCGCCGCCCCAGGCGGGCGGTATGCCGCCCTGGATCTCCGGCAGCCAGAAGCGGCAGTCCTCCGCCCCGACCCTCAGATCGCAGAAGACGGCGAGCGCCAGCCCGGCCCCTATGACCGAACCGTGCAACTGTGCGATGGTCACCAGTCCGGTCGAGGCGAGGGCATCGCACACGCGGCGGCCCTTGACCGCGACGGCGCGCAGCGACGTCCCGGAAGGGTCCTCGTCCAGCAGCGCGGTCAGCTCTTCCCTGTCTCCCCCCGTGCAGAAGTCGCGTCCCGCGCCGGACAGGACGAGCACCCGGACCGCAGGATCGTCGTCTGCCGCGTTCAGCACGGCGAGCAGGTCATCGAGCATCCGGCCCGACAGAACGTTTCCCCTCTCCGGGGTGTTCAGCCGTATGCGCACCACAGGCCCGTCGGCTGTCACGAGGAGGGGCTGCTGATCACTGGTCACGTTCACACACCTTCCGTGTCCGGCAGGAAGCCGTCCCTGCATTGTCCAGGCCCGTCGTGCGTGCACCGCACCCGCCAGGGACGGGCGACAACCGGACGCGGCACCCGCCGACGGCGACCAGGACGACGTACGGCGGGCGGCCGTACGGCGGCACGCCCGCAACAGTGCCTTCGCGGAGGCGGGGAAGGCCATCTCGCTGCTGCTGGCCGACCCTGGGGTGCAGGAGGCACGGGCCCGGGTGGAGGCGGCGGAGACGGAGCTCGGCATGGAGTTGTGTGCCCATCAGGCGCGTGTCGCTGCTCCCCACCGTGCCGTGCGCGGCCTCAGTCACCCGCCGGCCGCACGGCACCGAGGGCGCGGACGGCGTCTTCCCCCACGGCCGGGACCAGGCAGGCATGATGTACGGCCTCACGTTCGCCTGCGTGATCGAGACCGTCGCCCTGTCCTTCCTCCTCGCCCGCTGGCCCGTAGCCCACACCGCTCTCCTGGTCGTCGACGTCTACACCGTCCTGTTCGTCATCGGCCTGCACGCCGCCTCCCGCACCCGGCCGCACACCCTCACCGGCAACACCCTGCGCATCCGGCAGGCCGCCGGCGTCGACCTCCGCCTCCCGCTCGACCGGATCGCCTCCACCGCGAGGCACGTTTCACGCACGAGAAGAAGGACGGCGAGCTGAACCTCCCCATCGGCTCGCAGACGTCCCTCACCCTTGAACTCACCGAGCCGGTCGACGCACCGACATTCCTCGGCGCACCCCGCCTCGTCACCCGGATCAGGCTGCACGCGGACGACCCGAAAACCCTCCACGAGGCCATCACGCGGGCACGAACCACACCCGACCCCACTCTGGAGACCGCCCCGCAGCCCAAGGCCTCGTAACCATCCATGCCAGGCGTGACATGACGATCAGGGCGGGACACGCTTGGTAATTCGTAAGCTGTTCGGATAGTTGCCGCCAGTTGCTACGGGCACCGACAGGTCCGGATTCATTTGTGGAATCCACAAGAATTTTGCCGATCGCGGCGCGTTCGCACCAAAGACCAGTGGCTGTGAGCCTCCTATGCTCGTCACGGAAGACATTCGCAAGAGTTAAGGAACGCCGTCTATGCTCACTCATCCGAAAGCGTCTCTCCTGGCGAAGGCACTGGCCGTGGTGGTGAGCGCCACATTCCTGGCCGGGTGTGGAGCCGGAGGGGGCGGAACGGAAAAGGGTACCGAAAGTCCCGGGACGGGCAGCACGAAGAAGGCGCAGAAGACACAGAAGGCACAGTTCACGCTTCCGGCCCCCACGGGTAAATACGAGGTGGGTACCAAGAGCATCCACTTGGTGGATGAGGGGCGGCAGGATCCATGGAAGCCCGACCGCAAGCGGGAAACCATGATCAACGTCTGGTACCCGGCCAAGGATGCCGACCGTTATCCGCTGCAGCCATGGGTCCCGGCAGGTGCACAAGGAGCCGTCGACATGATGGTGGCCCCCGCCGGGGTGCCCAAGGGAGCCGTGGACTGGGCCGGTGCGAAGACGTCCGGCCACGTCGGCGCACCGCAGCCGGCCGGCAAGTGGCCGGTGGTCCTGTACTCGCCCGGGCTCGGCGGACAGCGCGAGGGCGGGACGGTCCTCGTGCAGGACCTGGCGTCGCACGGATATGTCGTCGTCACCATGGATCACACGTACGAGACCACCGTCGAGTTTCCGGGCGGCCGGGTCGAGACCCCCGTCCACATCCCCAAGGAGCAGTTGGGCAAGGCGGCCGACGCGCGTGTGAGCGATACCCGGTTCGTCCTCGACGAATTGGGCAAGCGCGGGTGGAATCTCGACAAGGTCGGCATGTTCGGTCATTCCTTCGGCGGTTTCACCGCCGCCGAGGCCATGCTCCAAGACAAGCGCATCGACGCCGGCATGAACCTGGACGGCCATTTGTTCACCGAATTCGGGGATGTCGCCAAGCGCGGTCTCGACGGGCCGTTCTTCCTGTACGGCAGGCAGGACAAGACCAAGTCTGGCAAAGTCGTCGACCACTCGCCGTTCACCAGCCTCGACCCGACCTGGGGTCTGTTCTGGAAGAACCAGAAGGCGCCCAAGAAATACGCCGTACTGGCGAATTCGCAGCACCAGAGTTTCACGGACATGCAGGTCATTCTCCCGCAGCTGACCAAGCCGCTCGGGCTGAAGGCCGGCCAGTGGGCCGGTGCCATCGGCACCATCGATCCCCAGGAATCGATCAAGAAGCAGCGGACCACCGTCCTCGACTTCTTCCAGGCCTCCCTCTCCTGACCATTCGGGCCGGCGAGACGTACGAGAAGCGACGGCCGAACACGATCGGAGATTCGGAACATGGTGGATGCGAGCGGCATCCGGTCGATCTCGCGGACGGCGGGAGCGGTCGCGCTGACCGTCGCCGCGGTGCAGTACGTGGTCCTCGAAGCGGTGGCGGCGGCGGCCTGGAAGGATCCGCGGTACTCCTATTCGTACAACTTCATCAGTGACCTGGGTGTGCCCTCCTGCGGGGGAAAGGTCGACGGCCGGACGGTCTGCTCACCGCAGCACGTGGTCATGAACACCGGCTTCGTGCTGCACGGGGTGTTGTTCGTGGTGGCGGCGGTGCTGCTGTACTGCATGCTGCCGGGCCGGCTGCGCTGGGTCTGCCTGGCCCTGGCGGTCGTCCACGGCGTCGGCATCGCGCTGGTGGGGCTGGTGCACGGCTCCCCGGAGGCGGTCGCGGACGGGACGATGACCTGGCACATCCTGGGCGCGATGATGGCGATCTTCGGGGGCAATCTTGTCTGGATCGTGGTGGGGACCCATCTCCTCCGCAGCGGACCCGGCAGCGGACCCGGACGATGGCTGGGCACCACCCTGATCGCGCTCGGCGTCTTCGCGCTGGTCTGCGCGCTGCTGCTGCAGACCGTCATGAACGGGAATGACTCGGCGGCCGTGTTCGAGCGTGCCGCGGTCTACCCGATCATGGCCGCGGAGTTCGTCGTCGGGGTGACGCTGCTGGCTCTCCGTCGGCTGGGAGCGCCCCGTTCCGCCGAGTCCGCATCGGCCGACGCCGGCCGGTCCACCATCACACTGGGTGAACAGGCTTGACAGGGGTTCGTTGTCGATTCCACGATGGCGCGCGTGACAGCGTCAAACCGACGGCCGGAAAGCGATGCGCTTCGCGAACTGTGTGAGTCGCTGCAGTCGCGGGTCGGGACTATAAGCGACGAGATCACCGATCACGTCCGACGCGAGATCCCCTCGTACGCGGCGCTGCCGCTGCCCGAGCACCGCAAGACGGTGCGTGCGCAGTTCCGGGCCTTGCTGCGGGGTCTCGCGCTCGGCGTGGAACCGACGGCCGAGCAGCTCCTGGCGGTGCAGTCCGCGGCGCGCAGACGCGCTTATCACGGCCTGCCCGTCTACGACGTACTCGCCGCGTTCCACATCGTCGCCCGCCGGCTCTGGGACGACCTGCGTACGGCCGCGCGGGCGACGGCGGCCGAGGCCACCGTGATCGACCTGGTCGCGCCGCTGTGGTTGTGGATCGAGTCGATGAGCGGTGTCGTCGCGGACGCCTACGCCGACGGGGCCGGTGCCCGCTACGGACGGGAAGCCGGGCTGCGGCAGCGTTTCCTGGAACTGCTCCGGTCCGGCGGGACCGCCCGCGAGCAGACCGCGGAGATCGCCCGCGAACTCGGCTTCGATCCCGACGGCGACTTCCGTGCCGTGTGCACGCCGGCCGGGGTGTGGGCCGTACAGGGACGCCTCGACCTGCTGCAGCGTGCGGCACGGCAGGCCACGGGGACGGTTTCGTGCGGACTGCGGGGCCAGCTGATGATCGCCGTCATCCAGCGGGCCGGCCCGGCCGACCTCGTCCCACGCGTGATCAACCTGGGTGGCGAGGACGTCCGCGTGGGCGTCGGCCTGGACCGGGTCGGCCTGGCCGGTGCCGAGATGAGCATCGGTGACGCCGAGCGCGCCCTGGCCGTCGCCGATCGCGAGGGCAGGGCCACGTCGTTCGAGGACGTCTGGCTGCGGGCCGGTCTCATGGACAGCCGTGACCGCTTGCAGCCGTTGTTCACCGCGGTCCGCGGGATCGCTGCCGAGCAGCCGCAGTTGGCGCAGACTGTGATCGCCTTCGCCGAGTCCGGGTTGACGTTGGTCAACGCGGCCGACGCACTGGGCGTCCATCCCAACACCGTGGCCTACCGGCTCGGCCAGTGGCACAAGCTCACCGGGGCCGATCCGCGGACGTTCGACGGACTCGTCCGGTCGGTCATCGGCATCACCGGCTGAGGAGAGATTGGGGTGTGAGTGGGTGGGGTGGTGGCAGCGGTTGGGCGTCAGCGGGTATGCGGGGGCTCGTTGCGTTGAGGGCCTTGTGTAGCTGGGGGTCTTCTTGGCATCGGTCGTCTTGGGCTGGTGATCTTGGCTGTCATTGAGTGACCAAGTGGCTGCCACGTGGTGGCTAGCACGGCGATGGATGGCTGTCATGGGTTTGCCCATTCCTGTGTTCGTTGTCGTGGTCGCCGGGTGTGCTGGTGGGTATGGGTGAGGCTGGCGGGTTGGCGCGGGGTGTGGTGGTGCGTCGGTTGTTGGCGGTGGACCAGGGGCCTGGGTCGGTGTCGTCTCTGCATGTGCGGGTGATGGCGGAGGCTGCCGGGGTGACGGTTCGGACGGTGTGGCGATGGTTGTCCGAGGCGCGGGAGGGCCGCCTGGAGCCTGTGCCGCGGCAGGACGGTTTCATGCTGGATGACGAGCAGTGGTCGACCCTGACCGAGGTGGGTGGGAACGTCGCAGCGTTGCACAGGCGCCTGACGGCCGAGGGTTCGTCCTCGCCGGGCAGTGTGCCGTCCCTGGGAACGCTGCATCGTGTGGTGCGCCGGGATCTGCAGTCGGGTCGGGTGCTGGAGGTGGCGAGGCCGTCCCGGAAGCGGGTCGAGGCCGGCCGCTATGACCGGGTCCTCGCCGAGCTGAAGCTTGAGCGGGCGGGTGAGGGCCTGCCGGTGGTCGACGCGGAACTGGCGACCCCACCGGAGCCCGGGACGGGCGAGGACAGGGAGGGGAGCGCAGGTCCGTCGCGGGGTGGGGTGCGGTTGTTCGTGCCGGGGGCCCGGGTGGTGTCGACAGCCCAGGTGGCTGCCATGGTGGAAGCAGTGGGACACACGGTGGCGGCGCGGGGGATGGTGTGTGTGTTCGGGGATCCGGGGGTGGGGAAGACGGTGGCGGTGCAGCAGGCGTTGCATCTGCTGCCTGATCGGGTTCCGGTCTGGCGGGCGGTCGCCGCCGTGAAGTCGGGCCTGCCTCAGATGCGGGCGTCGTTGCTGGAGGCGCTGGGACTGGCAGCGGGTTCTCTCTCGCGCCGTGCGCAGCCGGCCGACCGTGCCCTGGGGGAGGCGCTACGCCGCCCCGGGGTGCTGTTCCTCGACGATGCGCAGCGCTTGTCTCCGCCCCTGTTGGACTACCTGCGGCTGTTGTGGGACGAGCCGGGCACAGCGGCGGCGCTGCTGTTGTGCGGGGCGGGTGTGGAGCGGGTGATCGCGAGGGCGCCGGCGTTGAGGTCGCGGGTGCTGACCTGGCACCAGGTCCCCGGCCTGGACCAGGAGAGGCTCGCAGAGACGCTGGCGATGTTCCACGACGTGTGGGAGGGCGCCGATCCGGCGGACGTGGGATGGGCGGACGCGACGGTGGCGCGCGGCAACTTCCGCACCTGGGCAAAGATCACCTCCCACGTCTACGCCCTGACCAAGCGGGGCCAGGACATACAGGTGGACCGTGCGCTGATGGAACAGGCCTGCGCGCGTCTCGGCCCCTACCCGTAGAGGCCGGCGTGGTGGGACCAAGACTGGGCGGCAGGGAGCAGATTCATGATCAGTGCATCCGAGGCAGGAGAGTCGGTACTGCTGCACGCGCGAGAACCGGTACCTGAGCTCCAGGGTCCGGCGCTCGCGGCGTTGCGTGGTCCTGCTGTGCAGCGGTTGTTGCGGCTGCGGGCCCGGGGTCGGCTGTCGCGGGGGCATGTGCGTCTTGCGGGGGAGTGTCTGGGGGTGTCGGAGCGGACGGTGTGGCGGTGGCTCGCGCACGCCCAAGCCGATCTAGGCGCAAGCACTGTTCCGGGTGCCAGGTCGATGGACCGGTTCGAGGTGACGCCGGAGGTACGGGTGCTGCTGGCGTACTGGCGGGGCAACGCGTCCGCAGTCCACCGGCAGCTGGTTGCCCGTGCCAAGTCGGCTGCGGGTGAGCCGGCCATCGCGGTTCCGGGTGGTGCGCCGATGGAGGCGGTGCCGGTGCTGGATCCGGTGCCGTCGTTGTCGACGTTCCTGCGTGCGGTGCGCCGTGACCTGACCGCGGGCGAGCGCGCGGGTCTGGCCCGCGGGCCGGAGGCGGCCCGGGCCCACGACGTGTTCGGGCGCCGCCCAGTGCAGTGGCGGAACGAGACCTGGGAGACCGACCACGTGCAGGCGCCGCTCGTGGTCGATGCGGACGGGGAGCTGGTGCGCCCATGGGTGACCTGGTTCATCGACGTCGCGACCAAGACCATTACCGGCACCGCGGTCACCCCCGGCCAGCCGTCCCGGGCCTCGATCCTGGCCGCTTTGCGCGCTGCCGTGCTGCGCACCGGCCCGTACGGGCCCGCGGGCGGCATCCCTGAGCATGTTCGGGTCGATCGTGGCCGGGACTTCCTGTCGAGGACGGTCCTGGCCGCCTTCACCGACCTGAAGACCAAGTGCGAGGATCTGCCTGCCTACAGCCCCCATCTGAAGGGCACGGTGGAGAACCTCAACCGGTGCGCGGACCGCATGCTCTTCGCTGTCCTGCCCGGCTACACGCTCACTCCGAAGCCCCGACGCACCAAGAAGCCCGATGCCGACGAGCCGATGCCGCTGACGTTCGCCGAGTTCACCGCCGAAGTCCTCGACTGGGCGCGATGGTGGAACACCGAGCACTGTCCCGCCGGCTTGAACGGCCGGACCCCCGTCGAGGCCTGGCAGGCCGACCCCACACCGCTCTCGGACGTCCCCGAGGCCGCCTTGTGGGGGCTGATGCTGGAGGACGACGGCCGGGTCCGGAAGCTGACCAGCCACGGCGTGCGCTGGCGCGGCCGGGACTACCTGGGCGCGTGGATGGCCGGCCAGGCAGGTCGCCACGTCCGGATCCGGCACATGCCGCACCACGATCACGAGATCGAGGTCTGCGACCCGGCCGGACGCCACCTGGGCACCGCCCACCTCGCCGACGCCGCCACCCCACAACAGCTCGACGAGCTGCGCCGCACCCGCACCGTACGGGCCCGCCGCGTGCGCGAGGACGCCAAGAAGGCAGAGGCCCTGCGCCGCCAGCGCTTCGCCCCGGCCACCACGCCCACGCCCGCCCTGCGCCTGGGCGCTCTCACGGCAGCCGAAGCCGCCCGGGAACTCGACGCGAGCATCGACAGCGACATGGCCGCCCTGGCCCTGCCGGACCTCATCCCGCCCTCCCCGCCGCCCGACGACTGGAACACCCCGGCCTCCCTGCGCCCCGCCGCCCGTAAGAAGACGCGATGACGAGCCAGCTGCCGCCGAGAGAGACCGACCACTACACCCAGCTCGCGGACGCCGCAGTAGTCACGACCCGGGCGCTCCTGGCCGCGCGGGAGAACATCGCTGACACGATCGACGCCAGGGCGATGATGTGCCTCCACGGCCCGGCAGGCGTCGGCAAGACACTTGCTGTGAATGTCTGTCTGCGCGAGCTGGAGCGGACCCGTGGCGAGGAGGTTTGCCGGATCGCCTTCCGCGCCCGCCCCACGGCCCGAGCGGTTCGTCACGAGCTCTTTGTCGCGCTCGGTCTGCCGGGTGAACCTCCGCGTCACCCACCTGAGTTCGATCGGCTGCTCCTGGACTCGCTGGCGGCCCAGCCGCGTACGCTGGTCGTGGACGAAGCTCAATGGCTAAATCGAGAGACGTTCGAATATTTCCGGTACATCTGGGACCATCCGTACTCGCAGATCGCGATCATCTTCGCCGGCGGTGAGGGAGCGCATACCGTGCTGCGGAAGGAACCGATGCTCTCCTCCCGCATCTATATCTGGCAGCACGTCACCAAACTCACCCTGGCCCAAGTTCAGCAGGTCATTCCGCTCTAGCACCCCATCTGGGCTGGGACCGATCCCGCAGACATCACCTTCGCTGACCGGCATGCGGCGCACGGCAACTTCCGGAACTGGGCCCGCCTGACCGCTCACACCCTGACCGCACTCGAACGGACAGGCCGGGACCACCCCGACCAGGAAGTGCTCCGCTGGGCCTTCAGCAAGCTGGGCAGCTGACACCTCCCTGCGGCCTCGGGGTTCACCTTCTCTGCTCACGATCGGTGTCGCCGGTCAGTGAATGTGAGCAGTCGTCAGCCTTCCGGCCTGGGGTTGTGCACTTTGATTGAGCGGTTCAGCGACTGTGCTGGCTCACGGATTCTGCGCAGTGTCCGGGCGCACCAGTTGTTTGACCTGCGGAGTCCTGAGTGTGGGACCCTGCTGTGCGGGTTGGTCGGGTACTGCGCAGTTTCACTGATTACGGCACCGCGGGTGGCTGTCCAGTGGGCCACAGCCGGTGTCCTTCTGGGCAGTGTTCGGTTTTGGGCTGGTGAGGGCGGCTCGCGGGGACAGTGTGATGCGGTGCGAGTGGTGTCACCGGGATGAGTTGAGCTGGACAGGGAGACGTGGTGTAGCACGCAGCGTGATGGCTGCGAGCCTTCCTTGTTGCTGGTCAGGGGCCAGGTGTGGGTGCTTCCGGTCAGGAGGGCGGGGCCCAGTCACTACACAGGAGATACCGTGATGCAGTGTGGGACGTATCCGCTTCACCGGACTCAGGATGCGTCTCGGTCAGGGATATCTGATCCAGGGTCAAGTGGACTGCTGACGCGAATGGCGGGGGGCCCTACATGCCGTCAGTCGAGCCCCCCGCCCTTCCGTTGCCAGCCGGGCCCGCTCGCGGGCCCTCGGCCTGGAGGCGAAAGCCGGAAGGGCGGGGGTGGGAGCGTAAGCGGACACCTCAACAGGCCGAAGGCATGAACCCCGTGAAACGGGGTCACCTCCCGCGCGAACGCGGGAGGCCCGAGGCCCGCAAGCGGGCCCCGCTCGGGTGAAGCGAAGCGGAACCCGAGCCGTCCGCAGCGCAGCGAAGGACCCCGGGCCGAAGGCCCGGTCCTGGCCCGGCGAAGCCGGGCCCCGCCGAGCGCAGCGAGGCGTCTCGCTCCTACGCGCGCAGCGCGTAGGTACCCGCTCCGCGGG
>NZ_JBIVFL010000019.1:0-159996 GCF_044748125.1 Streptomyces sp. NPDC090025 | reverse complement strand
GCAGTGCGGCCGGGCCGCGGCGCGGCCCGCAGCGCCGGCGCTGCGCGCCGGCAAGGCTCTTCGCCTACGAGGGGGAAGGAGGGCCTTCGCTGACGCTCCGGCAGCAGCTCTTACCTGTACCGGGCTTCCGCTGCGCTCCAGCCCAGCCCCCTACCCCCACGGGAAAAGTGCAACGGAGGCCGCAGCAACAAGAGGGCCTGGGGGTATCGCGGCTTGGCCCGCCAGCTGAGGCCGCGGTACCCCTACTGGCGGCGACCTCAACCTCGTACAACAGACACACAAACCAAATGCATCATGGCATCTGCTGTGTACGAACTGGGCCCGCCCCCTCAAACCTCCAACACCCCAGCCACAGAACAGCAACCCCCACACACCCGCAGCCAACACCCCGGCGTCCGGAGGCCACCCCAACCACCCACCCACACCAACCACGCCCCCTTCAGCCTGTCCGTCACGGCCCAAGCCACCCGAGACTCAGCACCGCTGCCGCTGTCCACCGGCCCAACACACAAACACCCACCCGCACGCGAAGCGAGCCCAACCACAACACCCACTACAAAAACCCGTCAGGCGCCCCATCAGGCCCGCGAAGCATCGCCCCCGCCTTTCCCCTTTCGATGAGGCATGAAGAAGCGCCTGACGGCCACTCAGGGTCCTTCAGTGGGCCGCTTGTCGGGCAGGGGCACGGCAACAAGGCATCGACTCGCACAGGAAGCCAGCCGGATCACACGGGTCCTGACGGAGAGCCAGACACGGACCCCCGCCTCTTATAGATAGGGGGGACGAAGAAGGTGCAGGTCAAAGACGTGCGACGTGCGAGATGTGTCCCCTCAGCCGGGACATATCTCATCCGATGTGTCCCGGCTGAGGGGACACATCTCCCCTTCTGTGTCAAGCAGAGACGACATCAAAAAGGCTTCATGTCAAGCAGAGGCGACATCTCGACGTACTTCCGTCTCCTCTCAGAGCTCAGGCGATCGACGGCCGAGATATGTCACCCCTGAGGGGACACATCTCGGCCTCATGTCCGGGGAAAGTGACATCAACCTCAAGCAGAGCTGACATGATGCTGCTTGTCACTGGATCAACAGCGTGGGAGCAGCCTCGTGCCGACCCAGCCGAAGCGCCGCCGTACGAACACCACCGATTCACGTCAGCCGAAGCTGCCGTTGGCCGACCCGGCCGATGCCTGGAACAGACCGCTGCAGCCCGTCAAAGACCTAGACGACGTCGCCCGCGCCTACCTCGGGCGCAAGCTCACCCTGGACAGCGAACGCAAGCCGCTTGAGTTCTACGGACCAGCGGCCGAGCCCGGCGCCTTCTCCATGGACAGCCTGGAGTTCTTCTTAATCATCACGCAGTTCTTCCGGGAAGCACTCCCTCTGCGGCTGATCCTCCTCTTGATCGCCTGTCAGAAAGCCGGCGGACGGATCATGCTGACCCAGCACGAGATGGCACACGTCCTGGACGTCGCTCGCAGCAAGGTGAACGAGGCACTGAATCAGGTGATGGGCCACGGGATCGTCTTCCGGGTGCAACGTGGCGTCTACCAGTTCAACCCGCCGTACTCCTACCGGGTAGCAGAGTTCATTCCGGGCACAGAGACCACGACGCCCTCGCAGTACGTCCGGGTCGAACAGCACGAGACCATTGCCAAGATCCGATCGGACGAACGCCTGCCCGAGCTGGTGCGCTTCCCCTCTCTGGAGCAGATGCGTCAGGAGATCCAGCGGCTGCGCGGAGAACGAACGAAAATGCGTGCTGACCGCCGCCAGACGCGGGTACAGCAGGACGAGAAGGAGGCCGAACAATGAACGGACTGCATTTCGCCGCAGTGAACGCGGAAGGCGTCGTCGCGGATCTGAACCTGCTTCCCGCCGCCTACCGCGTGCTGCTGAAGATGCGCGCACACAGCGAGCCCGGCGGACGGATCGAGATCGACCAACACACACTCGCACAGATGCTCGGACTCAGCCGGACAGCGGTGAACACGGCGCTGCGCGATCTGGACCTGGCGCAGTTGGTCAGGAAGAGACGAGCAGGGGTGTACTGGATCAACGCCATGCTCGCCGCCTACAGCTCCCCCCAGGACGCCATCGCCGCCGTCCAGGCCATGCCGAGCCAGGAACGCCTGGACGCACCCGACTTCGTGCAGCGCTACGAGATCGCCGCCGCCGCCTACCAGGACCAGCTCGCCGAGAAGCGCCGTCGCCGAGACGACGTGAAGCGCCGAGAGAACCTCAAAGCCGTCTCCTGACACCCGCGGCGCGATCCGCCGTACTGCCGGAACGACCAAAGCCGGAGAACTGCCCGACCCGGCCTGCGCGCGCAGGGCTCGATAAAGGTCGACCAGCTCTCGCTGTTGGACGCCATCGCCGACAACGAAGACCTCCCGGAAGTCTTCCGGGAGATGCGTAAGCTTCCGAACCCGGACGAGAAGCCGCTTCGGGTGGACAAAGCCCGTGCCCAGGCGCGTGCCACCCACGCCGCACGGTCGGAGAAGGACGGAACCTCATGACGATCGCCGTACACAGCGCAGTCCCCGAGTACGTCTGGACCGCCAACAACGCCCTGGCCTTCATCCCCAGAGGGATGCCGCCCGCCGCGTACCCGATCCTGATCCACCTGCTGGGCCGTCAGGAGCCTGGCGGACGCTGCCTGGTCACCCAGGACACCGTCGCCCAGTTCGTCGGTCTGAGCCGCCCCATGGCCTCCCGCGGCCTGCAGCACCTCGGCTTCGCCCAGATGGTGCGCAAACAAGGAAACGGCATCTACGTGCTCAGCCCCCTCATCGCCGGATACCGCACCCCCGCAGATCAACTCGCCGCGATCGAGGCCATGAACGACGACGACCGCTTCGACCGGCCCGACTTCCAGGAGCGCTACGAGCACCGCGTCACGCAGCACGACGCGAAACGCCAGGAGAAGGCAGCCCGCCGCAGACAGCCGGTGGAACCACCCATCCAGCTCGCCGCACGCCGCAAGCACTGACCATCCGACACCCGGGGTGTCGCCCGCCGCCGTCGCTGTCGTCTTCGACGTACTCCTACGGACACGAGATCACCATCCCTACCGCTAGCAAGGGGGCCACCCGATGAGCGGAACCATCCCCGGATTCCACAATCCGGAGATCTTCGAGGTACTGCCGAACGCGTGCCTGTCACCGACTGCCCGCGACGTCTTCGACGTCCTCACAGCGCGTCAGGAACCGGGCGGCCTGGTCCGTATCCGACAGCAGGAGATCGCCGAACGGCTCGGGCTGACCCAGCCCGTGGTCTCCCGCGCCATCGGCCAACTACGTGACAAGGGAATCATCAGCGAGCGCCAGCGCAGAGGAGCCGTACTCATCCACCCGCTTCTGGCCGGATACGAGTCACTCCCCCACATGGTGAACCACCTCAAGGCCCCCGACACCTTCGTCTGGCCCCTGAACTTTCCCACCAGCGGCATCCGGCCTCCCCGAACCGGTGACGCCCGCACCGGCACCGCCTTCGACCCCGATCCCGACCCCGACGGCGGCGAACACGTCTCCGCACCCGACAGCCGTCCGACGCTCCGACTCGCCGGCTGAAGCGACACACGGCCGACGTGCCGTCAGGCTGCCTCGTCGGTCACGATCTCGGCCATCAGGAGGCGCAGCGTCAGCGAGTGCTTCTCCGGTGGTAGCGCGTCCAGCGCGGACCGTGCGTAGGCGGCTCCGCCGGATCGGTCGCCGGAACGGGCGAGCATCAGGCCGCGGTGCATCTCCAGGTGGGTGGCGAACCGGGGGAGGCTGTCGGGCAGCTCCCGGCGGGCGGCGTCCTGTGCCTCCACCGCCCCTGATTCGTCGCCGAGCCGGGCGGAGAGCAGCGACAGGAAGACGTTCATCCGCCACCACGGCACCGCGTAGTCCGAGGTCTGCTCGTGGGACGCGACCTTGTCGAAGATCCGCCGCCCCTCGTCCGCGAGCCGCCGGGCCGCCTCGTGGTCCCCCCGCAGCGCGGCGGCGTGCGCCTTGCCCATCACCGCGTTCAACAGACCCAGCGACGGCGTGCCGTCGCTGAGGGCGATCGCCTGGTCCGCGAGGAGATCGGCGACACCGAGGGACGCCCCTTCGTAGCCGAGCGCGATGGCGGCCCGGCCACGTACCCACACACGGCTCTGGACGTCCTCGGACCGGTCGGCGGCGTCGGCCGCCATCCGGTACCAGCCCACCGCCTTCGCGCCGTCGCTGCCCGGGAACGTCTTCGCGTACAACGTCATCAGACGGCTCGCGACCGACCACAGTCGAGGGTGGTCGAGCTGCTGCTGTACGGCGACCAGTTCACCCGTGACCCGCCGCTGGATGTCGGCGGCGCCCAGGGACATGTAATCGGCGCCGTAGGCGGCCAGTTTGCCCTCCCACTCCTCCACGGAGGGTCCGCCCCTCAGGCGGGCCGCGAACCCCGAGGCGAGCAGATCCGAGGCCACCACAGGAGCTATGGCCGTGGCCGCGACGTCGGACAGGAACGTACGTCGGTTCACTTCACCTTCAAACACAGCCAGAGGGACATCGAGGACGGCCGAGAGACACGCCAGGTAGTACCGGCCCGGCCGAACACGGCAACGCTCCCAACGGCTCACGTACTCCCGGTCGAGGTTCGTCCCGAACCGGTCGTTGATCGCGTCCGCGAGCCTTCCTTGACTCCAGCCACGCGCGAGCCTCAGCTCCCGGATCAGTTCCCCGACGGCCATGCACCCATCTTGCCCCCACGTCCGGTCACGAAGACCGCACGCAGCTGTCCTCGCGGAACTTGCCCCTCGAAATGCCCCTACCCCAAGGGCCCATGGAGACTCGAAGGTAGGCACATGGCGACGAACAGGCCGAAGACGGCCGAAAACCCCATCAAGGTCGGCAGCCAGGCGGCGGACGCCCTGGCCCAGGCCCTCCGGTCCGCAGGCTTCACCCTCCCGAGTCTGACCGGCGACTACCCCGTCATGGGCTGCCCCATGGTCCAGCTCGGTGGCCTGCGGGCCGACATCGCGATTGAGCTCGCCGAATGGATCCAGGAACGAGCCTGATGGACATCGCGCGACACGGACCGGTGATGACCCTGCGCGTCAGCCGCGACAACGGGCACACCTTCGGCCCCATGGTGACCGTGGACCCCGGCACGCCCCTCCTCGACAACCCGATGGCCTTCCCTCCGTGCGACTGCCCGCTCCACTCAGAAGTTACGAAAACCACCGCCGTCCGTGGCACCGGGCTGTCCGGGGCGGAGAAGGATTCTTGAGCGTGGTCCACCAGCGGCCCGCCCGACGGAGCGTGGTCAGATCGTCCACGCGGAGATCAGCACGTGGGTGATGTCTCCGGACTCATGGACGAGCTGGACGGAGACTGCGTCCGCCAAGCGGTGGCCGTCCTGGTCCTGTAACGCCGGAGTCGTCACCTGGTACGAGCGTCTTCGCGGCACCGTGCCGGGTCGACAGCCCTGTGTCCGCTACCGCCCATCACTCGTCACACCCAGGTGTAGTTGTCGTCGGTGACGGCTTCGAGGGCGGCGTCGGTGACGGCGGCGCGGGGGTCGGTCAGGGCGGCAAGGGCCGGGCCGATGGGCGGGAAGATCGGCAGCTCGGCGGTCTTGCGGTAGTCGATCCACTCGATGACGCCCGTCTCGTGGCTGCAGTCGGGCAGTTCGTCCAGCTCGACCTCCGCGAGGGTGGCCCGGAGCTCAGGGGTGATGTGGAAGCGGTAGATCAGGTGGAGCTTGCGCGGCGGCGGGGTGGGACCGGGGCGGGTGACGCGCTGGTCGACGACCCACATCAGGTCGCCGCCCTCGGCGTGGGTGATGTCGAGGTCGAGTTCCTCGGCGAGTTCGCGGGCGAGGGCCTGGTGGAGGTCTTCGCCGTGTTCGACGTTGCCGCCGGGCGGGGTGTAGTGGGTGGAGTCGGCGCGGTCGCGGCGGATGAGGGCGACGTCGTCGCCGCAGAACACCAGGGCCCCGGTCCGGATCTTGATCCGGGAGAACGGGGCCGCGGCGGGGGTTTCGGGCGTGCTCGTCATGGCGGCAGTATCGCGACCGCCCCGGCGGCCCGGGCGGGCTTTGCCTCTCTTTCACCCGCCCGCCCGGCGCCGGTCGTTCAGGCGGAGGGCAGCCCGGGGAGGGCGAACGCGGCCTTCCCCTCCGCCATGCTGGTGTGCTCGATGAAGCCGTCCGGCAGGGTCAGCACGTGACGGCGCAGGCGGCAGCCGGTGGTCCGCATGACCGGGGAGAGGTGGCAGGGGTCGAGTTCCTCGACGAGCAGGGTCGGGGTGCTCGTGGCCTGGTTCTTCTTCCCTGCAACCGCGATCGGCAGGCGCCCGGTCGGGGTGAGGGGCAGCGGGGTGATCCGCCAGATCGGGCCGCGGACGGTGGACAGGCTCGCCTGGCCGAAGCCGCGTTCCTCTCGCGGGGTCATCGGCTCGCCGTTGGTCCCGGTCAGCCCGCGGAACAGATGCTCGGCCCGGCCCTGGTTGACGATCTGGCCGGTGTCGATGGTGAAGGCGCGGGAGAAGAACAGGCTCGGCGGGCAGCCGGCCCTCTCCAGCGCGGCCGCGTACGCGGCGACCTGCGGATGGGCCTGCTCACGCAGATGGTCGGCCGCCGTGGCGTCGACCGGTTTCAGCTCCTCGGCCCGCGCGGCGAGCGCGTCGAGGACGGCGTCGACGTCCGTGCCGGTGGCGTGCTCGAACTCGTCACGGCGGGCCAGTCCGCGGGCCCGCTTGTGGGCGAGGAGGGTGTTGAGGAAGGGACGGGTGGCGTCGGTGTATCCGGAGTTCGGGCGGATCTCGGTGGCCGGGTAGAGGTGCAGGGCGGTGAACGTGCCGTCCGGGTGGAAATCGGGGTCGGCCGCCCAGTACGGGCCGTCGGCGTTGGAGAAGCGGTGCAGCCGCGCCTCCCGGGCCCGGTGCGGAACGGTCAGGGTGCCGTCGAGCGCGGCCCGCACGGTCGCCGCCGTCGGCTCGGCCCGGTCGGAGGTGACGTGCAGGTACACGGCGCCGGGGCCGGAGTAGACCGGCTGGGTCCGCTCGTCCAGTCGCTCGATCACCGTCTCCGACAACTCGCCGCCGCCGGCATGGCGGGAGATGAGCAGGTGGGGGCCAACGGCGAGGACGTGGTGGCCGTCGATGTGGGTGTCGGTCAGCTCGCCGATGCCGACGAGCGGGGCGAAGCGGAGCTCGCACGCGGCCGTGGCGGCGCCGTGCCCGAGCGCGTCGAGCAGCGGCCGGTAGGTGCGCAGGCCGGCGGCGAGGTCGTCGACGTACGCCTGCCGGTCGGTGCCCGAGCGGCCGGTGAACCCGAGGGTGTACGGGGTGACGGAGAAGCGGACGCCGTCGAAGGAGCCGGCGTGCTCGGCCACCAGGCGCTCGTGCATGGCCACCAGCGGGGCCGAGTGGGAGGAGTAGCCGACGGTGGAGATCCGCAGCTTCACGCCCAGGACGTCGCGGGCGAGCTCGGCGTAACGGTCGAGATGGCGGTAGGAGCCGATGTCGTTGTCCAGGTACGGGAAGACGACACGGGGGCGGTGGATCCGGCCGGAGGCGACGGCCAGGTCCCGCTCGTCGGCGACCTGCCCGAGCGCGGTGAACAGGCCGGTCAGCCCCTCGCGGGTGAGACCCCAGGTGTCGCGGCCGGCAAACTGCGAGCACATGGCGCACCCGTTGAAGCAGCCGACCTGCGGCGCGATGTACTGGACGCGGGTGAAGGCGTCTTCGGGCAGCGCCCGCAGCTGCTCCAGCAGTCCGGGCACCACGGTCGTGGTGGTGGTGGTCATGACGGTGTCACCTCGCTGAGAGTCGGGGCGGGGGTGAGGTGGGCGGCGAGCGCGTCGAGGACGGCGTCGCCGAAGGGGGACAGCTGGTGCGGGGCGGCGAAGGGGGTGCCGGGGCCGGTGGTGAGGGCTTCGGCGGTGCCGAGTTCGGCGCCGGGCAGGCACACGACGTGCTCGGCGGGCAGGTTCGCGAGCAGCACCTCGCCGAGGTCGGCGTTCGCGCACGCCGGGTGGGCGCCGGGCCGCACCCAGGCGAGGCGGCCGTCCTCCACGCGGTAGACGCCGGGCCCGCGCAGCCCGCTGGCCCGGATCGGGCCGGTGCCGCGGTGGCGGAGCTTGAGGTAGTACGGCCCGGGCCCGGGCCGTACGGCGGCCCGGATGGTGGCGTGGTTGAAGACGTCGGCCTCGGGCAGCCAGTCGGGCCGGCCGCTGAGGAGCACGGTGAGGTGGGCGGCGAGGAACGGCGGAAGGCCGCGTAACTGCTGGTTGACCGCGGAGACCTCGGTGGTGCCCTGGTTGCGGCAGTTGATCTCGTTGAACATCACCCGCCCGTCCTCGGTGAGCAGGGCGTCCAGCCCGAACAGGCCCGCCATCCGGTGCTCCGTCCACAGGTGGCGGCCGATCCGGACGGCCGCGTCCACCAGTTCGGCGGCCGCGCGCTCGGGCCAGGGGCGGGACCAGTCGTTCCCGGCGCTCTTGCCCGGCCCGATCCCCGCCGCCGTGACGCCGATGGCCTTGTGCGAGGGCCGGTCCACGTACACCGCCACGCCGCCCGAGGTGTCGGGGACGGACAGGATCGTGGTGTTCGACGACCAGCCCGTGACGAACGCGGCCACCTTGTACGGGCCGGACATGGCCGCCGCCCGCCGGAGATCCTCCTCGCTGTCGACGAAGACGGTTCCCCGGCCGCCGGAGTCCGCCCCGGCCTGCACCACCAGCCGTTCCGATCCCACCTGCCGCCGCAGCTCGGCGAGGGCGGGCAGCGCCCCGTCGACCCGTACGCACGGGATCCGCATCCGCTGCGGCACCCCGGTCTCCTGGAGGAGCGCGTCGAAGGCGGCCTTGTCCTCGATGACGGCCCGCAGCCTGCCGTCGATCGCGGCGACCGTGCCGCCCGGCCCTGCCCAGCGACGCAGGCGGCCGGTGGCGTACCAGGCGGCGATCACCGGCGGCCGATGGAGTTCGGCGAGCTGCCGGACCGCGTCCGCGCCCACGGCCTCCATCCAGGAGTGCCGCTCGGCGGGCCCGCGGCGACCCGTACGGTTCTCGGCGGCCAGGACCGTGCTGGGTGCGGCCGGCTCCCAACCGGGGTAGCAGCCGATCGCGAGGACCGGCCGGGCCGCGGGCAGCGGTCCGGGCCCGGCGTACAGGGTGCGGATCGAGGAGCAGAACCGTTCGGCGGACACCAGCGGCCTGCCGTCGAGCGCGCGGGCCAGGGCGGTTCCGGCGGCCTCGGTGAGCGCGGTGTCGACCGGGCTCATCCAGGCGGTCACGCGGCACGCTCCAGCTCTCCGAGCGCTGCCACCGGTGCGGGCGCCGCGGTGGCCTGGGTGCCGAGAAGGGCGTCGGCGATGGCGGTGGCCATCTCGTGCGGGCTGTGGGCGGAGGTGTCGAAGACGAGGAGCTTCCTGTGGCGGCGGCCCATGCCCCGGGTAAGCATCGCGGTGAAGGTGGCGGCGAACTCGGCGTCCTCGACGCCGCGGATGTCGACGGCGTCCGGTGTCTCCCGTACGCCGAGCCGTACGCGGCGGGCTTCGGCGGGGGCGTGGAGGTAGACGGCGACGTCGAACGGGGCGAACACCCGCGGCCAGCGCAGCGCGAGGACGGCCGCCAGGTAGGGGCCGCCGGCCATACCGAAGGCGACGGTGCGGTCCACGTACCCGTCCTGGACCAGGACGGTGCCCCCGGGCTCGGGAGCGCGGGTCCGCACCAGGAGGGAGTCCAGCACGTAGCCGGCGGTCAGGTAGGCGGTGGTGACGAGCGTGCTGTCGGGCTGCCGTACGAGCGGCAGCTTCTTCAGCAGCCGGCGCGCGGGGTGGCGCTCGGCGAGGAAGCCGCGGTGCACGGTCACGGTACGGCCGCGGGCTTCGAGTTCGGCCGCGAGGGCGGCGGTGAGGGTGGTCTTGCCGGACAGGTCCAGGCCGTCGATGAGGACACGCATCACGTACCTCCGAGAATCCAGTGAGGGGGCCCGCCCTGTTCTCGCGGCGGGGTCCTGTCACGTTCGGGCCGCACCGCCCCGGCCGGGAAGCCGCCGGGTGTTGCTGCGGGTTGCCCCCGGTTGCTCCCCGTTGCCTCACCCCGACGCGCTCTTCCGCCCCGGACCCGAGGGAGCGGAGACTCAGGAGATCTGTTTGGGGGAGGTCGAGCGCCCGTGATCACCACTACCGCCGTACGGCACGCCCATCCGCTGACCACGCTGATGGCCCGGCACGGGCTGACCGCGGCCGCTTACCTCAAGCGGGTGGCCGACCGGCACCAGGCCCTCGGATTCGGCGCAATGGCCCACCGCAAGGAGAAGGCCACCCGGTGGACGCGCGAGGGCGTCACCCCTGAGCGGACCGCGCTGCTGGCCATCGCCAGCCTCCACGGCATCGACTTCGCCGACGTCGACCGCCACGGCTGGCCCGGGTTCCTGCTGCTCGCCCTCGACGACGACAAGGCCGTCCTGGAGTCGCCGTGGACGGTGGCGGGTACGGTCACATCACTGACGGACGTGGGAGGTCCCGTGGACCGGCGCGGCTTTCTGATCGCTTCCACCAGCACGCTGGCCGCTGCCGTCGCGCAGTGGATCACCGCCGAACCGGCTCTCGCCGTCACCGGCCCGGCCCGCCAGGTCGGCGCGGAGGCAGCCGACCTGTTCGACACCCGCCTCGACGCCCTGCGCCACCTCGACGACACCGTCGGCGCCGACCAGGTCTACGACGCCGCCGTCCTGGAGATCCGCCTCATCACCGGCCTCCTCAAAAACGCCTCCTACACCGAGACCACCGGCCGGCGCCTGTTCGCCGCCGGAGCGGAAGCCTCCCGGCTCGCCGGATGGTGCGCGTACGACGCCGGGCGGCACGCCGCCGCCGAACGCCACTTCATCGCCTCCCTGCGCGCCGCCGCCTCCGCGCAGAACCCCACCCTCGGCGCGGTCACCCTCGCCTTCTGGGCCAACCTCCGCTACAACGCCCACGACCCCCACGGAGCCCTCCACCTCCTCGACGGCGCGCTCGCCGACCAGCGCAAGATCTCGTCCCCCAGGGTGATGGCCATGCTCCACGCCCGCGCCGCCCGCGCCCACTCCAAGGCCGGCCAGCCCACTCACGCCTGGCGGCAGATCGACGCCGCGTTCGACGCCTACGGCCGGGCCGACGTCCCCGAGGCGGACCTCGCGTCGATGTACTGGATCAACCACGGCGAACTCCACCAGGTCGCCGCCAGCTCCGCGCTCACCCTGGGCGAGCACCACCGGGCCCTGGAGAACTTCCAGGCCGCCCTCACCCACGAAGACCCCTACGACACCGAACGCGAAACCCGCGGCACCGTCATCTACCAGGCCCGCCAGGCCGAAGCCCACCTCGCGCTCGGCGACATCGACGCCGCCCTCGACATCGGCCACCAGGTCATCGACGCCATGGGCGGCATCGACTCCGCCCGCACCACCGGCACCCTCGCCGACCTCCGCGGCCAGCTCACCGGCCACCAGCACATCCGCGCCGTCGCCGACTTCCTCACCTACGCGTCCTGAACGGCCGGGCGGCTGGTTTCTCCCGCCGGTCTACGGAATCCAGTCGCACGCCATGGTTCCCATGGGACTCGGCCCGGGCGACTGCCCGCTCCACTCAGACACCGCGAAAACCACCGCCGCCCGTGACACCGAGCGGTTGTAAGTTGATCACTGGGGCGCAGGCGGGGGCCGCTGGGCAGGGGCGGAGAAAGATTTCGAAGAAAGTTGTCGTCGGATGTCGAGGGCCCGTCTTCCGCTCCGACTGAGGGGTGACAGCGTGCCGACGGGGCGCGCGGGAACGGGAGGACACCCGAGATGAAGTACGTCGCGATGATCTGACCCTGCGCGCCGTCGGCGGCCTGACCACCGCCCAGATCGCCACTGCCTTCCTGGTCCCCGAGCCGACCATGGCCCAGCGCATCAGCCGCGCCAAGCAGACCCTCAAGACGTCCGGCACCCCCCTCGCCGTCCCCGAGGGCACCGATCTCACCGCGCGGCTGGCCGAGGTGCGGCACGTGCTCTACCTCGTGTTCAACGAGGGATACAGCACCACCGGCGGGACCGACGGCACCGGCCCCGTCGCACCCGAGCTGTCCGACGAGGCGATCCGGCTCACTCGGCTGCTGCACCGCCTGGTCCCCGACGACACCGAGACGGCGGGCCTCCTCGCTCTCATGCTGCTCAGCGACGCGCGCCGCCCCGCCCGCACCGGTCCTTCCGGAGAGCTGGTGGCGCTCGCGGAGCAGGACCACGGCCGGTGGGAACGCCGTGCCATCGCCGAAGGCGTCGACCTCATCAGCCGGACCCTGCCGCTCGGCCGGGTCGGCCCGTACCAGCTCCAGGCCGCCATCGCGGCCGTGCACGACGAGGCCGAGGACACCGACGCCACCGACTGGCCCCAGATCCTCGCCCTGTACGAGATCCTGGAGCGGTTCGGGCCCAACCCGATGGTCACCCTCAACCGCGCGGTGGCCGTCGCCATGGTCCACGGCCCGGCCGCCGGGCTCGACCTGGTCACCGCGCTGGAGAGCGACCCCCGCACCGCCCGCCACCACCGGCTGCTCGCCACCCGCGCCCACCTTCTCGAGCTCCTCGGCGAGCACGACGCCGCGGCCGTCTCGTACCGCGAAGCCGCCCGCCGTACCACCAGCGCCCCCGAACGCCGCCACCTCACCGCCCGCGCGCGCCGCCTGGCGGTGAGGGCTGCCGGACGGCACGCTCCGTAGCCGGAGCGGCCGGGTGGGTGGGGTGACGTGGCTAAGTCGTCGTGAGGGGTGGCGGGGAGACCGGCGCGGGGGGTGGGCGCGTGCAGGCTTGGTGTAGTCGGCCTCCGGCCGGCGCGGATGATGGGAAGCGAGGAGCACATGTCCTTTCAGGCGTACCTGGACAACATCGAGGACAAGACCGGCCTGACCCCCCGACAGTTCATCGAGCTCGCCGAGGCGCGCGGGTTCGTGAGCCCGACGGTGAAGGCGGGCCCTGTCCTGGAGTGGCTCAAGGAGGACTATGGTCTGGGCCGCGGGCACGGGATGGCGCTGGTGCACGTCTTCAAGAACGGCGCGAAGATCTCCGACAAGCACGTCGGCAGCGGCACCGCCCACCACGACGACTCCGACACGCTGTGGCTCGAGGGCAAGAACAACCGGCCTTCCTGACCCGGTCGTGCCACCGGCCCCCCACCTGTGGTGGAGGGCCGGTTTTTCGTTCACGGCCGGGTCAGGAAGCCGTCGCGGGCCCGCCAGGACAGCAGGGACCAGCGGGACCTGGCCGACAGCAGCGAGCCCGTGCTCAGCCACGACGCCGTCGACAGCAGCGAGAGCGCCGAGCCGATCGACCCCGCGGACAGCACGCTCCCGACGGAACCGAACGACAGCACGCTCCCGACCGAACCGATCGACAGGACGCTGCCCACCGACCCGATCGACAGGATCGAGTCCTTCGACCCGACCGACAGGAACGAACCGTGCCCCCGTGTCCGTACCCTCATCGGACCAGGGTCAGGTCGGACCGGTCGAGCGCGGGCGTGCCTTCGCCCTGCGGGCGACGCCGGGCGAGGGCGGCCGCCGGGATCGACATCAGTACGGCGGCCATGACGCCCACGATGAACCAGCCGTTGGCGTTGTGCTCGGCCGAGTACGTCGCCGCCGCCGGGGCCACCCCGCCGAGGACGGCGCTGGTGACGGCGTTCGGCAGGCCCACGCCCAGGGCGCGGTTCGACGGCGGGAAGATGCCGGTGAGCAGCTTCGGCAGCACCGTGGTCGCGCAGACCAGGTAGACCACGCCGGAGCCGTAGGTGAAGAGCAGGCTGGCGAAGGTGCCGGTCATGGTGAGGTACGAGACCGAGCCCGTGACGGCGAACAGGACGCTGGCCACCACCAGGAAGCGGGTGGCGCCGACCCGGTCGGCGAGCATGCCGATGGGCACGTTCAGGACCATCAGCAGCGCCGTGGCGGTCACGATGACCCAGAACATGGTGCCGGGCGGGGCGAGCCGGCCACCGAGCGCCGGGACGACCGCCGTCCACGTACCGCCGACGGCTCCGCTGCCCGCGACGAACAGCACGGCCAGCAGCACCTCGCGGCGGTGGGCGCCGAGGACCTGGCGCAGCGAGCCGCGGTCGCGGCGGGCGCTGGTCTCGCGCTGGAACACCTCGGTCTCGGCGAGGCGGCGGCGCAGCACGAGCAGGACGAGGCCGAGCAGACCGCCGATGAGGAACGGCACCCGCCAGCCCCAGTCGGCCATCACGGCCGGGCCGAGCGCCGCGGTCATCGCGCCGCCGAGCAGCGACGCGGTGAAGGCGCCCGCGCAGGTGGTGAGGGAGAACAGGCTGCCGTACGTGGCCTTGCGGCGTTCGGGAGCGACCTCCATCAGGTACGCCGCCGCCGCGGGCCACTCGCCGCCGTGGGAGATGCCCTGGGCCATCCGGGCCACGAGCAGCAGGATCGGGGCGAACAGACCTATGTGGCTGTACCCCGGGGTGAGGCCGATCAGGAACGAACCGCCCGCCATCAGGGAGACCGCGAGCATCAGGGCCGGGCGGCGGCCGCGGCGGTCGGCGTAGCGGCCGAGCAGGATGCCGCCGAGCGGCCGCATGAGGACGCCGACGCCCAGGACGGCGAAGACGCCGAGGACGGAGGTGAGGCTGTTGCCCGAGGGGAAGAACTGGGCGGCGAACAGCGGGGCGAACAGGCCGTAGCCGAGCCAGTCGAAGGACTCGATGAAGTTGCCGACGACGGTGGCGGTGACCGCGCGGCGATGGGCCTTCTTCGGAGGGTGCGCAGACATGGTGGGCCGTTTCTCGGTCGTCGGTCAGACGGCGGCGGCGTAGCCGTGGGCGGTGATGCGCCGGCCCGCTTCGTCGTAGTAGCCGGGCTCGGTGGGCAGGGCGGTCGCCAGGCCGCTGACGTAGCGGTTGTACATGCAGAACGCGGCGGCGATCAGCACCGTGTCGTGCAGGTGGGTGTCGGTGGCTCCGGCGGCGCGGGCGGCGGCCACCGTCTCGGCGGTCACCGGCACGGCCGCCGTCTGGACCTCGGCGGCGACCCGGAGCAGCGCCCGCACCAGCGGGGTGACGTCGGCGGTGTCGGGGTCGTGCTGGACCGCCTTGACCAGCTCGGTGCCGCCTTCGAGCTGGGCCGCGGCCGCCGCGCCGTGGGTGTCGGCGCAGAAGCGGGTGGCGTTGAGCTCGGAGACGTACGCCGCGATCAGCTCGCGCTCGCCTCGGGTGAGCGGCGAAGGGCCGCGCAGCAGGGTGTCCGCGAGGTCGTTGAGGGGGATGGCCGTGTCGGGGCGGTCGGCCATCAGACCTCGGATGCCCGGGAGGTCGTTGGTGAGGGTGAGGTGCGGCACCGGTGGGTCCTTCGCTGGTCGGGACAGAGGTCGCGGCCTCATCCTGCGCATGCGAGGGCGGTGTTCACCAACTCCTGCTGTGCTGAGTTGAGTTGACTGTGTTGAGTTGATCGGTCCGTCAGTTGACCGGTCCGTCAGCGGCGGTTGCGGCGGGCCTGCTTGCTGACGGCCTTCCACTGGCGGCGGGTGTCGGCCATCTCGGCCGGGTCCTCGCGCCTGCGGCGGTAGGCGATCTCGCCCTGGAGCTTGCGCCAGGTCGTCAGCCGCGCCGGGGGCAGCGCGCCCGTGCGGGCCGCCTCCTCGACCGCGCAGCCGAGGTCGCCGTCGTGGCCGCAGTCGGTGTAACGGCAGTACGGCGCGAGCGCGGCGATGTCCGTGAACACGTCGTCCACCGCCTCGCGGCCCGCCGCCACCTCCAGCGAGCGGATGCCGGGGATGTCGAGCAGCACCCCGCCCGAGGCCAGCAGGTGCAGGCGGCGGGTGGTCGTGGTGTGCCGGCCGCCGGAACGGCCGACGCTCGCGACCGCCTCGCTGGTGCCCTCAAGGGCGTTCAGGAGGGACGTCTTGCCCGCGCCCGACGGGCCGAGCATCACCGCGGTCGTACCGGGCCCCAGGTGCGCGCGGAGCGCGTCGAGGCCCGCGCCGGTCCGCACGCTGACCGGCAGCACCGGGACGCCGGGGCTGAGCAGCGCCGCGCTCGCCGCGTCCTCGGTGCCGCCGTCGTCGGTGGTGTCGCTCTTGGACAGGACGAGGACGGGCTGCGCGCCGCTGTCCCAGGCCATCACGGAGAGCCGTTCGACCATGGGGGCGTTGAGGCCGCCGGCGAGGGGCACCACGATCAGGACCGTGTCGATGTTCGCGGCCAGGACCTGGCGGCCCTGGCCCGCCGAGCCCGCGCGGGTGAGGACCGCGCGGCGGCCCGCGACCGTGACGACCCGGCCGTCGGGGCCCAGTTCCACCCAGTCGCCCGCGACCGGCGTGACCGGCAGGGCGGGGGCGACGTCCGCCGTGTGGGCGGCCAGGGTGCCGTCGGACGCCACCGCCAGCACCTCGCACCGGGCGCCGTGGTGGACCACGACCCGGGCCAGGGCGGTGCCGGGCGCCGGGTGCGGGTCGCCCTCGGCCCAGCCCAGGTGGGTGAGGGTCCGAGGGGCCGACGCGGTCAGGGGGGCGAGCCCTGCCGGGGAGGAGGACGGGGCCGGGTGGGCGGTGCCGGGGCGGGGGGAGGTGAGCGTGTCGGTCACGGGGTGTCCTCGGTGATGAAGCCGGTCCAGGTGCGGCGCAGGCGGTCGCCCGCCGTCGCGTCGACCCGCTGGACGGCGTGCATGGTGTGGGCGCGGAAGACGACGAGACGGTTCGGGCGGGGCAGGATCAGGGCCGGGTGGGTGGCCGAGTCGACCAGGGCGGCGCCGTCGGCGGCGTCGGCGCGGGACTCCTCGTCGATGACGGCCAGGCCGCCGCCCCAGTCGCTGTCCCAGGCCCGGTGGGTGAAGTACACGTACGCGCCGATGCGTCCGGCGCCCGCGTCGTTGTGCCAGCTGAGCCGCGAACCGGCCGGGTAGCCCCACGCGCTGAGCGTCAGCGAGAGCCGGTCGGCGCGGTCCGGTGCCCCGAGCAGCCCCAGGTGCGCGGTGATCTGCTCCTTCACCGCGCGCTGCCAGCGCGGGGTGTCGTGGGCGTTCACGTCGGCGGCGCTCGCGTCGTCGGCGTCCGCGTCGTCGGCGTTCCCGGTGAGCCGCTGCCGGTCCTCGCCGCCCCGGTAGGCGAAGCCGTCGTACACCGGGTCGATCGTGCTCAGGACCGGCTTGAGGCGGATCCCGGCGAACGCCTCGGCGGTGGCCTCGAAGTCGGCGGCGGGCAGCAGGTCGTCGATGACGACGTACCGCTCGCCCACGGTGTGCACGCGCGCCTCGGGGTTCGTGGCCGGTGCGGCGAGAAGACTGGAGAGGTTCATGCGGCGGTTTTCCTTCCGGATCCGGCCAGCCGGGCGGCGGGCACGCACAGCACGACGAGCGCCACGCTGATGCCGAGGAAGACGGTGTCGTAGTGGTCGGCGAACAGCCCGCCGAGGAGCATGCCGACGGGGACACCCGCGGCGTTGACGAAGTTGTCGACCGAGCCGAGGCGGGAGATGTACCGCTCGGGGATCTCGCTCTGGTACGCCGTGTCCCAGACGATCCCGCACGCGGCGGTGGTCAGCGCGCACAGCGCGAACGTGGCGCCGACCACGGCGGTCGGCAGCTGGTCGCGCAGCGTCAGCGCGACGAACTGCAGCACCGCGCCCAGGGTCACGACGACCGAGGCCGCCTTCCACGGGTGCTGCCTGCTGGTCGACATGACCGCGAGGGAGCCGAGCAGCGAACCGACCGCGAGGCAGGTGGCGAGGACCGACCAGGCGCCGGTGCCGCCGAGCGACTCGACGGCGATGACCGGGCCCGCGACGGCCGTCAGGCCGATGCCCAGCGAGACGACGAACCACAGGGCCATGCCGAAGGAGAACCACGGGTAGCGGGCCATGACGGCGAAGCTCGCGCGGAAGCGGGTGTCGGTGGTGTCGGTGCTGTCGGTGCTGTCCGTGGGGTTGGTGGCGTCCGTGGGGTTGGTGGGGGCGGTGACGGGGGTCGGCTCGGTGGCCGCGGTGGCCGTCGTGCGGCGGGCCGGGGTGTGCAGCCGGGCCAGCCGGAGCAGGCACACCAGGTTCACCGTGAACGACACCACGTCCAGCCACAGGATCCACGAGAACCCGACCGTCCCCATCAGCACGCCCGCCAGCACCGGGCCCAGCAGGAAACTGACGTCCGCGACCAGCGACAGCAGCCCGTTCGCCCGCTGCAGCCGGTCCTCCGGGACCAGTTCGGGGGTCAGGCCGATCTGCGCCGGGTTGTACAGCGCGGTGCCCGCCCCGTACAGCGCCGCCGACAGGCACAGGTGCCAGCTCTGCAGTTGCAGCGGGCTGATCACCACGACCGCCAGCGCGCCCTGCGCGGCGAGCCGCAGCACGTCGGCGCCGATCATCACCCGGACCCGGTCGTAGCGGTCGGCGAGCCTGCCGCCGGTCGCGACGAGCAGGAAGCGGGCCGCCCACAGGGACAGCAGCACCCAGGTGAGCCCGGCCGCCGAGTGGGAGATCTGGTAGGCCGCCAGCGCGAACGCGACGGGCACCGGCGCGTCGCCGAGCTTGGAGACGACATGGCCCGTGAAGAACGTCGCGAAGCGGGGCTCGCGGAGCGTCGCGGCCTGGTCCTTGAGGGTGGCGGTGGGCACGGTACGGGTCATCCTTCGCAGATCAGGAAGTCGTGACGGGCGCCGAACGCGAGCAGCGCGCGCAGCTCGGACACGGACAGGTCGCTCTCGGCGGCGAGCCGGTCGAAGGTGAGGGCGCCGCCACGGGCGAGGAGCGCGACGGTGCGCTCCAGGCGGCGGTCGAGGCGGATGCGCCGGCCCATGGTGGTGACGGTCAGGTGCTCGTCGCCCGTGGTCAGGTACGGGGGGAAGCGGCTGGCCCAGCGGATCCGGGTCCCGGCGCCGATCTCGCCGGTCAGCGCGCTGCGGAAGGAGGCGCCCGCGCGGCGGTCGGGGCGGAGGGCGAGGCGGCCCGCGAGGTAGTCGGGGGAGGGCGGGGAGGGCTGGGAGTGGGCGGCGGTGGTCGGGGCCTGGGCCGGGGTGGCGGTGGCCAGCAGGGCCTGGGCGGTGGCCAGTTCCTCCCGTACGTCCGCGAACGGCTCGAATCCGACCGTCAGATGGACCGTGAGCTCCCCCGTCCCCGACACCCGGTGCGCGGTGTCGCGCGGCACCGACAGGCACATGCCCGGGGTGAGGACGCGGTCCAGGCTGCCCGGTGCGAGGTCGCGGGCGCGGGCGCCGACCCGGTTGTCGACCTCCCAGTGCTTGGTGCCGAGGAGCTGCAGGATGAGCGCGTCGTGGTCGTCGCTGTGGACGTCGAACGCCGAGTTCGCGCCCGCCGTGATGTAGCAGTTGACCCAGGCGCGGGCCCGCAGCTGGTACTCGAACGCCTCGCAGAGCAGCATGATCCGCTCGTCGAGGGCTTCGAGGTGGCTGATCACGAGGGTCGCGCCGCGCTCGACGGCGCTGTGCAGGTAGCCGGGGACGAGGGCGGTGTGCAGGATCTCGCCGTCGCCGACCCGGGAGCGCATCCAGCGGCTGCGGTCGACCTGGCGGCCCGATTCGACGAGGCGGAAGTTGGTGGCGAGCGCGCCCGGGCGGGCGAGCGCCGACCACACTCCGGCGAGCAGGGCCTCGCGGGCGGTGCGGGTGGCGTCCTCGGACGGCTCGTGGAGCCGGACGCCGCCGGCTGGTGGGAGCTCGTCGCTGCCGGCGGGGCCCGCGAGGCCGTCGAGGAGGGCTTGGGCGTGGGCGAAGGCGTCGAACGAGGCGGATGCCGCGGGCGCGGTGGCGGGCGCGGTGGCGGGCGCGGGCGGCGCGGGGGCGGGGGCCGCCGCGCGGGCGGCGGGCGCGGTCATCGTGGTCATCGCGCGATCACCGCCCCCGCGGTGTGCAGGTCGCGGGCGATCCGGTCGCGCTCGGGCGCGGGGAGCACCGGCGGGAGCGCGGCGGCGAGTTCGGCGAGCGTGAACGGTGTGTCGGCGGTGGTCGCCTCGGTCAGCCGGTCGAACGCGGCGGCGTCGGCGCCGGGGACCGTGAGGGTACGGCCCCGGGCCACGAGGACGGTGCCCTCGCCGGTGCCGTCCGGGTGGGGCACGGCGGCGAGCACGCCAGGCCGGGCCCAGCGCAGCGGGGCGTCCGGCGCGGGGGCGGTACGCGGCAGGGCGGCGCGGTGCGGTCGGCTGAGGTGGCCGGTGGTGCGCAGGCGCAGCTGGGCCAGGGTCAGTTCGTGGGCGACGCGGGCGAGGAGGGCCGGGCCGGGGGTGCCGGGAGAGCCGGGGGGCGCGGTGGGTGCCGGTTCCGGTGCGAGCGCTGTCGCGGTCGGGGCGGCCGCCGGGGAACCCGTGGTTCCGGGAGCCGGAGCCAAGGAGCCGGCCGCGGCGGGAGCCGGAGCCAAGGAGCCGGCCGCGGCGGGAGCCGGAGCCAAGGAGCCGGCCGCGGCGGGAGCCGGCGTCGGCGAGGCGGGCGGCGTGGGCCGCGGCTGGGTCAGGAGGGATTCCGCCGCCGTCAGGAGCGCTCGGGCCGGGGGGTAGGGCGGGAGGGGAGGCAGCGGCGGGGTCGCGCGCCAGAGGGCCTCGGTGATCAGGGAGCGCGTCTTCGCGGGGTACAGGGTGAGGCCGAGGAACGCCGACGGGCCCAGGTTGCGGAAGACGTGGTACGTGTCCTGCGGGATGCACAGGAAGTCGCCGGGGTGCAGGAGGTAGCGCTCGGCGGTGCCGAGGTGTTCCTCGATGTCGAAGGTGATCCGGCCGAACGACGGGTTCGGGGTGATGCCCGAGGCGTCGAACGGCTGGTCGTGCCAGACGAACACCTCCTTCGGGCTCGGCCCGAGGTGGAAGATGAGCGATGGCTCGGAGTCCTTGTGGATGCCGAACGGGGTCCAGCCGGAGTGCGCGACGAACGTGTACACGTCGGTGCCGGAGAGCAGCTCGTGGACGTCCTCCGCGACGAGTTCGCCGACGATCCGGGCGACCTCGGCGGCCAGCTCCAGGTTCCAGGCGGAGACGTCGTTGACGGCCAGGCACTCCTCGTCGCTCTCGGCCGTGCGGGCCAGCCAGTCGACCGCGCGCTCGTCGTCGGCCAGCGGCGTGGCCACGAAGCGCTGGGTGAGCCGGTAGTCGAACGCGCCGGGGCGGAAGGCCCGCAGGCGCAGTTCGCCCGGGGCGTGCCGGGTGGCCGTGCGCAGGCTGTCGTCGATCAGCCGGGCGAGGTGTCCGGGGTCCGTGATCAGGCCGGGGAGGAAGACGGTGCGGGTGAGGTCCGGGGCGTGGGCCGCCGCGAACGCCTTCCAGCTCTTCGTGTCGATGCTCATCCAACTCACCACTCGTTCGGGGAAAACGGCCGACGCGGCCGGTGCCCTCGCTCGGGACTACCGGCCGCGTTACGGTGCGGGCCTCAGTGGCCGACGTCCTGGCGCGGACCGAACTCGGCCTCGAAGTCGAAGTTGTCGTCCTCGAGGATCTCCATGACCAGGTTCTTGTCGTTCTCCATGAGAAACATTTCCTTTCCGTTTGATTTCTTGGGTTATCAGGGTGCCGTTCCCTCAGCAGTCGGGTGCGGCGGGAGGGGGTAATTCAGTTGGAATCGAGCGGGCCCGTCCGGCAGGGATTCGGTTTGCTTTCCGGTCCGTTCTGGAAATTACTCTGACACGCTTTCAAGAGTGCTGTCAGCACTTTTCGGTGGCACAGAACTGCCTGGCATCGTTGTGTCACACGAGCCCGCTGCGGGCGGCTTCGAGACCGAGCTGGAAACGGCTGTGGGCACCGAACTGCTCGGAGAGCCGCGAGACCAGCCGGCGTTCGCTCCGCAGCGAGATGCCGAGGCGGCGGGCCGCCGCCTCGTCGGTGAGGCCGTCCGCGAGGTGGCGCAGCAGGGCCCGTTCCTGCGGGGTGCAGCCGGACGTGCCGGGCGGGGACGTGCCCGGCAGCGGTTCGGCCGCGTCCCACAGGTGCTGGAACAGCGCCCGCAGGCCCGCGAGGGCGCCCGGTTCGCGCAGCAGCACGACGCCGTCGCCCGGTGCCGCCGGGGCCGTCGGCAGGGCGGCGGCCGAGCCGTCCGCGAGGCTCAGCCGCAGCGGCAGGACCGGCAGGACCCGGATCTCCGCGCCCGCGTCGGCCGCCTCCCGCAGGTCGTCCGCGTGGTCCGTGACGAGGACCCGGACCCGTACGCCACGGCGCACCGTCTCGCGCAGCAGGGCCGGTTCGAGCCGCCACGGGTCCTCGGTGGCAGGGATCTCAGGCCCGGTGTCGGTCCCGGTGTCCGGTGCGGCGGCGACGACGGGGGCGGGGGCCAGGGCGAGGAACTCGTCCGTGGCGCGGGCGGCGAGGTCGGCCTGCGTCCTGCGGACCGCCTCGGCGCCCGCGAAGCGCTCCGTCCCGCCGTCCGACAGCGGATCCCGGTCCAGCGCGGTGTAGTCCGTGAGCAGGTCGGCGACCGCCGCCCGGGTCGCGTCGATCTCCAGCTGGGTGCGGGCCAGTTCCGCCTGCCTGCGTTCCAGCAGCGCGCCGAGGCCCGCCCGGGGCGGCACCAGGAGCCCCTGGCCCGGGGTGTCGTCCGCCGTCGCCGATCGCAGCAGCGCGAGGTCGGCGAGGGTGTCCAGGGCCCGGGTGACGCCCTGCCGGTCGGTGTCCAGTGCGGCGGCCAGCCGGGCCACGCCCCAGGACGGGTGCGCCAGCATCAGCCGGTAGACGGCCTCCGTGCCCGGATCCAGTCCGAGAACCTCCAGCATCAGCAACCCCCCTGCGTCGTGTGCGGGCGCCGGGCACGTGCGTGCCACGGCATGTTCGTGGCCGGTGCCGGCCCTGGGACCGGGCCGGGTCGGTGGGGCACACTCGGTGCGTGCACCTCGTCGAGTTCGCGTTCACCAAGCCGCCGGAGGCGGCCGAGCCGTCCCACGACGCCCTGCTGGCCGCCCTGTGGGCGGCGTGCGGGCCCGACGACGGCGTGGAGCACGTCCGGGTGCACACCAGCCGGGCCGGTGCCCGGGGCGCGGCGTTCCTGCTGGCCCCGAACGGCGCGCACGCCGTGCGGCGGTGCCGCGCGGTGTGCCAGCGGGCCCTGGCGGGTTCGCCGGTGCTGCACGGCTGGCGGCTGGTGCGGCCCGCCGAGGTGTGACGCCGCAGGGCGTACCGGCACGGCGCCGTACGACATGGCCGTACCGGTACGGCCATGTGCCGAAGTCTCCGCGTTCCGCGAGGTGTTCCTTGCCACGCGTTCATTCTTGGACTAGCGGCCGACCGTACGCTTCTCCCTGTGTGCGGAGCTGCGGCGGGGGCGGGCAGGTGAGTACAGCACGCCAGGAGTTGGCCGCCCGCGCCGTGGCTCCCGACGATGAGACGTTCCGTACTCCACAGAGATGACGAGGACCCACCGGTGCCCCACATCGAGATCACCAACGACCTTCCCGGCATCAGCGGCCTGATGGCCCAGCGCCCCGACACGGGCGCGGTGCTGTCCTCGGTCGCCGAGACGCTGCTGCGCAGCGGCGCCTCCCCGCTCTCCCGTGGCGAGCGCGAGCTGATCGCGGCGTACGTGTCGCACCTGAACCGCACCGACTTCTGCGCCGACTCGCACAGCGCGTTCGCCGCCGCGCAGCTCGACGGCGGCGCGGAGCTGGTCGCGTCGGTGCGCGCCGACGTCGCCACCGCGCCGGTCTCCCCGCTGCTCAAGACCCTGCTCGCGGTCGCGGCCGAGGTGCAGGCGAAGGCCGCGCCGGTCTCCGACGAGGCCGTCGCGGCGGCGCGGGCGGCGGGCGCGACCGACACCCATCTGCACGACACGGTGCTGATAGCCGCCGCGTTCTCGATGTTCAACCGGTACGTGAACGGGCTCGCCACCGACGTTCCGGCGGACCCGGCCTACTACGCCTTCGCCGCCGAGCGGATCGTCGAGCACGGGTACGGGTCGGCGAGCGCCGACGCGGGCGCGGACGCGGGTGCGGGTGAGGTCGTAGGCGCGGGCGCGCGCTGACGCTGACGCGGGCGACTGATCGGCGGCCCGTCGGCCGCCGGTCAGTCCCCGTTCCTTCTGCTCCTTCTGCTCCTTCTGCTTCTTCCGTTCGTTCCGTTCGTTCCGTCGGCCGTCCGAGGAGGCGCCATGAGCTGGACCACCGCACACGTTCCCGACCAGAACGGCAGGACCGCGCTGGTCACCGGTGCCTCCGCGGGCATCGGCTTCGAGACCGCCCGGGTGCTCGCCGCCCACGGCGCGCACGTCGTCCTGGCCTGCCGCGACGTCGAACGCGGCCGCGCCGCCGCCGCGCGCATCGACGGCAGCACCGAGGTCGTCCCGCTGGACCTGGCGTCGCTCGCCTCCGTCCGGCGCGCCGCGGACCTCGTCCGCGAACGTCACCGGCGGCTCGATCTGCTGATCGCCAACGCCGGGGTGATGTTCCCCGCGTACCGGCGCACCGAGGACGGTTTCGAGGCCCACCTGGGCGTCAACCACCTCGGGCACTTCGCCCTCACCGGGCTGCTCCTGGACCTGATGACCTCGGTCCCCGGCTCCCGTGTCGTGACCGTCGCGAGCCTCGCGCACCGGGTGGGCTTCGGCCGCCTGGACGAGGCGGCGGCCCGCTCCTCGACCGGGCGGCGGTCCATCACCGCGTACGGGCGGTCGAAGCTGGCGAACCTGCTGTTCGCGCGGGAGTTGCAGCACCGGCTCGCCGTCGCCGGGGCCGCCACCGCCTCGGTCGCCGCGCATCCCGGGCTCTCGCCGACCGCCTTGTGGCACGGCGAGGCGCCCGCCCTGGCCCGGCCGTTGGCCGCCGCCGGGATGCGGTGGCTGGCGCAGCCGGTCGAGGCGGCGGCGCTGCCGTCGCTGCGGGCCGCCGTCGATCCGGCCGTGCACGGGGGCGCGTACCTCGGGCCCTCGGAACGGTTCGGGGGCCGGGGCGCGCCCGAGCTCGCCCGGTCGAGCCGGGCGGCGCGGAGCGGGCCGGGGCGGGCGCGGTTGTGGGCGCTGTCGGAGGAACTGACCGGGGTGCGGTACGTGTGCGCGCCCGCGGTCGCCGAAGGGCCCGTACCCGGGCATGGGCAGGGACACGGGCAGGGACACGGGCAGGCGCCGGTCGGCGCGGTGTGCCCGGTGACGGGCGCGCGGGCATGAGTACGGTGCGGGGCACCGGGCGCGACCCTGGGGTCGCGGAGAGCATCGCGGCCGAGGTCGGCGCCGAGGTCGGCGCGGCGCCGGGCGAGGGTGTCGCGGCCGGGGTGGGCGCGGGCATCGAACGGCCGGAGCGGTTCCGGCCGGTGGCCGCCTGGGCCTGGATGTGGCGCAGCTTCGACTTCGACATGGAGCTGCCGGACGTGACGGGTGCGGCCTGGCGGGCGGAGCCCGCGGCGGCGCCCGGGTCCGGGGCGGCCGACGAGGCCGTGTCGCCCCGGGAGGCGGAGGCCGCCGGGTACGCGCGGTACACCGCGCACGGTCCCTGGTAGCCGTCCCGTACGCACGCCGCGCACGGCTCTGGCGGCGGAGCCCCGGCTCGTACCTCGTGGGCGGCGGCGGACGCAGGGGCGGACTCGGGGGTTCCGCGAGGGGAAAGCGCAATCTCACCGGAGCGACTTGCCCAAGTCGCGCGCGGGCTTCTTCTGGTGTGCTGTTCGTTCCGCCGGGGCGGTCCGGTGGGGTGGGGCGGGCCTAGCGTGGCGCCGCGACATCACCCCACCCCCCTTCTGGAAAGGCGAACCGCCATGGCGCAGACCGCGCAGCGGCCCGCTCCGGTCCGCTCCCGGCCGCAGGAGCGGCCGGACGTGGATTCCGGCTCCTCCCCCACTCGCGACTCCTCCGGCTCTCGCTCGCTCTCTCCGTCGTTCTCCCCTTCCTTCTTCTTCAACGGCCATGTGCCGCGCCGCCGTGCGCTGGTCGTCGCGGTCGCCGCGCTGTTCGGCTTCGCGCTCACCGTGGTCTGGTCGGCCCAGTTCGTCGACAAGACCATCGGCGACACCATCGCGGACACCCTGCTCGGCCACCCGGCCAAGGGCACCCCGATCGCGGGCGCCCTCGCCGGGATCGTGTTCGCGCTGGTCACCGGTATCGCGGGCACGTTCACGGCGTGCAACGTGGCCGTGTTCAGCGCGCTCGCCCCGCTGACCGGGGCGCAGGCCACCTCCCGCCGGGGCCGGATGGCCGCCGCGCTGCGGCCGCTCAGCCGGCTCGCGCTCGGCGCGGTCGTGGTGTCGGCGGTGTACGGCATGGTGGTGGGCGTGCTCGGGACGGGCATGCCGCAGTTCGACGAGAGCCAGGGCGCCGGGTTCTCCGGGCGGCTGATCCAGGCGATGGTGGTCTACGGGCTGCTGGGCCTGGTCATGACCTATCTCGGGCTCGCCGCGCTCGGTGTGGTGCGCGACCCGCTGGCCGGGCTGACCCGGGTGCTGCCGGACGCGCCGATGCTGTTCATGGGCGGGCTGATCGGCGCCTTCCTGATCGGGCGGCCGTTCCCGCTGTTCCGGCAGCTGTTCCGGGACGCCGCCGAGAGCCACAACTCGCTGTACGCGGGTCTGGAGTTCGCGCTGCAGAGCCTCGGCAACATCGTCGTGATGGGCCTGATGTTCCTGCTGGTCACCGGCTTCTTCGGGGACCGGCTGCACCGGTGGCTGACCCGGCGGCCGAGCCGCGCGTCGGCGCTGATGGCGGCGGCGTTCATCGCGGCCGGGATCTTCCTCGTCCTCTACTGGGACGTGCGGATGCTGGCCCGGCGCGACCTGATCTGGTACCCGCTGGCGCCCTGGGCCGCCTGAGCCCTCGTCGTACGCGAAGGGGCCCGGCCGGATTCCTCCGGCCGGGCCCCTTCGCGGTGGCGGTTCGCGGTCGCGAGGTCGGTTCGTGGTCGCGGTGTCGGTGCGCGGGGTCAGGCGGCGAGCGCGCCGGTGTCCGACGCGATGGCGCCGACCAGTTCGCCCGCCGCGTCGACGATGTCGAGCGAGGTGAGCTCGGGGTCGTCGAGGACCGGCACGAGGTCGGCGAGCAGCTGGGCGAAGCGGCCGTCGTTCTCGTACGTCATCGCCAGGTCGCCCTCCCACAGGGCGGCGCGGATGCGGCGGGCGGTGAGCATGCCGTCGCCCGCCGTGGAGGCGAGGAGCAGTTCGGCGACCCGGCTCTCCAGCGGGGTCGGCGCCCAGGTGCCGGTGCGGTGGTCGGAGATGAGCTCCTCGACGCGGCCGCGGGCGCGGTCGGTCGCCGCGGGCTCCAGGAAGAGAGGGTTGCTGAGGTGGGCGGGAACGGGGGCGGCCATGGTGGTCCTCTCGTCGGTCGGGTGGAGGGCAGGTGGGGCGAGTGGGCGGGGCGGGGCCGCGTCAGGCCAGGCCGGCGGCGGTGCGCAGGGCCGCGGCGCGGTCGGTGCGCTCCCAGGTGAAGTCGGGCAGCTCGCGGCCGAAGTGGCCGTAGGCGGCGGTCTGGGCGTACAGCGGGCGCTTCAGGTCGAGGTCGCGGACGATCGCGGCCGGGCGGAGGTCGAAGACCTCGGTGATGGCCTGCTCGATGAGGTGCAGCGGGATCTCCTCGGTGCCGAAGGTCTCGACGAAGAGGCCCACCGGCTCGGCCTTGCCGATGGCGTAGGCGACCTGGACCTCGCAGCGCGAGGCGAGGCCCGCGGCGACGACGTTCTTCGCGACCCAGCGCATCGCGTACGCGGCCGAACGGTCCACCTTGGAGGGGTCCTTGCCGGAGAACGCGCCGCCGCCGTGCCGGGCCATGCCGCCGTACGTGTCGATGATGATCTTCCGGCCGGTGAGGCCCGCGTCGCCCATCGGGCCGCCGATCTCGAACCGCCCGGTCGGGTTGACCAGCAGCCGGTAGCCGTCGGTGTCGAGGGTGATGCCGTCCTCGACGAGCTGCTTCAGGACGTGCTCGACCACGTGCTGCTGGATGTCCGGGGTGAGGAGCGTGTCGAGGTCGATGTCCGAGGCGTGCTGCGAGGAGACCACGACGGTGTCCAGGCGGACCGCGCGCTCGCCGTCGTACTCGATGGTGACCTGGGTCTTCCCGTCCGGGCGCAGGTAGGGCACGGTGCCGTTCTTGCGGACCTCGGTCAGGCGCCGGGACAGCCGGTGGGCCAGTTCGATGGGGAGCGGCATCAGGTTCGGGGTCTCGTCCGACGCGTAGCCGAACATCAGGCCCTGGTCGCCCGCGCCCTGCGCGTCGAGCGCGTCCTCGGTGCCTTCCACCCGGGACTCGTACGCCGTGTCCACGCCCTGCGCGATGTCCGGCGACTGCGCGCCGATCGACACCGAGACACCGCACGAGGCGCCGTCGAAGCCCTTCGCCGACGAGTCGTAGCCGATGTCCAGGATCGCCTCGCGGACCAGCTGCGCGATCGGCACGTACGCGGTGGTGGTGACCTCGCCCGCGATGTGCACCTGACCGGTGGTGATCAGGGTCTCCACGGCCACCCGGGCGTGCGGGTCCTGCGCGAGCAGGGCGTCCAGGATCGTGTCGCTGATCCGGTCGGCGATCTTGTCGGGGTGCCCCTCGGTGACGGACTCCGAGGTGAACAGTCGTCTGGTCGCGGTACGCGTCATGTCAGGCAGCCTTCACAAGGTTCTTCTCGGCCTCGCGGGTGGTGCGCACCCCGAGGAGGGACCGGTACAGGAGCAGCGCGGCGACTCCCGCGGTGGCGTAGAGCAGGCTCATGCCGACCGCGGGGACGAACGCGCCCAGGGTGACGCAGAGCGCGGCGACCAGCAGGCCGACGCGCGCGTTGAGGGCGTAGGCGGCCATGTACTTGGTGCGGGCCTCGGGGTCGATCAGGTCGGCGAGCAGCGCCTGGCGGACCGGGACGCTGGCGATCTCGCCGACGGTGAGCAGCACGGCGGCGGCGATCAGCACCCAGCCGGAGTTGCTGACGGCCCAGACCATGTAGCCGACGATGAAGACGACGATGCCGCCGTACAGCCGGGTGCGTTCGCCGACCCGTCCGAGCAGGGTCTTGGCGGCGAGGATGAGGGCGGCGACCAGGGCGGCGTTGACCGCGCGCAGGACGCCGAGGATCGCCGTGCCGTCGACGTCGAGGCCCCAGGAGCCGAGCGTGAGCAGGGTCTGGCGGGGGAACTCGTCGGCGAGCCGGACGGCGATGTAGTAGCCGATCTGCATCTCGACGGCCGCGATCAGCGCGGCGGCGGCGAGCTGGCGCAGGAAGACCCGGTCGCGGGCGACGGCGAGGTAGCCGCGGACCATGGCGGCCGGGCCCGAGCCGCCGGGGGCGCCGGTGGTCGGCGCGGTCTCGCTGATCCACCGCCACATCACGGCCGTGGTCAGCAGGCAGAGCACGGCGGCGCCGGTCAGCAGCTGGAGGAAGTGCCCGTCGTACAGGAAGCCGCCGATCAGCGCGCCGACGGTGAAGGCCAGGTTGATCGACCAGTAGTTGATCGTGTAGACCAGCGGCCGGTTCTCCGGGGTGGAGACGTCCACCATCATCGCGTCGGCCGCCGGGGTGGCCAGCTGTGAGCAGCAGGTGTTCAGCAGGAACAGGGCGAAGGTCGCCGGGCCCGAGGTCCACCAGGGCGAGTTGGCGAGGGCGAGCAGCGCGAAGGTGAGGGTGGCGCCGAGTTCGCCGGCCACCATGACGGGGCGGCGGCCGTGCACGTCGGCGAGGTGGCCGCCGAGGAAGTTGGCCGCGATGCCCGCGGCCGCCACGGACACCGTGAGGAGGCCCGCGACGGCGGCGCCGTACAGGCTCGCGAGGTGGATGACGAGCAGCGGCATCAGCATGACCGAGAGCAGCCGCTGGACGAAGCCGACGCCGAGCCGCAGCCGGATGTTGGGGTGCAGGGAGCTCAGGTTCATCGCAGGCTCCGCGGCGGCCTGACGATCTCGTCGGCGAGCCGGCCGCCCTTGCCCCAGTGGTCGGGGTCCACGTCCCTGACGATGACGGTGACGGCGTCGTCGGCGCAGCCGGAGACCCGGGTCACGACGTCGGTGATGCCCGCCACGAGTTCTCTGCGGCTGTCTCGGTCATTGCCCTGCCACCAGTTGACGGTGATCACCGGCATGTCAGCGGTCCTTTTCTGCAGAAGACGTGCGAGGAATCGCGGAAGACGTCGCGGAAGACTTTCCCGGGCGCGGGCACAGGCGCGGCGGCTCGAGAATCTCCCGCCGTCGGCGGGTCGGCAAGCAGCACCGCGTACAGGGGCACGACTTGAACAAGTCGCGGTTTTTCCCGGCCCCTTTTCCCCTGGTCGCAAACATCGAGTTGGTGAAGTCGCGACGCAATTCCGGGACTTCTTGCCGTCGATTTCCGGCCCGTGGTGTGATCAGCGCCGTCCTGCCCGGCCGGTCCCGTCCGACCGCCGCCGGGTGTTCTCCCGTGACGGGCGGCCGGTCGCGCCCGATGCCCGCGCGGCCCCGCCCGTCACGGGAGCGCTGGGCTCCCTACCCGCTCGGAAGGAATGCCGGTGTCCCTCTTCGACATACGCAGGATCGGCGGCAGGATCGGCGCGGAGGTGATCGGGGTCGATCTCTCCACGGAGCTCTCGGACGCCGACTTCCGGCAGATCCACGACGCGTTCCTGCGGTACAAGGTGCTGTTCTTCCGGGACCAGGACATCACCGACGCGGACCAGCTCGCCTTCGCCGCGAGGTTCGGCCCGCTCACCGACCCGCACCCGATGATGCGGACGGTCGACGGCACGCCCCAGGTCATCCCGGTCGACGGAGAGGATCAGCGTGCCGACCACTGGCACACCGACATCAGCTTCACCACCGCCCCGTCGCTGGGCACGAGTCTGCGGAGCATGGTGCTGCCCCCGTACGGCGGGGACACGATGGTCGCGAACGCGGCCGCGGGGTACCAGGACCTGCCGGCGGAGCTCCGGGAGATAGCGGACCGGCTGTGGGCGGTGCACACCAACCACGCGGAGCAGCCGCGGCTCGGCACCGAGCGCGGCGAGAAGGTCAGGGAGGCGTTCCTGTCCCGGCGCTTCGAGGCCGCGCACCCGGTGGTGCGGGTGCACCCGGAGTCCGGTGAACCGAGCCTGTTCCTCGGCGGGTTCGCGCAGTGGCTGGTCGGCATGACCCCGCGCGAGTCGCGGCCGATCATCGATGTGCTGCAGTCGTACGTGCGGCGCCCGGAGAACACCGCGCGGTGGACCTGGCGCCCCGGCGACGTGCTGATCTTCGACAACCGCAGCACCCAGCACTACGCGGTCAACGACTACGACCGGCACACGCGGGTGCTGCACCGGGTGTCGATCGACGGTGACGTGCCGGTCGGCCTGGACGGCAAGCGCAGCTACGCCCTGCGGGAGGGCGAGTGAGCACCCCGGCCCCGACCCCTGCCGAAGCCGTGGCCGCCCCCGCCCCCGAGGAGTTCGCCGCCCGGCTGCGCGGCCGGCAGCCGCTGGTCGGCTACTGGATCGCCCTGGACAACCCGGCCGGGACCGAGCGGATCGCCGGTCTCGGCTACGACTACATCGGCGTGGACGGGCAGCACGGCGTGCTGCACCAGCCCGGCTGGCAGAGCGCGATGCTGGCGGTCGACGCCCGCGGCCGGTCCGCCGGGGTGATCCGGGTGCCGTCGCCGGACCCGGTCGCCATCGGCATCGCCCTGGACACCGGGGCGCGCGGCGTGATCGTGCCCATGGTGGAGAGCGCCGAGCAGACCAGGACCGTGGTGCGGGCCTGCCGGCACCATCCGGCGGGCACCCGCAGCCTGGGTGGGCCGGTGCGGGCCGAGGTGCGGCTCGGTTCGGTGCCCGCCGAGATCGACGAGCGGGTCGCCTGCATCGTGATGATCGAGACGGCGGCCGCGCTGGACGACCTGGAGGCGATCTGCGCCACCGAGGGCCTGGACGCGGTGTACGTCGGTCCGGCCGATCTGTCGGCCGCGCTCGGCGCCCGCTTCTTCGGCGACCCGGCCGCCACCGAGGCCCTGGAAGCGGCCCTGGTACGGATCAAGGACGCGGCCCTGCGCAACGGCATCGCCTGCGGCATCCATGTCCTGGACGGCGAGAACGCCGCGAAGCGGCTCGCCGAGGGCTTCACCTTCGCCACCGTCTCCAGCGACATCACCCACCTTCAGCAGGCCGCCGCCGCCCATCTGGCCGCGGCGCGCGGCCTCGGCGCGGTCTGAGCCCCGGAACGGGAGAGGGACGACCGTGACGACCCTGACGACGACAACGCTCGGCGCACCGGCGGAGGCGACGGCGACCACGGCGACGACGGTGACGGCCGGGTCGATGGACGACCTGATCGGCCGGACGCCGCTGCTGCACGTGCCGTTGCCCGGCCTCGGCGCCTCGGTGCGGCTGCTGGCCAAGCTGGAGGCGGCCAACCCGCTGTCCAGCGTGAAGGACCGGCCCGCGCTGTTCATGATGCGGGCGGCCGAGGAGGCGGGCCTGCTGCCGCCGACCGGCGGCACCGTCATCGAGTGCTCGTCGGGCAGCACCGGCATCTCGCTGGCCGCGCTGTGCGCCCGGCGCGGCCACCGCTGCGTCATCGTGATGCCCGACAACGCCACCGAGGAACGCCGGCTGATCCTGCGGGAGCTGGGCGCCGAGGTGCACCTCGTACCGGCCGGGGACGGCCTGATGGCCGCCTGGGCGTACGCCGAGGAGCTCCAGCGGACCGTGCCCGGCTCGTGGGTGCCGCACCAGGACCGCAATCCGGCCAACCCGGCGGCGCACTACGCGACCACCGGGCCGGAGATCTGGCAGGCCCTCGGCGACGACATCGACGTGCTGGTGTGCGGGGTCGGCACCGGCGGCACGCTGACCGGCACCGCCCGCTATCTGAAGGAGCGCACCGCGCTGCACGTGGTGGCCGTCGAACCGGCCCGCAGCGCCGTCATGTCCGGCGGCGAGGCCGGGCCGCACGGCATCCCCGGCATCGGCGCCGGTTACGTCTCCGACATCACCGACCTGTCGCTGGTGGACGAGGTCGTCGCGGTCTCCGACGAGGCCGCCGCCACCACCACCCGCGAGATCAACCGCGTCACGGGCGTGCCCGTCGGCATCTCCTCCGGAGCCGCCGCCTGGGCCGCCCGCACCGTCACCGCCCGGTCCCGCTGGGCGGGCGCGACGGTCGTCACCGTCTTCCCCGACAGCGGGGAGCGCTATCTGTCGACGGCCCGCTGATCCGTCGTCTCCTCACGAAAGACAGGCAGACATGTGCCGGATCTTCGGTCACTTCAACGCGGCGGCCACGCCGCACGAGATGCGTGCCGTCGCCGCCCTCCAGCGGCACGGGGGCCCGGACGCCACCGGGACCGCGCGGGCGCCCGGCTGGGGGCTCGGGAACAACCGGCTCGCCGTCGTCGACCTGGACGGCGGCGAGCAGCCGTACGGTCTGAGCGGTCAGGTCCGGGTGGTGTTCAACGGCGAGATCTACAACCACGAGGAACTGCGCGCCCGGCTGGTGGCGCTCGGCCACGACATCCCCGACCGCTGTGACGGCTCGGTGCTGCCCGCGCTGTACCTGGAGTACGGCGAGGCGTTCACCGACCACCTCGACGGCATGTACGCGGTGGCCCTGGTCGACGAGCGCGGCCCGGTGCCGCGGCTGCTGCTGGCCACCGACCACATCGGGATGAAGCCGCTGTACCTGCGCTGGGACGCGGCGGAGCGTTCGCTGCGCTTCTCCTCCGAACTGCCCGCGCTGCTCGGCTTCGGCGGCACCGGCGCCCGGGTGCGGGAGTCCGCGCTCGACGCGTACCTGGCGACCAGGACGCCGTTCGGCACCCGGACCGTGTACGAGGACGTCGAGGTCATGGAGCCCGGCACCACCTGGGTGTGCGAGCTGGGCGGCACGCCCCGGGTGCGGCGGCGGGCCGCCGACCTGATCGAGGGCGGGCTGCCGGACGGCTTCACCGCCGCCCGCCGGGTGCGGCACACGCTGCGCGCCGAGGTGGGGCGGCTGCTGGTGGCGGACGTGCCGGTGGCCCTGATCACCTCGGGCGGTCTGGACTCCAGCCTGGTGACGGCGCTCGCGGCCGAACGCGGCCCGGTCGACACCTTCAACATCGCCTACCGGGGGGCCTGGCCGTTCGACGAACGGCACTTCGCCCGGGAGGTCGCCGAGCGCGCCGGGGCGACCCACCACCAGGTGGAGATCGACCCCGCCGACTTCCCCGCGCTCCTCGAGGACACGGTGTGGCACCTGGGCCAGCCGAACGCGGACCCGATCGCGCTGAGCACGTACGCGCTGTTCCGGGCCGTCCGCGAGGCCGGGTTCACGGTGGCGCTGACCGGTGACGCCGCCGACGAGGTGTTCGGCGGCTACGAGCGGATGCGGGTGGCGGCCGAGCGGGCCGCCGCCGGCGCGGACTGGTCGGCGGGCTATCTGGACGCGCTGTCCGCCGCGCCCGCCGCGCTGCGCGACCGCCTCTACACCGCCGACTACCGGGCCCATGTGGCGGCCGATCCCGCGCTGCCCGGGCCGGTCCTGGACGGGCTGCTGCACGGCCCCGGCACGGTCCTCGACCGGATCACCCGGTTCGAGCTGGAGCAGCGGCTGCCCGCGTACCACCTGCGCCGGGTCGACCACCTGAGCATGGCGTCGTCGGTGGAGGCGCGGGTGCCGTTCTGCCAGCGGTCGGTGGTGGCGCTCGGCCGGGCCCTGACGGACCACCAGCGGATCCAGGGCGGGCAGGTCAAGCGGACGCTGTACGCGGCGGCCGCCGGACTGCTGCCGGAGCGGGTGCTCACCCGCCCCAAGCAGCCGTTCACGCTGCCGGTGACGGCGATGCTGCGGCCGGGGACCACGCTGTGGGAGCACGCCCGGGACCTGCTGGCGCACGACCGGCTCGCGGAGCGCGGCCAGTTGGACGGCGCGGCGGTCGACGCGCTGTTCGCGGCGCAGGCCGAGCGGCCGGACGACGGAGCCGCGCTGGCCCTGTGGGCGCTGCTCGCGTACGAGGTGTGGCACGAGCAGTTCCGGCGTTCGACGGCGCTGCCCGGCCGGACGGCGGCCGGTCCCGGCGGGACGAGAACCCTGGCGGTGGCGGCGTGATCGGCCACCTGGCGTACGCGGCGGGCAGCCCCTGCCCCACGTTCGTGCTGGACGCGGCGCGGCTGCCGAGGGACGACGACGCGCTGTTCGCGCACCTCACCGAGGCCCGCCGCTATCTGGTGTCGGCGGGCGGCGCGCACGTACTGAAGATCGCCCTGGTGGAGCCGTCCGCGCACCCGATGTTCGATCTGGACTACCGGTTCGTGCAGGCGCTGCCCGGCGCGCCCGACCGGTTCGACCTGCGGGGCTCGTGCGGTCATTCGATCCTGTCGGCGGTGGTGGCGGCGGCCCGTTCGGGGATGCTGCCGCGGCTGGTGCCGGGGGCGCGGATCCGGGTCCAGGTGCTCAACAACGGCGACAGCGTGGTGTGCGAGGTCGACCGGGTGGAGCGGGACGGGGCCGCGTTCACGGTGACGTTCGTGCAGTCGGCGCCGGTGCCGTTCGGCGAGCTGCTGCCGGCCGGGGCGCCCCGTACCCCGCTGGTGGCGGGCGCCGACCGGACCGAGGTGTCGCTGGTGGCGAGCGCCAACGCGTACGCCTTCGTGGACGCCCGTGAGCTGGGGGTGCCCGATCAGGCGGCGCTGTTCGGCGCGGGCGGTGAACTCCTCGGCAGGCTTGAGGCGTTGCGCGAGGCGGCGGCCGACCGGCTGGGCTGGCCGCGCGACGGCGCCTTCCCCAAGATCGCGGCGGTGCTGCCCGCCGAGGGCGGCGGGATCGCGGCGCGGGCCGTGACGGTGCCGGGCTGGCATCCGTCGATCGCGCTGACCGGGGTGGTGTGCCTGGGTACGGCGGTGCGCATCCCGGGCACGGTGCCGTGGCGGATCGCCCGCGAGAACGGGGCCGACACCGGGCTCCTGGAGATCGCGACGACGGGCGGCCGGACGGCCGTCACGGCGGTCACGACGGCGCCCGGCCCGGCCGGCGCTGCCGACGGCGAGGGCGCCCTGCTGTGGGCGACCGTCGCGCGCAAGAGCGTCACCTTCCAGGGGTCGTTCGTCCTGACGCCCCTGAGCCATCTGCAATTCGAGGAGGTCGCCCAATGCCTGGCGTTGTCGGGGGCGGCATGAGACCGCTGTTGACGGCCGAGCTGCGCGCCCGGTTGTCCGAATCCGCCGACAAGACCGACCCGGCGGGTGAGCCGGACCGTCAGGTGCTGGCGGAGCTGCGCGCGAGCGGTCTGCTCGGTACGGCCGTGCCGGTCCGGCACGGCGGCACGGGCGGGGACGCGGCGGCGGTCAACCGGGTCGTCGCGGAGATCGCCGCCGTCAATCCGTCGGTGGCGATCGTCGCGTTCCAGCATTTCGCCGTGAGCGCCCGGATCGCCGAGTGGGGCACCGAGGAGCAGCGGTCGCGCTGGCTGCCGCGGCTCGCGGACGGCGGGCTGCTCGCGGCCTCGGCGTGGAGCGAGACGGGCGCGGGCGCCGCGAAGCAGAACCTGTCGAGCACCGGGACGCGGCTCGCGGACGGCGGCTGGCGGCTCGACGGCGCGAAGGCGTTCGCGACCGGTGCCGGGGTGGCCGACCTGTATCTGGTGCTCGTACGGACGGCGGACGCCGAACCCGCCCCGGACGCCGAACCCGCTTCGGCCGGGTACGGGGCGGACGGGCAGACCTTCTTCCTGGTGGGGGCGGACGCCCCCGGGGTGGTCCCGGACCTCGGTCCCGGCCGCGGCCTCGCCGGGATGCGGGGCAGCGCGACCGGCCTGGTCGGGCTGCGGGGCTGTGTCGTCCCGGACACCGACCGGCTGGGTCCGGCCGGTGGCGCCGCCTCGGTGATCGCCGGGGTGCGCGAGTCGGGGGCGAGCCTCGGCGCGGTGTCGGTGGGCATCGCCCAGGGCGCGTTCGACGTGGCCGTACGGCACGCGGAGCAGCACGGGCTGCTCGCGCTGCCGACCGTGCGGCACCGGCTGGTGGACCTGGCGACCCGGGTCGAGACGGCGCGGGCCGTGGTGGACCGGGCGGGGGCGCGTACCTCGGCCGATCCTGGCCTGACGACGCTGCACAGCAAGCTGCACGCGAGCGTGGCCGCCGAGGAGGTCTGCCTCGACGTGGCGCGGATGCTCGGCTCGGCCGGGTACCGCGAGGGGGCCCGGATCGGGCGGCTGCTGGCCGACGCCCGGGGCATCGCCTTCATGGGTCCGACCAACGACCTGTGCCGGGACCTGGTGGCGGCGTCATGGACCGGCTGAGCGCGGTGCGCGGACTCGGGGTGGCCGAACTCGCGGTGCCCGATCCCGGAGTGCCTGATCTCGCGGTGCCCGAGCTCGTGGTGAGCGGGCGGCGGCTGGTGACGCCGGAGGGGGTGCGGCCGGGGCACGTGCTGGTGTCCGGCGGGCGGATCACCGCCGTGACCGACACCGACACGGCACCGGCGCACGTCGAGCGGATCGACGCGGGCGACCACTACGTGCTGCCCGGTCTGATCGACTCCCATGTGCACTTCCGCACCCCCGGTCTGACGTACAAGGAGGACTGGGAGCACGGCAGCCGGGCGGCGGTGCGCGGCGGGGTGACCACCGTGATGGACATGCCGAACACGGTGCCGCCGACGCTCGACCCGGCGGCCGTGGCCGACAAGGCCCTGCTGGTGGCGGGCCGTTCGCTGGTGGACCTGCGCTTCCACATCGGGCTCGACCCGGCCAGGCCCGAGCTGCTCGCCGACCTCGACCCGGCGGTGGCGACCAGCGCGAAGGTGTTCATGGCGGGCCATCACACGGCGCCGACCGTGGTGCGCGACCCGGTGGTCCTGGAGCGGGCGTTCGCCGCGGCCGCCGAGGGCGGGGTCCAGCTGGTCCTGCACGCCGAGGACGACGGGCTGTTCGCGCTGCTCGACGCCTGGTGGGGCGAGCCGGGCAGCTATCTGGAGTACGAGCGGCGCCGCCCGCGCTCCGGCGGCATCGTCGCCGTCGCGAAGGTCGTCGAACTGGCCCGGCGGTACGGGACCCGGGCGCACATCCTGCACCTGTCCAGCGCCGAGGAGGCCGACCTGGTGTGCGCGGCGCAGGCCGCCGGATATCCGGTGACCTTCGAGGTGACCGGCCACCATCTGTCGTTCACCGACCAGGACACCCGCAGGCTGGGGGCGCGCACCCGGCTCTCGCCGTCGATCCGCGGCGAGCGGGACCAGGAGCGGCTGTGGCGGGCGCTCGGCGCCGGGCAGGCCGCGACGCTGGGCAGCGACCACGCGCCGCACACCGTGGCGGACAAGACCCGTTCGGTCGCCGACTCGCCGCCGGGGCTGCCCGGCGTGCAGGAGTTGGCCGTCGCGGTGTGGACCGGGATGCGGCGCCGCCGGCCGGACGAGGACCCGGACGTGGCGATGGCCCGGCTCGTGCGGTATCTCGCCGAGGGGCCCGCCGAGCTGTTCCGGCTGCCCGGCAAGGGCCGGATCGCGCCGGGCGCCGACGCCGACCTGGTGCTCTTCGCGCCGGACACGCCGTGGATGTTCTCGGCGCACGACGTGGAGAGCAAGTGCGGCTGGTCGGCCTACGAGGGCTGGACGTTCACCGGCCGGGTGGAGCGCACGCTGCGGGCCGGACGGACCGTGTGGGACGCCGCTTCGGGCACCTTCGGCGCGTACGACGGGCGGCTGCTCGGGGCGGCCCCGGCGGCCGGGGACACCGGTCGCGGGACCACCGGCGGCCGCGGTACCGGCCGGTCGCCGGACGGGGGCGCGGACGACCGGTCCGCGCCCGCCTGGGACACGACACCGGCGGCGGCGTTCGCCGCGCGGGAGGGATGACATGACCAGGAGACGGTCCGTGGTGGTCGCGGGCGGCGGCATCGGAGGACTCGCGGCGGCCGCGGGCATGGCCGCGCGCGGCCTCGACGTGACCGTCGTCGAACGGGCCGGCCGGATCGGCGCCGGTGGCTCCGGGCTCGTCCTGTACCCGAACGGGGTGCGGGCGGTCGACGCGCTCAGCGCGCGGCTCGGTGCCGGACTCCGGGCGGTCGGCCACGTCAGCGGGCCGGACGAGGTGCGGGTGCTGATGGACTCCGCGGGCACCGTCCTCGCCCGGGAGCGGGTGGGGGGCGCCGCCGGGCACCAGGACACGCCCCAGATCCCGGTGCTGCGCGCCGCCCTGCACCGGCTGCTGCTCGACGAGGCGCTCGGCGCGGGCGCGTCGGTGCGGCTGGCGACCGCCGTGACGGACTACGCCGACGGGCCCGGGCACGTCACCGTCCAGCTGTCGGACGACACCACCGTCGAGTGCGACGCGCTGATCGGCGCCGACGGCATCCACTCGGCGGTCCGGGCCCGCATGCTGGGCGACGAGCCGCCGGTCTACCGCGGCTACACCTCGGTGCGCGGCCGGACCGGCGGTTCGCCGCTCGGCGGCCGCGGCCACGTCGTCAACGGGCGCGGCATCCAGCTGTTCGTGGCGCCGGTCGGCGCGGACGACCTGTACTGGGCCGCCAAGATCAGCGCGCCGCCGGGGGTGTGGCCCGCGAAGGGCCGGGACGGTGCCAGGGCGGCGCTGCTCGACGCCATCGCCGACTGGTACCCGCCGATCGTCGACCTGGTGCGGGACGCCGTCCCCGAGGACGTCGTCGTCACCGACATCCACGACCGCGATCCGGTCGAGCGCTGGACCGACGGCCGGGTGGCGCTGCTCGGCGACGCCGCCCATCCGATGGTCCCGGCGCTCGGCCAGGGCGCCAACATGGCCCTGGAGGACGCCCTGGTGCTGGCAGAGGCGCTGGCCTCGGACGCCGCGGTGCCCGACGCGCTCGCCGACTACGCCCGCGAACGGACCGCGCGCACCGCGGCGGTCGTCCTCGCCTCCCGCCGCCAGGGCTCCGTCGACCAGGGCGCCGACCGGGCCGGTGCGGAGCGGCGCAACGCCCGGATCGCGGCCGCGGGCCGCAAGGACGCGGAGCTCCCCGACCTGCTGGCCTGGCAGCCGCGCCGCCCCCCGGCGGCGCCCGGCGGCCCGGCGGCGCCCGGCGGCCCGGCGGCGCCCGACGGCCCGGCGGCGCCCGGCAAGGCGGCCGCACCGGACACCGCCGCCGGGATCGCGCTGATCGGCCACGTCACGCAAGCCACACCGAGAGCTCCGAGACCCCAGAAAGGGGACACCGCCATGGGGGCACCACGCGTCGTCGTGATCAGCGGATCGCTGCGCCCGGGATCCACCTGCGACCAGGTCGCCGACTGGTGCGCGCAGCGGTGCGCCGAACAGGGCGCGGCTGTCCGGGTGTTCACCGGATCCGAGATCGACTTCCCCGCCTACCGGCCGGGACTCGGCGGCACGCACGCCGCCGTCGCGGGCTTCCTCGGCGAACTGCGCGGCGCCGACGGGGTGATCCTGGTGTCGCCCACGTACCACGCCACCGTCTCCGGCCTGTTGAAGAACGCCCTCGACTACGTCAACGACATCGGCGGTCCGGTGCCCTATTTGGAGGGCCGGGCGATCGGCACGGTCGCGGTCGGCGCGGCCGCCCAGGGCGCGGTGTCGACGCTGACCACCCTGCGCACCATCGGGCACGCGCTGCGGGGCTGGCCGACGCCGGTCGGGGTGGCCGTGTCGGGGGTGCCCGCGCAGCCGTCGGCCGACGCCGAACCGGGCCCGGAGGCCGTCCGGCTGGCCGAGATGGTGTCCCAGGTGCTGTGGCTGGGCGGGGCGCGTGCCGCCCGGCGTCCGGCCCCGCTGGGCGCCGTCGCCTGACCCGGGGGCGCGCCCCCGTACCCGCCCCGTACCCGTCCACGAGGAGAGAAGAAACGCATGTCCGCACCGTCCTGCGCCTACCACGTCCTGCCCGCCCCGCTCGGGCCCGTGTGGCGCGACGCCAACATCCGCTCCGGTCCTTCCCTGGACAGCCCGGTGATCGACCTGGTGTTCCCGGACGCCTCGGTGGACCACGGGGCCGAGGGCTGGGTCCTCGGCGACGAGGTCGTCGAGGATCTGCACCGGGACGGGGTGATCACCAGCTCGGTCTGGTTCCGGCTGTCCTCGGGCGGCTGGTCGAGCGCCGTGAACTTCGAGCCGGTGCTCGTCGCCGAGCTCCTCGACGACGCCGTCCGGCTGGACCCGCACCCGGCCGCCGGGGTCGCGTCCTAGGGGGTGTCCGGCGGATCGGAGCAGTTCAGAGCAGTTCAGAAGATGCGTCGTCACCTGGCGCGCTGACAGCATCCCTGCAGGGCAGGGGGCGTTCGGCCCTCCACCCTTCGCCGCGGGCCGTGGCCCGCCCGACGAGAAGGGAGTGCGATTCGTGGCTACCGCACTCAGCACGGAGATCCAGCAGCTCATCGTCGAGGAGACCGGCTCCGCCGCTCCGAGCACCGACGACGCCGCCGCGTTCGAGTCCTGGCTGGACGGCATCAAGGGTTCCCACGAGGAGCTCTACGCCGGTGTCGCCGCCGAGATCGAGGCGTTCATCATGGGCAAGGCTGCCTGACTCTCCGTCAGCGCAACGATCCTGCCGGCCGGTCACCGGGCCCGCCCGGGGCACCGGCCGGCGGATCGCGCGGCGGCGGCCGACGACGGCCGGCCCGCCCGCGCACGGCACCACACGTACGAGGGGAAGGACGCCGGCGGTGCGCTGGACCACGCTGCTGTTCGACGAGGCGGACCTGGACGAGCTGACCCGGCTGGACCCGGAGGCACTGCTCGGCGGTGCCGGGGACACCCTGGAGCGGCGCTTCGACCCCCGTGAGCTCTACCGCCGCTGGGAACGCCAGCAGTGGGCCGCGTCGGACATCGATCTGGAGCGCGACCACCGCCACTGGCACGGCCTGCTCGGCCCCCGTACCAAGGACTCGCTGTCCGCCTTCCTCACCAGCTTCCTCGTCGGCGAGTACACCGGCCTCGACCTGATGAGCCCGATCCTGGCCGCCTGCCCGGACGAGGAGTACCTCGTCTACCTCGGCACGCAGGCCGCCGACGAGTCCCGGCACACCGTCTTCGTCAGCCGGGTCGCCGAGGAACTCCTCGGCCTCGACGGCTCGCTGCGCGGCCAGCTGATCGACGCCTGGTCGACGCTCGGCCCGGCGAACCGCGCCGTGCACACCCTGGAGAACACGATCCTGCGCGAGCTGAACTCCTCGCCGCGCGACTACGCCCGCTGGCTGCGGGCCGTCACCTTCTTCCACCTGATCACCGAGGGCGTGCTCGCCCTGCACGGCCAGCGCGGGCTGGTCCGCGGCCTCCAGCGGATCCCGCTGCTGCCCGGTCTGAAGGCCGGGTTCACCGCGATGACCCGGGACGAGTCCCGGCACGTGAGCTTCGGGCTGCACGCGCTGCGGCGCGGCGCGAAGGAAGGCCACGCCGACGCCATCAACGAGGTGATCGAGACCGGGATGCCGCTCGCGGCCGTCGTCGGGCTCTCCCCCGGCGGGCCCCCGGAGCGCGGTGCCGCCGCGGCCGCCGCGGCGAAGGACCTGCTCGCCACCATCGCCGTACGGCTGCGGCAGCTCGACCTCCCCCAGGACTTCGCCGAGCACGTGCTCGGCAGATGCCGGGCGGCCCAGGACGCCGCCCTGCGCACCCCCGTGGCCGCCGCCCCGAACAGGTGAGGGACATGACTGACGACACCTCGACGACGAAGGCATCCCGCGGCAGCTTCGCCCGGGTGCTGCGCCATCCCGGCGCCGCCCGGCTGGTCTCCTCGCTGTTCGTCCTGGAGACCGGCTCCGCGATGACGACCGTGGGCCTGCCGCTGCTGGTGATGCAGCGGTACGGGCTCGGCCTCGAGGTCGGTCTCACGCTCGCCGCCCGGTTCCTGCCGAACATCCTGCTCGGGGCGCTCGCCGGACAGATCGTCGACCGGAACGACCCGCGCCGGGTGGCGATGCTCGCCGCGCTCGGCAGCGGCCTCGCGGTCGCGCTGTTCCCGCTGACCACGGCGATGTGGCAGGTGCAGCTGCTCGCCATGGCCGTCGGCGTCGGCTACATGTTCGGCTTCCCCGCCACCATGGCGCTGCGCCCCCGGGTGATCCCGGAGGGCAGCGAACTGGAGGGCAACGGGCTGATCGTGACGGCGGAGCGGATCCCCAAGCTGCTCGGGCCCGCGCTCGCGGGGCCGATCGCCGCCGCCGCGGGCATCGGCTGGCTGTTCTGCGCCGAGGCCGCCACCGCGCTGGCCGCGGCGGTGCTGCTGACCCGGCTGCCCGGGGCGGCGCCCACGACGGACCCGGCGCACCCGACGGACCCGGCCGATGCCGTCACCGAAACCGCCGATGCCGCCGGGAGGCGGTCGCCGGTCGTCCTGGTGGGCCGCTGGCTGGCCGCCTGGGCCCGCGCCCTGGCGACCGGGGCGCGCGATCTGACCGGGATGGTGCGCGGCGACGGGCGGCTGTCCTCGCTGACGGTGACCGCGTTCACGTACATGGTGGCGCTCGGCCTCGGCCGTACCTTCCTCGCCGCGTACTCGCTGGAGGAGTTCGCCGGGGTCCCGGCGATGCTCGGGTACCTGCTGGCCGCGATGGGCCTCGGCGGCGCGCTCGGCGCGCTGGCGGCCGTCGCCTTCCGGTCCTGGAACCAGGGCTGGGTCTACATCCTCGGCAACGCCCTCGAAGGGCTCTGCTGGATCGCGCTGCTCGTGACCGGCGACTGGTACGTGGCGCTCGGGCTGCTGTTCGCGGCGGGCGTCTTCGAGTCGATCGCCTCGGTGGTCTACTTCGCCGAGGTGCAGAAGCGGCTGCCGGGCCGGCTCCAGGGCCGCTACTACGCCACCCTGGTCCCGCTCTCCGACGTGTTCCTGGTCGGCGGCACCGTGCTCGGCGGCGTTCTCGTCGGCCGGGCCGGGGTCGCCTGGAGCGCCGTCCTCGTCGGTCTCGCGATGGCCGTGCCGGTGCTGCTCCTGGTCACCCGGCTGGTGCCGGAGCGCCCGGTCGCCGGGCAGGGCGCCGAGCCGGTGGCCCCGGACGTGAGCGCCGAGGTGACCGCCGAGGTGAGCGAGCCGGAGCCGGTGACGGGACCGGAGCCGGGACCGGAGCCGGAGTCGGATCCGGAGCCGGAGCCGGTGCGGGAGAAGACCGCGGCATGACCGACGGCTCCTTCCCGTACCTGAGTCCCTCGCTCGACGCCGTCGAGGGCTACGCCCACGCGCGGATCTCCTGCTGGGTGCACTGTCTGCGCGACAGCCTGTACGCCGTCGGGTTCCGCGACACCGCCCGGGCGCTCGCGCAGCCGGTGAACTTCGCCGTCGAGCGCACCGAGGACGGCGAACTCCTCACCCTGTACGGCGGCCTGGACACCGCGTACGAAGCGCCGCGCTTCCAGCGGGGCGTCACCGCGCGCTGGGAGACCTCACCCCTCGATCCCGGCCGCGCCCTCGACCTGGTGGCGCGCGAGCTGGCCCGCGGGCACGCCGTCCCGGTGTCGCCCGACCTGTCGGGGCTGCGGCACAGCGAGTTCTACCGGGTGCCGTGGTCCGGCTACCCGCACACCTTCCTGGTCCACCGGCTCGGCCCCGACACGGCCCTGGCCGCCGACCGCAACACCCGCAGGAACAGCGGCTTCACCGACAACCGGGGCACCGTCCCGCTCGACGAGCTGCGCCGCGGTCTGGCCGGGGCGCCGGTGCTGGTGTGGGACACCGGCGCGGCCCACGACGGCTGGCAGGACGAGCGGCACGCGCTGCTCGCCGGGTCGGTGCGCAACATGACCGAACCCGCCTCGCCGGACGAGGGCCTGGCCGGGCTGCGGACCCTGCCCGACGTCCTGGCCGGTCTCGCGGAGCATCCGAGCCGCTCGTCGGTGCTGCGGATGCGGGTGTCGGGGCCGCTCCAGCGGCAGGTCGCGGGCGACCGCCAGCTGCTCGCCGCGGTCCTCGGCCAGGACCTGGACCAGCGGGCCAGGGGCGGCCGGGAGGCCGTGGTCGCGGCGGAGGCCGCCGAGCTGCTGCACGCCGCGTCCGACGGGTACGCCGAACTGGCCCGGCTGGTCTTCCTGCTGGGCCGCTCCTGGTCGCGGGAGAACCTCCGGCTGTGCCGGGAGCGGGCCGGGCGGGTGCACGAGCTGGACGCCCGGGCCGTGGACCGGCTCGCCCGGCTGCTCTGACACCCGCGCGACGGGAGCTCTCGGATCGATTGTTCTCGGACGATTGTTCTCAGACGAGCGCGGCCGCGTTGGAGAAGCCGCCCATGTAGTAGTCCACGGTGGCCCGTTCGCTGCACACCGTGCCGACGCCCTGCCGCAGCAGCTCCTGGCAGAACGCCATGTCCTCGGTGGTCTCCAGGATCCGCTGCCACACCGTGAACGCGGTGGGGAACGGGATCCGCGCGTGCGTCTCGCGGCGCACCAGCAGTTCGTTGGTGTCGACCCGGCTCAGCATCCGGCCGTCGACCACCCGCATCCGGTCGCGGACCACGGGCGAGCCGGGCACGAAGACGCCGTGCCCGGCCAGCGACCGGTAGGACGCCGCCCGCTGGCGCGGGATCGGGTGCCAGGGGTCCTCGCCGTCCGGCACGTAGTCGGCGCCGTCGGCGGTGCGCAGCCGCCGCCAGCTGTGCGCGACCCCGGCGTCGGGGTCCGCTTCGAGCAGGTCGACCAGGGACCGCAGATGGCTGGGGGCGTAGGCGTTGTCGTCGTCGAGGTGGGCGACGTAGGGCGTACGGGCCAGGGCGATGCCGAGGTTGCGCAGGTGGGAGAGGCGGGCCGGCAGGTACGTGTGGGGCGGGCGGCGGTCGTCGTCCGGCCCGATGTTGACGAACCGGGCGTGCGGGAACCGGGCCGCCAGGTCCGCCCGGTGCGCGGGGTCGGCGAGCCAGGGGCAGTCGTCGCCGATGACCACGTGGGCGGCGGTCAGCCCTTCCTGGGCGGCGACCGAACGCAGCGCCCGGACCAGCAGCTGTGGCCGTCCCTTGGTCGGGGTGACGACGGTGACGGTCATGGGTCCTCCTCGGACGGTCGGTGGTTCAGCGGCCGACGGCGGACAGCACCAGGGCGGCGTTGTTGCCGCTGAAGCCGAAGCTGTTGACCAGGACGTGCTCGGCGGTGCCGACCCGGTACGGCTCCGCGACGGCGATCACGCCGTCGGGCAGCGGGGCGCGGCGGCGCAGCCCTGGGGTGCCGGGGACGCGGGCCTCGCGCAGGAAGCCCGCGGCGGCCACCAGGCCGGGGAACGCCGAGGCGTGCAGCAGGTGGCCGACCGCGCCCTTGTGGGAGCTCATCGGCAGCGGGGCGGTGGCGCCGAGTTCGTGGGCGAGCGCGGCGACGGCCTCGGCCTCGGCGGCGTCGCCCTGCACGGTGCCGGTGGCGTGGGCGTGGACGTAGTCGACCCGGCCGGTGCCCGCGTCGTCGAGCGCGGCCCGCATGCAGGCGCGGATCGCGTCGGGCGCGGAGGCGACCGCCTGCGAGGTGTCGACCAGGCAGGCCGCGCCGGAGAGCCACGCCTCGGGGCGGTGGCAGCGGGCCCGGGCGGACGCCGCCGTCTCCAGGACGAACGCCCCGCCGCCCTCGCCGACGGTGATGCCGTCGCGTTCGGCGTCGAAAGGCCGTGCGCCGCGCGGGCTGAGCGTCTTGACGACGTCCATGCTGGCGTACTCGTACCGGTTGAGCGCGCTGGCCCCGACGACCAGGGCGGTGCCGCTCAGTCCGGACAGCAGCCAGTCGCGGGCGAAGGAGGCGGCGAAGGCCGCGGAGGCGCAGGCGTGCGACAGGTGGACGACGGTGGTGGCGGCGCGGTCGGCGCCGACGGCGGCGAGCAGTGCCCCGGGGCGCGGGCCCGCGAAGTCGCCGTCGCGTTCGGCGGCGGGGTCGGCGGCGGGGTCGGTGAGCGTCGGCGCCTGCGACACGATCACGAGCAGCGAGCCGACGGGCAGGCGCGGCAGTCCGGCCGCGTCGAGGGCCTGCCGGGCGGCGGTCGTCGCGAGGGTCTCCTTGCGGCGGCCGGGCGGGGCGGCGCAGTCCTCGGCGGCCACCCCGGACACCACCCGGCTGCGGAAGTCGCCGGGCAGGCCGCGCAGTTCGCCGAAGGCCCGGCGGCCGGTCAGCAGGCCGCGCCAGAACGCGTCCGGGGTGGGTCCGAGCGGGCTGACGAGCCCGGTCCCGGCCAGGGCGACGGCGTTCATCGGGCCTCCTCGGGGCGGGTGGCGGCGGGGCGGCGGGCGGGTGTCACGCGGCGGCCGTCGCCGGGGCGGGGGCGGTGGCCAGGGCGCGCAGCCGGACCCGGTCGGGCTTGCCGCTGGCGGTGCGCGGCAGGGTGGCGAGCACCCTGACGGTACGGGGCCTGGCGTGCGGCGGCAGGGTGCGGCGGCACGCCTCGGCGACCCGGGCGGCGACCGCCCGGTGGTCGGGGTCCGCGCTCTCCACGAACGCCCAGACGGTGTCGCCGCGTTCGGTGCGGTCGCCGCCCCGGACGCCGACGACCGCCGCGTCGAGGACCCCGGCGGCGGCCCGTACCGCGTCCTCGACGACCGTGGGGGCGACGGTCTCGCCGTGCACCACGAGCACTTCCTTGATCCGGCCGCGGACGCTGAGCCAGCCGTCGGCGGTGACGTCGCCGGTGTCGCCGGTGCGGAGCAGGCCGTCGGCGGTGAACGCGGTGCGGTCGAGGCCGCCGGTGGCCGGGTCGAGGTAGCCGAGCATCAGGCTCGGGCTCGCGATCAGGATCTCCCGGGCGGCGCCGCCGAGCCGGACCCGGACGCCGTCCAGGAGCCGCCCGACGGTGCCGGGGCGCAGGTCGCCCGGGGCGTTGAGGGCGACGTTCGGGCCCGCCTCGCTGAGGCCGTAACCGTCGTGCAGGGGCGCGCCGGTGACGGCGAGGAAGTCGTCGTACAGGGCGGGGGTCAGCACGTCGCCGCCGCAGCCGCGGATGCGCAGGCCCGCGAGCAGCCGGGCGGCGTCGGGGTCGCGGGCGGCCTCGGCGGCGAGCATCCGGTACATGGTCGGCACCCCGTCGAGCGAGGTGATGCCGTGGCCGGCGATCCGGGCCAGGGTGGTGCGCAGGTGGAAGCCGGACTCCGCGTACAGGTGGGCGCCGGTGGCCCGCCACACCCGCAGCACGCTGTAGCCGTAGGCGTGCCGCAGCGGCAGCGGGAGCAGCAGCCGGTCGGCGTCGGTGACCCGCATCCGGGCGGCGGTGGCCCGTCCCTGGTGGTCGAGCGCGGCGGCGGACACGGCCACCGCCTTGGGGTCGCCGGAGCTGCCGGAGGTCCAGAACACGGCGGCGGCCCGGTCGGGCACGTCGAGCGGCCGGGCGGCGCCGGGGGCGATCACGGGCCGCCCGGAGCCGGTGGCGCGGACGACCGCCGCCGGGGCGATGTGCCGGGCGGGGGCGGCGCCGTCGAGGAGCAGCGGGGCGCCGACGGTCTCGGCGGCGAGCGCGGCGACGACGGCGGTCAGCGGGTGGTCGGCGCCGAGCGAGACGGCCCGGCCGGGGCCCGCCCCGGCGGCTTCGAGCCCGCGCGCGGTGGTCTCGACGAGCCGGGTGAGCAGGCGCGGCGGGACGGCTTCGCCGTCGACGGTGAGGCGGGGGACGGACATGGCGGGCGTGGCGGGCGTGGCGGGCGTGGCGGATGGCCCGGGGTGCCGGGCGCCGGTCATGCGGCGGCGCCCGTGGGCGGGGCCGTCGCGGCCGGGTGCTCGGGGGCCGTCGGGTCCGCGAAGACCCGGCGGACGCCCACCGGGACGTCGGTGTCGTGGACCGGCACCGTGATGACGGTGGTGCGGCCCTCGGCGTGGGCCTTGGCGGCGCCGTCGAGCGCGGCGGCGAGTTCCGCGGCCGTCGTGCACCGCACGGCGTCGCCGCCCAGGGCGCGGACGGCGGCGTCGGTGTGCGAGGGGGCGGCGAAGCGGGTGAGCGCGTCCGGCGCCCCTTCTTCCGCGCGGACGAAGCGGGGCCAGCCGTACCCGCCGTTGTCGAGGACCAGGACGGTGAGGCCGAGGCCCCGTTCGACGGCGGTGGGCAGCGCGGCGAGGCCCATCTCGAAGGCGCCGTCGCCGCAGACGAGGACGGTCCTGCGGGCGGGATCGGCGACGGCCGCGCCGACGGCCGCGGGGAGCCCGAAGCCGACCATGGTCTGTTCGCCGGGCGTGATGACCCGGGCGCCGTCGCCGACGGACACCACCGGGCAGTGGTAGCCCCACATGTCGTGCAGCCCGTTCTCCTGGACCAGGGTGGCGTCCCTGCGCACCGACTCCTGGAGCATCCGCAGCGCGTCGGACACGGTCAGGCCGGGTCCGGCGGCGGGGGTGTGCCGGGCGCGCATCCCGTCGCGCACGGCGGCGACGGCGGCCGTACGGGCGGCCCGGCCGGTGGCCGCCGGGGCCTGGGCGGCCGGTTCGGCGAGGGCGTCGGCGAGCTGGCCCGCGACCACGGCGGCGTCGCCGAGCAGGGCCACCTCGGGCTCCAGGGCGGTGAGGAACACCGCCGGGTCCACGTCGACGTGGACGAGCGTCTTGTCGTCGAGCCCGTCCCAGCCCATCCGGGCGGTCTCCTCCAGGCGGGAGCCGATCGCGAGGACGACGTCGGCGTCGGCGAGCAGCCGGTCCGCCGGGGGCGTGGTGTAGAGGCCCACCAGGCCGCAGGCGAGCGGGTGTTCCTCGTCGATGACGCCCCGCCCGGCGGCGGTGGTGAACACCGGCGCGCCGAGCAGTTCGGCGAGCCGCCGGACGGCGGGCCCGGCGCCCGCGGGCTTGCAGCCGCCGCCCGCGACGACCACCGGGAGCCGCGCGGCGGCCAGCAGTGCGGCGGCCCGGCGGACCTCCTCCGCGTCGGCGGCGAACCGCAGGCGGCGCACCGGCGGGGCGGGGCGGCGCTCGGGCGCCGGGGCGCGCAGCACCTCGTCGGCGATCTCGATCAGGACCACGCCGGGGGCGCCGTTGACGGCGAGGTGGACGGCCCGGCGCAGCGCCCAGGTCAGCTGGCGCGGGTCCTCGACCAGGAACGTCCACTTGGCCAGCGGGGCGGCCATGGCGGCCTGGTCGGTGTGCTGGAAGCCGCCGCGGCCGATGCCGAGGGCGGGCACCCGGGTAGTGACGACGACGACCGGGGCGCCCAGCGAGGACGCTTCGAGCAGGCCGGTGAGCGCGTTGGCGAAGCTCGGGCCGGAGTTGACGGCGAGGACGGCGGGCCGGCCGGTGACGGCGGCGTGGCCGATGGCGGCGCAGGCGCCCGCCCGCTGGTCGCGGACGCCGACGACGGTCAGCCCGGGTACGGCCCCGGCCGCGTCCATCAGGCCGGGCTCGTCGGACGGCAGACCGACGACGAGGTCGCATCCGGCGTCCGCGAGGGTGCCGGCGACGACGTCCCAGGGGTGGGTCTCGGTGGTCGCGCTCACGGCTGCTGCTCCTCGGCGGGTTCGTGCGTACGGGTACGTGTGCGGGTGTGGCGGGTGTAGGCGCGCAGGACGGCGCTGCGGGCTCGGGTGGCCGGGTCGAGGCCGGTGGTGCGGCGGGCGGCGCGGTGCGCCGGGTCCGGCGCGGGCCGCTCGGCGGCGGGTTCGGCGAGTTCGGCGGCGGCGGGGCCGGTGCCCCGGTGGAGGCGGGTGGCGACGGCCCAGAACGCGCCGGTGTCGGCGCGCCGCAGCACCTCGCAGAGGTAGGCGGCCGGGGTCCGGCCGGACTCGACCAGGCCGCGGGCGAAGCGCAGCGCGGTGGTGCCGTCGCCCTCGGGGTCGGCGACCACGTAGCCGGGGCCCTGCCAGCCGGTCAGCGCGGTGAACCCCTGGAGCAGTCCCGAGGGTTCGAGGGCGACGGAGTCCGAGGGGCGAAGGCGTCGGGCGGGGTCGTCGCAGCGGGCGGCGAAGGCGTCGGCGGCATGGACGCAGTAGTCGGTGGCGGCGAGCACCACCGGTGCCGTGCCGGGCCCGTCGGGGCCGTGCAGGGCGCCGAGCGCGGCGGCGACCGCGTCGACCGCCGCCGGGTCGGCGACCAGCCTGCGGGCGCCGGTGACCGGCGCCGGGGGCGGGTCCCCGGCGGACCGCCCGCGGACGACCGGGGGGTCGAGGACGACCGGGCGCGCCGCCACGGGGGCGGCCGAGGCCGCCTGGGCCGTGGGCGGAGCGGCCGGGGGTGTCCTCACGCCCGGGTCCCGCGGCCGGCCTCGGCGGAAAGCAGCAGGGGGCGGCCGGTGGCGGGGCCGCCGCGGCGGACGGCGCCCGCGCGCGGGCCGTAGCCGCCGAACGGCCGGTTGCCGTCCTCGGCGTCGAAGGTGATGCGCTCCTCGCAGACCACGCTGGTCGCGATCCGGGACGCACCGGCGAGCGCCGGTTCGCCGAACACCGACACGTACATGCCGCGGGCGGTCTCCTCGGCGGAGTGCAGCCAGCGGACCAGCTGCCCGGGGTCGTCGTACGCCATGGTGAGGACGACCGGCGAGAAGAACTCCGGCGGGTGGAACGACTCCTGCCAGGGCAGGTGCAGCAGGGTGGGTTCGACGGTGTGCCGGGCGAGGTCGACCCGGCCGCCGCGGACGACAAAGTCGCGGTGCGCGGCGAGGAAGCCCGCCGCCTCCTCGACCGCGTCCGGATAGACCAGCGGCGCGACCCGGGTGGCCGGGTCGCGGCGGTCGCCGACCTCGATGCCCGCGAGCGCGTCGGCGAGCCGCGGCACCAGCGCGGGGGCGAGCGAGCGGTGCACGAAGACGATGTCGGTGCACAGACAGTCCTGGCCCGAGTTGTACAGGCGGGCGTCGAGCACGGTGCGGCAGGCGGCGTCGACGTCGGCCTCGGGGCCGATGACCAGCGGGTTGGGGCCGGAGCCGAAGGTGAGCAGCAGCGCGTCGCCGGGCAGCCGGGCGGCGACTGCCTCGCCGTTGTCGGGCTGGCCGGTGAAGACGACGGCGTCGGAGCGGGCGCAGTCGGCGAGGAACTCGCGCTGCGAGGTGGGGGCCATGACGATGCGTCCGCCGCCCAGGCCGCGCAGGTGCGGGCCGAGGATCTCGTGGACGGCCATGGCGGCGGCGGCGACCCGCGCCGAGGGCCGGATGCGGACCTCGTCGGTGTAGAGCGAGGGGATCACGCCGAACAGCACATAGGAATAGAGCAGGTTGTTCGACGGCAGGAAGGTCGCGAGTCTGCCGAGTCGCCGGGGCGAATTCCGGAGCAGCTCCCAGGGGGCGCCGGAGAGCGCCCGCATCGACCGGAAGACTTCGTCCGTCGCGGCCTGTGCGGTGGCCACCCGGGTAAGTGCGGTGAGCAATTCCGTACGGCTGTGCAGAAGGGCGTCGACCAGTCCGGCGACGGTCGTCTCCACCGCGGGGCGCGGCCCCGGGGGGCGGCCCGCCAGGCCCGTCGGACCGTACGGGGACGTGGTCCCCCGCCGTGCCTCGATGACGCCGCCGTGCATGCCCGTACCCCCTTGCACCTGCCCGTGAGCTTCGGGCTCGGTCAGGTAGCGTCCCGCGCGGCGGTGCTCCGGCGCATCTCGTTCCGTGCTGTCTTCCGCGCGGGTCGAACTCACTCAGCATTCTCGGAGAACGCGCCTGCCGGGACGGCGCGTAGCATCCGGAACCATGCCGGGACTTCCCCCGTCCGGGCATCCGGAATCCAGTCGGCCGAAACGAAAGGAGAATCGCTGTGGATCCTCGTGAATTCCGCATGAGCGCATTCCTTTCCACGGTCGTCCTGGATTCCGGAATTCTGCTTTCGCACGGCCCGCGCCAGCAGCGGCTCGTGCTGGACGCCGCCTGGGAAGGTCCGCTGCGGGCGCTGTCCGCCGGGCCGTTCGACGCGGCCGCGTTCGCCGCCGCCGCGCCGGACGCCGGGGCCGCCCCGGCCGTGCTGCGGGCGCTGCTGGCCCGGCATCTGGTGGTGCCCGACGGCACCGACGAGACGGCCGAGCTGCGCGCCTCGCTGGCCGACCGGCCGGAGAGCTCCGGCCAGGACCCGGCCGACCACGCCGCCGGGTCCTGGCCGGCCACGCACTACGGGCTGCCGCAGCGGCTGACGACGGCCGCCGCGGCCGCCGACGGCACCGGCGAGCCGGTGCGGGTGCTGCTGATCGGCGGCTGTGTCACCCAGTTCACCGAGGAACCGCTGCACGCCCTCGGCCGCGACCTCGGCCTCGACGTGCGCACCACCCACCAGTGGCCGGCCGGTTCGGCCGAGCTGGCCCGTACGGTGGCCCGGGTCCGCCCCGACGTGACCGTCTACCAGCCGGCCGTCCAGCCGTTCCTCACCGCCCTGTTCGACGGCGCCCACCGCACCGACGACGAGGAGCGGGCCCGGACCCTGGCGCTGATGAAGAACGCGCTGACCATCGGCGTACGGGCGCTCGCCGACGCCCTCGACGGCTCGCTGGGGCTGGTCCACAACGTCGGCCCGCCCGCGCTGTCGCCGTTCGGCCGCTTCGACTTCGCCGAGGAGTACGGGCTGCGCCGGGTCGTCGCCGAACTGAACGCGCACATCGACCGGCTGGTGCGGCGCCACCCCCAGCTGATGGTCGTGGACGAGGAGCGGCTGGTCGCCCGGCACGGCGCGGCCGCGCTCCTCGACGACCTGGTCTTCCCGTTCGGGCACCACGGCGGCTCCGTCGACCCGTCCGACGAACGGCCCCACCAGCTCCCGGCGCTCGGCCGCGCGCTGGCCGGCGAGTACCTGGCCTGTCTGCGCGCCCACCGGGGCACCGGCCGGATCAAACTGGTCGTCACCGACCTGGACGGCACCCTGTGGCCGGGCATCGCCGCCGACGACGGCTTCGGCTGGCTCGACGGCGACGCCACCAGCCGGTGGACGCACGTCGGACTGCACCAGGCGCTGTCCGTCCTGAAGAGCCGCGGGGTGCTCCTGGCGACCTGCAGCAAGGGCGACGAGCACGCCACGCTCGGCGTGTGGCAGGGAGCCGGCGGTCCGCTGCTGCGGCCCGACGACTTCGTGCTGCACCGGATCGACTGGCGGGCGAAGTCCGCGAACATCGCCGACCTGTGCGCCCGGCTCGGTTTCGCCCCGGAGCAGGTGCTGTTCCTGGACGACAACCCGGTCGAGCGGGCCGAGGTCGCGGCCGCGCTGCCCGGACTGCGGATCGCCGAAGGACCCGTGCACGGCTTCCGCGAACTGCTGCTCAGCAGCCCCGAGCTGGAATCGGGCCGCCGCACCCGGGAGGCCGGGCGGCGGACCGACACGACCCGGGCGATGCTGCGCCGCGAGGAACTGGGCGCGGGCACGGACCGGGACGCGTTCCTGCGGTCCCTGAACGTCGAGGTCCGGGTGGCCAGGGCCGCCGACGAGGACCTGGACCGGGTGGCCGAACTGTTCAACCGGACCAACCAGTTCACCACCACGGCCTGGCGCACCACCGCGCCGGAGCTGCGCGGGCTGCTCACCGAGCCGGACACCCGGCTGCACGTGGCGCACGTCTCCGACCGGTTCGCCGACTACGGCATGACCGGAGCCTGCCTGGTGCGCGGCGGCGAGGTGACGGCCTTCGCGCTGAGCTGCCGGGTGATCGGGCTGGACGCGGCGCTGCCGTTCCTGGTCGCCGCCCTGCGCGACGGCGCCGACGGCGACCCCGCGCGGCTCACCGGGCTCGGCGGCCGGATCGTGGCCACCGACCGCAACACCCCGGCCCGTGACCTGTTCACGGCCGCCGGGTTCACCCCGGCCGGCGACGGCACCCGGCACACCCTGACGTCCGCCGGTCTGCTCCCCGACCTCGCCGCACTGCCCGCGACCGTCCTGACGGCCGCCGCGGCCGGACCACGGGGGCCGTGATCCGCACCACGCGGCCCGTGATCCGGACCGCGCGGGGCACAAGCGGACAACGAGACACTCATCAGAAGGGGAAGACCGTGCGAGCAGTGGTCACCGGAGGCGCCGGATTCGTCGGATCGCACCTGTGCGAACGGCTCCTGACGCAGGGGCACCGGGTGGTGTGCGTGGACGACCTGTCCACCGGCCGCGCCGAGAACATCGCGCACCTGCTCGACCACCCGCGTTTCTCCTATGTGCACCAGGACGTGACCCAGGGGCTGGAGATATCCGGTCGGGTCGACGCGGTGTACCACCTCGCCTCCCCCGCCTCACCCCGCGACTACCTGCGGCTTCCGGTCGAAACGCTGCTCGTCGGCTCGTACGGCACCCGCAACGCCCTCGAACTCGCCCGCCGCGACCGGGCCGCGTTCCTGCTGACGTCGACCTCCGAGGTGTACGGCGACCCGCAGGTGCACCCGCAGCCCGAGAGCTACTGGGGCCATGTGAACCCGGTGGGCCCGCGCTCCGTTTACGACGAGGCGAAGCGTTTCGGCGAGGCGCTCACCATGGCCTACCGACGCACCTACGGCGTCCGCACCACGATCGTGCGGATCTTCAACACCTACGGTCCGCGGATGCGCGCCGACGACGGGAGGGCGGTGCCCGCCTTCGTCACCCAGGCGCTGGCCGGACTGCCGCTGACCGTCACCGGTGACGGCACCCAGACCCGCTCCCTGTGCTACGTCGACGACCTGGTGGCCGGGCTGACCACGGCCCTGGAGACCGGCGTGCCCGGTCCGGTGAACCTCGGCAATCCCGAGGAGGTGACCGTCCGGGAACTCGCCCTGGCCGTCCGCGAGGTGTGCGGTTCGGCCAGCCCACTGACCTTCCTGCCCCGCCCCGAGGACGACCCGCGGCAGCGTCGTCCCGACATCTCGGCCGCCCGCCGGGAACTCGGCTGGGCCCCGCGGACCCCGCTGACGGAGGGCCTGGCCCGCACCGTCGCCTGGTTCCGCGCCACCGCGCCGCTCCCCGGGGAGGCGCTGCCCACGCTCGTCTGACCCGGCCGCCGCGGGCGCCGCCGACCCGGCGCCCGCCACCGAACGCACTCCGGCCCGACCGCCGGACCCGATCCCCCCAGGAAGGGGGCCCGATCCATGACCCCGAACGGACAGCTCGCCGTGAAGCGGCCGGCCGACGTCCCGCTGGACAGCCTGGTCCGCCTGGTGCGGTCCTACGAGGAGCAGATCACCGGGGTGTCCACCTGCACCCGCGACGACGTGCTCCGCGAGACCGGCCTGCCCGGCTACGAGGAGAACAGCTGGTGCCTGACCGGCCCCGGCGACGAGGTGCTCGCCTGGGCGGCCCTCACCCCGCGCGGCGACACCATCGACGCGTCGCTGACCGCACTGCCCGGCCGGCACGGCGAGAGCGCGGCCCGCACCCTGCTGTGCCTGGTGCTCGACCGCGCCGACGAACTCGCCGCGGAGCGCGGCGCACCGTACCGGCTGAGTGTCGGCCGGGTGCTGCGCGGTGACGTGGCGGTGCCGACGGTGCTGGTGGAGGCCGGATTCGTGCGCGGCGCCAGCTCGGGCCAGTACGACATCGATCTGCGGCAGCCGGTGCTGCCGCCGCTGCTGCCCGACGACGGGACGCTGCGGCAGGCCGGGCCCGACGACATCGAGACCCTGCACGCGCTGCATCTGCGCAGCATGACCAAGGGGCCCAAGACCGTGGACGCCACGGCCTTCGGCACCGCCCTGCGGCGGCTGTGGGCCGACGACGGGGTGACGCTGCTGCTCGAGATCGCGGGCCGGCCTGCCGGTCATGTGCTGGCGCACGCCTCCGACGGGGAGGGCCGCATCCTGTCCGTGGCCGTCGCCCCCGCGTTCCGCGGGCTCGGCATCGGTCTCGCGCTGCTCACCTCCGCGCTCGCCGAACTCGGCGCACGCGGCGCCGAACGCGCCCTGGTCACGCTGGACAGCGGCGATCTCAACGACGACGAGGCGCTGGGCCGGGTGCTCTCGGTGCAGGGCGCCCGCGTCCTGACCCGGTTCCACCGGTCCGACGCCTGACCCCGGCCGACCCCGGCCGAACCGATCCAGAGCCTGAGCCACAACCCGATCCAGACCCGACCGCAGGAGATCCGGCCGGTGGTCATCCCCCCGACGACCACCGACCGGCACACCTCACACCGCACCGAACGGCACTCCCGACCGAGGTCCGTTCCGACGACTGACCCCACGATACCCACCCGCCCCCGACCCGGAAGACGGCCGCCGCCCCTCGGCGCATCTTCGTGAAGTCGCCTCCCCCCGGCGGCCCTTCGGGCGGCGGCGGACCCCCGTCGAGCCACCGATCCGTACCAGAACGGAGCACCCCGACATGACCTCCACCGGCGCATCCAAGCGGCTGCTGATGGTGATGCCCTACAGCCAGTTCGTCCGCAAGGCCGCCGAGGCGGGCTTCGAGGTCTGGGCGATCTGGGACCCCTCGCTGCGTGAGCGGGAGTACCTCGACGAGGTCGCCGAGCACGCCCAGGAACTGCTGCTCACCGACTTCTCCGACGAGGAGGGGCTGCGTACCCTCATCGCCGCGACGGTCCGCGTGCACGGCATCGGCCACGTGCTGCACCTGGGTGCGGAGGAGTCGATGCCGCCGGCCTACGCCGAGGCGGAGGCGCTCGGCGTCTCGCCCAACCCGGCGGCCGCCATCGGCCTGCTCAACGACAAGGCCGCGATGCGCGGACTGCTCGCCGAGCACGGCCTTTCGGCGGTGCGCGCGGTGTCCGTGGCGACCGCCGACGAGGTGCCCGGCGCGGTCGCCGGGCTGCCGCTGCCGGTGGTGGTCAAGCCCGCCCGCGCCTCCGGCAGCCGGGGGGTCGCGCTGATCCGCGACGCCGCCGACCTCGACGAGTGGACCCGGCGGGTCACCGAGGCCGCGCTGCCCGGGCCGTACCTGGTCGAGGAGTACCTCCAGGGCCCCGAGTTCAGTGTGGAGACGCTCTCCGCCGACGGGGTGCACCACGTCATCGGCATCACCGCCAAGCACACCACCGGCGCCCCGTACTTCGTGGAGACCGCGCACGTCCACCCGGCGCCGCTCGGCGACGCCGAGCGCGGCGCGATCCACGCGGTCGTCATCGGCCTGCTCGACCTGGCCGGCTACCGCTTCGGCCCGGCGCACACCGAGATCATCCTCACCGACCGGGGCCCGCGCGTCGTCGAGTCGCAGACCCGGCTGGGCGGCGACCGCATCCCGCTGCTGATCGAGACCGCGTCCGACTACGACATCGAGGCGGCGATCTTCCGGACCCTGGCCGGGGAGCCCGTCGTGCCGCCGCGGCCGAAGCACACCGCGTCCGTCGGCTTCTTCCTGCTGCCCGCGGGCGAACTGCGGTCGGTCTCCGGACTCGACGCGATCCGCGCCCTGCCCTACGTACAGACGCTGCACTTCCCCCACGCCGCCGGGGACGAACTGCCGCCCACCACCAACTCGTTCACGCGCCACGGCTATGTCGTCGTCGACGCCGAGTCGCCCGCCGAGGCCGCCGACCGGATCGCCCGGGTCCGCGAGCTGCTGCGCGCCGACGTCCGCGAGACCGCCCTGGCCGCCCCGAAGGGAACCCACAGATGAGCTCCACCGAGCAGACCTCCCCCGACCAGACCTCCCCCGCGCCCGTCCCCACCGCGCCGACCGGCCGCAAGACGGTGCTCCTGATCGGCGGCGTCGACGCCCATCTGGAGCGTTACGTGGCGCTCGGCGTCACGACCGTGCTGATCCAGCACCCGGACAAGGTCACCGAGTACCAGACCCGCGCCGCCGACGTGCTCCTGGTCGTCGACTACACCGACTGGGACACCGTCCGGCCGTTCGCCGAGGCCGCCCGCGCCGTGTACGGCGTGGACGCCGTGGTGTCGCTGACCGAGCCCGGGGTGAACCCGGCGGGCCGCCTCGGCGACCTGTTCGGGCTGACCGACGGACGCCGCTACGAGGTCAGCCGCCGGATGCGCGACAAGTCGCTGATGCGCCGTCACCTCGCCGAGAGCGGACTGCCGACGCCGCTCGCCGAGCTGGTGACGGGCCGCGAGTCGCTGGACTCGTTCGGCGAGCGGGCGGGCTTCCCGTTCATCCTGAAGCCGGTGTCCACCACCGCGGGCTTCGGGCTGCTGCGCGCCGAGAACCCGGCGGACCTGGACCGGGTGTGGGCGCGGATCCAGGAGATGGACGGCGGCCGCACCGACCGCGGCTCCACCATGTTCACCGTCGACGGCTTCCTGATGGAGTCGTACATCGACGGGCCCGAGTTCAGCGTCGAGGCGCTGAGCTTCGCGGGCCGCCACGTCGTCGTCGCCGTCACCGAGAAGCTGACCAGCGAGCGGCACTTCGCCGAGCTCGGCCACGCGGTGCCCGCGCGCCTCGACACCACCGACCACGCGGCGCTGACCGGCGCGGTCGAGGACTTCCTGACCGCGATGGGCGTCACCGACGGCCCCAGCCACACCGAGATCCGGCTCTCCTCGCGCGGCCCCCTCGTCATCGAGTCGCACAACCGGCTGGGCGGCGACAACATCGTGGAGCTGGTCGAGGCCGCGTACGGCATCGACATGATCGGATACGGCGCGGCCTGGCCGCTCGGCCTGGTCGAGCCGCTCGCCGCCTCCCCCGAGCCGAAGGGCGCCGCCGTGATGCGCGCGGTGCTGCGCGAGCCGGGCACCGTGACGGCCGTCGCGGGCGTCGAGGCGGTCCGGGCCCGGCCCGACGTGCTGGCCGCGCAGGTCAACGTGGCCGCCGGGGACACCGTACGGCCGCTGCGCGACAACTGGGACCGGCTCGGCAGTGTGGTGGTCACGGCCACCGACACCGACAGCGCGGTCGAACTGTGCGAGCGGCTGGTCCGCGAGGACATCCGGATCGACGTCGAGCCGGCCGCCCAGGCGGCCCAGGCCCTGGCCGCCTGAGCGCGGGCCGCGCCGAAAGGAGTCGACCGCATGCCCGAGGAACTGGGACTGCTGCGGACCCTGGCCGAGGACCTCTCCGTCGTCGTCGCCCGGGACCCGTCCCTCACCAGCCGCCGCGAGGCGCTCGGCCACACCGGCCTGTCCGCCGTGTGGGCCCACCGGGTGTCCCACCGGCTCTACCACCGAGGTCTGCGCACCACCGCCCGGACGATCTCCCGGATCTCCCGGCGCCGGACCGGGGTGGAGATCCATCCCGGCACGGTGCTCGGCCGCCGGGTGTTCATCGACCACGGCGCGGCCGTGGTGATCGGTCAGACCGCCGTCGTCGGCGACGACGTGACGATCTACCAGCAGGTGACGCTCGGCGCGGTGGGCTGGTGGGCCGACAACCAGCGCCCGCCGGGCGCCCGCCGCCACCCGGTGATCGGCGACGGCGTGATCCTCGGCGCGAACGCGACCGTGCTCGGTCCCGTGACGATCGGCGACCACGCCCTGATCGGGGCGATGGCCACCGTCACCGAGGACCTGCCGCCGGGCGCCCGGGTGTACGCGGCGCGCTCCGTGGTCCGCCCGGCGCCGGGCCCCCGGGCCGTACCGGACACCCCGCCCGGCCCCGGCGCCCCGCTCGACTCCGACGCGCCGCCCGGCTCCGACGCGCCGCCCGGCGGCGCGCCCCGCACCGCCCCCCGCACCGCCCGCCCGTCGGCCGGTACCGCCACCGACCCCGTACGGGCCCTCGCCTCGGCGGGTTCCTGGTGACCCGTCCCCCCGACCTTCCCCCTCCCCCCTCCCCCACTGGAGCCCTCTGGTGACCACCGACCTCCTCATCGCACCCCCCGGGCGGCGCGTCGCCGCCCGGATCGAAGAACTCATCGGCAACACCCCGCTGGTCCGCCTCGCCGTCCCGGACGCCGCGCCCGGCACCGAGGTGCTCGCCAAGATCGAGTCCGCGAACCCGTTCGCCAGCAGCAAGGACCGGGCCGCGCTCGCCATGCTGCACGGCGCCGAGCAGCGCGGCGATCTCCCGCCCGGCGGCACGGTGATCGAGTCGACCTCCGGCAACACCGGGATCGCGCTCGCCGCCCTGTGCGCCGTGCGCGGCTACCGCTGCCTCGTCGTGCTGCCCGACAGCGCCACCCCGGAGCGGGTCGGACTGCTGGCCGCGCTCGGCGCCGAAGTGGTCCGGACGCCCAGCGCCGACGGATTCCCCGCGGCCATCGCCAAGGCCGAGGAGATCGAGGCCGCCACACCCGGCTCCTGGTACATGCGCCAGCACGAGAACCCCGACAACGTGCGCGCCCACTACGAGTCCACCGGCCCCGAGATCTGGGCGGACACCGGCGGCCGGGTCGACGTCCTGGTCGCCGGGATCGGCACCGGCGGCACCCTGACCGGCGCCGGACGCTTCCTGCGCGAGCGCTCCCCGTCCGTGGAGATCGTCGCGGTGGAGCCGGCGGGCTCGCCGGTGCTCTCCCAGGGGTACGGGGGCAGCCACCGGATCCCCGGTCTGAACGGCGGCTTCGTCTCCCCCGCCACCGACATCGAGCTCATCGACCGGGTGCTGACCTGCTCCGACGACGACGCGCTCGCCACCTCCCGGGCGCTCACCAAGGAACAGGCCGTGTTCGCCGGGGTGTCGGCGGGCGCCGCCGTGCACGGCGCGCTCCGGCTCGCCCGGGACCCCGCCTACGCGGGCCGCACCATCGTCGTGATCCTGCCGGACACCGGCGAACGCTACGTCAGCATCTGGAACGAAGGGACCTCCGCATGACCACGCTCGTCCTGCACCGCGGCTCGCTGCGCGCCAACCCGTACGAGCGGTGGCTCGCCGACCACGGGGAGAAGATCGTCCTGCTGGGCTCGGCCGAACAGCTCGCCCTGTTCGGCGAGGAACTGCCCACCGAGGCCCCCTACCTGCACGCCGAGGTGCTCACCGACTACGACACCGGCGCCCACGTGGAGCGGCGGGCCGCCGAGCTCATCGAGGAGTTCGGCGTCACCGACGTCGTGGCCTGCCAGGAGTTCGACGTGCTGCGCGCGGCGGCGCTGCGCGAGCGTTTCGGACTGCCGGGCCAGCGGCCCGCGTCGGCCCTCGTCTACCGCGACAAGTGGGAGATGAAGAAGCTCGCCACGGCCGCCGGGATCCCGGTCGCCACCCATGTGCTGCTGCGCTCGGCCGCCGAGCTCGACGCCTTCGCCGACACCCACGGCCTGCCGGTCGTGGTCAAGCCCCGCCTGGGGGTGCTGTCCGTCGGCGTGTCCGTGCTGCGCACCCGCGAGGAGCTCGCCGACTGGGCGCGGGACGCGGAGCTGCTGCGCCCCGACGGCGAGCCGGAGTGGCTGGCCGAGACGTTCGTCGAGGGCTCCATGTGCCACATCGACGGCACCGTCCTGGACGGCCGGATCGCGACGATGTGGCCGTCGCAGTACCAGTACGCGCTGGCCGACTTCCGGGACCGCAAGGGGCGGGTCGACATCGCGCTCGACACCGCCGACCCGCTGGCGCGGCGGCTCGTCGCGTTCGGCGAGCGGATCCTGGCGGCGTTCGGCGGCCCGGAGCACTTCGCCTTCCACATCGAGGTGTTCCACACCACCGACGGCGAACTGGTGCTGTGCGAGGCGGCGTCCCGGGCCGGCGGCGCGGGCGTCCGCGACGTCCAGCGGGCGCTGTTCGGCTTCGACCCGATGGAGTACCCGGTCCGCCGCCAGCTCGGCCTGCCCGCCCCGACCGGCGAGCGCGCCGACCCGGAGCGGCTGGCCGGACAGCTGCTCTTCACCAAGCGGCCCGGTGTCCTCGCCTCGCTGCCCGACCCGGCGACGCTGCCGGAGGGCGTCGTGAAGTACACGACGTACGCGGAGGTCGGCGACACCGTCCAGGACGCCGCGCACTCCGGGGACTTCCTGGCCGCGTTCGTCATCACCGGCGCGGACCGGGCCGAGACGGAGGCCCGGATCCGGACGGCGGAGGCGTGGTTCAAGGCGGGGCTGTGGTTCAGGGCGGAGGCGGGGGACGCCTGACGGGGCGGGGGACGCCGGACGGGGCCCGCTCCGCCGTGTTCCGCCGGGGTCCGCCGCCGTGTTCCGCCGGGGTCCGCCGCCGTGTTCCTCCCGCCGCCCGGACGCCCGTCGGTCAGGACGCCCGCTGCCGCGCGACCGCGACCAGGCGGGCCGCCATGAGCACGGCGAGCACCGCGATGCCGACCTCGGCGACCATCGCCGGGGTGTACCGCAGCGGGGACCCGTCGGACGGCGGGTAGAGCACGATCCCGACGACGGCGATGCCGAGCGCCGCGGCCAGCTGCTGGGTCGTGGCGAGGACGCCCGCTCCGGCTCCGGCGTCCCTGGGCGGCACCCGGCTCATCACGGTGCCGGTGAGCAGCGGGACGATCATGCCGTTGCCCAGTCCGTAGACCGCCATCCCCACCAGGACCAGCGCCAGCGAGGCGCCACCGTCCAGTGCGGTGGCGGCCGGTGCCGCGGCGAGGCCGAGTGCGATCAGCGCGGCGGACAGCACCAGCACGCCGTCGCCGAAGCGGGTGCGCAGCCGTACGGCGATCCGCGAGCCGACGGCGATGGCCACGGCCGCGGGGGTGAACGCGAGGCCCGCCCCGGCCGGGCTCAGACCCGCCTCGTCCTGCAGGTAGAGGGCGAGGACGACGGCGAACGGCACGCTGGCCATGTACAGCAGGAAGTTCAGCAGGACGCCGTGGACGAAGACGGGCACGGCGAACAGGTCCACCGGCAGCAGGGCGAGGCGCCCGGCCCGGATCCGGGCCCGCTGGTACCGCACGAACCCGGCCGCCAGCAGACAGCCCACCACGCACACGGCAAGGCCGCCGGGCAGGAAGGACCACTCCCGGACCGCGGCGAGCGGCAGCAGCACGCACGCCACCGAGACCGCGCTGAGCACGGCGCCCGCGACGTCGGCGCCCTGCCCGCCGAGCGCGGGCCGGTCGGCCTCCAGCACCTTGGGCAGCAGCACGTACACCGCGAGGCACAGCGGCACGGCGATGAGGAAGACCGGACGCCAGCCGAGGCCGAACAGGTCCCACGTCGGCAGGGCCCCGCCGAGGATCTGCCCCGCCACCATGCCCAGACTCATCGACACGGCGAACCAGGACAGCGCCTTCTGCTGCTCCGCGGGCGGGAACTGGGCCCGGATCAGGGCCAGGACCTGCGGCTGGAGCACGGCCGCCGCCGCGCCCTGGGCGAGCCGGGCCGCGATCAGTGACTCGGGCGACCAGGCCAGCGCACAGGCCAGCGTCGTCAGCGCGAAGGCGGCGATGCCCGCCCGGTACACCCGCCGCCTGCCGAACAGGTCGCCGAGCCGGCCGCCGGTGATCAGGCCGAGCCCGTAGACGAGTCCGTACCCCCCGACCACCGCCTGGAACTCGAACGGCGTGAGCCGGAACGACTCGTTGATGGACGGGGCCGCGAGATTGACGCAGAACTGGTCGAACAGCGAGAGGAAGGGACCGATCAGCAGGAGCGCGAGCGCCCGGGTGCGCCGCGCGTCGGCTCCGGGCGGGGCGGCTGCCCCGGCCGCACCGGCCGTGTCGGCCGCACCGGACCGCCGGTCCGCGGTCCGCGTGCCCGGCTTCCCGACGACGAGTTCCTCTGCCATGTGTAGCTGTCCCCTCACGCGTGTCCTGCGGCCGTCCGCGGCCATCCCACGAGCGTTCCGGGGTGCGTGACAAGCGGACTTGGCGAAGTCTTCGCGGGCCGGTGCAACCCCTGAACGCTTGTGCAACTCGCCGTGGACGAGCGCGGGCCGCACCGCACATCCTGCCGACGCAACCAGACGCAGAAAGGCTGTGCGATGGAAAGCGTTCGATCGGCGGCACGCCCCTTGTCCGGCGCCGAAGACGGTCCGGACGGGGCCCGTGAACTCGTCCTGCGCTTCCTCGACGGTGCCGCCCGCGCCGACCCCTACCCCTTGTTGCACCGCATCCGGGCGGCCGGGCCGGTGTGGCTGGACGACGCCACCGTCGTCCTCTCCTCGCGCGCGCACTGCGGGGCCGCGCTGCGGGCGGCGGACACCACGGCGGCCGGCGCCGACGGCTGCCCGGCCGCCTCGGTCCGGCTGCGCCGTGGCCTCGACCGGGCGGCCTCGGCGTGGGACGGACCGGCCCTCGCCCCGCTCGTCGGCCGCCTGGTCGACGACCGGCTCGACTCGGTGGCGGCCCGCGGCCGGCTCGACGTGGTCAGCGATCTCGCCCATCCGGTGCCGCTGGCCGTCCTCTCCCACCTGCTGGGCCTCCCGGCCGCGGACGCGCCGTGGCTGCACCGGCGGGCGATGGCGCTCACCCCGGCACCGGACCACCTGGGCGTCGCGGACCGCGGCGGCATGGCGAACCCCGGCGCCGTGGCGGACGCGGCCGAACGGAACCGCCAGGCGGACGCCGAACTCGCCGCGTACTTCGCCGAAGCCGTGCGCGACCGGCGTCGCCACGGCCACGGCGACGACGTGCTGTCGCTGCTGATCCGGCCGGACGAGCACGGCGAGCGCCTCACCGACGCCGAGGCCGCGGCGGTCGGCCAGACCCTGTTCACGTCCGGCTACGAGCCCACCGCCGCCCTGGTCTCGGCCGGCGTGCTCGCCCTGCTGCGGGCCCCGCACGAGACCGACACCCTGCGCCGCGACCCGGGCCACGCCCGGCACCTGGTGGAGGAGACGCTCCGGCTCGACCCGCCGGTCCAGTTCGTCCGGCGCACCGCCGGAGCGGACCTCGACCTGGACGGTACGACGGTGCCGCGCGGCACCGTCATGGTGCTGCTGCTCGCGGCGGCCCACCGTGACCCGGCGAGCTCCGCCAGCCCCGACGTCTTCGCCCCGGACGGGGCCTCGCCGCACCTGGCCTTCGCCGCCGGGGCGCACGCCTGCCCCGGCGCGCCGTGGGCCCGGCTGGTGGCCACGACCGTACTGGTGCGCTTCGCGCAGCGGGTGCGCGCGCCCCGGTTCGCGCTCGGCAGCCCGTCCTACCGTCCGACCGCCGCGCTGCGCGGACTGCGCGCGCTGTGGGTCGACGCCGACGGCTTCGCCGGCCGGGACCTGCCGTGGCAGCCGCCCACCCGGTGACCTTCTTCGACACCGCCCCTGCCGCGTCCGTCGCGGCGGAAAGGACATCGTGACAGTCAGCCATCCCGGCGCGCCGCCCCTGACGGCCGCGCTGGACTGCCTCTTCGTGACACCCGGCGACGACGAGCGGGAACGCGTCGCCGGTCGCCAGGTGCTCGGCCGGGTCACCTACGGGCAGAGCGGCCGGCCGCCGCTGCTGCACCACGGCGCCCCGCTGGTCCGGATCTCCATGGCCGAACCGGCCGCCGAGCGGATCACCGAGGTGTGGACCACCGACCGGCCGGTGCGTTCCGGCCGGGCCGGGGATCTGGTGTACGCGGAGGACGGGGAGCACTTCTTCTGCGCGGTGCGCATCGACGAGCAGGGCGTCTACCGGGACACCGTTCGCGCGGTGTACGAAGCGGCGTTCTCGCTGATGTGGCGGCTCGGCTACACCGAGCTGCTGCGGATGTGGAACCTCGTCGGAGCCATCACCGGCCCCAATGCCGAGGGCATGGAGAACTACCGGGACTTCTGCGTGGGCCGCGCCGAGGTCTTCGAGGCGTGGGCCGACCGGATCCCCGGCATGCCCGCGGCGACCGGTATCGGGGCCCTGCGCCCCGGCATCGACCTGTACTTCCTGGCCTGCCGCACCGGCCGGGCCCGGCACCTGGAGAACCCGCGGCAGACCCCGGCCCACCGGTATCCGACCCAGTACGGCCCGAAGTCGCCGAGCTTCGCCCGGGCCACGTACCTGGAGCCCGGCGCCGGGGCCCGGCCCGTCCTGTACGTGTCCGGCACGGCCAGCATCATCGGTGACGACACCGTCCACCTCGACGACATCGAGCGTCAGTGCGCCACCACGCTCGCGAACATCGAGGCCCTGATCGGGGCCGAGAACCTCGGCGGACACGGCCTGCCGGGCGGATTCCGGCTGACCGACCTCGACTGCGTCAAGGTCTACGTCCGCGACGCGGAGCACCTGCCCGCCGTACGCGCCCGGTGCGCGGAGGCGTTCCGGCCCGGGGCGGACATCGCCTACTTCAACGTCGACGTCTGCCGTCCCGACCTGCTGGTGGAGATCGAAGGAGTCTGCCGATGACCAACTTCGTCGCACGTCTGGCGGACACGGCGCTGTCCCGGGGCTGGCTGGAGCGCCCCGCGTACTACGTGGACGAGAGCGTGTACCGCTTCGAGGACGTGCTCACCGGCGCGGAGCGGGCCGCCGCCGCGTTCGCCACGCAGGGTCTCGGCCGGGGCTCGCGCATCCTCATCGTCCTTCCCGACGGCATCGACTTCGTCCACGCCTTCCTGGGCGCGCTGCGCATCGGCGCCGTGGCCGTCCCGGTCAACTCCATGTTCCATCCGGACGAGATGGGCCGGGCCGCCGCGATCGCCCGGCCCATGGCCGTGGTGTCCGCTCCCGAGTTCGCTGAGCTGTTCGAAGGTCCCGTGCTCACTCCGCACGCGCTGCGCGGCGACGGCCCGGTGCCGCCGTACGCGCGGGTGACGGACGACACGCCCGCCTTCGCCGCGTTCACCTCCGGCACGACCGGCGGCCCGAAGCTCTGCTTCCACACGCACGGCGACCCGGAGATCCTGACCGCGGCGGCGGGTGCGGCGGTCGGCGTCACCGCGGACGACGTCAGCTACTCGGTGCCGCGGATGAACTTCGCGTACGGCCTCGGCAACTCCCTGTTCTTCCCGCTGCTGACCGGTGGCGCCACGGTGCTCACGCCGCGGCGGCTCGCGCCTGGCGACTCGCTGGCCGTGCTGGAGAAGTACGGCGTGACCGTCTTCTACAGCCAGCCCACCTTCTTCGCCCACATGCTCGGTCACCCGGACGCCCGGCGGGTCCTCGCCCGGCTGCGGGTGGCCGTGGTCGCGGGCGAGGTGCTGCCCGAGTCGCTGGAGAACGAGCTGCGCGGTGTGCTCGGCCCTCGGCTCCTGAACGTCTACGGGACGACGGAGATCGGTCATGCCGTCCTGGCCAACGGCCCCGGCGGGATGCGCGAGTTCACCCTCGGCCGGGCGGTCGCGCCCTACCGGCTGCGGGTCGTCGACGACACGGGCGCCCCGGTCCCGCCGGACGTCGAGGGCCGCCTGGAGGTGTCGGGCCCCACCATCGGTCTGGGCGTCCCGAGCGGTGCCGACGCGCCGGTGCGGCTCTCCGCCGACACCTGGTGGACGACCAGCGACGCCGCGACGATGGACGCCGACGGCTTCGTGCGGGTGTACGGGCGGCTCGACGACGTCGAGATCGTGGGCGGGATCAACGTCCACCCGACGGAGATCGAGGACCGTCTGATGGCGCATCCGGCCGTCGAGGAGGCGGCCGTGTGCGCGGTGCGGCGCGACTCCGGCATCTCCGTGCTGCGCGCCTACGCGGTTCTGCGGCATGCTCGGGACGAGACGGCCGCACAGGCGCTGCGTGACGAACTGCTCGACGCCTGCCGCTCGTCGCTGACCTGGTACAAGGTGCCGGAGGACGTCACCTTCGTCGCCCGGCTGCCCCGCAATCCGACGGGCAAGCTGCTGCGCCGCACCATTCGCGCGCTCGCCGCCGAGGACGCCCTGAGCTGACCGGTGACCCCGGCCCTTCCCCGCCCCGCACGTTCCCGCACCTTCCCGCACTTCCCGCACCCATCTACGCCTGGAGTGAAGCGTTGACCACCGTCGAGACCTCCACCGTGCCCGTCTCCTTCGACGGCCAGACCCTCACCATCGACGCGGTCCGGCGCGTCGCCGAGGAAGGGACGCCGGCCGCCGTCGCCCCCGAGTCGGTCGCGAAGACCGAGCGCAGCCGCGCCATGCTGGAGGACCTGGCCGGGCAGAACATCCCCATCTACGGCGTGACCACCGGTTACGGCGAGATGATCTACATGCAGATCGACAAGTCGAAGGAAGTCGAGCTGCAGACCAACCTGGTGCGCAGCCACAGCTCGGGCGTGGGACCGATATTCGCCGAGGACGAGGCGCGGGCGATCGTGGCGGCCCGGCTGAACACGCTCGCCAAGGGACACTCCGCGGTCCGTCCGGAGATCCTGGAGCGTCTCGCCCTCTACCTGAACCGGGGCATCGTCCCCGCCATCCCCGAGATCGGCTCGCTCGGTGCCAGTGGTGACCTGGTGCCGCTCTCGCACATCGCGAGCACGCTGATCGGTGAGGGCTACGTGCTGCGCGACGGGCGCCGGGTGGAGACCGCCGCGGTGCTGCGCGAGGAGGGCATCGAGCCGCTCCAGCTGCGCTTCAAGGAGGGCCTCGCGCTGATCAACGGCACCTCGGCGATGACCGGTCTCGGTTCGCTGGTGGTGGAGCGCGCCTACGCCCAGACCCGCCAGGCGGAACTGGTCTCCGCGCTGATCAACGACGTGCTGCGCGGATCCGCCAGCCCGTTCCTCGCCGAGGGCCACGACGTCGCCCGGCCGCACCGCGGCCAGATCGACTCCGCCGCCAACATGCGGACGCTGCTCGCGGGCAGCAAGCTGATCGCCGACCACGCGGAACTGCGGCGCCAGGTGCAGGACGTGAAGAAGGACGGCGCGCAGGTCCAGCGCACCGACACCTACCTGCAGAAGGCGTACACGCTGCGGGCCGTCCCGCAGATCCTCGGCGCGGTGCGCGACACCCTGTACCACGCGCAGGACAAGCTGGAGATCGAGCTCAACTCGGCGAACGACAACCCGCTGTTCTTCGAGGGGCAGGAGATCTTCCACGGCGCGAACTTCCACGGCCAGCCGATCGCGTTCGCCATGGACTTCGTGACGATCGCCCTGACCCAGCTCGGCGTCCTGGCGGAGCGCCAGCTGAACCGTCTGCTGAACCGTCACCTCAGCTACGGCCTGCCGGAGTTCCTGGTGGCCGCCGATCCGGGCCTGAACTGTGGCTTCGCGGGCGCGCAGTACCCCGCCACCGCCCTCGTCGCCGAGAACCGCACCATCGGCCCCGCGTCCACCCAGTCCGTGCCGTCCAACGGCGACAACCAGGACGTCGTCAGCATGGGTCTGATCGCCGCCCGCAACAGCCGCCGGGTGCTGGGCAACAACAACCGCATCCTCGCGGTGGAGTTCCTCGCCGCCGCCCAGGCCGTGGACGTCTCGCGCCGGTTCGAGGACCTCAGCCCGGCGTCGCAGGCGACGTACGACGCGGTGCGCTCGCTGGTGCCCACGCTCGGCGTGGACCGGTACATGGCCGACGACATCGAGCTGGTCGCGGCCGCGCTGTCGCGGGGCGAGTTCCTCGCCGCGCTCGGCCGGCACACCGGGATCGAGCTGCGCTGACGCAACGCTCCCCGCGTACGACGAGACGCCCCCACCCGGTGCTGCCGGGCGGGGGCGTCGTCGTACGGGCTGCTAGGTGGTGGGGAGGTTCCATCGGGTGCCGTCCGGGAGGTGCCAGACGTACGCGTGTCCGGCTGCCTCGCGGGCGTACCCGAAGCTGTCGTGCGTGGGGCGGGCGGCGTCGTTCCACCAACGCCAGGTGTCCTCGACCGTGGCCCAGAGCTCGGCTTCGCCGCCATAGGTGACCGTTTCGGACCGCTGCCCGGCGAGGGGGGTACGGGCCCACGATCCGTCGGCCGTCTGGATCTGTAGCGACATGGCTCCGGCGTCGTCGACGTGGTAGACGGTTTCCGCCTTCGGCAGACGGAGCGCGAGCAGCAGACGGAAGGCGTAGTTGCCGCGGATGTCGTCGGCGGTGACCGTCGACGGCCGGGTACCCGTTTCGGCGGCGCGCTCGGGGCGCTGCGGCGCGGGGTAGGTCCGTGCCTCGCCGCGCGCGGCCATGAAGCGCCCGGCGTTGGTCGTGAAGCGGCCGAGGGCGCGGCCCCGCGCGTCGACCTCCAGGCGGACGAGTCCGCCCTCGATGCCGAGGGCGACGTCGGCGACCAGGATCGTGCCGGGCCTGCTCTGCTCGATCCAGGCGGCCGGGATGGACGGCACCGAGCACGTGGCGATGATCCGGTCGAAGCGGCCTACCGGGGAAGAGGTCCGGGTTCCGTCGCCGGTCGTGAGCTGAGGCGTGAAGCCGACGGAAGAGAGAGCGCGCTGCGCCTGGTCGACGAGGGCAGGGTCGATGTCGACGGAGTGCACGAGGTGGCCGCCGAGGCGGGCGCTGAGCAACGCGGCGTTGTAGCCGGTGCCGGTGCCGATCTCGAGGACGCGATGTCCGTCCTCGACGCTGAGGTCTTCGAGCATTCCGGCCATGAGGCTGGGCAGGGTGCTGGACGAGGTGGGAATGCCGGTCCACGCGGTGTCGTCGACCTGCTCGGCGGTGTCGGGGTCGAGGGCGGTCACGAGCGTCTGGTCGCGGTAGACGGCGGCGAGGGCGTCGGCGGTGGCCGCGCCGTGATGCTCCCGCCACACGGTGATGCCCTTGTGGTCGGTCTCCGGCGCGAACCAGCGCGGCACGAACAGGTGTCGTGGCACGTGCCCGAACGCCGCGGCCCACGGGCCCGTTCGGATCGCTCCGGCCGCGGCGAGTTCGTCGGCGAGCGCCGTCATGTAGGGGCGCGCCTGGTCGAGGGGCGGGGCGCTCATGCGGGGACTCCGTTCAGTTCGTCGGCGATGGCCTGAGCGATGTCGAGACCGGTGGCGTGCTGGATCCAGTCCCACTGGCCGCAGGGATTCGCCTCCAGGAACGTCCAGGTGCCGTCAGGGCTGACGATGAAGTCCATGGCGGCGAAGCGCAGCTCGATGGCGCGCATGTAGCGTCGCACGCCCTCGGCGATCCCGGCCGGTGTGGTGCAGGGCCGGTAGGTGAGCGATGCGTAGTCGCTGCGCCAGTCCGTGTGGGCGGCCTCGCTGCCCGCGTGGACCTCGGCGGCGAAGAGACGGTCGCCCACAACGGTGAGGCGTACCTCGTGCGCCTTGGGCACCCACGCTTGGAACAGGTGCGCCGTGGTGTCGATGCCGCGCAGGTCGTCGAGGTCGCCCGCGGTGACGCGGCGGGTGTACACGGTCTTGAGCTGGTCGCCCTCGATGACGACGGGGCTGGCGACCGGTTTGCAGATGACGTCGCCGCCGACGTCGCCGCAGAAGGCGAGGACGGTGTCGGGGCTGTTCGTGATGAGCGTGGGCGGGATGGGCAGTCCGGCCTCTCGCGCGGTGGCGAGCTGGAGGGGCTTGTACTCGGCGCGGGACATGGCGGCCGGGTGGTTGACCCATCGGCAGTCGAGCGCGGTGATGATGCCGCCGAGGCCGGCGCGGGCCTGAGCGGCGGCGAACCGGCGCTCGGGCCCGGACATGGCGGTGGGGAAGGTGAAGGGGTTCGGGGCGCGGTAGTAGACGGCGGAGATGTCCGCGAGGCCGACGGTTCGGCGAGGGGTGGTGAGTCCGCCGGTCCACCCTCGCCGGGCGTCGATGCGCCCGGCGAGGGTGAGTTCCTGCGGAAACTCGGCGGTGTCCATGCGGAACACCTCCGCCCCACCGTCCGTGAGGGCCTTGACGACGCGGTCGGTCGGCCAGTCGTCGCGCGCTGCGATCACGAGTACGGCAGGCATGGGCGTCAGTCCTTCGGGCCCTCGTCGAGCGGCGGCGGGTTGGTGATGTTCCCGTCCGGGACGGTGGGCGTGTGGGTCTGCATGGAGGGGAGCGGGCCGTCGTGGAGACCGACGGACATCTGCGATTCGCTGTCGTAGACGGCCGGCGGTCTCACGATGGCCTGCGTGGCATCGGGGGTCCGGGCGAACCGGAGGACCCACGGGCGGGTCGCCGCGTTGCTCGGCGGTTCGCTGCCGGGTAGGACCCGTGATCCCTCGGGCGCGAGCGGGAATGCTTCCCGCGGGTCCGCAGGGTCCGCGATGGCAGTGGTCATCGGTTGTTCCTCCGGTGTCCGGTCGGCCTCGCGCGGTGCGGCCCACTGCTGGCGGTGCCATGAAGTCCGGGTCCGGCTGCGGGCCGTGGGTGCAGGGTCGGCTCCCGAGTGTGCGGGTCGCCATGTGGCCGACGCTAGGAGCCGGTTGGTGAGGCGGGCGATACCGTGTTCTCGAATGTTCTCGGGGTCGGGCGAGATGATCTCGTCTGGTCGCGCAGCGGGGCGGGTACCTCATGGTGCGGCCCACGGGGACTGTCCATGCTGACCAGGACACCGGTCTCGCCAAGGGGAGGAACGACCATGCGTCGCCTGCGCTTCACCGGAACCGACAGCAAGAACGGCGGCTGTCCGGCCCTTCACGAGGACGTCGACAGTGGCGAGGTCATCGTGCAGGGCAGGCCGCTCACGGACCCGAACGACCTCGACCGGCTCCGGCACTTCGGCCCCGACGACGCGGCGGTCGTCGTGCCGCGCGAGCTGCTCGTCAACCACGCCCCGAAGGAGATGGAGCGCGTGCCGAAGCTGATCAGCCCGGCGGAGTTCGGGCAGCTCTTCTTCGACTTCGAGTACTCCGCGTGGCACCTGGAGACCCGGAGCAGGTACGCCTCCGACGAGGAGGACGAGGGGTACGCCACGTTCGTGGAGACCGGTGCGGCGCCCATGGACCTGGACAGCGACTGGTGCCGGAACATCTCCGCGCAGACCGCGACGGGGAAGTACGTCGGGCGCGTCCGGGTGGTCGACTCCCCGCCGAGCGAAGGCCAGCGGTTCCTGCTGTCCTACGCCCGCTGCAACGCGGCCACCGGCGAAGACGTCCGAGCCGTGTGGCGAGCGGAGGCGGACGCCGCGCTGCTGCCCGCCGAGGACTTCTGGGTCTTCGACTCCCGCCTCGTCGCCGTCCTCCGCTTCGACGACCATGACGTCTTCCACGACGTCGAGATCATCACCGAACCCTCGGAAGTGCTCCGCCACGTCCAGATCCGAGACGCCGCCGTGGCCGTGTCCGTGCCGTACGACGCGTTCGCCGCGCAGCTCGGCGCCGAGTAGCACAGGCCGCCGGTGAGCACGGACTTCCAGCGGGCGCGCGAAGCCCTCGGCATCCGCCTGCGGGAACTCCGCCAGACAGCGCCCGGCGGCCGGCTCACGGGCACTCGGCTGGCCGAACAACTCGGCTGGCCGCACTCGAAGGTGTACAAGCTGGAGGGCGGCCGACAGACCGCCACGAGCGAAGACCTCCGCGCGTGGGCAGAAGGCGTCGGGCAGCCGGACACCCTGCCGGAACTCACCACCAGACTCCGCGGATTCGAGTCCCACATCCGTTCCTGGCGGCGCCAGCTCGCCGCCGGGCACCGGCCGGTGCAAGACACGTGGAACGTGGCCGTCGAGCAGGCCCGGGTGATACACGCCTGGGAGGAGGCGGTGATCCCCGGAATGCTCCAGACAGCCGACTACGCGCGGCACATCTTCCTGCGCTACGCCGAGCTCCAGGGCACCGAGCGGGACACGGAGGACGCCGTCCGGGCCCGAATCCGACGACAGGACTGGCTGTACCGGAGCGGACGGCGCTTCCACGCCTTGGTGTGGGAGGCCGCCCTGCACGCGCAGGTGTGTCCTCCGTCCGTACTCGCCGGCCAGCTGGACCGGCTTGCCGCCACCATCGGCATGGACACCGTCGCGCTCGGGGTGATCCCCCTCGCCGCGCCACTGAGGATCCCGGCGGCGAGCGGGTTCTGGGTCCTCGACGAGCGGCTCGTGATCGCTGAGGACTGGCACTCGGAGTCATGGCTGGACGACGCGGACGTGGTGGCCACCTACCTCCGGGTCTGGCGGACTCTGGCGCGCTCGGCGGTGGTGGGCGCTGATGCGCAGGAGCTGATTCACCGGGTCCGCCGGACCGTGCGCGCGTAGGGGCGTCGCCCCGCAGACACGACGACGCCCCCACCCGGTGCTGCCGGGCGGGGGCGTCCTCGTCGTACCGGGAAGGTCAGGCCGCCAGGGCCTGCTCGTCGGAGGCCGTGGCGTCGGCCGGGGCGTCCTCCTGGCCGATCGGCGGGATGTGGCGCATCTTCACCACGAAGAACGCGCCCGCCACCGCGATGAGGATCGCGCTGACCGTCGCGACGGTGTGGATGCCGTCGGTGAAGGCGGTGCGGACCGGCTCCATCAGGGCGTCGGCGAGCTGCTGGGGCAGCCCCTGAGCGGCGGCCGAGGCGCCGGAGACGCTGTCGCGGGCGGCCTCGGCCGCGTCGGCCGGGATGTTCGCCGGGACGGTGGTGTCCACCGAGTTGCGGTAGACGGTGAGACCCAGGGTGCCGAGCGTGGCGACGCCGAGGGCGGCGCCGAACTCGTTGCTGATCTGGGAGAGCGCGCCGGCCGAACCGGCCTTCTCCGGCGGGACGGTGCCGACGACCATGTTGGTGCCGAGCGCGACGACCGGGGCGCCGCAGAAGGAGAAGACGGCGAAGCCGGCGATCAGGGTGGCGGTACCGGTCTCGGCGTCGAGCTGCGAGAAGATCAGCAGCACCGTGACCACACCGACGATCCCGGCGCCGATGACGTACGCGGGGCGGATCTTGCGGGCGATGATCGGGCAGACCATGAAGGCCACGGTCGCGGCGGCCATGCCGGGCAGCAGGCCGAGGCCGGACTCGATCGGGGTCATCCGCTGGGCGGCCTGGAAGTACTGGGTCATCAGGAGCATGACCGTGCCGCCGATGAGGCTGTACGCGAGCAGGCCGAGCAGCGAGGCGCTGAAGCGGCCGTGCTTGAAGAGGCTCACGTCGAGCAGCGGGGACGCGAGGCCCAGCTGACGGCGGACGAAGAGCACACCGAGGACGACACCGACGACGACGGCGGCGGCGGACAGCGGGCTGAAGCCGTTGCGGGCCATGTCCTTGATGCCGTAGATGACCGGCAGGGTGGTGCCCAGGTTGAGGGCGACGCTCGGCAGGTCGATGCGGCCGGCCTCGGCGTTGGCGGACTCGGGCAGCACCTTCGGGCCCGCGATCAGCAGCAGCACCATGACCGGGACGCCGAGGAGGAAGAGCGAGCCCCACCAGAAGTGCTCGAGCATGACGCCGCCGAGCATCGGGCCGATGATGGCGCCGAGGGTGAAGCAGCTGGCCCACATGCCGATGGCGGCGGCCCGCTGCTTGGCGTCCTGGAACATGGTGGAGATCAGCGCGAGCGTCGACGGGCTGATGGCCGCACCGGCGATGCCCAGCAGGACGCGGGCGGCGATGAGCATGCCCGGGCTGGTGGCGAACGCGGCGAGCAGCGAGGCGCCGCCGAAGGCCGCGCCGCCGATGAGCAGCAGCTTGCGGCGGCCGATGCGGTCGCCGAGGGTGCCCATCGGGATCAGGAAACCGGCGACCAGGAAGCCGTAGATGTCCATGATCCACAGCTGCTCGTTGCTGTTGGCGCCGAGGTCCGCACTCAGGTGCGGCAGCGCGAGAAGGAGGACGAAAACGTCAAGGGCCACGAGCAGGGTGGGAAGGGCGAGAATGCCCAGCCCGATCCACTCCTTCCGCCCGGCCTTGGGAGCACCGCCTGCAGTCATGTGCTTGTTCTTCCCATCGTCGTGTGTGGAGGAGGGCTTCCGCGTCTCATGTGCCTCTGGCCCGCGCGCGCCCGCACCGAGGGTCCCCCGGTGGGTGCCGCCGCCGCATCTCGCAGAATGCCGTTCTGGCCCCCCGAACGAGTGAGTTGCGTGAAGCAACCTCGAAGATGCCGACGATGATCAAGCTCTCCTAATGTCTTCCATGTGGACAGGGCGAGGCGGCCCCACAAGCAACACGCCGGCTCACCCGAAGTCCTTTTCCCCTCACATATGACATGGAGTCAGAAGAAATGATCACCAAGAACAAGCTCGGTCTCGCCACCCGCGTCGTCGCCGCCACCGCCGTCGCCGCCGGTCTCGCGCTCACCGTGTCCCCCGCCGCCTCCGCCGCCGCCGCGGCGCCGGTCGTGGCGGTCTCCCCGGCGTCGGGCCTCGCGGACGGCCAGCAGGTCGCCGTGACCGCCTCCGGCCTGACCCCGAACACGGTCTTCCACCTGGGCCAGTGCACCTTCGTGGAGCCGGGCAAGTACGGCTGTGACGCGGCCACCGCCAAGGACGTCGTCTCGGACGCCCAGGGCAAGATCAACACCACGATCGTGGTCCACAGCTCCTTCACCGCCGTCGTCGGCGCCGACCGCACCCCGTGGGGCACGGTCGACGCCAAGGTCACCCAGACCCAGGTCGGCCTGGGCAGCGACGCGGGCGAGGGCGGCGGCCAGATCGTCTCCTTCAAGTAGTCCCGCCCCGCGCGAGCAGTCCCGCCCCGCGCGGAGCATCCTCTCCGGAGCCCCCGGCACGTCGGCCGCCAGCCGATTGCCGGGGGCTCGGCATGTCCCGGTACGGCGGAGCCCCCCAGCAGGCGGCGGACGCGCGAACGGCACGGACCCACCGGGTCCGTGCCGTTCGCCGTGCGCTGTGCCGCTGTCCCTGCCGGCGGCTCAGCCCGCCGCGGTCGTACCCGGCGCGATGTCGCCCGCGAACCGGCCCCGCGGATCGATCCGGGCCCTGACCCGGTCGACCGCCGCCACCTCGGCCGCGGCCAGGTGGCCCTGCGGCCGGTCCGCCCCCTCGACCAGCGAGGGCACGGTGGTCCCGGCGTTCCACGGGTCCAGCGCCGCGCGCACCACCGAGCAGTGGCGCTCCAGGTCCGCCGGGGTGACCGTGCCGAACGGCGGACCCGAACCCATGTACGCGAAGGGCGCGTCCACCTGGTTCAGCACACCGCCGCGCGGATCGGCGTCCGCGAACGCGCCGCCCAGCTGCCGCAGCGTCGCCACCACCAGCGGCGAGCCCGAACCGGGGCCGACCGCGCCGAGGAACGCCTCGATCGTGTCGTCGCCCAGCTCCCGCAGCAGCAGGTGGTCGCCGACGAACGGGACCGGGTCGGCCGGGTCCATGTGGGCGTCCAGCACCCCGGCGGCGTCGGTGACCGCCCAGGTGTCCATCAGCGGCTCGGCCAGCGCGCGCAGCGGCGCCAGGAGTTCCGCCGCCCGCCGCTCCGCCTCCTCGACCTCGTCCGGCGCACCGGCGAGCACCGCGCCGTCGACGCACAGCACCGGTCCGGCCGCGAGGAACGGCGGCACACCGGGCACCGGCGGCAGGTTCATCACGCGCAGCGTGGTCGTCGCCCGGCGGGGCGCGGTCGCCGCCCAGTCCCGCCAGGCGGCGAGCAGCGGGGCGGCGTGTGCCGCGGGCCAGTAGGTGGCCCCGGTGACCACCCGGGCCACCGGGAACAGCGCGATCTCGACGGCGGTGACGACACCGAAGCCGCCGCCCCCGCCGCGCAGCGCCCACAGCAGTTCGGGCTCGTTCGACGCGTCGGCGCGCACCAGGGTGCCGTCGGCGGTGACGAGTTCGACCGCGCGGACGCTGTTGGCGGCGAGGCCGGTGTGCCGGCCGTAGAAGCTGACGCCGCCGCCGAGCAGGTAGCCGACGACGCCGACGTGACCGGCCGAGCCGTGCGGGGCGGTCAGCCCGTACGGCGCGGCCGCGGCGACGACCTCGCCCCAGGTGGTGCCGGCCGGGATCCGGGCGGTCCGGCGCTCCGGGTCGACGACGACCCCGCCGGTCAGCCGGGTGCGGATCAGCAGCCCGCCGTCGACGGCGGGCCGGGAACCGGCGGCGTGCCCGGTGGTGTGGACGCGGACCGGCAGGTCCCCGCCCGCGGCCTCGCGCACGGCGGCGCGGACCTCGTCGACGGTGCGGACGGTGACGGCCGCGGCGGGCCGCGCCGGGGCGGCCAGGTTGAAGACGGCGGTGGCCTCGTCGTACGCCGGGGTGCCGGGCGCGGCGAACGCCGTGGGCAGGACGTCGTGCTGGTTCATGGTCGGCTTTCCTCGTCCCCTGGTCAGTGCTCGCGGACGGCCGTCAGGAACACGAACGTCCCCGGGCCGCTCTCCGCACGGATCGTCAGACCGGCGTCGGCCAGCCAGCCCTTGAGGTCGTCGAGGTCGAAGAGCTGCAGGCCGCCCTGGTGCTGGGGGAAGCGGTGGGCGGTCTGGAAGTAGCGGTAGACCGGGTCGTCGGAGCGCCGGAAGGTCATCAGGGTGAAGCTGCCGCCGGGCCGCAGCACCCGGCTGACCTCGGCGATCGCGGAACCGGCGTCGGCGTAGAACGCCTGGAGCGCGTTCCAGCAGACGACCGCGCCCAGCGAGGCGTCCTCGAAGGGGAGTTCGGCGGCGGAGGCGAGCACCGAGGGCACCTCGGGCAGCCGGCCGCGCAGCACGTTGAGCATCGGCAGGGCCGCGTCGAGGGCGATCAGCCGCTCGGCGCCGACGGTGTCGGCGATGACGGCGGTCCACCGGCCGGCCCCGGCGCCCAGGTCGAGGACCGGGCCCTCGACGGGGCGGACGTGCTCGGCGATGTAGCGGTCCTCGTCGGCCGGGGAGACGGCGCCGCCCCAGTCCGAGCCGGAGACCCGCAGGAACGCCGGGCGGGCCACCGCCTCGTAGAACAGGCCCATGCTGGGCACCCGGGACAGCTTCTCCAGGAAGTCGGCGGCGGCGTCGCCGTCGCCCGCGGTGTCGGCGGCGGTCGCCGTCAGGTCGAGGATGCCGCCCGCGACCGGGTAGCGCGCCTGGCAGTCGGCGCAGCGGGCGACGCCGTCGTGCGCGGCGAGCGAGCCCTGGCAGGCGGGGCAGCGCAGCGCGCCGAGGTGCGGGGCGAACAGGGTGGCGTCGGCGACCGGGGCGGTCACCTCGCGGCGCTCGGGGACCGGCGCGGCCGGCAGGTTGCGCGGGTCGCCGTTGCAGACCGCCCAGTAGGCGCGGGCGCCGGTGCAGCCGAAGACGGTCCGGCTGTCGTTCTCCCAGTTGGCCACGAGCTGTTCGGGGGCGAGGTCCTTGATCCAGCTCTGGTCGAAGGCGCGCTCGTCCTCGTTGAGCGTCCACGCCGACGGCGAGGGCCAGACCCGGCCGAGGTCGGGGGCGTCGAGGTCGAGGGTGCTCAGCGAGCGGTCGAGCCGGGACAGGTCCTCCGCCTCGACGTCGAGGCCGGAGACCGCCGCGAGGATCCGGTCGCGGTCGCCGGGGAAGTGCCCGAGCAGGTAGAGCAGGGCGAGGGTGAGCGGGGTGCCGACGCCGGGTCCGGTGAGCAGCTCCAGGTAGGTGTCGAGGTGCGCGCGTACGGCGGTGGTGAGCGGACCGTCCAGGTCCGGGTACTCCGTCTCGGCCAGCAGGCCGAGCAGGACGGCCAGGTGTCCCTTGCGGTCGGCACCGGCCTCGGCGAGGGCGGCGACGAGGGAGGGCACGGCGGCCAGGGCCCCGGCGTCGGCCGTGCCGTCGTCCCACAGGGCGTCCACCAGAGTGCGGAACTCGTCGGCCACGCCGTCCGGCGCGACCCGGACGAAGGAGTCGGCGATGCCGAGGGCCGCGGGGGCGGTGGAAACGTTCATTTCTCCGTGTCCTTCCTGGATCCGTGCGCCAGGCGCCGGCGCCACGGCGAGCTCACGCTGTCAGCGGGCGGCGGACCGCCGCATCTTCCTGACTGCCTTCCTGGGCCCGCCGGGCGGACCGGGGGCAGGTGGAGCAATCCTCAAGATGCGGGCGGATTCCGGGCCGTCGGACGATACGGCGGGGCGCTCCAGGTGACCGGAAACCGGTCACGCCGTCGGCGAGCCCGCCCTCGTTGCCCTCGTCCGATGACCCGCCACGGCGGTCAGCCTCACCCGGAGCGCTCATGCATCCCTTCCGCATCGACATCCCGCAGGCCCAGCTCGACGACCTCAACCGCCGCCTCGACGCGACGCGCTGGCCGGAGGAGCTGCCCGAGGTGGGCTGGGACCGCGGTGTGCCGCTCGGCTACCTCAAGGAGCTCGCGGACTACTGGCGCACCGAGTTCGACTGGCGCGCGGTGGAGGCGGAGCTCAACGCCCACCCGCAGTTCGTCACCGAGATCGACGGCGACCGGGTGCACTACCTGCACATCACCTCGCCCGAGCCGGACGCCACCCCGCTGCTGCTCACCCACGGCTGGCCGGGCTCGGTCGCCGAGTTCCTCGACATCATCGGCCCGCTGACCGACCCCCGCGCGCACGGCGGCGACCCGGCGGACGCCTTCCACCTGGTGATCCCGTCGATCCCGGGCTACGGCTTCTCGACGCTGAGCCAGACCGGCTGGGACACCCCGCGCATCGCCCGTGCCTGGGCCGAGCTGATGGCGCGCCTGGGCTACGACGCGTACGTGGCGCAGGGCGGCGACGCCGGCGCGGTGATCTCCCTGGAGCTCGGCCGGATCGACCCCGAGCACGTCATCGGCGTGCACGTGAACATGCTGATGACGTTCCCGTCCGGCGACCCGGCGGAGCTCGCCGCGCTCGACGAGCGCGACCAGGGCCGACTGGCCAAGCTGGGCCGCTTCGACGCCGAGCTGTCCGGCTACATGAAGCTCCAGCAGACTCGCCCGCAGACCCTCGCGTACGGGCTCACCGACTCCCCGGTCGGCCAGCTCGCCTGGATCGTCGAGAAGTTCCTCGACTGGACCGGCGCGACGACCCTGCCCGAGCAGGCCGTGGACCGTGACCGGCTGCTCGCCAACGTGACCATCTACTGGCTGACCGCCACCGGCGGTTCGTCCGCGCAGTTCTACTACGAGGGCGCGGCCGGTGTGCGCGCCGCCGCCGCGGGCGCCGTGCCGCCGCCGCTGACCGTGCCGGTCGGCGTGGCCGTCTTCCCCGACGACATCTTCGTGCCGATCCGCAGCCTGGCCGACCGGGACATCCCGACGCTCACGCACTGGACGGAGTTCGAGCAGGGCGGGCACTTCGCCGCGCTGGAGCAGCCGGCCGCGCTGACCGGCGACATCCGCGCCTTCGCGCGCACGCTGCGACCCGCGACCGTCGCGGCCTGACGACCCGGCCGCGCCGCACCCCCGACTGTCCGACGAGAGAGATGAGGCCCCGCATGACCGCCAAGACCGTGATCGACGTCTGGGTGGCCGACCTGACGTTCCCCGGCTACATGGACCGGCTCCACGCGCTGGGGGCGGAGTTCGAGAAGGCGCACCCCGAGTACGAGATCAACATCGAGGGGCGCGACTTCCGGCTGCTGTCCCAGCAGATCGCCGAGGCCGCCGAGCAGGGTCGTCCGCCGGCCGTCGCGGAGTACTACTTCGCGGTCACGCAGGCCGCCCGTGACTCCCGCCGTACGGACGGGAAGCCGCTGTTCACCTCGGTGCAGCGGGCGATCGCGGGCCGCACCGAGATCCTCGGTGAGCCGGTCGTCCTCGACGACATCGTCCCGGCGGTGCGCGAGTACTACTCGGTGGACGGCGACCTCACGTCGATGCCCGCGGTGGTCACCGCGATGCTGATCTACGGCAACAAGACGATCCTGGACAAGGCCGGGGTCGCCGCGCTGCCCACCACCTGGGCCGAGATCGAGGCGGCCTGCGAGGCCGTCGCGGCGCTCCAGGACGGTCCTTCGCACGGTGTCACCTGGGCCAACCACGGGCTGTTCTTCCAGCAGGCGCTGGCGGTGCAGGGCGGCGAGCTGGCGGACAACGCCAACGGCCGCGCGGGCCGGGCGACCCGGCTCGACCTGTCGTCGCCGGAGATGCTCCGCTGGGCCGAGTGGTGGCGTGCGCTGCACACCAAGGGCCACTACCTCTACACCGGGAAGATCCCGGACTGGGAGGGCAACATCAAGGCGTTCGCCGATCAGGACGTGGCGATCCGGGTGACCTCCTCCAACGACCTCAACTACATGGAGATGGCGGCGGAGCACGCCGGCTTCGAGATGAGCGTCGACCGCTTCCCGGGCCGGGAGGGCGAGCCGTACGGCGGCAACATCATCGCCGGTACGTCGCTGTGGCTGGCCGAGGGCCTCGACGAGGTCACCCAGGACGGCGCGCTGGCGTTCATGCAGTTCCTCAACAACCCGCGCAACGCGGCCGACCGGCACATCGCCAGCAGCTTCGTCCCGGTCACCCGCTCCTCGTACCGGCTCCTGGAGGACGAGGGCTGGTTCGAGGCGCACCCGTACCACCGGCTGGCGAGCCAGCAGCTCGGCTCGTACACCGAGGGCCAGGGCGAGGGCGTGCCGCCGTGCCGGGGCGCGCTGTTCGGCGACTTCGCGGGCGTCCAGGACGTGATGACCCGGGCCATGGACGATGTGCTGGGGCGGGGCGCGGGGGTGACCGAGCGGTTCGCCGAGGCGACCGTCGAGGCCCAGGCGCTGCTCGACGCGTACGAGCTGGACCGGGTGGAGAACGGGGTGCGCCGCCCGGAGAGCCTGCGGGTGGAGTACTTCCGTGACGCGGAGGCGTACACCGGCGCGCAGCTGGAGAACGCGGTGAAGGGCTCGTCGAAGGAGTAGCCGACGGCGGGCGTGCGAAGGGGGGCGGACCGGTCGGTCCGCCCCCCTTCGGCCGTACGGGCCGGGTCGCGCCGCGTGGTGCGCCGCACGGTGCGGCGCAGCGTGCTCAGGCCGCGCGCGCCAGCCTGAGGGCGGTCCGCGGCCGGTAGTAGTCCTCCAGCTCCACGCCCTGCCCGTCGAGGGCGACGCGGAGTTCGGCGAGGGCGCCGCGCAGCGCGGCGGACACGGCGGGCACCCGGCAGGTCTCCGCCAGGTCCAGCAGGTCGTGGTAGGTCTCCAGGAGACCGTCCCGCTGCTCAGGCGTGAGCGAGCTGTCGTTCGTCATGAAGTCGTGCCGCCTTCCATTTGGTTCGGGGCAGGCTGCCGGGTTCGGCGAGCTCCACCTGGGGACGGATGCCGATCTCGCGCTTGAACTCCTCGGCGATGCGCGCGCACAGTTCCTCGGCGGCCGGGCCGGTGAGTCCGGCGGCCTCGGCCTGGACGTGGATGGTGTCGAGGCCGCGCACCGTGCGGATCGACGAGCGGAACTCGCTGACCTCGGCGAAGCCGCGCAGCACGTCCTCGATCATCACGGGGGTGACGGAGACGCCGCGGATCTTGCGCATGTCGTCGTACCGGCGCAGGATGCCGCCGTCGAGGAAGTCCCAGGTGCGGCCGCAGCCGCAGTCGGTGTGCGGGCGCTTGACGACGATGTCCTCGGTCCAGTGCCGGAACAGCTGCATGCCCTCGCGGTACAGGCCGGTGGTGACCCGGACGCCCTCCTCGCCGTAGCCGACCGGCTCGCGGGTCTCGGGGTGCAGCACCTCTTCGATGACGGTCGGCTCGTTGATGTGGCAGGCGCCCCGGCGCGAGGGGCACTCGAACATGAAGACGGCGCCGAACTCGGTGGTGCCCGCCGCGTTGAAGACGCGGGCGCCGAACGCCTCCTCGATGGTGCGGGTCGTGAAGTCGGAGCGCGGCTCGGCCCCGGCCAGCATCACCTTGACGTTGGCGTCGCGGGCCAGGTCGACGCCCATCTCGGTGGCGGTCTCGATGAGCCGCATCGCATAGCTCGGGGTGAGGCCGAGGACCTCGATCCGGTAGTCGACGAGCAGCCGGATCACGGTCTTCGAGTCGAGGCCGCCGGCCGGGACGACGGTGCAGCCCATCCGCTCCAGGGCGTAGTGCATGCCCCAGAACCCGGCGAACAGGCCGTAGCCGAAGGACACCAGGGCCTTGTGGTGCGAGCGCACGCCGTTGGCGTACAGGGCGGTGCAGAAGGTGTCGGTGATCCACTTCCAGTCGCGTTCGGTGTCGAACGTGCGCACCGGCGGGTTGCCGCTGGTGCCGCTGGTCTGGTGGTGGCGGACGCCGAGCTCCGGGTCGAGCGAGGGCCAGTCGCCGTACGGCGGGGCCGCCTGCTGCGAGGCGAGCAGGTCCGCCTTGTGGAGCAGCGGCATCCGCTCGGTGTAGTCGGCCATCGACGTGATGCCGTCGGGGATCCGCGCGGCCCAGAACGGGGAGTTCTGCCGGGCGTGGTCGAGCGCGCGCCGCAACCGGCGCCACTGCCACCGCTCCAGCTCCTCCCGGGGCATCGTCTCCGCGCTGCCGTTCCAGTAGTCCACTACGCCTCCGTACGTGTGCGCCGCCGTCGCGGACGAGCCCATCACGCGCGGCGGCGGTCACGCATCTCGGCGTGTGCGGTCTTCCCCGGGGCGCCGGTCAGGCGGCCCTGACGTAGGCCGACGCGGCGGAGAACTCCCGTACGCCGTCCAGGAATCGGGAGACGATCCGCATGCCGTGGTCGGTGCGGAAGCTCTCCGGGTGGAACTGCACGGACTCGATCGGCAGGGTGCGGTGCCGCAGCCCCATCACATAGCCGTCCCCGGCGGACCTGGCGGTGATCTCCAGGCAGTCCGGGACGGTGTCCTCGGGCACGATCAGCGAGTGGTAGCGGGTCGCCGAGAAGCCGGCGGGCAGTCCGGTGAACAGGCCGCGGCCGTCGTGCTCGATGGCGCTGGACTTGCCGTGCATCAGCCGCCGGGCCGGGACGACGCTCGCCCCGTACGCGCGGCCGATGGCCTGGTGGCCGAGGCAGACGCCGAACAGCGGCAGCCGTCCGGCGAACGCCCGGACGATCTCGACGTGTCCCGACTCGTCCGGGTGGCCCGGGCCGGGGCCGAGCAGGATCCCTTCGGGGGCGATCGTCCCGACGTCGTCGAGGCGCAGCGCGTTGGAGCGCACCATGACGGGTTCGGCTCCGGCGGACATCAGGTACTGGCGGAGGATGTCGACGAAGCTGTCGAAGGCGTCGACCACCAGGACGCGCGGCCGTGCGGCGGGACCGCCGGCGGACAGGGGGTTCACAGCAGCTCCTTTCCGGTGACCGCCCAGTGGGCGGCGCTCATCTTGGCGAGCGTCTCGCGCCACTCGCTCGCCGGGTCGGAGTCGGCGACGATCCCGGCCGAGGCGCGGGTGCGGTAGACGCCGTCCTGGTGGAACAGGGTGCGGATGCACAGCGCGAGGTTGGTGTAGCCGCCGACGTCGATCAGGCCGAGCGCACCGGCGTACAGGCCGCGGCGGCTGCGTTCCAGGGACTCGATGATCTCCATGGCGCGGATCTTGGGAGTGCCGGTCATGGTGCCCGCCGGGAACAGCGCGGCGACCGCGTCGAAGACGTCCGTGTCCGGCGCGGCGCGGCCGACGACGGTCGACACCAGGTGCAGGACGTGGGAGTACTTCTCGACGACGAACTCGTCGGGGACGGCGAGGGAGTCGGCCTCGGCGATCCGGCCGATGTCGTTGCGGCACAGGTCGACGAGCATGGTGTGCTCGGCGATCTCCTTGGGGTCGGAGCCGAGCCGCCGGGCCGCCGCCTCGTCGTCGCCGTCGCGCGGCAGGGTCCCCGCGATGGGCCGCATGGTGACGTCGCCGTCCTCGACCCGGACGAACAGCTCGGGGCTGGCGCCGATGACGCACTGGCCGCCGATGCCCGCGAGGTACATGTACGGGGAGGCGTTGCGGCGGCGCAGCCGCTGGTAGACGTCCACGGGGTCGGCCGTGGAACGCATGGTCAGCTCGTGGCCGATCTGCACCTGGTAGATGTCGCCGACGGCGATGTGCTCCAGACAGCGTTCGACGTCGCGGCGGTACGCCTCGGGGTCGGTGTCGTCGGTGACGGTCGACTCGGGGAAGGTGTCGGCGGCCGGTTCGGGGTGGGTGGTGCCGGACTCCTCCAGGAGGGTGGCGACCTCGTCGGCGTCCAGGTCGGGCCAGGCGTCGGAGGAGTGCAGCAGCAGCTCGGTCTCGCCGGACGCGAGGTCGCGGACCACGCAGCCCTGGTGCAGGACGAGTTGCACGTCGGGCAGGTCGGACCGTTCCTCGATGAGGTACGGCAGCTCCTCCACGTACCGCACGGTGTCGTAGCCGAAGTAGCCGAGGAAACCGAACCGGAACCGGGTCGCCGAACCCTCGGCGTCGAACAGCGCGCCGAGGGCGCGCAGCAGCGGCCACAGGTCGGCGAAGCCGCGCAGCCGGGCGGTGCCGTCGGCGTCCTCGGTGAGCAGCGGGCGGATCCGGTCGAGCAGCGGGCCGCGCAGTTCGGGCACGCCCTCGACGCGGACGGCGCCGTCGGTGACGGCGACGGACAGCAGGGCGCCGAAGCCGACGACCTGGTAGCGCCGGTCGCGCAGCGGTCCTCCGGCGGATTCGAGCAGATAGGCCTGGTCGGGGCCGAAGCGGCCGGCCAGGGCGCGGTAGGCGGGCAGCATCGGCACCGGGGGCAGCGGGCGCGTCCGGGTGGTCACACGGACCGCGGCCGGCGCCGGGCGCGGGTCGGTCATCGCGGGTTCCTTCGGGTCAGGTGGTGATCGCGTAGCGGTGCGCGACCTGCCGGGCGGCCTCGACCGCGCTGTCGGGTGCGGTCCGCCGGTCGAGCACCCGGGCCGCCTTCCAGCTCACGAAGGAGCCGGTGTGGGTGACGGGGTCGAGCTCGTTCTCGACGACGACCCGGACGGTGGCGCCGGTACGGGCGCGCAGCGCCGTGCCGACGGCGTCGGCGGTGGCGGCCGGGTCGGCGGTGCCGGGCAGCAGGTCCATCCGGACGGTGATCTCGTCGCCGCCGTCGGCGGCCCGGTCGACGACCACCTGGTAGCCCAGGCAGCCGTGGACGCCGTCGAGGATGGCGGCCTCCAGCTCGCCGGGGTGCAGCAGCGCCCGGCCGAGCCGGATGCGGTCGGCGGCCCGGCCGACGACCTCGACGACCGGGCCGGGCAGCGGTGCGCCGGGCGCGGCGGGGGTCAGCCGGACGACGTCGCCGGTGCGGTAGCGGATCAGCGGCTTGATGCCGTCGACGAGCATGGTGAGGGCGAGTTCGCCCTCGCCGGTGTCGCCGAGCGCGGCCCCGGTGTCCGGGTCGATCACCTCGGCCAGGTAGTTGGGCACCGACAGGTGGAGGGTGCCGTCGTCGGCGCCGGTGGCGATGCACAGCGCCTCCTGGGAGCCGTACAGCGCGGGGCGGACGACGGCGTCCGGCCACACGGTGGCGACGTTGGCGGCGAACTGCGGGGTGCAGATCTCGCCGAGCACCAGGAACAGCTTCACCGGCAGCCGGGCGAGGTCGTAGCCGTAGTGCAGGGCGGCCTTGGCCAGGCTCAGGCAGAGCGCGGGCGCGCAGACGACGACCTCGACGCCGAGTTCCTCGATGAGGCGCAGCGCCTTGCGGAAGCCGACCCGGGGGGACTCGGGCCAGATCTTGACGTGGCAGGCGCCGAGTTCGCCGGCGACGGCGGTGAACACGTCGCCGAAGGCGTACAGCTCGGAGGGGCCCATGAGGCCGACGACCGGCATCCGCTCGCCGAAGTGGGCGCGGAACAGCCGCCGCCAGGACTCGGTGACGGCCGCGTTGGAAGCGACGATGTCCTTGGCGCCGCGCGGGCAGGGGGTGGCCGTTCCGGTGGTGCCGTTGGTCTCGTAGTAGATGCTCGCCTCGGAGACCGGCCCGGACAGCACGTCGTACATCTCGCGGCGCAGGTCGTCCTTGGTGGTGAAGGGCAGCGCCGACAGGTTGGCGGGGGTGACCGCCGCGAGGTCCGTCCCGGCCAGGTGGCGCCGGTAGAACGGGGAGCGTGCGGTGACGTGGCGCAGCACGCCGGTCAGCCGCTCCTGGCGCCAGGCGGCCAGCTCGGCCTCGGTCAGGGTGCCGTCGTAGAAGGCGCCGCTGACCCGCGCGTACGCGTCGAGGAAGTCGTCCCGGCCGGCGCCGGGGTCGGCGGCGCCGGGAACGGGGGCGGGGGTGGTGGCGACGGCGGGCGGGGCGTCGGCCACGGCGGTGGGGGTCACACCGACACCTGGATCTCGTTGAGGGCCAGGCCGACCCGCTCGTTGACGTCGCCGGAGGCCAGCAGGTCGTCGCGGCCGGTGAGGCGGCGGTGCTCGGCGAGCAGCTCGATCATGTCGACCATGCGGTCGACCATGCGCGAGACGTTCTTCAGGCCCTCGTCGTCCTTGAGCGCGTCGCCCCGGTGCAGCGCGTGCACCGTGGCGGGGAACCCGCTGCCGACCAGGATCATGCGGTTGAGCAGCGCGTTGACGGTGAGCTGGGCCCACACCTCGCCGGCGCTGTAGCGGCGGGCGACGGAGACGATGCCCGCGACCTTGTTGCTCAGCGGCCGGTCGAAGCGCAGATAGCCGACGCCCGCGCGCTCGATGAACGTCTGCATGAGGCTGGCGGTGCCGAACCCGTGCACCGGGGCGGCGAACACGATGCCGTCGGCCTCGATCATCTTGCGGACGACGCCGGGCACCCCGTCGGTCACCTCGCAGGCGATCGTCCGGTCGTTGCAGTCGCCGCACGGCCCGCAGCGGTCCATCCGGATGCTGCGCAGGTCCACGGCCTCGAAGTCGACACCGCGCGCCTCGGCGACCGCGGCGGCGTACCGGAGGACGTCGGCGGTGTTGCCGTCGCGCTCCGATCCGTTGATGGCGAGGATCTTCAGTCGTGCTGTCACGAGGTGTCTCCTTCGAAGGATCCCCGGCATGCGCCGGGCGGTGCCCGACGCGGCACATTCCCTGCCGCTCTCGGCCCGTTGACTCCCCTAAATCGTCATGTCTCCGCGCTCGTCGAAGCATCTTCGTAAATGCTTGATGGACCGTCGGCCGGGAATCTGCTACGGCGTCACCTCCCCCGGCCCGCCGTGACCAGGCCCGCCGTCCCCCGTCATGCCGCGACCGCGACGGGGAAGGTGTCCAGGCCGCGCACGACCCACCGGTCGCGGTACACGGGCGGCTCGGTCGCCGCCAGGCCGGGGAAGCGGGCGAACAGCCGGGGCAGCGCGATCGCGGCCTCCAGCCGGGCCAGCGGGGCGCCCAGGCAGAAGTGGCCCCCGGCGCCGAAGCTCAGCGGCCGGTTGCCGGTGCGGTCCGGGTCGAAGCGGGCCGGGTCGGCGAAGCGCCGCGCGTCCCGGTTGGCCGCCGCCATGATCAGGGTCAGCCGGGTGCCCGCCGGGACCGGGGTGCCGAGCAGTTCGGTGTCGGCGGCGGCCCAGCGGCTCGTGACGTGCACGGGCGGCTCGAAGCGGAGGATCTCCTCCACGTAGCGCGGCGCGAAGTCCGGTTCCGTACGCAGCCGTTCGGCGAATCCCGGCTGCTCCATGGCCAGCATCGCGCCGTGGCCGATGAGGAAGCTGGTCGTCTCGAAACCGGCGGTGAGCAGCACCATCAGGGTGCCCATGAGCTCGTCGTGGCCGAGCCGCCGCGGGTCGCCGTCGTGGGTCTCGGTGAGCAGCGTGACCAGGTCGTCGCGGGGGTCGCGGCGCCGCCGGGCGACGAGTTCGGTGAAGTACCCGGTCATCTCGTCCATGGCCCGGTCGGCCCGCTCCAGGGCGGCCGGGTCGCCGAAGCCGTCCGTGGAGACCGCGACCGTCGACGCCATGTCGCGGAACCACACCTGGTCCTCCTCGGGGAACCCGAGCATGGCGCTGATGACGGCGACGGGCAGCCGGGACGCGAACTCGGCGATGACGTCGACGGGCGAACCGTCGGCGCCGAGCTCGGCCATCCGTTCCAGCAGCCGGTCGGTCATGTCCTCGACGACCGAGCGCAGCTCCCGGATCCGCGGCGGCGTGAAGGCGAAACCGGCCACCGCCCGCAGCCGGGTGTGGTCGGGCGGATTGCTGTACAGCATGGAGCTGGTGAAGGCGCGCAGCGAGGAGTGCTCCCGCCAGCCCGGCACGGACGCGTCGTAGCCCGCCGCGTCCTGCACGTGCAGCCGGCCGTCGCGCAGCGCCCGGTCGCACTCGTCGTAGCCGACCACGACGAGCCTGCCGGGCTTGAGCCAGGCCAGCTCGCCGTGGGCCCGGATCGCCTCGTAGAAGGGGTACGGGTCCTGGCGGCCCGCGGCCGTCGCGAGGCCGTCCCAGGCGTCCTTCAGGGACGGGCCGCCGGGGTGCGGGCCGCCCGGGGTGGGGTGCGGGCTCATCGGGCCGCGGTCAGCTCGATGATCGCCGAGGGTCCGGCGGGGTGCACCGCCACCAGGTCGAGGCCCGCGGCCGCGGCCAGCGCGGAGAACTCCGCCACGCCCCGCTCCTTGGCGCCATAGACACAGAGCATGCGCAGGTCCATCCCGGTGCGCGGGGCCTCCCCGGACGCGCCGATCGTCTCGATCACGAAGACGGAGCCGGTGTCGCCCGCCGCCTCGCCGCAGCGCCGCAGGATGGCGGTGGCGTCCGCGTCGTCCCAGTCGTGCAGGATCAGCGAGAGCACGTACCCGCCCGCGCCCGCGGGCAGTTCGTCGAAGAAGCTGCCGGTGACGGCGTCGGCGCGGTCGCCGAGGCCGGTCGCGGCGAAGCGCTCCTTCGCCGACCGGGCGGCCGCGTCGAGGTCGACGACCGTGCCGCGCAGCGCCGGGTTCGCGGTCAGCAGCTCGGCGAGCAGCGAACCGTCGCCGCCGCCGACGTCGACGACATGGCCGAGCCGGGCCCAGTCGAAGCCGCCGACGACCCCGGGGGCGCGGACGGCCACATCGGTGCCGAGCAGCTGGTTGAAGGAGGCCACCCGGTCGGGGTCGGCCGTCAGGTCCTGCCAGTACTCGCGCCCGTAGCGCACCGGGAAGGCGGCCTCGCCGGTGCGGACGCTGTGCAGCAGCTCGACGAAGGACAGTTCGCCGCGGCCGGCGCCCTCGGTGTCGAACCAGGCGCGGACGCCCGCCGGGTGGTCCTCGCGCAGCGGCTCGCCGAGCGCCGTCAGGCCGTACCGGCCGTCCTCGTCGGCCTCCAGCACACCGCGCACCGCGAGGTAGCGCAGCAGCCGGTCGAGCGCGCCGGGGTGCGCGCCGACGGTCTCGGCCAGCTCGGCGGCGGTGCGGCGGCCCGCGGCGATGTGGTCGGCGATGCGCAGCGTCGCCGCCACCCGGATCGCCATCGGTGTGCCCAGGCTCGCCATGGACCACAGCTTGGCGGCGGAGCCGTCCTCGTCACCCAACATTGGTGTGTCCTCCCTCGTCAGCGGGCTCTGCTGGGCCCGTGTCCTTCATCGTCGCTCACCTGCGCGGACGGCCCATCTCCCTTATTGCGCTGCTGACTTGGTGCCGTACGCACGGCGCCGCCGTCGTCCCCGGGGGCCGGGGACGACGGCGGCGGTGCTGCGGCGGGGCCGTCAGACGTTCTCGAGCTCACGCTCCCGAGGGGCCTGCGGCGCCTGCGCGTCGGGGGCCTCGGCGGCGGACCTGGCCAGGGCGCCGGGCGCCCAGAAGCGCGGGCCGAGGTCGAGCGCGAGCGCCGGGACCAGGACCGTGCGGACCAGGAAGGTGTCGATCAGGACGCCGATGCAGACGACGAAGCCCATCTGGGCCATGGCCACCAGCGGCAGTCCGGCGAACACCGCGAAGGTCGCGGCGAGCACCAGACCGGCGGAGGTGATGACGCCGCCGGTGCTGCTCAGACCGATCAGCACGCCCTTGGCGTGGCCGTGCAGGGCGGCTTCCTCCTTCACCCGGTGCATGAGGAAGATGTTGTAGTCGATGCCGAGCGCGACCAGGAAGACGAAGCCGAGCAGCGGGATCGACCAGTCGACGCCGGGGTAGTCCATGAGGTTCTCGAAGATGAGGTTCGAGGCGCCGAGCGCGGCGAAGTACGACACGACGACCGTCGCCAGCAGGACGAGCGGCGCGACCAGCGAGCGCAGCAGCCAGATCAGGACGAGCAGGACGACGAGCAGCACCAGCGGCACCACGACCTTGAGGTCGCGCGCCGAGGCGTTCTCCTTGTCCAGGGCCTGGGCGGCCGTGCCGCCGACGAGCGCGTCGGTCTTCGCCCGCAGCGCCTCGACGGTGTCCTTGGCGGCGTCGCTGTCGGGGGTCCCGGTCAGGACGACGGCGAGCCGGGTGAGGGAACCGTCCGGCGTGCGCCCGGCGTTGTCGACCTTGACGACGCCCTTCGTCTCCTTCGCGACCCGGGTGGCCTCGGCGGCGTCGGCCGTCTTCACGATGACCGTCGCCGGGTCGGCGGCGCCCGCCGGGAAGTGCTCCGCGAGCTTCTGCTGGGCGGTGACCGACTCGGGCTTGGTCTGGAACCAGTCGGTCTGGCTCAGGCCCATGTCGAGGCCGAGCGAGGACAGCGCGAGGGCGCCGGTGACCAGCAGGGACGCGATCCACGCGCGCCGCGGCCGGGCGGCGACGGACTTGCCGACGCGCTCCCAGAGCGGCTGGGAGGTGCGGGGCGCGGCGCCGTGGCGCGGCACCAGCGGCCAGAAGACCCAGCGGCCCGCGATCACCAGCAGCGCGGGCAGGATGGTGATCATGGCGAGGAAACCGGCGACGACGCCGATGACGCCGACCAGGCCCATGGAACGGGAGGAGTTGAGGTCGGCGAAGCCGAGGCAGGCCAGGCCGACCGCGACGGTGCCCGCGGAGGCGAGGATGGCGGAGCCGGAGCGGCGCAGGGCCGCCTTCATGGCCTCGTGCCGGTCCTCGTGGCGGTGCAGTTCCTCGCGGTAACGGGCGATGAGCAGCAGCGCGTAGTCCGTGCCGACGCCGAAGACGAGCACCATCAGGACGCCGGAGCTCTGCGGGTCGACCGGCAGGCCGCCGTACTTCGCGGCCAGGTAGGTGCCGGCCTGGGTGAGGACGGAGGCGAAGCCGACGGCGAGCGTCGGGAACAGCCACAGGACCGGGCTGCGGTAGGTGAGCAGCAGCAGCACGATGACGATGAGGCCGGTGGCCATCATCAGGGTGCCGTCGAGGCTGCCGAAGACGGTGAAGGCGTCGGCGATCGAGCCCGCCGGGCCGCCGACCTCGGTGTCGAGCCCCGGCGGCGCGTGGGCGTCCGCGATGCCGCGCAGCTCCTCGATGGCGTCGGCGACGTCGGCCTGCTCCTCGCCGAGCAGCGGCACGACCACCATCAGGGCCCGCTGGTCGTCCGAGGCGATGGCGGGCGACACCTGCTCGCCCTTGGCGACGATCTTCGCGAACGCGGTGCGGTCGGCCTCGACCTTGGCGCGCGCCTCCGCGCCGAGGGCGCCCTCGGCGCTGTAGACGACGACGGCCGGCATCAGCTCGTCGGTGCGGAACTTCTCCAGTTCCGTGTTGACGCGGGCCGATTCGGCGCCGCGCGGGAGGAACGCGTTGGCGCTGGTGTCCTGGACCTCGCCGAGCTTCCCGGCGAGGGCGCCGAGCGCCATCACCGCGACGAGCCAGATCACGAGGACGAGCCATTTTCCGCGACGTCCGCCGGGCACGGCGGCGCCTCGCTCGAGCCACGCTCGCATGGGGTTCTCCTTCGGGGGGACGTTCCGCAGCCCCGCGCGGACCGGCCGCGCGGCGGGGGACGTTTCATCGTGGCGGGCGTTCAACCACGGGCGCATCTTCGGGATTGCGGGGTTCCGCGCACGCGTCGGCGCCCGTGGAGCGAAGGCTCCACGGGCGCCGGCGGCATGACTCAGTTGGTGAAGAAGTTCTTCAGCTCGGGCGCGAGGACGGCCGGGTCGACGGCGATCCCCTGGCCCACCAGGGCGTGCCGGGTGGCGGACGGCAGCGCCGCCTCGGTGGCGTGCGCCGACGCCTGCAGCCACGCGTCCGCGTCGCCGCCGTGCACCACGTGCACCGGGATGCCGACGGAGCCGAGCTCCTCGGCGGGCAGCGCGAACTCCTGGCCCAGGATGTTCACGTCGTACGGGAGGGTGTGCGCCAGGGCCTCCAGGCCCGCCCAGAACGGGGCGAACTTCATGCCGGCGACGGCCTCGGCGGGCGCGCCCATGCCCTCGACCATGAAGAACTCGACGGCCTCGCCGCGCTTGCCCTCGGCGGCGAGCCCGGCGAGGGTGCCGGCGAAGTCGGCCGGCGGACGCGGGCCGTTGCCGTCGACGACGTACGGCGGGTCGTAGAGGGCGATCTGCGTGATGGGCAGACCGGCGGCGGCGGCCTTCAGCGCGAGGGCGCCACCGGCCGACATGCCGAACACCTTGGCCGAGCCGCCGACCTCGGTGATGAGGGCCGCGAGGTCCTCGATCTCCCGCTCCACCGCGTACTCGGCGGCGTCGCCGCTGTCGCCGCGGCCACGGCGGTCGTAGTTGAGGACACTGAAGTGGGGGGCCAGTTCCGCGGCGAGCTGCGTCATGACCGGGTGCGCGCGCTCGCTGAAGGAACCGCCGACGAGGATGAGCGGCTCGCCCTCACCGGAACGGTCGTAGGCGATCGTGGTGCCGTCGGCGGACTGCACAGTGTTCATTGTTCTCCTGAGATCCAGGGCGGGGGGATGCCGTGTCGGTGTGACCCGTCCAGCCTGGGACGCGGAGGGGGCCCGCGCATCTCCGTAGTTGCTCCGTCCCGGAAGAGCACGACGGAAGAGCCCGGCGGCCGTTCGGCCGCCGGGCTCTCGTCACGGGACGAAGGTGCGGGTCAGCGCGGTCCCGCCACCGTGTACGCGTCCTGCGACGGGGCGGCGGCCGGGTCGGCCGCGCGCTCCTTGCGGGCGGCCCACTTGGACACCGCGTTCACGATCGGACGCTCCACCAGGTAGTGGCTGGCGCTCGCCGCGAGGATGCTGCCGATGAGCACCGCCGACATCAGCTCCGGGAAGCCGATGGTGCCGCGGAGCTGGTTCATCAGGGCCGGCTCGGTGCCGAAGACGCTGCCGGTCTCGAACCAGAAGTACATGATCGCGAAGTGCCACAGGTAGATGCCGTACGAGATGCGGCCGAGGTAGCGCGACACCGGGTTGGCCACGATCGCGTCGACCACCCGCGACCTGGAGCCGGGGATCGAGAGCGGCATCACGGTCAGGTACGAGAAGGCGAGGAGCAGGAAGTACTGGGTCAGGGCCAGGCCCACGCCCTCGTAGTCGCCGTATCCCGGGCGGCCGAACGGCTGGGAGCAGTTGAAGGCGTAGATGGCCAGGGCGCCGACCCAGAACAGCAGCGGGTGGTTGCCCGCGATCCGGTAGAGGGCGGGCTTGCGGTCCGGCGCGATCTCCGCGAGGACGTGCAGGACGGCCATCGCCATGCCGAGCGCGAAGGCGCCGCCGACGGCCAGCGGCCACCAGTATTCCTGCGGGTAGATGCCCATCTCGGGGCGGTGGATGTAGTACGTCCACACCGCGGAGCCCACGGTGATCAGGACCAGCGGGATCATCATCCGGCGCGCCTTGCTCACCGGGTCGCTCGTCCCCTTGGCCAGCCAGTGCATCAGCGCGGCGAGCAGTGGCAGGGCGAGGTAGTACTGCATCTCGGCCGGTACGGTCCAGGCCGGGTCCATGCCCGCGATCCAGGTGTAGTCGTACACCTGGAGCATCAGGATCGGCCGCAGCACGTACCAGGGTCCGTCGATCGCCTCGAAGTTGAGCAGGAAGACGCACACCAGCGCGAGCAGCACGTACGCGGGCCAGAGCCGGGCGAGCCGCTTGGCGAGGAAGGGGCCGATCTGCGGGCGCTTGCTGCCGGTCAGCGTCCAGCGCGCGAACGGCTTGTAGAGCAGCATGCCGGACAGTACGAAGAAGGGCCCCAGGGCCAGCGGCCGGAGGCCGGCCAGCAGGGTGGCGAGTGCCTCGTTGCCCGGGGGCATGACGTAGGCGCCCATCACTCCGGCGGCGAAGGACGTGTGGACGCCCGCCACTCCGAGGGCGCACAGCGCGCGGACACCGTCGAGTCCCCCGACGCGCTTGGTCTGGTGGGCCGGTGCCCCGGCCCGATTGGCATTCACTACGGAGTGCTCCTCTTCCTCTCGGTGGCGAGTTCAGGATGGGCATGGCCGGATTGGCGCGCCATCTTCTGCCGTGCGGTGTTCCGGGGCGCGCCCGGCCGACGCTCCCGGGCCGGTCGGAGGGCCTGACCCGGCGGCCGGGCGGGGCGGCGGGGACCACGGCAATCCAGGAGATGCAGCGCCCGATCCGGCTGTGTGAGCGTTCCGGCAGACCTGCCAGACCGCTTCGTGCGGGCTGCGACCGGCGGGGACGAGCGGATTGGACAACACATGGTCTCCACCTCCCTTCACGAACGCTTCGCCGACACCGCGCGCCGCACCCCGGACGCCGTGGCGCTGGTGTCCGGCGACGTCACCGTGACCTTCCGGCAGCTCGACGAGCGGGCCGACCGGCTGGCGCACCGGCTGCTGCGGGCGGGCGTGTCGCCGGAGGACCCGGTCGCCGTGCTCATGGAGCGCTCCCCCGACGTGGTGGTCGCGATCCTGGCCACGCTCAAGGCGGGCGGCTGCTACCTGCCGCTGCACAGCGCCTATCCGCTGGAGCGGATGCAGCAGATCATGGACGCGGCGGGCTCCCCGGTGCTGCTCACCGACACCCCGTCGTACGGCCGCGGCCTGCCCGTCACCTCCCAGGTGCTCTTCCCTGCGACCGACCGGCCCACCGCCGTGTCGCCCGCCGCCCCGGCCGTGGCCACCTCCCCCGACGCGCTGGCCTACGTCATCCACACCTCGGGTTCGACCGGCGAGCCGAAGGGCGTCGCCGTCACCCACCGCGGGGTGCTCGGCCTGGTCGACGACTCGCTGTGGGACGGCGACGCGCACCGCCGGGTGCTCGCCCTCGCCCCGTACGCCTTCGGTGTCTCCACCTACGAGCTGTGGGTGCCGCTGCTGCGCGGCGGCACGATCGTGCTTCCGCCGCCCGGCGACCTCGACGTGCGCGCCGTACGCGGCCTCATCACCGAGCACGACGTCACCGCGCTGCACGTGACCGCCGGTCTGTTCCGGCTCTTCGCCGAGGAGGCCCCGGACAGCTTCGCCACCGTGCGCGAGGTGCTCACCGGCGGCGACGTGATCTCCCCGACGGCCGTGCGGCGCGTCCTGGACGCCTGCCCCGGGCTCGTCGTACGGGCGATGTACGGCGCCACCGAGATGTCCTCGTTCGCCGCCTGCGCCACCCTCACCGCGCCCTTCGAGCCGACCGCGACGATCCCGGTCGGCCGCCCGCTGGACACCGTCGACGCCCGGCTGCTCGACGCGGCCCTGCGGCCGGTGGCCGACGGCGAGGTCGGCGAACTGTGCGTCGCGGGCGAACGCCTCGGCCGCGGGTACTACCGCCGCCCCGATCTGACCGCCGAGCGTTTCGTCCAGGACCCCGACGGCGCGCCCGGCGCGCTGCTCTACCGCACCGGTGACCTGATGCGGCGCACCGCCGACGGCCTGCTGGAGTTCGCCGGCCGGGTCGGCGACCAGGTCAAGATCCGCGGCTACCGGGTGGAGCCCGCCGAGGTGGAGCACGTGCTCGCCCGGCAGCCCGGCGTCGCCCACGCCGCCGTCGTCGCCCAGGAGGTGGCGGGCGACGAGAAGCGCCTGGTCGCCTATGTGGTGCCCAAGGCGCCGGGCGCCGACGAGACCGCGCTGCGCGCCGCGGCCGCCGCCGTGCTGCCCGAGTACATGGTGCCCGCCGTGTTCGTGGAGCTCGCCGCGCTGCCGCTGACGCCCAACGGCAAGCTGGACCGTGCCGCGCTGCCCGAGCCGGTGTCCGCCGTGCCGGACCCGGCGGCCGCCGCCCCGGCCCGCAGCGCCCGCCAGGACACCCTGTGCACGCTGTTCTCCCGGGTCCTCGGCATCCCCGGCGTCGGCGTCGACGACAGCTTCTTCGTGCTCGGCGGACAGTCGCTCCAGGCCATGCGGCTCACCGCGCGCATCGAGGCCGAGCTCGGCTTCGACGTGTCGGTCGGCGACGTCCTCAACCACCCGACGGTCGCCGAACTCGACCTGCGCCTCCAGGAGCTCGCCGAGACGGCCGAGCCGGTGGGGGCCGCCCGATGAGCACCGGCCACGACACCCCGGAGCGCCGCTTCCTCGTCCTCGTCGACTCGTTCGGAAGGCACGCGATGTGGCCCGCCGCCCTGGACACCCCGGTCGGCTGGCCGGTCGCGCACGGCCCCGCGCTCCGCGCGGACTGCCTGGACTTCATCCGCCGCGCCCCGAACCCCGGCCGCCCCGTCGGCCTGGCCGCCGCCGCCTGAACCTCCCGGCCGCGCCCACCGGCGCGCCACCACGACCCGAAAGGACCCGTCACTGTGAGCATCACCGCCGCGCCGCCGGAGGCGACCGGAACCGCCCCCCGCATCCCGCTGTCGTACAACCAGGAGTTCCTCCGCGCGTTCGACAAGGGCGAGACGGACGGCGCGTTCGGCCACCGGCACACCCTGGTGTGCGGCTGGCGGGTCACCGGCGAGATCGACCTCGGCGCCCTCCAGGCCGCCCTGGACGACGTCGTGGTCCGCCACGAGGTGCTGCGCACCGCGGTGCTGAGCGACGAGACGGGCGGCCACCAGGACGTCCGGCCGCCCGCGCCGGTCGCCCTGGAGGTCAGCGAGCTGGGCGCCGACGGTGCCGGGACCCGTGCGGAGCGGGCCGAGGAGTTCCTCAACGAGCTGGACGCCCGCCCGTTCAACGTGCGCGAACTGCCGCACCTGCGCGCCGCCCTCGGCCGCTTCGACGCGACCGACGCCGTCCTGGTGCTCGCCACCCACCACACGTCCACCGACGCCTGGTCGCTCCAGGTGATCATGCGCGACCTCGCCGACGCCTACGCGGCCCGGGTCGAGGGCCGCCCGGCCGACGCCGCCGAGGCCGTGCAGTACCAGGAGTTCGCCCGCTGGCAGCAGGACACCGCGGGCAGCGGCCGGGTGGACACCGCCCGCGGCTACTGGTCCGAGCGGCTCGCCGGGGCGCAGATCACCGGCATCACCTCCGACCGCCCGCGCGACGAGAACCTGGCGAGCGCCTACGGCGTGCACCGGTTCGTGTTCGACGCCGAACTGTCCTCGGCCGTCCTGGAGTTCGCCAAGGCCACCCGGTCCACGCCGTTCATGGTGATGGCCGCCGCCTACAGCGTGCTGCTGCGCGAGCGCACCGGCACCACCGACGTCGTCTTCCCGACCTTCTCCTCCGGCCGCTACGACGAGCGGTTCATGGACGCGGTCGGCCCGTTCTTCAACTTCGTGCCGATCCGGATCGACACCACCGGCTGCGCCACCCTGGCCGACGTCCTGGAGCGGGCGCGGGCCGCCTGCGTCGGCGCGTACCAGCACGAGATCCCGTTCGCCCGGATCGCCGAGGACAACCCGGCGCTGCTCGCCCCGTTCGCCGACGGGTTCCTCGCCGTCGTCGCCTTCGAGGTGCTGCAGACCGCGTTCCCGATGGAGGGCAGCCAGGTCGGCGGCGTCGAGTTCGCCGAGATCCGCGAGCGCCACCGCTCGCAGCAGGTCAGCTCGGCCATCCCGGACGGCGGACTGTGGGCGATGGACGTGCTGCCGGGCGGCGAGCTCGCGGGCAGCCTGAAGTTCGACCACCACCGCTTCGACGAGGCCACCGCCGTCGAGCTGGTCGCGCGCTTCCGCGAGCTGCTGCGCACGCTCGCCGACGCCCCCGCCACCCCGCTGGCCTGACCGGCCTCCCGTAGAGCCTTCCGACGCGACGCAAGAGGACCGATCGACGATGACGACCCTGGCACCCGCCGCCCCCGTGGCGCCCCCGGAGCCCGACCTGACCGCCGACGAGATCATCGCCAGGGCCGAGGCCCTGGCGGCGACCCTGGTGGACCGGCAGGCCGAGACCGAGCGGCGCGGCTTCTACGCCGAGGACACCCACGAGGCGTTCGCCCGCGCCGGTTTCTACCGGATCCTCGTGCCGCGCCGGTACGGCGGCTACGAGTTCGGCCCCGAGACCTTCATGAAGGTCTCGATGGCGCTGGCCCGCGGCTGTCCCTCGACCGGCTGGATGTACCTCTTCGGCGCGGCCCACGCGCTGGTGGTGGGCACCCTGTTCGACGAGGAGACGCAGGCCGAGCTGTTCGCGGGCGGTGACTTCATCTGCCCGGCGACGGTCGCCCCGGCCGGTGTGGCGCAGCCCGACGGCGAGGGCGGCTGGATCGTCGACGGCACCTGGAACTACTGCTCCGGCGCCCCGTACGCGACCCACTTCATCGGGCACACCCTGGTCTTCCCGAACGAGGGCGAGCCGCCGGTGCCGATGCTGTTCATCGCGCCGCGCGAGCGGTTCGAGCGGCTCGACGACTGGGGCGCCCAGCTCGGTCTCAAGGGCAGCGGTTCGCACAGCATCCGGATCGAGAACGGCCGGATCCCGGCCCGCCACACCCTCGGCGGGCACCTCAGCCAGCTGGCGATCACCGAGGCCACGCCGGGCCGGAACCTGCACGGCCCCGAGTACGGCGGCGGCCCGCTCAGCTTCATGCTGCTCGAACTCGGTGTGCTCGCGGTCGGCATGGCCAAGGGCGCGCTCGACGCGTACGAGCAGCTGATGCGGGCCCGTACGACGACGTTCTTCCCGATCGTCCCGCGCACCGAGGACCCCGACTACCAGTTCCGCTACGGCGAGGCCACCGGCATGATCGCCGCGGCCGAGGCGGCGGTGCTGCACGCCACCCAGCAGTGGCAGGAGCTGTGCCTGGAGGAGCCGGCCGCCTTCACCCGGGAGGCGGAGCTGCGGCTCGCCACCATCAGCCGGGAGGCCGTGCGGCTCGCCTGGCGGGCCGTCGAGGGCCAGCTGTTCCCGACCGCGGGCTCCAGCTCGGTGCGCGCCGGTGAGCGCGTGGAGCGGGTCTGGCGCGACATGTCCACCCTGCACAGCCACGCCGGCAACGGCGTCTTCCTCTCCTCGCTCGCCAACCGCGAGCTGGCCCAGGCGCACTTCGGCACCGCCGGGCAGTGAGCCCGGCCGTACCGGCCGACCGGCCGTCGCCCGCGCCGCCGCCCCGGCGGCCGGGCACCCACCAGACCTCACCGCACACAGATCGGGATGGACCCATGGAACAAGGCTGCCCCTTCGCCCTCGACACCACCGGCCGTGACATCCACGGCGAGGCATCGGCGCTGCGCGCCATGGGCACGACCCAGGTGCGGCTGCCCGGCGGGGTGCTCGCCTGGTCGCTGAACGGCCACGACGTGATCAAGAAGGTGCTCGCCGACCCGCGGGTCACCAAGAGCGCCCGCAACCACTGGCCCGCGTTCGTCAACGGCGAGGTGCCGCCGGACTGGGAGCTGATCAGCTGGGTCGCGATGGACAACATGGTGACGGCGTACGGCAAGAACCACGTGCGGCTGCGCAAGCTGGTCGGCAAGGCGTTCACGCCGCGCCGCGCCGAGGCGTTCCGGCCGCGGGTGGAGGAGCTGACCGACCAGCTGCTCGACGCTCTGGAGCAGGCCGAGCCGGGCGAGACGGTCGACCTGCGCGAGCGGTTCGCCTACCCGCTGCCGGCCCGGCTGGTGGCCGACCTGATCGGCATGGAGGAGGAGGCCCGCGCCAAGACCGCGAAGGTCATCGACGCGATGGTGGACACCACCATCACGCCGCAGCAGGCGCAGGCCGTGCTCGCCGGGTGGCGCGGCGCGATGGACGACCTGATCGCGGAGAAGCGCCGCGAGCCGGGCGAGGACATCACCAGCGACCTGGTGGCCGCCCGGGACGAGGACGGCTCCAAGCTGTCCGAGGACGAGCTCACCGACACGATCTTCGCGATCCTCGGCGCCGGCTCGGAGACCACGATCAACTTCTTCGACAACGCCATCACCGCGCTGCTCAGCGACCGTTCCCAGCTGGAGCTTGTCCGGTCCGGCCGCGCCACCTGGGACGACGTGATCGACGAGACGCTGCGCGTGGAGTCGCCGCTGGCGCACCTGCCGCTGCGGTACGCGGCGGAGGACATCGAGCTCGACGGGGTGACCATCCCGAAGGGCGACCCGATCCTCGTCAACTACGCGGGCGTGGGCCGCGACCCGGAGCTGCACGCGGACGCCCCGGAGACCTTCGACCTGGCCCGTGCCGACAAGACCCACCTGTCGTTCGGCTTCGGCCCGCACTACTGCCTGGGCGTGGGCATCGCCCGGCTGGTGGCGACCACCGGTCTGGCCCGGCTCTTCGAGCGCTTCCCGGACCTGGAGCTGGCCGTCGAGAAGGACGAGCTGCAGCCGCTGCCGACCTTCATCATGAACGGCCACCGCAGCCTGCCGGTCCGGCTGAACGCGCGCGTCCCGGCGGGTGCGGGCGCCCGCTGACCTGCCGTACGGCCGCGAGGGGCCGCCGGGACACCCGTCCTGGGCGGCCCTTCGCCGCGTACGGCAGTCGGTCATCGACCGCGCAGCGCCCTCCCACGCCCGGCCGGCCTCCACAGCGCGTACACGGTACGCACGGAGCTCGGCGACGCCCTCGCTCGCCCGCTCGGCCCAGGCACGCCGCTCGGATCCGGGCCGACGTCCGTCGACGTAGTCGAAGACGAGGACGACCCACCCCTCTTCGTCGAACTCGCCGAGCAGCTGAGGCCCGAGCCCCTTGGACAGGCATCGGTTGACGGCCGCCTCGGCGCGGTACATCGAGGCGAGCGGGTCGTCGGCGGGGATCGCCTTGAGGAACACTGCGCCGCCGATGGCCGGAAGCATCCGGACCCGTACTCCCGGAGGAAGCTGCCCGTGACGGGCTCGGTCGGGGCGATGGGTTGGAACCGGTCGGCGATGCGGTGGCGCAGCGGGACCGGGATGTCGTCCCAGGTTCGGATGGTCAGATCGGTCTCCAGGTGATGGTCCCTCCACCCTGTACGGGCGACGTCGAGTCGATCGCTCGGGCCCGCTCCCACACGTGCTTGGCATGGACGTTCTTGGTGTACGGGCGGAGCGCGGCCATCATGGCGCGGTACCGATCGTCGCAGCGCCCAGACTGCACCCGCGGGTAGTCGTCGAGCATCCGGTTCCAGTCCACGCATGCTTCGTCCAGGCGACCGATCTCCAGTTTCCGTTCCGCGAGCAGTCCGAGGTGACGGACGCGCCCGCGCTGGTAGATCGAGTGCCGGAGCCGATCGGAGTCCTCCAAGGCGTCGACGGCCGCCGCTTTGTCGCCAAGCTCATAGCGGACCTGTGCGACGTGGTAGGCGAGCGACGACGGGTCGTACGAGCCGAACGCCTTCGCCTTCGCCTTCGACTCCGCCTTGTCCATTGCGGTCTCTGCCTCGTGCATCTTCACCAGGGCGGTGGACCGGTCCCCGGCCTGGGCGGCGGCGTGGGCCTGCTGCCCGGCGAGGAAAGCGAGCATCCTCGGGCCGGCCTGAGGGGAGGCAGCGGAGGCGGAGTCCGCCAGTCGCAGGGACAGGCGACTGTGCCCGAGGTCAACGGCCTGGACGCTCATCCCGCGCAGGGTGGTGCAGTACGTGAGGTGGTCGCTCGCGGCGCCGGCGAGCTTGAGGGCCTGGGTGTAGTACCGCTGGGCCAAGCCGTCCAGACGCTCGTCCATGGCCATGTACCCGGTCAGGTACAGGTGGTCGGCGGCGGCGGACAGCATGGCCCGCTTCACGTCCTCGGGAGCGTCGGCTTTCAAGTGCGGCACGATCGTGTTGACCAGGAAGGCGGCGGCCAGGGGGCGGGCGGTCCGGCCTCCGAACTGGTCGTCTATCTCACTGATCTTTTCCGTCATGGCGATGACGGCGTTCACCTCGCCGTAGCCGATTCTGGCGCGCGGGGTGTGGGCGACGGTCTCGAACCGGCCCATGACGTCTTCGTAGTGGGGGATGGTCAGGGCCACGGAGAACAGGCCCACGGCCCCGAGCACCGCCCGCCGGGATGGGTCCATGTCCGCGCTCCCCAACTCGATCAGTCCCTCCACCGTATCCGCCGGGGTTGCGGACGAGAGGGCGGTTTTCCTCAGGCCGGCCTCCGTGGCCGTCACGGGCCGGTTCAGGCGGCGGGAGAACGCTTCGAGGATCGCGGGGTGGACGCGTTCCCTGGGGTTGGTGCCGGCCAGCCAGTGGCAGACAGCGGAGTCGTCGTACCGAAGGGATAACCCGGTCTCCGTGCCCACTCGGTTGACCGCTCGGGCGAACTCGCCGTTGGTCCACCGCGCCTCACTGATCAGCGCACCCAGAGAATCGTTCGGGGTCCGTGTGCGAACAGTCATGTCATGACCTCCCCTTGAAATTCAAGGATTTCAACTCCCCACCCTGGCACGGCCGTTCCATGCCCCTTAGCGGCACGGTTGACTCGCTGCCGCCGGACCAACGGGCCCCGAACCGCTGATCCGTGCACGTCGTCACACCTGCGCATGTCCCCCGAACGGAGAAGCCCGGTGATCCGACGCCAGGCCGCCAGGTGACGGGTCGCCGCCGCCTGAGACTCCCGCCCCGCCGCGTGCTGAACCGCTCCCGCGCGGCGGGGCACCGCGCACCATCCGAACCGAACACTGGAGGAAGCGTGTTCCAGCATTCCGACCGGCTCCCGACCGGGACGCCGCTGCCCATGGGCCACCACACCGCCGTTCCCTGGGGCGTCCAGCGCATGGCCCCGTACCCGGCCACGGCCCCTGGCTGGACACGGGCCGAGATCGACCCGGACAGCCAGACCGCCCGCTACTTCGACGCCGCCGGCCAGGTCATGGAGATGCCCGGCCACGGCACCAGCTCCGGAACCAACCCCAGCACCAACACCGGCAACCCGTCGGACGGGTCCAGCGGCGGCGGCTCCGGCGGCGGGGACTCCGACACCGGGAACGACACCGACCAGTGACCGGGGTCGGCCCGGTGCTGGTCGTCACCATGATCGACGACCCCACGGCCGACCTGGTGATGAGCGAGCTGCACGACCGGGACGTCCCGGTCGTGCAGCTCGACTCCGGGGACTTCCCCGCCACCTTGTCGTTCGCGGCCACTCTCACGCCTCACGGCATCGAAGGCTCCTTGTCCACCCCGACCCGTACCGCTGACCTCTCCCGCGTCCGGTCGCTGTACTACCGGCGCCCGTCAGGATTCGCGTTCACGCACCTTGACGAGCAGGACACCCGCTTCGCCGTCACCCAGGCCCGCTACGGCCTCGGCGGCGTCTACAAGCCGCTGTCGACGCCCCTGTACCGGGTCGACGGCGTGTCCTGCACCGTCGAAGTCGCGGAGGTCACGGCGGACCAGGTCGACGACCGGGTGGCCGGCACCGCCCACCTGTTCCAGCACCGCGTCGACAAGGTCGCCGATGTGCGCGTGACGGTGATCGGCCGGGAGGTGTTCAGCGTCCGGATCGACTCCGATCTACTCGACTGGCGCACCGACTACGACCGGCTGACCTACAGCGTGGTCGAGCCGCCGCCCGGAATCACCGACGCCCTCCACCGGTACCTGGACCACTTCGGGCTGGTCTTCGGCGCATTCGACTTCGCGGTGGACCGGGCGGGGGCATGGTGGTTCCTCGAATGCAATCCGTCCGGCCAGTGGGCGTGGATGGAACCGGAAACCGGACTGCCCATGGTCGCGGCCATGGCCGACCTCCTCGAACGGAAGACCGCGTGAGCGACGACAAGACCCTGCGCGAGGCCTTGGCCGACCGGCTCGCCGCCGGCGGTCACCTGCGCTCGCCCCAGTGGCGCCAGGCCGTGATCGACACTCCCCGCCACGAGTTCCTTCGCGGTGGTTACTTCCGTCGAGTGGACGGCAGCCGCCCGACCGGCTGGGAGCCGGTCATGCCCGACGATCCGGCATGGCTCCCCGGCACGTATGACGACGACTCGTTGGTGACCCAGGTCGCCGGCACCATCGCGCCCGCCGACATCCAGGGCCGGATCTTCCGGACTCCCACCAGTTCCAGCACGCTGCCGAGCTTGGTCGTCCGGATGCTCGAAGAGCTCCACGCGGACGACGGAATGAGGGTCCTGGAGATCGGCACTGGCACCGGCTACTCGACCGCTCTTCTCTGCCACGGCCTCGGCGACGACAACGTGACGTCGATCGAGGTCGACGAGGGCGTGTCCACCCGTGCCCGGAATACCCTCGGTGCCGCCGGGCACCACCCGCGGCTCATCGTCGGGGACGGCCTCGGCGGAGACCCGGACGGCGGCCCGTACGACCGGATCGTGGCCACCTGCGGAGTCCTGGACATCCCGCCGGCCTGGCTCACCCAGACCCGGCCCGGCGGCCAGATCCTTGCCACCGTGTGCGGCTGGATGTACTCCTCCGAACTCACCCGCCTCACCGTCGACGACGGCGTCGCTCACGGCAGGCTCCTGGGCGGCCAGATCTCCTTCATGCTCGCCCGCCCTCACCTCCCACCCCCGCTAGGGATGGTGCCCGACCTCGACGACGGCGAGGAACGCGAAGCCGTCATCGGCGCTGACGCCCTGGACGACTGGACCACGCGGTTCGTCGCCCAGATCGCCGCTCCCCGCACCCAACGCATCCAGATCCCCGGCGACGGCGGCGAGACACAGCACGTGTTCCTCGACGTCGACGCCGGATCATGGGCCGCCGTCCACCGCCACGGCGACCACTGGACCGTTCGCCAGGGCGGCCCGGACCGCCTCTGGAACCAGATCGAAGACCACCTGGCCCGCTGGCACAAGGACGGATCACCCGACCTCGACCGCTTCCGGATCACCGTGACCCCGGACGAACAGACCATCACCTGGTCGAACTGACCAACGCACGCTCCCCGGTCAAGGCCCTGGCGACAACAACCCGCCGGGGTCTACCGCTGCCGTCACCGCGCGCCGGACGCGGACGCGGAAAGGTCTGCCCTGTACCGGGGCCGCGACGGCCTGCCGGTACGCCTGCCAGACCTCCCGCTCCTTCGTGTCGAGCCGCGCGCTCACATCTGTCGCCATGTCGTGTCGTCCCCCCGGTCGGTCGGAGCAGTCCAGGCAGCCGTGATCATGAACGTACGAACCCGCCCCGCGCTCGACGCGAGGCGGGACGGGTTCGTCGTACGGGTACCAAGGCGTACGGGCACTACGCGGCGAGAACCGCCGCCGCCTTCTCCGCGCCTTCCTGCACCCGGCGCAGCATGTCCGGGCTCATCAGCGCGTCGGGCGTGGCGACCAGGCCCATGACGCGCATGAAGGTGGCGGTGACCTCGCCGTCGACGGTGGCCGCCGCGTGCAGCGCCCCCATGTACTGACCGGCGGCCTGCCACTCCTCGGTGCGCTCGCCCTCGACCTCGGGGTAGCCGAGGTCGGCGCTCGCGGAGAGCTGCCAGGGCAGCTCGATGGTCTGCGCGACGTCCGCCAGGAACGCCTTCGGGTCGACCGGGCCGCGGCCCAGGTGCTCGCGGAGCACCAGCGCCTCCAGGGCGGAGACCGTCATGCCCTGCCCGTACACCGGGTTGAAGCTGCACGCGGCGTCGCCGAGGACCAGGAAGTTGCCGGGGAAGCGGGACAGCCGCTCGTAGCGGCGGCGCTGGCTGGCCGGGTAGCGGAACACGACGCCGTCGTCGACCGGTTCGGCGTCGTGGATGACGTCGTGGATGTCGGAGACGGGGAGCGTACGGGTCCACTCCAGGAAGCCTTCGAGGTCGGCGGGGGCGCTGTCGCCGAGCACGCCGGTGAGCGAGACGACGACGAGGCCGTCCTCGATCCGGGAGAGGAACGCGCCGCGCCGGTGGCTCGGCGAGGAGACCGGGTTGATCGACAGGTCGCCGTCGAGCACCGACTCGTCGCGCAGCCGGAAGCGGCGCGTGGTGTAGCTGAGGTCGATCCGGATGCGCTCCTCGTCGGGGCGCTCGTAGCCGAACTGCTCCAGCCACAGCGGGGTGCGCGAGCCGCGGCCGGTCGCGTCGACGACGAGGTCCGCCTCGATCGTGCGCTCCTCGTCGCCGTCCTGCTGGCCGTGCACGCGGACGCCGGTGATCGTGTCGCCGGCCTCGTCGGCGACCAGGCCGACGATGTCGGTGCGCTCCAGGAGGGTGACGCCCGGCAGGGCGGCGACCCGGTCGCGGACCCGGCTCTCCAGGACCGGTCGCGTGGCCGAGACGCAGATCAGCCCGGTGGTGCCGGGGGCCAGCTTGCGGCCGTTGAAGAACCAGCGCAGCTCGCCGAGGTCGCCGGTCGGGATGCCCGCCTCGACGGCCTCCGTGGTGAAGCCGGGGAACAGCTCGTCGAGGATCTGCTGCCCGCGGGCCAGCAGTCCGTGCACGTGCCGGCCCTGGCCGACTCCCTTGCGGGCCGTGGTCGTCCCGGTGATCGCGTCCCGCTCGACGACGATGACCTCGTCGTAGGCGTCGGCGAGCACCCGGGCGGCCAGAAGACCCGCCATGCTGGCACCGAGCACGACCGCGCGCTCGCCCACCCTGTTCGTCATGGACTCAAGACCTCTCTCGCGGATCGGGATGCCGTCAGGCGGCGTTGCGGGGGGTGTTCTGGTAGGCGGCGAGGAACCACTGGCCCTCGCGCTTGACGACGACCCAGGAGGCGTTGACGGCACGCTCGGCGCTGGGCTCGGTCTCGCCGGGGGCGAGGATGCCGCCCTCGGTGATGAGGATGCCGGAGTCGCTGGTGGCGAACCGGAGGTCGGCGGGGGTGCCGGTGACGCGGGTGCCCTTGAAGGGGCCCGCGAACGCCTGGGACATGAAGCCGCGGATGGCCTCGCGGCCCTTCTGGAAGACACCCGGGATGATCATGGAACCGTCGGGGGTGAAGACCTCGGCGAAGGCGTCGGCGTCGTGCGCGGCCCAGGCGGCGACGATGCGCTGCGGCAGGGCGGCGATGGCGGCCTTGTCCTCGTCGGTCACGACGACGGGGGTCTCGGCGGTCTGCGTGGTCATGTCTGCTGCTCCTGGTGGGTCGGCCGAGTGGCTCAGATGTAGAGGGTGTTGGGCTCGAGACCGCACAGGACGCGGCCGTACAGCTCGTTGTTGGTGTTCGGGTTCATCAGGGCGTGCAGGCTGACGGCCTGGATGTCGCGGCTGATGCGCTGGATCGGAACGTCCTTGTAGATCGAGGAGCCGCCGGAGGCGGAGGCGAGGATCTCGACGGCCTCCTTGGCGAGGCGGACGACGGCGCCCATGTCGGCGCGGGCGCGGGCCCGCTCCTGGAGGCTGAACTCCTCGCCCGCGACGCCCTTGGCGTCGACCAGGTCGGCGAGCCGGAAGGCGTGGAACCCGGCCTGGTCGATCTTGAGGCTGGCCTCGGCGACCTGGTGGTGGGTGAGCGGCGCCTCGGCCTGGGACTCGTACGCGGTGTAGGTCAGGGTGCGTCCGGGCAGCCGCTCCAGGAACGCGTCGAGCGCGCCGCGGGCGAGACCGAGCACGGTGCCGACCGAGGAGGCGGCGGCGACCGGCAGCAGCGGGACGCGGTAGACGGGGCTGTCGGCGTTCAGCTCGGAGGCGTACTGGCCCTGGAGGATGGCCGGGAGCGGGATGATCCGCTCCTGCGGCACGAACAGGTCCTGGGCGACGGTGCTGACGCTGCCGGTGCCGCGCAGGCCCGAGGTGTCCCAGTCGTCGACGATCTGCAGGTCCGACATCGGGACGAGCGCCATCACCGGCAGGTGCTGGCCGTCGGGCGTCGGCTGGACGGCGATGATCTCCTGCCAGTGGGCGTGCTGGGCGCCGCTGACGAAGCTCCAGCGGCCGTTGACGACGATGCCGCCGTCGACCGGCGCGGCGAACGCCGACGGGCTGAGCGTGCCGCAGATGCGCACGTCGGGGGTGGCGAACACCTCGTCCTGCACGCTGTCGGGGAACAGGCAGGTCATGAAGGTGGGGATCCAGTAGACGGAGGTCGTCCAGGCGGCGGCCCCGTCGGCGCGGCCGAGCTCGGCGGCGACCTCGACCAGGGTGCGGGTGTCGGTCTCGTAGCCGCCGTAGCGCTTGGGCACGCGCAGCTTGAACAGACCCGCCTCGGCCAGCGCGGCGATCGTCTCGTCCTGCAGCCGCCGGTCCTCCTCCGCCCCCGCGGCGTTCTTCTTCAGCAGCGGGGCGAGCTCGCTGGCACGCCGCACGAGGTCGGCGCGGGTGGGGATGTCGGCGGTGAGCATCGTGGGGTCCTCCCGGATGATGACGGAGCGTCGGTCGTCGGTCGGTCACCGCAACGGGACCGTGCCGCCCCCGACGCTCACATCGCGGCCCGCCCCGGAACACCTCCCGGATTGCGCAACTGCCCGCTCGCGACGACTTCGGCAGGTCCACGCGGGGCCTCCGGCGCTGCCGCACGCAGCAAGAAGCCTCCAGGTCGCGCGGCTGCCACGATGAGGCGCATGACGGATCAGCAGCACGCCGGAGCAGGCCAGGAGAAGACGCCGGGTTCGACGCCGGGTTCGCGTCCTCTGACGGGCGACGAGTACGTGGAGAGCATCAGGGACGACCGCGAGGTCTACCTGTACGGGGAGCGCGTCAAGGACGTCACGACGCACCCCGCCTTCCGCAATCCGGTGCGGATGACGGCCCGCCTGTACGACGCGCTGCACGACCCGGCCCGCCGGGACGTCCTCACCACCACCACGGACACCGGCAGCGGCGGCTACACCCACCGCTTCTTCACCACGCCGCACAGCGCCGAGGACCTGGTGGCCGACCAGCGCGCGATCGCCGAGTGGTCCCGGATGAGCTACGGCTGGATGGGGCGCAGCCCCGACTACAAGGCCGCGTTCCTCGGCACGCTCGGCGCCAACGCCGACTTCTACGCCCCGTTCTCGGACAACGCGCGCCGCTGGTACCGGGAGTCGCAGGAGAAGGTCCTGTACTGGAACCACGCGATCGTGCACCCGCCGGTGGACCGCAGCCTGCCGCCGGACGAGGTGTCGGACGTCTTCGTGCACGTGGAGAAGGAGACCGACGCCGGTCTCGTGGTCAGCGGCGCGAAGGTGGTCGCCACCGGTTCGGCGCTGACGCACCACAACTTCATCGCGCACTACGGCGTGCCGGTGCGCAAGAAGGAGTTCGCGCTGGTGGCCACGGTGCCGACCGGGGCGAAGGGCGTGAAGCTGATCTGCCGGCCGTCCTACACGGCGACGTCGGCGGTGATGGGCAGCCCGTTCGACTATCCGCTGTCGTCGCGGCTCGACGAGAACGACACCATCCTCGTCATGGACAAGGTGCTGATCCCCTGGGAGGACGTGTTCATCTACGGGGACATGGCCAAGATCCAGATGTTCTCGGCGCAGTCCGGCTTCCTGGAGCGCTTCACCTTCCACGGCTGCACCCGGCTCGCCGTGAAGCTGGAGTTCCTGGCGGGCGCGCTGGCGAAGGCCCTGGAGATCACCGGCACCCAGGACTTCCGCGGCGTGCAGACCCGGCTCGGCGAGGTGCTCGCCTGGCGCAACCTGTTCTGGGGGCTGTCCGACGCGGCCGCCCGCAACCCGGTGCAGTGGAAGAACGGGGCGGTGCTGCCCAATCCGGAGTACGGCATGGCCTACCGCTGGTTCATGCAGATCGGCTATCCGCGGATCAAGGAGATCATCCAGCAGGACGTGGCGAGCGGCCTGATCTATCTGAACTCCAGCGCCGAGGACTTCAAGAACCCCGAGATCCGCCCGTACCTCGACAAGTACGTGCGCGGTTCGGGCGGGGTCGAGGCGGTCGAGCGGGTCAAGGTCCTCAAGCTGCTGTGGGACGCGGTGGGCACCGAGTTCGGCGGCCGCCACGAGCTGTACGAGCGCAACTACTCCGGCAACCACGAGAGCGTCAGGACCGAGCTGCTGTTCGCGCAGACGGCGAGCGGGCAGATCGACGGCTACAAGGCGTTCGTCGAGCAGTGCCTGTCCGAGTACGACCTGGACGGCTGGACCGTGCCGGACCTCGACTCGTTCTCCTCGCTGCGCGACGCGCGCGGCGGGCTGCTCGGCGGCTGAGCCGGGGCGGGCGGGCGCCGGACGGACACCCGCCCGCGGTCCGCCCGCTCAGGCGCGGCCCAGCAGGTCCGCCAGGAACGGCGCGACCACACCGGGCAGCACCTTGCAGTCCAGGACGAGCGTGCCGGGGCGGCCCGCCGCCTGCCAGTCCCGCACCGCGTCGAGGTCCGCCGTGCGGCGCACGGTCACCGCGGCCGCGCCCAGGCCCCGGGCCACGGTCGCGAAGTCGGTGTCCGTGAACGACGTCGTCGCCGGATCGGCGCCCCGGGGCAGGTACATGTGCTCCTCGAAGCCGTAGGCCGCGTCGTCGTAGACGACGACCAGGGCAGGACGGCCGCTGCGCACCAGGGTGTCCAGCTCGGGCAGCCCCATCAGGGCGCCGCCGTCCCCGGCCGCGACCACCGTCAGCCGGTCGGGCCGCCCCACCGCCGCGCCGACCGCGCCCGCCAGGCCGAGGCCGATGCTCTGGAACGCGGCGCCGGTGAACACGAACCCGGCCGGGTCGGGCACCGGCCAGTACATGGCGGGCCAGGCGATGAAGTGGCCGCCGTCGAGCACCACCGTGCGTTCCTCCGGGAGCAGTTCGGCCAGCGCCCGGGTCAGGGTGCGCGGGTCGATCCGCGCGCCGGTCGAGGCGTCGTCGTGCCGGACCTCCGCCCAGCCCGCCCGCGCCTCGGCGACGGCCCCGGCCCGCCGGTCGCGCCAGTCGGCGGCGGCCGGGCGCCGCTCGCCGACCGCGTCGAGCAGCCGTACCGCCACGGTGTGCGCGTCGCCGCGCACCATCAGGTCGGTGCGCGCGGCCCGCGCGCCCGCGTTCAGGTCGACCTGGACGACGGTGGCCGCCGGGTCGAGGATCCGGCCGCCGTGCAGGGTGAAGGTGTCCAGGCTCGCACCGAACGCGACGACCACGTCGGCCTCGCCCATCAGGGCGGCCGCCCGGGGTGCCGCGAAGCCGCCGCAGACCCCGAGCGACCAGGGGCTGTCCCGGAACAGACCGCCCGCCATGACGGTGGTCGCGAACAACGCGCCCAGCCGGTCGCCGAGTTCGCCGAGCACCTTGCCCGCGCCCGCGTGCCAGGCGCCGAGCCCGCCGAGGATCAGCGGGCGGCGGGCCCGGGACAGCGCGTCGAGCGCCGCCGCCAGCTCCCGCTCGTCGGGCCCGGCCGCGGCCCGCGCCGTCGTCTCCGGCAGGCCCGCCGGGGCATCTGCGGTGTCCGGTACGGGAAGCGGACGGTCGATCAGATCGCCGGGCAGCAGCACGGCGACCGGCATCCGGCGCTCGCGGGCCGTCCGTACCGCCGCCGCCGTGTCCGCGAGGGCGGTCGCCGGGTCGGCGAGCCGGACGACGGCGACGTCAAGCGCCGCGAGCAGCGCGCTCTGGTCGACGTCGTGCGCCCGCCGCCCGGTCAGCGGCGCGTCGCCGCAGAGCAGCACGACCCCGCTGCCGTGCTTGGCGGCGTCCGCGAGCGCGGTGAGCGCGTTGGTGAAGCCGGGCCCGTGCGTGGTGGTGCAGATCGCGACCTCGCCGGTGGCCCGGAAGTGGGCGTCGGCCATCGCCATCGCGCCGCCCTCGTGCCGGGCCGCCGTGTAGTGCACGCCCGCCGCCGTCAGCGCGGCGGTGGCCAGGATGTTCCCGCCGCCCACGACTCCGAAGGCGTGCCGGACGCCGCTGTCGGCGAGGGTCCGGCCGACGGCTTCCGCGAGTGTGGTCATTGCGTGACTCCCAGTTGCGTGAAACAACTTACCGATCATGGAAAAGGGTGCGCCGACGGGCGGCGCGCCCGGGCGGTCACGGTGTTCCGCGACCGCCCGGGGCCTGGTTCGTGCGGCTCAGGCGAGTTCGAAGATGACCTCGCCGACCGTCATCTCGATGCGGTTGGTGCGCACCAGCTCCCAGCCGCCCGCCTCGAAGACGGACTCCCAGTCGTCGATCGTCGGCAGGAAGGTGCCCATCAGGTCGTGGCCGAGCTCGAACCCGAGGGTGAAGACGGGCAGTTCGGTGTCGGGCAGCGAGGTCCTGGTGGCGTCGCCGATCAGCAGCCGCTTGGCCGAGGGGAAGACCTCGCGCAGTCGGCGCAGGGTGGCGACGCAGTTCTCCCGGGGCCAGAAGTCGTGGCCCATCATGAAGCAGGTGAGCAGCTCGATGTCGGCGTACTCGGGGCGGGGCTCCAGGCGCAGCACGTCGCCCTGGAGGAACTCGGCCCGGTCCGCGAACCCGGCCTCGGCGGCCTCCTTGACGGCGACGTCGATGGAGGGCTGGGCGATGTCGACGCCGACGCCGGTGGCGCCGGGGTGCCGGTCGAGGATCTGCATGAGCCGGGCGCCGCTGCCGCAGCCGAGGTCGGCGACCCGGGTGATGGGGAAGTCCACCCGGTCCATCGCGGCCCAGAAGGTGGGCGCGTAGGTGACCTGGTCGATCTCGCGACAGGCGTAGGCGATGGCGGCGGCGTCACGGCGGTAGTAGTCGCCGGTGCGGTTCTCGTTGCGCAGCACGGCGGGGATCTGCTGGAACAGCTCGGCGCTGCCCCGGGTCAGCCAGTGGAAGAACGACTTGTCGCGGTACATGTCGTCGAAGCCGTCCAGGGCGCGCACCACGGCGCCGTCCCGGTGGACCAGGCCGACCGCGGCGAGCGCGCGGAACAGTCCGGTGGTCGACTGCGGGTCGAGTCCGGCCCGTACGGCGAACTGCGCCGTGTCCAGGGTGCGGGCCCGGTGCAGCTCGTCGAGCGCGCCGATCTCCCAGGCGGCGGCGATCGCCCAGGCCGCCACCGCGGAGTTGTAGATGGAGGCAATGCCGCGCGCGTTGCCCTGTGCGATGTCAACAGTCACTGCTCTCAGCACCTCGTCCTCGGGGCGGTTCACCGGTCGTCTCGCGTGGTCTTCCATGCTTCAAGCGGCCGGTGGGCAGGGCATCTCTGACGTTGCTGAGCCCACCGGCGGCGGGTCAGCCGGTCAACTGCCGTTCCAGGGCGAGCTCCTCGGGGGTGAGGGGCAGTCCGGTGAGCCGCTCGGGGTGTCCCTGGGGCGGTCCGTCGGGGGCGGGCTCGTCGGTGAGGGGCACGGTCAGCACGGTGCAGCCGATCCAGACCCAGCCGAAGTCGGAGAGGGACCAGTAGGCGGACCGGAAGAGCCGCCGGGCCAGCCGCAGGGCCGACCCCGTCCTGGGGCCCTCGGGCGGGTGCGGGGAGTGGGTGGTGGTGGTCACCACGTGACCGTCACACCCGGCCCGCGGCCGGCGCATCTCGCGGTGTGCGCAGGTCGTCCCGGGTGTCGTCCAGGGCGGACTGGCCGCGCCTGCCCTGCTCCAGGGTGAGCGCGAGCTCGAAGGGCGCCGAATCGTCGCCCTCGCGCAGGAGGGCGGCGGCCCGGGTGAGCTGCCCGGCGATCCGGTCGAGGACGTCGGCGACCGGCCCGGCGTTGTGGGCGAGGACGTCGCCCCACACCCAGGGGTCGCCGCCCGCGGTGCGGACCGCGTCGCGCAGGCTCTGCTCGGCGAGCCCGAGGAAGGCGGCGGAGCTGTCGGCGAAGCGGCTGGAGAGCACGGCCGCCACCAGGTGCGGGGCGTGCGACAGTTCGGCGACGACCCGGTCGTGGACGTGCGGGGCGAGGTCGAGGCGCTGCGCGCCGCAGGCCGCGAGCAGCGCGTCGAGGGTTTCGAGGGCCCACTCGGGGGTGGTCTCGTACGGGCACAGGACCCAGGTCCGGTCGGCGAAGCGGGCGGCGTCGGCGGCGTCCCGGCCGGCCGCGTCGGGTCCGGCGAGCGGGTGCCCGGGGACATAGCCCTTGAGGTCGCAGCCGCGCAGTTCGGCGTCGGAGGCGACGATCTCCTTGGTGCCCGCGGTGTCGGTGTAGACGTGGCCCAGGCCCCGGCTCTGCGCGCTGTGCAGGACGTCGACGACGGCGGACGGCGGGGTGGCGACGACGACCAGGTCGGCCGGCGGGCGTTCGGGGGTCCAGGGGGTTCCGGCGCCCAGTGCCACGGCCTCGGCGGTGGCGCGCGGGTCGTCGTCGACGAGGGCGACCTCGACGCCCGCGCCGGTGAGGGCGAGGGCCACGGAGGTGCCGGTGGTGCCGCAGCCGATGACGACGGCGGTGCGCAGCGGGGCGGTGGTCATGGGAACTCCTGGCGGCGGTTGCGGGGTGGGGTCTGGGGTCGGTGCCTGGTGGGCCGCGCGGTAAGGCGGTCGGGGTGCGGCGCGGGGCCGCGGGTCGCCGGTCCATGCCGCTCAGTGCTCGCAGTGGGCGTGGGCGAACTGGCCGGGGGTGCGGCCCTCGCCGGCCGGGCCGCGGTAGGCCTGCGCGATGTCGAGCCAGCGGTCGGCCTCCGCGCCGGTGGCGACCAGGGCCAGGTCGTCGCGGTGGCGGCGGCGGGTGACGAGCAGGCAGAAGTCCTCGGCGGGGCCGGTGATCTTGTCGCTGGCGTCCTCGGGGCCGTACGCCCAGAGCTCGCCGTTGGGGGCGGTGACCTCGATGCGGAAGTGCTCGGTGGGCGGGGTCAGGCCGCGCGAGAGGTAGCCGAAGTCCCGGGTGAGGAAGGCGAAGAAGACCAGGTGGCGCAGGCCCTCGCTGGGCTCGCGGCGGATGCCGAGGGCGTCGGCGATGTCCTGGCCGTGGCCGAAGATCTCCATGATTCCGGCGGAGGCGAGGACGGCCGCCGGGAGCGGGTTGACCAGCCACGGCACGACCTGGCCCTCGGGGACGGCGGCGAGCGCGTCGACGGACTTCTGGCCGAGGGCGCGGAAGCGGCCGAGCAGCTGGGCCGGCGGGAAGCCGTTGAACTGCTTGAGGGCGGCGTTGACGGCGCCGTCGAAGTCGCCCGCGGCTCCGGCGGCGAGCTCGGCGAAGCCCTCGGGGTCGGCGGCGGCGGTGCCGGCCAGGTGGAAGATGAAGGTGAGGTGGGCGATCTGGTCCGCGATGCTCCAGCCGGGGGCGGGGGTCGCGGTGTGCCAGGCCTGCTCGTCGAGCGCCTCGACCAGGCGGGCGGTCTCCTCGATGTCGGTGGCGAGGGCCTTCAGGACGTCGTTCGTGGCGGTCATGGTGGTGTCTCCTCGGACGGGAAGCGAAAGGGAAGCGGTACGGGGGGTGGGGGGGTACGGCGGGGGCGGTACGGGTGGGGTGACGCGGGGTCAGTGCGCGGCGGCCGCCGTGGGGTGGGGGGTGCGGCCGGGCGCGGGGAGCCGGGTGCCGATGTCGACGGCGGCGGTGAGCGCCGCCCAGGAGGCGAGCTCGACCAGTTCGCGGTCGCCGGGGTGGGCGGCGCGGAAGTCGGTGAGGTCGGCCTCGGTGATCTGGTGGGGGTTGAGGGCGATCAGCAGGGCGAGCCGCCCGGCGGGCAGTTGGGCCTGGTCGAGCGGGGCGGTCGCCTCGGCGAGCCAGCCGCGGCTGGGGCCGGGCACGGCGCCGTCGTACGAGGCGAGGACGGTGTGCAGGAGTTCGCGGACGGGTTCGGGGATCCAGCGCTCGGCGGCGTGGTCGACGGAGGCGACGGCCCGGCCGAGTGCGTCGGCGATGGTGGGGGTGGCCTTCGCCCAGTCGAGTCCGGCGGGCAGCGGTGCGGCGGGCAGCAGTCCGAGCGCGGCGCCGGGCGTCACGGGTGCGCCGCGGTCGGCCCGCATGGCGCGGGCGACCAGGCGCATCACCGGTCCGCGGCCGGCGGTGGGGGCCGCGTCGGGGACGGGCGAGTCCGGCAGGAAGAGCCGGACCATCCGGTTGAGGTAGTGGAAGGTGACGGCGGTGCCGAGGACCTCGGGGGCGTCGGCCGCGTCGAACGGCGGCTCCGTCTCCCCCGCCTGGCCCCCGATGGCGCCGCTCGCCCAGACGGCCAGCGGCCGGTGGACGTCGGCGCCGGGCAGGGTGGCCCGCTTGGCCTCGTGGACCTCGACGCAGTAGGAGCAGTCGTTGGCCCGGGACACCCCGGCGGCGACGGCCTCCTTGGCGGCCCGGGAGAGCCGGCCGTCGGCGAGGAGGGTCTCGCGGAGCAGCAGCCAGGAGGCGGCGAGCGTCTCGGGGGCCGGGGAGTGCAGGGCCAGCGGCGGGGCGACGACGCCGAACTCCCGGCGGGCCTGGGCGTAGACCTCGGCGACGGTGTCGCGGGCCTGGGACTGCGGGACGGCCGCGATGTGCCGGATCTGCCGGAGCGAGCTCTTCAGCATCAGTCGTACGAGCGGTCGCATCGCCGCCTCCTTCTGCGGGTCCGGGTTGCGTGACGCAACCCACTGGTCATGAATTGAGTTTCGTGAAGCAACTCACTGGTCGGCGAAAAGCCGTCCGAGCGGGTCACACCGTGACGAGGCGCTTCTGCTTGAGCAGCGGCAGGACGCCGTTGCGGCCGCTCTTGTAGCCGGTGGGCGCGGGGGCGCCGTAGCTGACCGCGACTCCCCTGGCCTGGGCGGCGGCCACGATGTGCGGCACCGCGCGCTCGGCGAGGGCGGCGATGGTCATCGCCGGGTTGACGGTCAGGGCACCGGGGACGGCGGAGCCGTCGGTGACGAAGATGCCGGAGTGGCCGCGCAGTTCGTTGGTGTCGTCGAGCGCCGAGGTCGCCGGGTCGTCGCCCATCCGGCAGGACGCCAGCGGGTGGACGGTGTAGGCGCCGACCAGGTCGTTGGTCCACGGCATCACCTTGGCGAGGCCGTCCTTCTCCAGGATCTCCTTCACGTCGGCGTCGGCCTGGTTCCAGCCGTTCCAGGTGTTCGCGGTCGGCTTGTAGGAGAGGTTGCCGCGGCCGAGCATCTGCTGCGAGATGCGCATCGAGTTGCCGGTGGCGGGCGGCGGGCCGAAGACGCCCTCGTTGTCGTCCTCCGTCATGCAGAAGATCGTCAGCCAGGACTTCCAGTTCTTGAGGATCTCCTTCTTCTCCTTGCCGAACCAGGTCGGCCCGGAGGCGTCCGGCACCTGGGCCAGGATGGTGCCGAGGCCCGGCGGGAAGTAGAGCTGCTCGAGGGAGTAGCGGGAGTACTCGGGCAGCGAGGCGTCGAGCTTGTCCCAGCTGGCCACGGTCGGACCCTTGCCGATCGCGTTGGCGCCGTACGGGAGGTTGCCGTCGCCGCGGGTCAGGCCCAGGATCTCGGCGGCCTTGTCCTCGTTGATGATGGCGGTGTTGAGGCGCTCGCCGTTGCCGGAGAAGTAGCGGCCGACCGCGTGCGGCATCTTGCCGAGGTGGGCCTCGCTGCGCTGCAGGATGACCGGGGTGGCACCGGCGCCCGCCGCCATCACGACGATCTTGGCCTCGATGACGCCGGAGCCGGTCTGCAGCCGGTAGTCCTCGTCGTCGACGATGTTGTAGTGCACCCGGTAGTCGCCCTCGGGGGTCCGCGACAGGTGCTGCACCTCGTGCAGCGGGCGGATCTCCGCGCCGTGGGCGAGCGCCCCGGGGAGGTAGTTGACGGTGAGGGACTGCTTCGCCTCGAAGCGGCAGCCGGCCATCATGAAGTTGCAGTTGACGCACTTGGAGTTGTCGATCGCGGCGGCGAGCGGGTTGGCGGTGCGCCCGGCGTGGTCACAGGCCGCGGCCCACAGGCCACCGGCGTAGGAGGCGTCCTCCCAGCCCTGCTTGCTGACCGACAGCGACTCCTCGATCCGGTCGTACCACGGGTCGAGGGTGTCCCGGCTGACCGCCTCGGGCCACATCCGGCGGCCGATGCTGCCGTGCCGGTCGAAGACGAACTTCGGGGCCCGGGGCATGGCCGCGAAGTAGACGACGCTGCCGCCGCCGACACAGTTGCCGCCGAGCACGCTCATGCCGTCGCCGACGACGAAGTCGAAGATCCGGGTGTAGGAGGAGCCGAGCTTGTAGTCGTGCTCGAACTCGTCGTTCTTCAGCCAGGGCCCGCGCTCCAGGACGGTCACCTTCGCGCCGCCCGCGGCCAGGTGGTAGGCGGCGATGGCCCCGCCGAAACCGCTGCCGATGACCAGGACGTCGGTCTTCTCGATCGTGGTGCTCATGCTGGGCTCCCGGAGGGGGTCGTGTCGGGGTGGAGGTCGGCGAGCTGCCGGCCGTAGCCGGCTTCCTGGAAGCGCCACAGTCCGTCGGCGTCCGGGGCGGTGATTCCCATGGCCTGCAGGCCCGGGTGGCCGGCGGCGAGGGCGTCGTCGGTGTGCACGTGGGCGGCGGAGTCGAAGGCCATGTTGCAGAAGAGGGAGAGCAGCACCCAGAAGTCCTTCTCCGGGTGGCCGATGGCGGTGAGTTCGACGATCAGGGCGACCCGGTCGTCGTAGTCGAGGGCGACGAAGGCCGGGACGTCGGTGTCGAGCGTCAGACCGGTCTTGGCGGCGTAGACCACGGCGTGCTCGTTGACGAGCTTGGCCAGGTCCTCCAGGCCGTCGTGGATGCCGGTGGCGTCCCAGCGCAGCAGGTCCAGCGCACCGCCGGTGACGGCGCCGCCGCCGGTGCTGACACCGGCGATCGCCCGGTCACCGGGCCAGCGCTTCTCACCCGGGACGATGGTGTCCGCGTATGCCTCGAGGGTCTGGGTGGCTTCTTCCCCGATGTCGACCCTCCGCTCGGGGATTCTCCGTGCTCTGTGCAACTCGTGCTCCGGTGTCTCGGGGTTCCTGGTGGCGTGAGAAGAAAGTTAGAAGCGCCAGGTCTTTTCAAACAACCAACCCGATCGGCGTTCGCCCGAACGTCAGTCCCTTGATGCAACTAGCCGGAGTCGCATTGTCTCCGTACGGGCCCGCCGAAAAAAAGAGGTCGTTCACTATGCTCGTCCCGATTGCACAGTTCTCTGCGGTGGTCCGGGCCATTTCCACGGAGTTTCGGGGGGCGGCCGGACACACCTCGATCTCGCCGGAGAGGAAGGGGAGAGGTGGACCGCGACGAAAGAACTCTGACGCTGCCGGCCCGCTTCACCCACCGGCTGCCGATCGAGGCACTGCTGCCCGCCGACTCGCCGCGCCTGAACGGCCTGGACGAGGAGCACGTGCGGCGCCTGGTCGGCATCTACGACACGCTGCCGCCGGTCCTCGTGCACCGCACCACGCTGCGCGTGGTCGACGGCATGCACCGGGTCGCCGCCGCCGCGCACCAGGGACTCACCTCGGTGGAGGTGCAGTACTTCGACGGCGCCGATGAAGAAGCGTTTCTTCGGTCGGTGACCGCCAACATCACCCACGGGCTCCCGCTCTCCGTGGCGGACCGCAAGGCGGCGGCCGAGCGCATCCTGCGCTCCCGGCCCGACCTGTCGGACCGGTCCGTCGCCGCCTGCACCGGCCTGGACGCCAAGACGGTCGCCGCGATCCGTCCCCGTTCGACCGCGGACAATCCGCGCTCGAACATCCGGATCGGCGCCGACGGCCGCGCCCACCCGCTGGACCGCACCGCCGAGCGGCTGCACGCCGCCGAGCTCATGACCCGCCGCCCCGACCTGCCGCTGCGCGCCATCGTCAAGGAGACCGGACTCTCCCTGGGCACCGCGCACGACGTGCGCCGCCGGCTGCTGCGCGGCGAGACCCCGGTGCCCGAGGGCCGCCGGACGGCGGCCGACCGCCGCGCCGCCGCGCGCACCGCGCCCGCCGCCGGACCGCCCGCGCCCCGGAACCCCGCCGCCCACTCCCCCGGCCCCGTCGGCGCACCCGCCGCCCCGGCCGCCACCGACCCGACGGTCACCGACCCGGGCGCCCCCGACCCGACAGCCGCCGCCGGCCGCTCCCGCGGCTCGATGGAGCTGCTGCGCCGGCTGTCCGGCGACCCGTCGCTGCGGCACTCGGAGTCCGGCCGGCACTTCCTGCGCTGGCTGCACACCCACGTCATGGTCGACGAGGCATGGCGGCGGCAGGCCGCCGTCGTCCCGCCGCACTGCACGGACACCGTCGCGGAGCTGGCCCTCCAGTGCTCGCACGTGTGGAAGAGGTTCGCCGAGGACCTCGCCCGGCGGCGGCTGACCGACACCACCCCCGATCCGTCCCGGCACGCGGCTTCCGCCTCTCGGCAGGGAGCATGATCCAACGACAGGGAGAAACGGTGACCACCACCGCCATCGAAGCCGCTGTCCTTCGAGTGATCGATGAAATGCATGCGAATCTCGGCCAGGAACTCACGATCGACGACATGGCCCGCACCGCCATGTTCAGCAAGTTCCATTTCACCCGGGTTTTCCGGGACGTGACGGGCACCTCCCCCGGTCGTTTTCTCTCCGCCCTGCGACTTCAGGAGGCGAAGCGCCTCCTCCTCGAAACCGAATTCAGCGTCGCCGACATCAGCAGCCAGGTCGGATACAGCAGCGTCGGCACCTTCAGTTCCCGATTCAAGTCCTGTGTCGGCGCCTCGCCGAGCATGTTCCGGGAATTGGACGGATTCATCCCCGAGCTCGGCCCCGCCCCGGCCGCCGCGGCCGAGGTCCCCACCGTGCACGGCACCCTGCGCGGCCGGGTCCACCTGCCCGAGGACCGCGAGCCCGGCCACTGCTTCGTGGGCCTCTTCCCCACCCCCGTCCCGCAGGGCCAGCCCGCGCGCTGCGCCGTCCTGGACGGACCCGGCTCCTTCGAGCTGCGCGACGTACCGGTCGGCACCTGGTACGTGCTCGTCCACTCCGTCCCGTACGGCCGTGAGCACCTGCCGTCCGGCACCGGCGACGCGGACATCGTCTCGGTCGGCAGCTACGGGCCGGTCACCGCGCACGAGGACACCCTGCTGATGCCCGCCGAAATCACGCTGCGCCCGCTGGACGCGCTCGACCCGCCGATCCTGATGGCCCTGCTCGACCTGCGCACCGGCGCGTTCGAGCGCATCGCGGGCTGACCCGGCCCCCGGGCCCGTACCGCCGCACACCCCGCACACCCCGCACACGAAGAGGGCCGGTCACGCGTCCGCGTGACCGGCCCTCTCGTCGTGCCTCTTGTCGTGCTACTCGTCGTGCCCTTCGTCAGACCCCGACGGGCGCCGCCGCCCGGTCCACCTGGCGGACCGTCATCGGCAGTCCGCCGCGCATCCGCAGCGACATCATCGGCTCCGCGACGCCCTCGTGCCCCGGCTCCACGGCCAGGTCGAGGTCCCGGGTGACGAGCGCGGTCACGAACACCGCCTCCATCATCCCGAGGTTGCTGCCGACGCAGAACCGCGGCCCCGCGCCGAACGGGATGTACGCGTAGCGCGGCCGGTTCGCCACCCGCGACGGGTCGAAGCGGCCCGGGTCGAAGGTCTCCGGGTCGTCCCACAGGTCCGGGTGCCGGTGCATCGTGTACGGGCAGACCAGCACATCGGCCCCGGCCGACACGGTGAAGCCGCCGACCTCGTCGGCCGCCTGGGCGATCCGCGGCAGGATCCACACCGGCGGGTACAGCCGCATGGCCTCCTGCACCACCTGCGTCGTGTACGACAGCTTGTGCAGGTCCTCCGCCTCCGGCAGCCGGCCGCCTTCGAGGACCGCCCTGGCCTCCTCGCGCACCAGGTCCCGCACCCGCGGATGACGGGCGAGCAGCAGCAGCGTCCAGCCGAGGGTGCTCGCCGTCGTCTCGTGCCCGGCCAGCAGCAGCGTGACCAGCTCCTCCTGGAGCAGCCTGCGTCCGGTGGCCGGATCCGGGTGGGCCCGGGCGGCGAGGATCATCCGCGCGAACGCGTCGTCCGCGCCGTCGCCCTCGCTCATCCGGGCGCTCCGGTCGGTGACCAGCGCGTCGACGGTCCTGGTCAGCTCCGCGCGGGCGGCCCGGAACCGGCGCTGGGTGCCGAACGGCACCCAGGTCGGCACCAGGCCCTGCGTGACCATGTCGAACATGGCCTGGTCCTGCACCGATTCGAAGGCGTGCGCGATGCCGCCGTGCCCTTCGAGGGAGGTGTCCATCAGGGTCCGGCCGAGCACCCCGAGGGTGAGCCCGGTGATCTCCTGGAGGACGTCGACCGGGGTGTCCCCGGCGCGCCCGCGCAGCAGCTCCACGAGCCGTCCGGACTCCTCGGCCACCGCACCGGCCTGGGCGGCGACCCGCCCCGGCTTGAACGCGGGCTGCACGGTGCGGCGTTGGGTGCGCCACAGCTCGCCCTCGCTGGTGAGCAGCCCGTCGCCGAGCACCTTGCGGGACTCCACCAGGCCGATGCCCTTGTGGTAGTTGGCCGCGTTGTCGGCGAGGACGTGCTTGGCGTAGTCGGGCCGGTTGAAGATGTAGAGCTTCTTCGGGCCCATGTTCACCCGCACGGCGTCGGCCAGCTCCGCCGCGTCCCGCATCATGCCGAGCCGGTCGACGGCCAGCTTGCGCAGCAGCCCGGGCAGCGCCCAGACGGGTGGGCCGGGCGGGTGGACGCTCATCGTCGGCCTCCCGGCTGCGGGACGGGGCGCGCCACGGGCTGCGGCACGACCTGCCGGAACCGGCCGCCGTGGAACACCAGCGGCTCACGGCCCGGCAGTTCCTCCAGGTCGAGCACCCGGCCGACGTGGATGGTGTGGTCGCCGCCGTCGTACGTACGCCAGCGGGCGCACTCGAAATGGGCCGCCGCCCCCGCGATCACGGGGGCGGCGGTGGTCCGGCCGGGCAGCCAGTCGACGGCGTCGAACTGGGCCGCGCCGAGCGGCCGGGAGCGGTCGGCGAAGTGCCGGGACACGTCCTCCTGCCCGGCGCCGAGCACCGACACCGCGAAGGTGTCGGCCTCGGCGAGGACCCGGTTCATGACGGCGTCGTTGCCCACGCACAGCAGCACGAGGGCCGGGTCGAGCGACACCGACGTGAAGGAGTTGGCGGTCATGCCGCGCGGGACCGCGCCGCCGACCGTCACGACCGTGACGCCGGTGGCGAAGGACCCGAGGGCCCGCCGCAGCCGCGCGGGATCGCCGGTGACGGCGTCCCGCGGCGGCGCGGCGGTCAGGATGCTCATGCCGCCCGCCCGGCCAGCGCCCGGCCCTGGGCGCTGTACGGCTCCAGGGCGCGGGCGAGGCCGTCCGGGATGCGCACCGGCACCGTGTTGGTGTTCGGGCCGCGCATGCACGCGATCCGCTGCCGGCCGCGGGCGATGAGCACATCGGCCCCGCCGGTCACCTTGACGTAGTCGAAGGTGAACTCCAGCTGGGTCTGGCCCAGCTCCGAGAGCCGCATCCGGATGGACAGCTCGTCGAAGGCGGTGATCTCGGCGAAGAACTCGCAGTCCACCTTCAGCGTGAACAGCTTGAGGTCGTCCTGGACCTCGGCCAGCACGTCCGGCGCCTTCTGCTGCAGGAACAGCTCCCGGCAACGGCCCTGCCAGCGCAGGTAGTTCACGTAGTACACGTTGCCGACGAGGTTGGTCTCCTCGAAGCCCACCGTGTGCCGGTACTCGAAGTAGTCGTCCGACATGGTCTAGGACCGCCCTTCGGGAAGAGGTGTCTCGTGGGTGAGGAAGGCGAAGACCGCGGGCTCCAGGGCGTCCCGCAGCGCGGTGACGAACGTCGCGATCCGCAGGTCACCGGCGGCGAACACCACCCAGGCGTCCTTGCGGCGCGGCAGCACCGTCAGCGGGGCGCCCGCCATGATGCCCGCCTTGCGCAGGCACTCCACGGCCCCCCACACGCGGGTGGCGGCGGTGTCCGGCGCCTCGCCGGTCTCCTTGGCGACCAGTTCGGCGACCGGCGCGTGGTCGCCGAGCAGCCCGCGCCACTCGTGCGCGGAGCGCATGCTGACCGCCTCGATGTCGCAGGCGACCTCGGTGTCGGAGACGGCGCTGAGGGTGACCCCCAGGCCGTGCGCCGCCGACATCGACATGTGGCGGCCGGGCTCCAGTTCGGGCCGCCCGTCCGGCCGGTGCCGGACCGCGACCGGTCCGCCGAGGGCCCGCGCGGCGGCGTCGGCGGTGAAGCCGCGCCGCTGGGCGACGGACCCGGCCGGGGCGTCCCCGTGCGGCTCGACGGCGACCGCGATCCGGCTGCCGACGACGTCCTCCAGGGACCGCTCCAGGTAGGGGCCGAGCAGCGGCGCGACCCACGGGCCCGACCCGTCGGTCTTGCGCACCGCGTGCAGGGTCAGCCCCTCCCAGCGCTCGACGACGGTGCCGTCGGCGTCGCGCACGGCGATGTCGTACACATAGGTGTCGCCGTCCCGGCTGCGCTCGACCGCGGTGTAGCGCAGCTGGTCGGGGACGTGCGCGCCGGAGCCGAGGGCGTGGATCCGCTCGACGCCCGAGGGCAGCAGGGTGGCGTCCGGGACGCACACCTGGTTGCCGTGCATGAGCGCGTCGCGCATGCCCGGGTCGGCGAGCAGCAGCTCGCCCGGCAGGAAGCCGGCGAACCAGCCCTCGGGCTGCTGCTGGACGGCGACCTCGGCGTCCACGTGCCGCGCGGCGGCCCGGTGGAAGCGGCGCAGCCGCTGGAAGCGGGCGCCCTGGAACAGCACCCCGCCGTACAGGTCGGTGGCCGGGTCGAGCGGCACCACCGGGGTGTCCTCGGGCACCTGGAGCGGCGGGCCGTCCGGCGCCGGGGTCCCGCCGAAGATCAGCCGGGCCCGGAAGTGCTCGGCGACGAAGCCGGTGTCCTCGGCGTGGATGGCCACGTCGACGGTGTCGGTGTCGGTGACGGTCGCCGCGATCCGGATCCGGGTGCTGCCGTTCGGCGGCACCACGATCGGGCGCAGGAACCTGGCGCCCTCGATGACCGGGGCGGTGCCGGTGCGGCCGGTGACGGCGGACGCGACCTGGGTCATCGCCTCCATGCCGATGACGGCGGGCAGCAGCAGGTTGCCGTCGAGCAGGTGGTCGGCCAGGTACGGGTCGGTGCCCGCGTTCAGCTCGACCTCGGTGACCAGCTCCACGCCGTGGTAGCGCACCAGCGGGTCGCCGGTGAAGCGCAGCATCGGCATCGGGGGCAGGTCGCGCCGTACGGTGTCGATGCCTTCGGTACGGCCGCTGATGACCGTGACGACGGGCGCGTCCGGGTCCTCGATCAGCCGCAGCAGGATCGCCACGCCCTGGTCCGGGGAGACCGGCACGATGCCCTCGCGGGAGAGCGACTCGACGACGGAGAGCTTCTCGCCCATGCCGACGCCGGACCACACCGACCACTCCATGCAGCGGGCCCGGAGGTCGGGGTGGGTGCGGGCCACGTCCTCGGTGAGGTCGGCCAGCCACTCGTTGGCGGTGGCGTAGTGGGCCTCGCCGCGCAGTCCGGCCCGGCCGATGATGCTGCCGAAGCTGACGAGCAGCTTGAGCCGCTCGGGGCCGACCGCGTCGAGGACCGTGCGCAGCCCGTCGACCTTGGGGGCGAAGGTGCGGTCGAAGTCCTCACCGGTGAGCCCGGTCAGCGCGCCCGGCCGGTTGAGCCCGGCGCCGTGCAGCAGACCGGTGATCGGGCCGAGCGCCTCGGTCAGTTCGGTGACGGCGGCCGTGACCTGCTCGGTGACGGTGACGTCGGCGCGGGCGTAGTGCACCCGCACGCCGCTGCCGCGCATCCGGTCGAGGTTCTCGGCGAGTTCGGCGTCCTGGGCCGGGTCGGACCGGCCGAGCACGGCGAGCGCGGCGCCGGTCTTCTGCGCCACGGCGAGGGCGCACTCGGCGGAGATGCCCTTGCCGCCGCCCGTCACGAGCAGCACGTCGGTGCCGTCGAGCGGGACGTCGGTGCGCTCCGGCTTCACGGGCAGCGCCCGCAGCGTCGGCACCCGGCGCGCCCCGGCCTGGTCGTAGTGGACCTCGGCGAACCGGGTGGTCGCCGCCACCTCGGCCACGACCCGCTCCACGACGTCCTCGGTCTGCGGGGTGTGGACGACGGTGGTGCGCAGGTGCGGGGCCTCCAGGTGCAGCGTCTTGACCAGTCCGGCCGCGCCGCGGCCGTCCTGGACGAGGACGAAGCGGCGGGCCCGGTCACCGGCGAGCGCGCTCTTGGCGGCGGCCAGGACCTGCTCGACCTCGGCGCGCGGGCAGCCCTTGGCGAGGACGGCGAGCACACCGGAGCCGAGCCCGGCAGCGGCGAGCGCGGTACGGAGCTGCTCGGCGTACGGGTGGCCCGCGGAGCCGAACAGTTCCCAGGCGCCGTCGGTGCCGTCGGTGACGCCGTACGGCCGGGCGACCTCGTCGAGGTCGACGGCGAACGGCCGGGCCCACGGGGCCGCGCCCGCGACGACCGGCGTCTCGGACTCGGGGGCGGCGCCGCCGGTGCTGACCAGGGTGTCCAGCGCCTCGGCGAGTTCGGCCAGGGTGGCGGTGGCGAAGTTGGTCGGCACCTGGGCGGCGGCGATCCCGAGGCGGGACGCCGCCTGGTTGACGATCTGGCCGACGGTGATGGAGCTCATGTGCAGGTCGTCGAGGAGACGGCTGTCCGGGTCGACGAGGTCGGCGGGCAGCTCGGCGCGCTCCGCGACGAGCGCGCGCAGCACCTCGATGGCGTCGCCGCCCTCGGCGCCGTCGGCGCCGTCCGTCGCGGGCTCCGCGGCGGCGGCCGGGGCCGTCTGCGCGGTGTCCCGGGCGGCGGCGGCCTGGGGCGCCGCCTTGGCCGCGGCCTTCACGGCGGCCAAGGCGGCCCGCTCGGCGCGCGGCGCGCGCTCGGTCTGCGGCAGGTCGCGCGGGGCCTGCTCGCAGGGGTTGGCGAGGAAGGAGAACTCCTGGCCGACCTCCAGGGGCCGGATCAGCCGGTCCTGGAACAGCCGCTCCAGGTCGACCGGCGCGCCCGCGACGTACGCGGCACCGGCCACCTGCAACAGGCTGCGCAGCGACTCGTCGTCGGTGTTGAGCGCGACGGCCGGGACGCCGGTGGTGGCGCGGGCCAGCGAGCTGAGCACCCGGCCGGGGCCGACCTCGACGAACAGGTCGATGCCGCGGGCGGCTTCGCTGACGGCCTGGGTGAACTTGACCGGGCCGGTGATCTGCTCGGCGAGCAGCGCGGCCAGGTCGGTGGCGGGGGTCAGTTCCTCACCGGTGACGGTGGAGACGACCCGGCCGGCGACGGTGCCGACCTCGGCGTCCGCGAGCCAGCCGCCGAAGGACGCGGCGGAGGCGGCGACCAGCGGCGAGTGGAAGGCGTGCGAGACGTTCAGGCGGGTGCAGGGGATCTCGGACCGCTCGGCCCTGCGCTGCACCTCCTCGATCTCGTCGACCGGTCCCGCGACGACCGTCTGCTCGGGGCCGTTGTATCCGGCGACGACGACGGACAGGCCCTCGATGAGCTGCTCGGCCCGCTCGGGCTTGACGCTCAGCGAGGCCATGGTGCCCGAGGCGCTGTGCTCGGCCATCGCCTTGCCGCGGACCCGGGCGGCCGCGAGGAGGGTGTCCTCGTCGAGGGCGCCGGACCAGTGCAGGGCGGACAGTTCGCCGAGGCTGTGGCCGACGGCGACGGCGGCGTCGAGGCGCAGCGCGTCGAGCACCCGCAGGCCGGCGGCGGAGCCGGTGGCGATGCGCGGCTGGGCCACGTCGGTGGCGACCATGTCGCCGGTGGTGGGCAGCGCGGCCCGGTCGAAGACCTCGGCGGCCTCCGGGAAGCGCCGGCGCAGCGCGCCGCCGCCGGTGCCGGTGCCGGAGCCCTGGCCGGGGAAGAGGAAGCCGATCCGGGCGGGCCCGGTGGCGCGGCCGAGGAAGCTGCGGCCGTCGGCGGCGGTGTACGCCGTCTCGCCGGACTCCAGCAGCCCGGCCAGGTGGGTCAGGCGGCGCTCGGCGTCCTCCGGGGAGGTGACGACGACGGCCGCGCGGTGCGCGAGGCCGCGCAGTTCGCGCTGCAGGGTGGCGGCGAGGTCGGCGACCTGGCCGTAGGAGACCTGCGCGGCGAAGGCGGCGACCTCGGTGAGCCGGGCGCGCAGCGCCTTGGCCGAATCGCCGTCGACGACGAGGAGTTCGGCGTCCTGGAGGGCGTGCGCCAGGGTGGCGGAGCGACGGCTCGGGGCCGTACGGCGCCGTCCGGCGGGCTCGTCGAGGACGACGTGGGTGTTGATGCCGCCGAAGCCCATGGCGGTGACACCGGCGCGCCGGGGGGCGTTCTCGGGCCATGCCTCGGCCTTGCGCAGCGCCTTGAGGTTGGCCTTCTCCTCGCCGAGCAGCTCGTGCGGGTCGGTGGTGCCGATCGCGGGCGGCAGGGTCTGGTGGTTGACGGCCATGGCCGCCTTGATCAGACCGGCGACACCGGCGGCGGCCTTGGTGTGGCCGATCATGCCCTTGATGGACGTGATGGCCGCGAGCGGCGCCTCGGGGTCGGCGGCCCGGCGGGCGCCCATGAGGGCGGTGAGCTCGGTGGCGTCGCCGACGGCGGTGCCGGTGCCGTGGCCCTCGAAGAGCCGGACGGTCTCGATGCCGAACCCGGCCTTGTCGTAGGCGCGGCGCAGGGCCAGCTGGTAGCCGCTGACCTCGGGGCGGGTGATGCCGCCCTGGCCGTCGGACGAGACGCCCCAGCCCGCGATGGTCGCGTAGATGCGGTGGCCGGCCGCGAGCGCGTCCGCCTCGCGCATCAGCACGATCATGCCGCAGCCCTCGCCGGGCCAGAAGCCGTTGGAGCCGCGGTCGTAGAGCTTCATCTCGCCCTTGGCGAGGGCACCGGTCTTGGCGAAGCCGATGATCTCGAAGGGGTCGATGGACAGGTCCACGCCGCCCGCGACGGCGACGTCGAGGTCGCCGTTGAGGAGCGCGGTGCCCGCGGTGGTGACCGAGAGCAGCGAGGACGAGCAGGCGCCGTCGACGGTGTAGCCGCCGCCGTTCAGGTCGAAGTGGTTGCAGATCCGGCCCGCGATGGTGTTGGCGAGGCCGCCCGCGAGGGTGTCCTCGTCGATCGCCGGGAACGGCTCCTTGTACGCGTGCTCGACGTCGTCGAGGAACTCGGCGATCCGCTCGTCGTCCCAGACGTCCTGCTCCTTGAGCGCGGACGCCATCACCCGGCGGACGTACGGCCAGCGCAGCCGCATCACGTTGGCGCGGGAGAACTCGCCGGTGAGGGTGTTGCCGACGACGACGCCGGTGCGCTCGCGGGGCAGGCCCTCGCCGCCGGCGAAACCGGCGTCGGCGAGCGCGCGGCCCGCGGTGTCCAGGGCGAGCCAGTGGGTGAGGTCGGTCGACCGGAAGGTGCTGCCCGCGATCTTGTGGGCGATCCGGTCGAACTCGTAGCCCTCGATGACCGCGGCGTTGCGGGCGTAGAAGGTGTCGGGGGTGGTCGGGTCGGCGTCCCAGTAGTCGTCCAGGTTCATCCGGACGTCGGGCAGCCGGCGGAACGCGCGCCGTCCGGCGACGGCGTTGTCCCACAGCTCATGGGGGTTGGTGGCGTCGGGATAGCGGCAGGCCATGCCGACGATGGCGATCCTGGTCATGCGGTCACCGGTATCTTCTGGGTCTCGGTCTCGGCGGTCGCGGGGGCCGGGCAGGCGCAGGCGCCGGCGGGGCAGGCGCAACCGGCCGCGTCGGCGGCGGTCGCCTCGGACGTCCCGGCCTCGGTCTTCGCGGCCTCGGCGGCGGCGTCGGCCTGGGCGACGGAGTGGGTCACGGCGGCGAGCGCGAGGGCTTCCTCGGCGCGCTTCTTCGAGACGATGTCGGCGGTCCACAGGAACGCGCCGCGGACGGCGCAGACGATGGCGGTGGCGAAGAAGATGCCGTACGCGACGCTCATCGCGGTGAGCACGCCGTACATCGCGGCGACACCGCCGCCGAAGGCGATCTGGCCCCACTTGGACGACGGCGTGGTGCCCGGGTCCGTGATCATGTAGTTGGTGAACAGGACGAAGGCGACGCCGGTCATCATCGCGAGGCCCGCGGGGATGGACGTGTCGAACAGCACGCCGCGGACGACGGCCTGGAGGGCGAAGCCGCCGACCCAGGCGAGGATCAGCCACATGCGCTCGGTCAGCTTGGCGTTGAGCATCGTGCCGAGGGTGAGGATGACGGCCGGGACCAGCCAGTCGAAGCCGCCGTCGAGGTACTCGGTGAAGTGGTACGGCGGGGCGATCGAGGCCCACGGGAACACCAGGAGGATGACGGCGATGCCGAAGTTCGACGGGTTCATGAAGTGCCGCAGGCGGCCCTTGACCGGGGCGCGCAGCACCCACTTGGTGCCGACGGCGACGAGGACGCCGAACACCATGACCCAGACGAGGTCGTTGACGTAGGTGAGCATGTTCACGGCGAGCGAGGTGATGTGCGCCGGGAGCAGGAACTCCATCACGCCCTTGGCGCCGCCGCCGAGGAAGCGCGGGGTGCGGCCCTCGGCGCGGGCGCCGAGCAGCTCCAGCAGGATCTCGAAGGTGTAGCCGGTGGCGAGCGCGATGAACGGCCAGGTCCAGGGCTGCTCGAAGCCGAGGACGGTGTAGCCGACGATGTTGAGGACGGAGATGGAGATCGCGAACCGGCGGAGCGCGGTCACGACCTTCGGGTTGTGGCGCGGTGCGGTGGTCTTCTGCGCGGACATCGTCACTTCTCCTTGACCTGGGTGCCCAGCTCGAGGCTGTGCCAGCCCGGCGTGAGCTTCAGCTTCTGCTCGTGGATCTGTCCGTCGCGGTCACGCCAGGTGATCATCGCGGGGACGGGGCCCTTGACGTCCTTGCCGAGGCCGAGGTGGATGTCGGTGGCGCGCTTGCCGGAGTGGCCGCCGCCGCCGTCGAGGCGCGTGATGCGCTTGGAGCCGTCGGGGAGTTCGACGCAGAGCTCGGCGCCGACGACGGGGGCGCCGTCCGGGTGGGTGAGCTTCAGGCCCAGGTAGGAGCCGGTGTTCTTGGCGACGTTGTGCAGGAAGACCGGCTCGCCCCACTGGCGGGCGACCGCCAGGTCGAGACGGCCGTCGCCGTCGGCGTCACCGGTGGCCAGGCCGCGGGTCGGGACCGGCTCGCCGATGCCGAGGGCGACGGAGAGGTTGTGGTACTCGCCGGTCTCGGCGTCCTTGGCGAAGAAGCGCATGCGCTGGCTGCCGGCGAGGTCGTCGCCGTGCTTGACGTTCGGCCACCACAGCGGGTTCGGGACCAGCGCGTCGTTGGCGGTGGCCAGCTCCTGGAGCTGCGGCCAGCGGTTGGTCTTGCCCTTGACGAAGCCGAGCGCCTGGGTGATCTCCAGGTCGCCGTTGTTGTCGAAGTCGCCCATCTTGACGTCCCAGCCCCAGCCGGACCAGGCGAGCTTCAGGTCGGTCGAGCGGTCCTTGAACGGCGCCTCGCCCTGCTTCAGCTTGGCCTGGACCTCGGAGCGGGACTCGGCGGTGTCGATGAACGCGAAGTTCGACTCCTGGATGCCGAAGGAGGTCGTGATGTTGCTGACGAACATGTCGTACAGGCCGTCGTTGTTCAGGTCGCCGAAGTCGACGCCCATGCCCTTGAAGGAGCTGCGGCCCATTTCCTTCGACTTCGGCACGGTGCCGCTGTGCACGGCCTTGACCTCGGAGAACTTGATGTTGCCCGGCGTCGAGGTGTTGTAGAGCAGCGCGGAGGTGCCGAAGTCATGGGCGAGGAACAGCTCGGGCAGCCGGTCGCCGTCGAGGTCGGCGGCGGACGCGCCGAGCGACCAGCCCTTGTTCAGCTGCTGCGGGATGGCGCCGTCGACCTTCTCGTAGCCGTCCTTCGTCCACCGGAAGATGTGGGCGCCGCCGCCGTTCTGGGCGTGCGAGAGCGACGCGTTCATGGTGACGTCGCCGTCCTTGGACGGGTCGAGGACCGGGCTGTCCGGGAAGTAGTTGCCGACCAGGATGTCGTTGTGGCCGTCACCGTCGAAGTCGGCGACCGCGGCGGAGTTGGAGTTCCACAGCGGGCCGGTGTAGGTGGCGCCGGGCTTGCCGGGCATCAGCTCGGTGGGCGTGAAGGAGGCGGCGGTCAGCGGCTTCCCCTTCTCCCCCTTGTTCACGAAGATGACCGGGGTGCGGCCCCAGTAGTAGACGAGGAGGTCCATGCGGCCGTCCTCGTTGTAGTCGCCGGGCATGCAGCCCATCGGCGCCATCGTCTTGCTGGTGCCGAGCGGCCCCGGGTTCAGCGCGAACGGCGCGTACTTGTCCTTGCGGGTGGGTGCCGGGGTGACGACCGCCTGGTCGATCCGCACGTCGTTCACGCACAGGTCGTTGTCGAGACCGTCGCCGTCGAGGTCGTTGATGGCGATACCGGCGCCGACCGAGGAGATCCACGCCTCGATGTGCTGGTACGCCTTGTTGACCTTGCGGACCTCCTGCTTCTCGAATCCCGCGGGCATCGCGATCGACATCGGCTCGAAAGCGAAGTTCTTCGCCAGCTTGTCGATCTCGGCGGCTGAGGAATCAGGCAGCCGGACGCCGTAGAACGTGCCCACCATGACGGCGAGTGCGACGATTCCCGGTGAATTCCTGCGAAGCCAGTTCTTTGTGACCGTCACTGGTCGGCACCTTTCGAAATGAGCGAGTCGGAAGCGAGTGCGGCGGCGATGTCGAGCCGCCATTTCTCGTAGGCCGGGGAGGCTCCCCCGACGGCCTGGGCGGGCCGGGTCTCCCGGCACAGCTCCGAGGCCCGTTCGGTGGTCGTGCCGCACACGACACGGGCCGCGAGATGGGTGTGGTCGATGACCGTGCCGGCCTTGACGCGGGCCTCGGTGGCGAAGGCCGCCCCCTGGGCGAGCGCCCAGCGGTGCTCGCCCGCGCCCTCCACGAAGCGGGCGAGCTCGTCCTCGGTGACCCCGCCCGCGTAGGAGCAGGCGAGCCCGGCGCCCGCGTACAGGTCGCTGTGACGGCGCTCGTCGTAGGACCGGATCAGCTCGGTGACGACGTCGGGGTCGGTGCCGCCGACGAACCACAGCGCCCGGCCGATGCCCTGGTCGACGGCGTTCAGGGTGTAGTGGTTGTGCCCGCCGTTCCAGCGGAACGGGTGCTGGATCTCCGGGGTCCGCACGTACGAGGCGGTCTTGAAGTACGCCTGGTGGAAGCCGTACCCGTCGAGCGCCAGCCAGCGCAGCAGCGGGTCGGTGGTGCGGATGTCGGGCCACAGCGGCTTCGGCAGCCGGGCCATCGCCCAGCCGACCCCGACGTAGATCATGTAGTCGTGGTGGGCGCCCGCACCGGCCAGCAGACCGGCGAGCCGGCCGCCGTGCCCGGGCAGCGAGTCGTAGACCGCCGCGCCCATGCCCGCGCCCTCGTAGGCGAAGCCGCGCACGTCCCGCGGCACGGTCTCCAGGAGTTCCTCCGCCTCGGCGGGCGACCCGGCCTCCACCGCGTACGCGTACCCCTGGAGAAATACCTCCCCGATGTGCTCGAGCCTGGCCTTTGCTTCCGCATTCTTCACATGAAAGCCACGGACTTCCATGGTCGTCTCGGAAACAGGCGGTGTGAGCAATCGGCGTCGGAATGCACCAAAAACACTGGACACGGCAGTAGACCGCCCCTCTCGAATCCCTCTCGAATCCCTGAATTTCCCCCAGCGAATCGAATCTAGCCAGCGGGCCCGGAGGGGCGTCTACTTCAGATGTGCTCAAACAACGAGGGCACCGGCACCGAGTTGCGTCCGCACATTTCGCCGCCACACCTCGTAGGCCGGTCCGGCACCCGCCTCGGGGGCGTCGGCCGCGCAGTCGTCGGCGAGCCGGGCGACGGCCTCGACGGTGCGCCCGGTGAACGCGGCGACGGCCGCCTCGCTGTGCTCGGGCACGAACCCGGCGTGGTGCCGGGCCTTGGCCGCGAACACCGAGCCCTGCGCCAGGTGGTCGGCGTGCTCGCCCGCCTCCGCGCGCAGCGCGGCCAGGTCCGCGGGGGTGCTGCCGCCCGCGAAGGTGGCGGCCAGGCCGACCCCGCTCCACAGATCGGCCCTGCGGTCACCGGCGAACGCCCGTACCGCCGCGGAGACATGACCCACGTGCCCGCCGTGGATGAACCACAGCGCGCGGCCGACGCCCTGGTCGAAGGCGCGCTGCCAGTAGGAGGCGTCGCCGTCCCAGTCGTAGGGGGTGTCGAGCCGCTGCCCGCCGACCCAGGTCTCGGTGTCGAAGTAGGCCCGGTCGAAGCCGTAGCCGTCGACGCACAGCCAGCTCATCGCCGGGTACAGGTCGGGCTCGGTCAGGGTGGGCACGAGCTTCTTCCACAGCGGCCTGGGCAGCTTGGCCATGGCGAAGCCGATGCCGATGTAGTTGAGGAAGATGTGCGGCCGGCCGCCGCCGCGCAGCAGGTCGGCGGCGCGGTGCCCGGCGGGGCCCATGGTGTCGCGGATGGCCGAGGCCATGGTGGCGCCCTCGTAGGCGAAGCCGCGGTTGAGCGGGTCGACCAGCGCGAGCCTGCGCTCGGTGGTGGCCAGGTCCTTGTCCTCGATGCCCCACTCGAAGCCGGTCACGACGGCCTGCGGCACGGCCTCCAACTGCCGTGTGAGCGGGGTCGGTTCGACCGTGAAGCCACGCCCGGCGAAGCTCACGTCGTCCAGGGACGGGGCCATCAAAAGCCTGCGCAGCGCTCCCAGTGCGGGCACGGACGCCTCCTCGTACGCGCCGCTTTCGGTCAGGGCGGCGGGGGCTGTCATCGTGGGCGCGCCGGATGTCCGGCGGCATCTTCCCCGTTGCCCTCCCGCCCCGGTGTTCAGCGGATGCGGCGCACGTCCACTTCCTCGTCGTGCACGGCCCGCCCGCAGGAGCCGCAGTGCAGCTCGACGTGGACGCTGCCGTCACAGCCGATGTGGTCGGCCCGGCGCGGCGGGCCCAGCTCCTGCGGCAGGTTGCGGTCGCCCCACTGCATGAGGGCGATCACGGCCCGGGTCAGGTCCCGGCCGACGGGGGTGAGCCGGTACTCGTAGCGCACCGGCTTGTCCTGGTACGGCACCCGCTCCATGATCTCCTGCTCGACCAGCCGGGCCAGCCGGGTGGAGAGCACGTTGCGCGCGATGTCGAGGTGGGCGAGGAACCCGTCGAAGCGCGAGGTGCCGAGCAGCGCGGAGCGGATGATCAGCAGGGTCCAGCGCTCGCCGATCACCTCGAGCGACCGGGCGAGGTTGCAGTCCTGTCCCTCGTACGTGTGCTTCAGCATGCGCTCACTCTAGGGCGGGGCGGGTTGCGTGAAGGAACCCGAGTTGGCGAAGTCGTCCCGGGTTCCTTCGGCAATACGAGCGATGCGAATGAGGCGAGCGGTACGGATGAGGCGGGCGGTACGAACAGGGTGGGCGGGCCGGACGAGCCGGACCGGACCGCCTGCCCCGCCGGACCGCCCGCCGGGTCAGGCGGCGGCCGCCAGCATCCGCTCGCCGCCACCGGTCGGCGGCTGCCCCCGGTGCAGGCTGTTGTAACCGTACGTGGCGGACACCAGCGTCATGTGGTGGTGCCAGCCCGGGAAGGACCGGCCCTCGAAGTCGAGCAGTCCGAAGTCCTCGCTCATCTCCCGCACCGACTCCCCCGCGTGCGCGAGGGTCCTGGTCAGCGCGAGCACCGACTCCATCCGGGCGTGGGTGAGGCTGGTCAGCCACAGCTGGACCGGGCGGCGGCCGTTGTCGGGGCGGACCGCGAACAGCCGGTAGGTGCGGTGGATGCGCTCCCCGCCCGGGCCGGTCTGCGGCAGCCGCACGAAGCTGGACATGACCGTGATGTGCCGGCCGCGCCCGTCCCAGGAGGCGACGTTCTCCATCCGGGTCAGGGTGCCCGCGTCGAACTCGAAGAGGTTGCGCGCCGCGAGCACCAGGCCCTGGGCGTCGCCGCCCGCTTGCGGACGCTGCACCCGCAGGTGACGGCCGACCGCGACCTGGAGCGCGTCCGGGACGGCGACGACGAAGTCACGGCCGCGCAGCGCCAGGCCCTGCACCAGGGCGGTCGCGCTGGTGCCGCCGAGCGCGTCGAGGTCGGCGACGACCGGCAGCGGGGTGGTCCTGCTGACGTCGGCGAGGGTGTCGACGAGGTCGAGGGCGTGCTGCTCGACGGTGCGCGGGCCGACCTCGGCGGGGATCCGGGCGCGCTCGCGCCGCTCGGGGTCCTTCGCCCAGGAGCCGGGCAGCAGCAGCCGCCAGTCGACGGGCTGCGCGCGGTCGTAGGAGGAGAGGAACATCCCGACGCCGACCTGGCAGGTCACCGAACGGCCGGTGGAGGCGAGGAACCGGCGGTGCACACCGCAGGAGTGCTCGCCGCGCTTGCGCAGCACGGCCTGGCTGATCACCCAGGCGCGCGGGGCCATCTCCTGCTCGGCCCACCGGGTGAGCTCCGCGCGGACCGGCATCCAGTCCCAGGGGCTGGCGTTGACGAACTGGTGCAGCGACTGGGAGGCGGCCGGCGAGGCCGAGACCGCCGCGGCCAGGTTCCGCACCGACTTCTTGCCCGGCGTGGTGAGCAGACCCTGCATGTACGTCTGGGCCCAGCGGCGCTGGTCAGCCCTGGGCAGGCATTCGAAGATCCTCTCGGCGAACACCGGCACCGGCGTGCGATGCGTCGTCAGAGCGTGCACGGTCATGGCTCGTTCCCTCCCCTGCTCTCGGCCTGCGGCTGCTGACCACGCTAAAATAATAGCGAACGCCCTCTTTTTTTTGCGACTCAGGAGAGTTGCCGCATGCACTTCGGCAAGTCGGTCCCACCGCCGCTCGGCGGCTTGATCGTCCGCACCGCTGTGACCTGCGGATATCCAAGACACCTTGGGCAACTCGGCCTTGTCCGGCCCGACAGAAAGAGGCAACCCTTGGACAGGAAGGTGGTCGTGAGTCCCCCACGAGACAGCCCTCTTCGGGAGATGGTGTGGTGAAACAGGAGAGGGCCGTGCGTACGCGCCAGGCCCTGATGAAGGCGGCGGCGGAGGAATTCGACCGTCTTGGGTACGACGGCACCTCGCTGTCGGCCATCAGCAAGGCCGCAGGCATGTCGATAGGCGCGGTGACCTTCCACTTCCCGACGAAGGCCGATCTGGCCGACGCCGTGCAGGAAGAGGGCAGATCGGTGACGGTGGCGACGCTCGAACGCCTGGCGGCCGAGCCGATGACACCGTTGCGCATGGTCATCGATCTGACGCTGGAGCTGACCCGGCTGATGGAGCAGGAGCCCCCGGTGCGGTCCGCGATCCGGCTGAGCCGGGAACGGCCGGGCACGGAGTCCTGGTCGGACGCCTGGCTGCCGACCGTACGCAGCCTGCTCGACCGGGCATATGAGAGCGGGCAGCTCCACACGGACGCGCTGCCCGCGGACGTCACGACGCTGGTGGAACACCTGACCAGCGGCGCCGAGGCGTACCTGCGCAGCCGGATGGGTTCCGACCCCGCCTTCGAGAGCGCGGTCGCCCAGCTGAAGCGGGTATGGCGACTGGCCCTCGCGGGCGTCTCCGCCGAGGGAGCGACCGTCCCGAAGCAGCCCGGCGCTCCGGAGAGCCCCGCGCCGACGAGCTGAGCACGCGGACACGAAGGGGCGGGCGGCCATGTCAGGCCGCCCGCCCCTCGTCGAGCAGGTCCCGGTACCACGGCGCCGCCGCGGCCAGCCGGTCCACCGGTCCTGGGCCCGCGGGGCAGCCGGCGACCCGCCAGACCTCCTCGCTGTCGAACCAGAAGTCCTCGGCGAACAGCGAGAACTGACGTGGACTCAGCCGGGTTCCCGACGCCCGCAGTCGCTCCAGGCACGCCGCCAGCGGCAGCGCGCGCTCCGGCGCCGTCACGACCCCCGCACGGGCCAGTACGCCGACGAGCTCGGCCAGCCTCACCGGCTCGGGATGACCGGCGTGCCAGACCCGGCCGCCGGGCAGCGCGCCGCTCAGTCCGGCGTGCGCGATCAGCCGGGCCAGGTCCTCGACCGCGACGAGCGACAGCATCGCCCGCCCGCCGTCCCACAACGCCGGTACGGCGCCCAGGAGTTCGGCGAGCGCGGGCACGGCCCACCGGTCGCCCGCCCCGACCACGAGGCCGGGCCGCAGCACGCTCGCCCCGGCCGCGAGCGCGTACGCCTCGCCCGCCAGCCGGGTCCGGCTCGCCGGGGAGACCGGCGCGGGCACGACCTCGTCGACGGCGATGCCCCGGTACGGCCCGAGGCCGTAGACGGCGGCCGTCGACAGGTGCACCGACCGCCGCACCCCGGCGCGCGCGGCCTCCGCCATCAGGGCCTCGGTCCCCCGTACGTTGACCGCGGCGCACGACTCCTGGTCCGCGGCGACGAGCGCGGCGAGGTGCAGCAGCACGTCCGCCCCCGCGCAGACCCCCGCGAGCGAGCGCGGATCCGTCAGGTCGGCGTCGGCCCACTCGTCGGCACCGGCCGGACCGGCGGGCGCCCGCCGTCCGACCGCCCGCACGACGAGGGCCGCACCCCGCTCCTCACGCAGCCGCCGCAGCTCCCGTAAGACGGCCGATCCGATGAACCCGGTGGCCCCCGTCAACACCACACGGGTCGGTCTCACGCTGCGAACTTCTGTGCGTCCTGGGGGAATCGGAGCCCGGCGATGGCCTGCGGAGTGGCGATCGCCGGCAGCAGGTACCGCCACATCGAGCGCAGCCGCGAGGGGAGGTCGGCGCGCCCGGAGGCGACGTTCGAGAACACCTGGATACCGCTGTAGGCGCCGACGAGGACGTTGGCGAACTCCCGCTCGTCGACGCCCGGCAGCAGCTCGCCCTTCTCGCGCGCCGCGACCAGCAGTCCGTAGAACTGTTCGACCCACTCCTGATAGGCCGTGTCGTCCCGCATCCCGAAGTCGCCCTGCTCGACGGCGAGCCGGACGCTGGCCCGGAAGACCACGTTGGTCTGCAGCTCGCGGGCGAGGAAGAAGTTGAGGTCGATGAGGAGCTGCAGACCGTCGTGACCGGTCGGCGGGAAGTGCACGAACTCCTGCTGATGGGCCAGCACCGCCTGCGCCAGGCCGAGCTTCGACTTGAAGTGGAAGTACATCCCACCCTGCGTCACCTGGGCGCGCTCCATGATCTTGCTGATGCTGGCGCCGCTGTAGCCGTAGGTGTCGAACACCTCGGCCGCGGCATGCAGAATCGCCTCCCGCGTCTTGACGGCCCGGTCCTGCTTCGGCTCGTCCATCGGACTCGACCTGCCTCTCTCGACAAAAAAAACGAACGCCCTTATTTTACAAGTCGGCTCCAGCAACCGAAAGACCGACCCGGAGCCCTTCACATACGCACGCCCCAGGGGAGAGGCATGCTCATCACATCGGAACGTCCTGTTGTGACACGTCCCGCGCTGACCACGACGGTCGCCAAGGAGTACGTGCACCGCGCAGCACTGTCAGAGGTGTTCCTGACGGGATGGAACAAGGTCGGCCAGGACACCTTCACCGTCAGCGCCCAGTGGCCCCGCAGCCACAGCTTCTACGTGAACGAGCACGGCATGCACGACCCGCTCCTGCTCTGCGAGACGGTGCGCCAGACGTTCCCACTGTTGACGCACGTCGCCTACGACGTCCCCTTCGGCTACCAGCTCAGCTGGTCCCGCCTGCAGTTCGCGGTCAACCCACAGGCCCTGCGCATCGAGCGCACCCCCGCCGACCTGCAAATACACGCGGTGTTCTCGGACATCCGCTACCACAAGCAGCTTCCGGCCATGATGACCATGCACCTGGAGGTCGTCCGCAACGACTCCCTGGTCGCCATGGTCACCACCCGGTTCGGCTGTCACTCCCCCGCCGTCTACCAGCGGATGCGTGCCGGACGCAGCGACATCCCGGAGATCTTCGCGGCCGCGCCCCAGCCGCCGGAGCCCGTCTCGCGCAGCAGCGTCGGCAGACTTCGCCAGCAGGACATCGTCCTGTCGCCGACCGAGGAGAACCGCCGCTGGCAGCTCCGCGTCGACACCAGCCACCCGGTCCTGTTCGACCACGCCGTGGACCATGTGCCGGGGATGCTGCTCCTGGAGGCGGTCCGTCAGGCGGCCCACGCGTCCCAGCCGGTGGGCAGCGCCGCGATCCCCACCTCGATGGACATCTCCTTCAACCGCTACGTCGAGTTCGACCAGCCGTGCTGGATCGAGGCGGAGCCGGTCGACAACAACGATGCTTCCCCCGGCCGCCGTTCGATCCGTGTGAACGCCCTCCAGGGCGACACGTTCGCGTTCAACGCCACGACGGAGGTCATGGACATCACCACGCTCTGAGCGCCGGTGACTCACATCGGAGAAGGAAGGGTGAAAAGAGGGCTATAACAGGAGACGCGATCAACACCCCCTCCTCAGTGAGCCACCACTGAGGACCGGGAGTTGTCACAACACCGCCCGCCGAGCGCCAACTCGACGGGCGAGGCCCGTTCTGGGTGCCACCCCAGATCCGAGCCGTACCAATCAGGTTCTGCCAGAACCACCAAAGAGAAGAGCCGCTACCAACGGCTCACTACCTACCGCCCCAGAAAGCGAGGAGGTCGCCTACCACCCACCGAAGAGAGGCCACCTGTCCCCGAAGGGAGAGGCCGCCCACCCCCCGAAGGGAGAGGCATCGACAGCTCGATCTCGATCTCGACCTCGATGAAGCCCGATCTCGATGTAGAGCCGCACACGTCTCTGAGGAGAGACACCCTCATGATGAAGCAAAACGCTGTGATTCTCCAGCCCTCAGCGGACCTTTCTGCTCACGAACACACCTTTCGTGGCCAAATCTCCCCCATCGATTCCGGCCAAGTTTCGCCGGGAATCGCTCTTGCCATCCGTGAGACCATCCCTGACCTCCTCCTCCGCGGCCGGGTCAAGGTGCCGATGAGGCTCGTCGCTTCGACGTACTACTCCGACGCCGCCCTCGCCGTCTACATGAAGCTCAAGGCCCTCGGCCTGCGCCCGGAGGGCTGCACCGCCAGCCTCGCCACCCTCGCCCGCTACCTCGGCCTGTCGGTCTCGACCGTGCAGCGCGGCATCGCGGAGCTGCGCTCCAAGGCCCCCGACGGCATCGTCGAACTGCCCGAGAGCCGCCGCAGGACCCTCCGCGGCGGCACCGGCACCACAGCACGCCGCAGGGTCCGCGAGATGCGGCCCAGCGAGCGGTTCGTCTGGCTGCCCGTCGTCGCCTGCGAGCGGCTGCGCCCCCGGCTGCTGCGCGCCTACGCCGTCATCTCGTTCGCCATCGTGCAGAACATCCCCCTGACCGAGGGCGAGCTCGCCGGCCACCTGCTGCACCGGTCAGGGCCCAATGTCGGCCGTCCGATCACCACCGAGGCGGCCGGGCGCCTGATCGACGAACTGGCCGAATACTGCTGGATCTCCGTCGACCGAAGGGCCGGAGTACGGGGGCGCCACCTCTTCAGCGTCCCCGTCGAGGAGGCCGTCGAGGAGACCCTCGCGACTCCCGATCCTGATGACCGGTCCGGTTCCGATCCTGATGACCGATCCCTCGCGACTGAGGAAGACACTAAGACTTACCGACATGAGAACGAGGCACCGCTTTTTCCATCCGCCGTAGGCGAACTACCGGTAGTCGAGCCCGCGAACGAACTCGACGGGCAGCCTGCCGGAACGGCTGGCCCCGACGCGACCTCGCGTGATCGCGCGCTTCGCGCGGGCGGCGAAACCCCCGGCTCCCCCACGTCCGACAGCACCGAAAGCACCGAAAGCACCGAAAGCACCGACAAGCCGGCGTACCGGGGCCCGCAGTTGACCTTCAGCCCCCGGTTGCACGCCGTCCTGGAACCGGTACGGTTCCTGCTCAGCGGACTGGGCGCCTACGTGCAGCGCCGCATCGGCCAGGAGATCTCCCGGCAGCTGGACGACGGAGCCGAGGTCCCCCGCCTCCAGTCGCGCCTCACCCACCGCCTGGCCCGGACCCTGGTCGCCGACATCCGGGACCCCGGCCGCTGGCTGCTCGGCGTCGCACTCCCCCGCTGGGGCTGCGCCGACCCGGACTGCGAGACGGGCGTGCTCTGGTCGACGGGCGCCAGGTGCCGGGCCTGCCAGGAGGTGATCGCGGAGCGCAGGGCCGCCGAGCCGCCCGCCCAGTCCCCTGCCGAGCCGCCTGCCGAGCCGCCCGCCGAGGTCCGACTCCACGATGTGGAGTGCTGTCCGGAGTGCGAACGGCCCCACCTCCGGGGCAACACGGGCCTGTGCGCGGACTGCCGCCCCCGCCCCGGACTGACCCTGATCCCCGCCCCCGCCGTACCGGTCGGCCTCGGCTGCCGGGGCCTCGACGGAACCTGCGGCCGCCCGGCACCACGAGGTCTGTGCTGGCGCTGCCGCGCCGAGGAGAGAACCCGGCTGCCCGAGCACGACGGCGAACGCGTCCCGGTGGGCGCGCCATGAGCCCGGCCCCGCGCGGAACGGGCATGCGCATCGGCGAACTCGGCCGCGCCTGTGGCGTGTCCACGGCCACGATCAAGTACTACATCCGCGAGGGCCTCCTCCCGGCGGGCCACCTGACCAGCACCAACCAGGCCCGCTACACCGAGGACCACCTTCACCGACTGCGCCTGATCAGGGCGCTGCTGGAACTCGGCGGCCTGTCGGTGGCGAAGGTCCGGGCGATCGCGAGCGTGCTGGACGAGGGGGCGGACCTATCACGCCGTGATAATCCGGGGGCCGGAGCGGACCTGTCACGCCGTGATGATCTTGCCGTGGGGACGGACCTATCACGCCGTGATAGCCGCGGGGCCGGAGCCGACCTATCACGCCGTGATAGCTCAGGCGTCGGGTCCGACCTATCACGCCGTGATAACTCGGGCACCGAGCTCCACCCATCACGCCGGGATCATCGCAGCGCCGGAGCCGACCTATCACGCCGTGATAGCTCAGGCGTCGGGACGACGGACCTATCACGGCGTGATAGCCCGGGCGCCAGGGCAGCGGACCTATCACGGCGTGATAATCCGGGCCTCCCGGAGGCGAACCCATCACGGCGTGATGATCTTGCCGTCGGGTCCGACCTATCACGCCGTGATAATCCCGGCGCAGAGCCGGACCTATCACGCCGTGATAGCTCGCCCGCGCGGCCCGACCCACGCGCCCCACTCGCCCCACGCAAACCACTCCCCGAGCTCGACCCCCTCGCCGAGCTGGAGGCGCTGACCGCCCCCGCCCCGCAGGGCGGACCCCTCGCACTCCTCGCGGCGAACCCCCGCACCCTGGCCCTGGTCGACGCACTCGCCGAACGCCGCGGCTGGCAGGTGCCCGTCGACAGCCCTGAGTTCGCCCGGGTGGTCGAGGTCCTGGACACCCTGGGCGAACTGGACCAGCACCACTTCACCGACCGGCTCGACGCCTACGCCGACGCGGCGGAGCGGGCGGCGGCCGCGGACCTGGAGCTGCTGCGCTCCCCCACCGGAGGCACGGGCTCGGCGGAGCGCCTGGTCGTCGCGGCCGTCCTGGGCGACCAACTGCTGTCGGCGCTGAGGAGGCTGGCCCGTACGACGACCACGGCAGCCACGGCACCCACGACGGAAAAGGGGAGGGGGCCGCACTCCGGGTGCGACCCCCTCCCCCACGCTTCGGTCGGCGCGCGCTACGAGCGGCTCACGAGCTCCCGCTCACGCTCGGGCTCCGCTTCCTGAGCGGACGGGTCGGCGGTGCCGAGGGACGCGGCGGGAACGAGGACGCAGTCCTCGCCACCGGCAGCACCCGCACCGGCACCGGCACCCGCACCGGCGCCACCGGCCGCGGACTCGGGCAGGTACCCGTCCTTGACCGCCTTCTTCTCCTTCCACAGGTGGAAGAGGGAGACGGCGAGGATGATCGTGCCGATCAGGTTGGCGACGAAGTGCCACCACACGCGGTACGTGACGAGGGCCGGGCCCGGCTCGATCGCGCCGAACCAGGTCGACAGGCCGATGGCGCGGCTGGCGCCGAGCGCGACCGACGCGGTCAGGACGATGTGCTCGATGCCGTGGATGCCCTGCATCCAGACGCCCATCTTGGCCCACTTGCGGGACTTGAGGGCGCCGGTGGCGCGGCGGGTGATCTGGACGATGCCGACGAGTCCGGCGAGGAAGATGAAGTTGCCGGTGAGGTGCAGGATCTCCATGCCGAGGGCGGGCTTGCTCGGGTCGACCTGGCCCATGCCCTTGGCGAGGCCGGTCGCCCACGGCGTCATCCAGGCGGGGGAGTACGGGTTGGCGACCCAGTAGCCGGCCTGCAGGACGTGCTCCTGGAAGTGGCCTATCTGTCCGATGACGCCGAGTCCGATGACGCCGACGGCGGTCTTGTACAGCCAGGGCCGTACCGGCCCGCGGTTGGCGTAGGCGAGTACGGCGACGGCGAGCCACATCGCTGCTGCCCAGCCGATGAAGAGGAGGGCGCCCGTGGTGTCCAGGGTCGATACGGCACCTCCCATGTCGTGGCCGCCGTGCGCTCCGGGCGCGTGGTCCATGGTCGGGCTCCTTCTCCGGGATGCCGAGTGTCGAGTCGAGGGGTGTCCTCCGTGACGCTTCGACCACGCTAGGAACCCGGCAGCAGGGTAGCTACTTCCAAATTGCTGACTTGCCAAGAAGGCCGCGTCCGGCGGAATACCGGACGCGGCCTGGGGGAGCGGAGTGCTCCAGGGGTCAGTTGGTGGGGGCGGCGGAGCGCGCGGAGAGCAAGCGCTGCAAGAGCACTTCCTGCTGTTCGCGGTCCATCTTCCGGGCCACGAGATCGGCGACGGCACTCCCGTCGTGCCAGGGCATCTTTGTCACCTTGGCGAGCGGAACCAGCCCGGACTCCCCCGGCGCGAGCTGCCCGACCTCGGTCCGCTGCCCGGGCACGTCCTCGGCGGCGTCCGACCTATCACGCCGTGATAGGTCGGCCTCGGCACCCGAGTTATCACGGCGTGATAGGTCGGCGTCGGAGCCCGGCTGCTCACGCCGAGCGGGATCGCCCCCGGAGCCCGACTGATCACGGGGTGCCGGATCGGCCCCGGAGCCCGGATTATCACGCCGTGATAGGTCCGCGTCGGAGCCGGAATTATCACGCCGTGATAGCTCCTCGCCGCCACCAACGCCAGCGCCCTCACCCAGGCCAGCGCCCTCACCCAGGCCAGCGCCGCCGGCGACAACGCCCCGCTGCCGCCCACTCCCCGCCTCGGCCCGCGCGTCCGCCTTCTCCCGCTGCTCCTCCGCCGTCAGCTTCGACAGGTTCCGTACGTGCTCGATCCGGCGCCGCCCGGCGACCAGGTCGGCCTGCAACTCCTCGTCGAGGTCGAGCACGGACAGCTTCGACGAGATGGTCGACTGCCCGATCCCGAGCCGCTTCGCCGCCTTGCTCTGGGACCCGTAGAACTCCACCAGCCGCTTCAGCGCGTGCGCCTGCTCCAGCGGGTTCATGTCGTCGCGGTGCACGTTGGCGACGAACGCCGCCTCCAGGAGCGACTGGTCGGTGCCGACGAGTTCGTCGTTCACGCTGACCCGGATCTCCGTCGCACCGGCGAGCCGCGCGGCCTCAAGACGGCGGTGCCCGTCGACGACGAGGAAGCGCGCGCCCTCGTCCAGCTCGCCCGCCCGCTCGGGCCGGTCCGCCAGATACGCGTCGACCGTGGCGACGGTGATCGCGTTGATGAGGCCGATCTCGCGGATGCTCTCCGCCAGTCCGGCGAGCTCGCGCAGCTCCTCGCGGGGGTTGTCGGGGTTCTGGCTGATCTGGGTGAGCGGCAGCTCGGTGGGGACGGGGACGCCTTCGGTGGGCGCCCCGGTGGCCGCGCCGATCGCCGCGCGGCGCGCGCTGATGGGCCGGGCCTGCGCGAACGAGGCCCCGGTCCCGAGGTTCTTCGCCTTGCTCACTTGCTGATCTCCCGGGCGAGGGCGCGAAGGGCGACGGACTGCTCGCAGCGAGGTGCGTAGGCGAGGAGCGGCCGCTTCGCGCGTACGGCTTCCTTCTGTTCCTTGAGGTCGCCGATGACACCGACGACCCGCGGATCCTTTATGTCCATCCAGGACTGGAGCGAGGAGGTCGCGATGTAACCGCGGCGGGCGTCGTAGTGGTTGACGACGAGCCCCAGGTAGTCGATGTCGAGCGCGAGGTCGCCGCGCATGTCCTCGATCTGGGAGGTGAGCAGGCCGTAGGCGTCGGCGCTGCTGTCCTCGGCCTGGACGACGATGAGGACCCCGGAGTTGCCCGCCTCCTCGCCGGTCCTGCGGTGCCCGAAGTAGGCGGCGGCGTCCATGCTGATGCCGAGGCTGGGCGGGCAGTCGATGAGGATGACGTCGAAGTCGGCCTCGATGGGGGCGAGTGCGCGCTCGAGCGCGGCCTCGCGGGCCCGTACGGAGGCGAGCCGGACGTCCAGGAGGAAGGCGTCGGTGCAGGCGGGCAGCAGGTGCAGCCGGTCGCCGAACCGCTCCTCGTCGACGGTGACGATGACGTCGCTCAGGGCGCCCTTGGGGTTGCCGGCCATGTGGTTGGTGAGCGAGTCGCCGTCCATGGGCAGCGGTTCGTGGCCGAGCTGCTTGGTGAGGTGTCCCTGGGGGTCGAAGTCGACCAGGAGCACCCGCTGGCCGAGCCCGGGCAGGTCCTCCAGGGCCAGCGGGTCCTCGGCGCGCTCGTCCTCGTCGAGCAGGGCGGCGAAGTGCCGGGACACCCGGACGGCCATCAGCCGGGCGGGGTCCTCGGCGAGGGCTTCGCCGAGGCCCGCGGTGATCGCGGTCTTGCCGACCCCGCCCTTCTGGTTGCACACCACGATGCGCCGGGTGGTCGAGGGACGGCGCACCTCGGGCAGCGGGTTGTTGTCGAGCCAGAGCCGCACGGACTGGGCGAGTCCCTGGGTGAGGGAGACGCCCCGGCTCTTGCAGTCGTCACGGAACCCGCCCCACAGCCCGGCGGGCAGGAAGGTGGAGTACGTCTCCGAGCCGGCGGTGTCGAGGGCAGTGAGGTTCGAACCGAGGCTCCGCCAGGCGGTGATGCCCTGCTCGACGGCGTCCTGCATGTCGAGCCCGTGCAGCGCGGCACGGACCTTGAGCTCCTGCCGTAGGCCGCTGGTGAGCTTGGTGACGACCTTCTCCCGGTCGCCATTGGTGTCAGACGAGGTCATGACCGTCACTCTACTAACGCCGTAGATCAAAAACAGTCAGCGACACGTTAGGAAAGTTACGAACTCCGCTCGACCTATCACGCCGTGATAGGTCCTCAGCGCGCTCAGCGCCTCGGCGGCTCCGGGTCGGAGCTCTTGCCCGCAGATGCAACGGGGGAGTGGCACCGGAGAGTTGTACGGCTGCGGCCAGGGAAGTTGGGTATCAGCGTGGTTGCTGTCGGGGCGGGTTGCCCGAGGCACACGCGTGCGTGAGCGACCGCGTCACCGCATCGTCGTGGCTGACTTTCGGTGGCTGAGGTCAGGACGGCGCAGCGTCATCGGGGCAGGGGAGAGGGGCCGACGGACGGGACTGCCGACGGGCCTCTCTTTTATAAGAGGGACTTTCGCAAAAACCCCCTCTGACCTGCGGCTTTACGAAAGCAAATGTCGGCGGCCACCGACATTACGGCTCCTCCAATGTCGGTGGCCGCCCACATTAGGGGTCAAGACATGCGGGCATCCGCAAGTTTCATGTACAGCGACCTCAAGACATGCGTACAAACGCAACTTTCGGTGGCGACGTTTGCTCCAGGCCCCCACCGGGCCCATCCCTGATCCGCTCCCGATCCGCTCGCGGCCCGCTCCCGGTCTCCCCGAGGCTCACCGACCGACCCCGGAACGAACGTCGGCGGCCACCGACAAAAACTTGCGAATGAAGGCAAGACTCCGGCGCGTAACATGCTTCTACCCGCAACTTTTGCCGTACAGTGCAGCCACCTGTACGCGAAAGGATCATGAGCATGGGCGAAGCAGCTCGACCGTTCCGCACCCGGCACCGGGGCCCCACGCCCGCGCCGGCCTCCGCACCGGCCAGGCCCCGGCTCCGGCCCGCGGGCCCCGCCGACACCAGCGACCTCGCCCGGATGATCGCGGAGACCCTCGGCGGCGCGGGGCCCATCCACGAGGTCGAGCTGAAGGCCACGGTCCACCGCCGCCAGGCGCACGACTTCCTGGGGCAGGACGGCTATTCGCTCGTCAGCAACTACTTCCTGCGCCACATCCTGCCCAAGTGCCTGACGCAGCACCTGATCTCCCCGCTCCAGGGGGCGATCCTGTCCAACATGATCGGCCGTCAGAAGCGCGGCCAGATCCACGCCACCCACGCCGAGCTCGCCGACGAGTGCGGCGTCCAGCGCACCAGCATCGGTTCACCGCTCGAATCTCTTTGCGAGATGAATCTGATCCTGAAGGTCAAGCGCAGCACGTATCAGTTGAACCCCAGGGTGGCGTTCAACGGCAACGGCGACGAACAGGCCGATGTCCTCAGCCAGCTGCGAGCTGCCAAACTGGAGTCCAGGTTCCCCGACGAGCTCGGCGGGCCGCTCACGCTGTTTTCCTGGTCCGACGTCGGCTGATCGGAGGCACCCACCATGCTGATGACCACCACCGCCCTGCTGGGCCTGCTGCACCGGCTCCAGCTCACCCCCACCGCCATCGACGTCCTCAGCGTCATGTTCGCCCACTCCGAGGCCGGGGGAGACGTGAACATGAAGCAGAGCGAGATCGACGAGGTGCTGGGCGTCGGGCAGTCCTCGATGAGCCGCGCGATGGCCCTGCTCGTCGACCGCGGCCTCGTCCTGCGCTCCGGCAACGGCCGCGGCCACCGGTACGCGCTGAACCCCGCGATCGCCGGGTACGCGTCCGAGGACCAGATGAAGCAGGAGATGAGCAACCAGCTCGCCGTCGGCGGCCCGCCGCCGATCGTCGTCCCCGAGTACAGTCGCCGCCCGCCCAAGCGGCCCTCCGGCGGACTGCACGCCGTCGCCTGACGCGAGGAAGAAGCGAGGGGAAGGGCCGCCGGGGCCGGGAAAGCAGCAGGGCCCCGGCGGGATTGCCGAGGGCCCTCTGCACCTGTACGCGAAAGCGTGCCCCCAGTATGCCCGGACCGGCCGCACCGTGCCAGACGGTCCCCGGCCGCCGACCTCGGCCGCCGACGGCCCGACCACCCGGTGACCACCCGCTGACCGCCCAAAGGTGCAGCGAACCCGGCCCGCGCCCTCCCCACCGCCCCCGGGCATCTCGTACGGTCGCCCGAAAGCGACGACGCGCGCCGACCAGGACCGACGACGCGCGCGGACACCGAGCGACGACCCCCGGGGGAGAGGACGACCACCGTGCACCAGGACTGGGTCCGGGAGGCGGCCTGCCGGGCCACCGACGCCGAGAACCTCTTCGTGGAAGGCGCCGCCCAGCACCAGGCCAAGGCCGTCTGCGGCGGCTGCGCCGTCCGCACCGAGTGCCTCGCCCACGCCCTCGACCACCGGATCGAGCACGGCGTCTGGGGCGGTACGACCGAGCGCGAACGCCGGAAACTGCTTCGCGGCCGCCCCGCCGTCACCTCCTGGCTCGACGCGCTGAAAACCCCCGAACAGGTTAAATGCCTGAGTAAAACTCAGGGGTAAGCCCTGGTAGCCTCCGGACTGGAGGGAGCACCATGGCATCTGAGGAAGAGCTGTTCGCGTCGGTGGACGCGCTGCTGGAGGAGGAGCCGCAGCTCCCGCCCCCGGCCGAACGCGCCCGGCTGCGCGAGGCCGCCGGCATCACCCAGGCACGTCTCGCGACCGCGCTGAAGACCTCGACCCAGACGGTGAAGAACTGGGAGAACGGCCGCTCCGAGCCGAAGGAGCCGCGCCTCTCGGCGTACCAGCGGCTCCTGAACGGCTGGGCGGAGAAACAGCGCAGCACCGCGGCGGCGGAACCGCCCGCGCAGCCGCAGGCCCTCCGCGAGCCCGCCGAACCGACCACGACGGGCCCGGACACGGCGGCGGATACGGGTGCGGGCGCAGCCACCCACCCCCAGCACCCCCCGACCACCGACCCCGGCACCGTCGGCACGGGCACCAGCCCCAACCTCAGCCCCACCCTCAAGCCCGCCAGTTCCACCCCCAGCTCCGCCCCCAGCCCCTATCCCCCCACCCCCAGGCGCAGGCCGACGCCTACCCCCGCCCTCCCCGCCCAGGACGGCCGCTTCCCGCACGGCCCGCTCGCGGTCCTCGACGGCGACGGCACGGCGTACGCCACCGGCGGCATCGTCCTCGACTGCCCGGCGACGACCGTCCCGGAGCTGGTCGAGTGGACCCTCGCCGAGTCCGGTCTCGGCGCACCGCGCCTCAACCGCCACGGCAAGGACTCCGACCCGCTGATCGTGCTCACCGCGAGCGCGGCCGTCCGCCTGGGGCTGCCCGAACGCCTCGAAGGCCATGAGCAGCGCCGCTCGCTGCGGCTGCCCGCCGACCACCCGGTCGTGCAGCAGGTGGTGAAGGCGAAGTGGCAGCTCACCCAGCGCGGATTCGGGCCCTGGGCCCGGATCTACCGCAAGGCGCAGGGCCGCGAACGGCAGTGCGTGCAGCTGGCCGTGCTGTCCTGGGACGCGCTCGACGCCCGCTCCTGGCCCGGCGTCCCGGACATGGAGCCGGCCGACATCGCCCGCGTCCTCGGCGTGTACGCGCAGCGGGTCATCACCCCACGCGGCTCCACCGCCGTCTCCGGCCTGGAACTGATGACGGCGCTGCGCCCGCCCACGAAGGCGGTGCAGGACCGGCAGACGGGCAACTGGCTCAGCGGCCACAACGTCGGCTCCCTGGGCGGCGAACCGATGGACCCGGCTCCGCCGGAGGCCACCCCGGAACACCCCGTGGTGGTCGACTCCGGCTGGACGGGCGGCTTCCTGGACGAGGAGGCGTACCAGTGGGTGCGGGCCGTGGACACCCTCGGCGACGAGGAGTGCCTGCTGCCGTACGCGGTGGGGCTCGACCTGAACACGGCGTTCCTCGCGGCCGCGGCGCGCCTGGTGGTGGGCCTGTCGGCGCCCGACCACTTCCATGGGCCGGTGTTCAACCCGAAGATCCCGGGGTCGTGGCTGGTCGACCTGTCCCACGTACGGCTCGACCCGCGCCTGCCCAGCCCGTTCACGCCCAGCGGCACGGCGCCGACCGGGCCCGCGTGGTACCAGACGCACACCGTGGCGTACGCGCAGGAGCTCGGCTACGACGTGCACCCGATCGAGGGGTTCCTGCGCCGGGAGACGGGGGCGTACCTCGACCCGTGGCACGACCGGCTGAAGAACGCGTACGTCGACACGCTCGCGGACCTCGGGGTCACCCGGGAGCTGTCGGACGCGGAGTTCCTGGCGGCGATGGAGCACCACAAGCAGGTCGATCCGGCGTTGAACGCGGTGCTCGCGGCGATCAAGGCGACGGTCAAGGGGGGCATCGGCAAGCTCCGCGAACGTCCGCAGGGCCGCGGCTACCGGGCGGGGGAGCGCTGGCCGGCCCTGGAACGGCCGACGTGGCGGCCGGACATCAGGGCGGCGGTGATCAGCAAGGCGCGGGTGAACATGCACCGCAAGCTGCTGAACATGTCGCGCATGACGGGGCTTTATCCCTTGGCGGTGCTGTCGGACTGCGTCGTCTACCCGGCGCCGAGCGCGAGCCCGCTGGACTTCCTGCCGTACGCGGCCTCGGGCAAGCCGCAGCCGGGCGGCTTCCGCCTCGGGCCGAGCCCGGGCCTGGCGAAGCTGGAAGGGGTTCAGCCGATGCTGTGGGCGGTCGATCTCATGGAGCAGGGACTCAATCCGGCGCGTCACATCAAGGGTGACGGGCACGACGCCGTGATGGACGAAGGGGAGTAGCCGATGGGTGAGATCGACGACGCCCTGGGCCGCGCGGACCGGGAGCACTTCACCAGGGAGCCGCCCAAGACCCTCAAGGGGCGGATCAACTTCCTGCTGAAGCACCTCACCGCGCGGCAGGTCGGCGAGGAGATCGGCGTGACGGCCGACTCGGTCAACCGCTACCGCCGGGGCACCCGCAAGAACCCGCCGCCGGAGGTCGCGGCCCGCATCGAGGCGGCCGTACGGGCCCGCTGGCAGCCGCAGATCCGCAAACGCCGCCGCAAGCAGGCGGCGACGAGCACGGGCATCACGGTGGAGACGCGGGCCCGGTTCGGCTACACGGCGCCGATCGGCACGACGGACGACGGCCGCTTCCGCCGCCTGACCATCCACCTGCCCCCGGCGTACGCCCAGCGCCTGTTCGACGCCGGCGACCAGGACGCGCCCGACCACCAGATGCGCCAGATCATCGCGGACGGGTTCCGCGACATCTACTTCCAGGACGGCGGCACCCGGGCCACCGGGCTGTCCGACGTGGCGATCAACGACATCGACTACCTCGACCTGGACTTCTGAAGTGATGGACGCCTTCTTGGCCGACGTGGCGACGACCGGCACGGTCCTCGGCGCGGGCCTGGACCGCTCACCGGAACAGTGGCAGCAGACCCTCGGCGGCGCGCCGCTGTGGGTGGGGGAGACGGCGCTGGGCCTGGTCCAGGACTACGGCCTGCTCGAGATCCACCACCTGCGCGGCGAACAGGCCGGCACCTGGCGCCCCTTCGGCTTCGTCATCCGCACCGACCGCGCCGAAACCCTCACCCCCACCGACGTCCCCCCATCCCTCGCGACAACCTACGGCCCCCACCCGGGCCCGGCGTTCTTCGCGCCCCTGCGGGCCGCCGTCGAGTCCGCGGGACACACCCTCGACCCGTACGTCGAGTTCGACAGCGACACGGAGGCGGGCATCCTCCGCCACCGCGTCCGGAAGACCGGAGTGGGCATCACGGTGATCGCCCGAGCCGAGTCCCACGGGGGCTTCTCCGACGACCAGCTCTACCGGGTGAGCAGGTTCCTCACGAACTGACGCGGCGTCCCGCTCGGGGTCGAGGCTTCCCTGGACTGCTGGAAGTCCGTGGTCACGTTCTGACGGCCACCTGCGCCGTGAAGTCCACCCGGCGGATCGCGTGATGCCAGGCGGCGTCCCGGACCTGGCAGAAGCGGACGATGCGCTCGGCGTCGTTGTTGGTGGCCGCCGAGGCGAGCAGGTACAGCTGCTCGGTGGTCGGCGGCTGGTCGACGACGCGGACGCGCTCGAACCGCTTGCCCTCGGCCGTCTGGCGGCGGACGTTCGCGCACCACGGTCGCTCGGGCTCGTCCGGCACCGTGCCGGTCTCCTGGAAGTGGCGATACTTCGGGCCCTCTCGGTCGGAGCCGTACCCGCTGCGGGTCTCCAGGCGCCACGCGGTGTGTTCGAAGTCGGCGAAGAAGGCGCCGAAGGCCGAGTCGTCGATGAACTGCGGCACGTGCACTACTCCTCGGGGTCGGTGTCGCTCTGGTCCGCGAGCAGTCCCTGTACGAGGACTTCGCGGGTGCCGAGGTCCTCGTGCAGGGTGCCGTCTTCGCCGGTGGTGCCGTATGCGAGGGCGGCGAGGATGTTCAGGGCGATGAGGACGTACAGCGTCTGCCGCCAGAACTCGGTCACGGCATGTGGGTGTGGACGGGCGGGTGCTGCTTGGTGGTGCGGTGTTCGCGGATGGTGGTGAGCATGTCGCGGGCGGCTTGGGCGAGGTGGCGGGCGTACGACCAGGTGCCGAGGGGCCCGGAGTCCGGTCCGCGCTCGACGAGGTCGGTCCACACCTCGGCCGCGGCGGCGCCCCGGCGGGGTCGCTGCCGCTCGGGGATCGCCTTCACGCCGAAGGTCAGGGACAGGCCGTGGGAGATGAGGTCGTCGATGAGCAGCGCGAGGGCGACGTCGCCCGGGCGGTGTTTGTCGAGGTGCAGGGCGTAGGAGATGCGCTGCTCGGCTTGTTCTTCGGCGTGCTTCTCGACAGGTCCGACCATCTGCGCGAGCGCGGCTCCGAGGTTCACCTCGACGGTTTCTTCGGCCCTGCCGTGCTGGGGCTGCTCGTCCATGCTCCGCTCTCTCCTTGTCGTTTCGGCGACCGATGCGGAACCAGGGTGGACGCATGACAAGGCCCCGGCTGCCACCACTTGGTGACAGCCGGGGCCAAGGGATGACACGGCGTCAGACACCCAGCCAGGTGCCGTACGACAAGAAGGAGCCCGGTAGCTGACGGTGCGCGGCCTCCAGCCCGGTGTACGTCTCCCGCACCGTGGCGTGGTAGCGGGCCTGCTGCGGTGCCGACTTCCGGGCCTTCAGCAGGTTCTGGAACGAGCCTTCGAGGTCACCGGTCCACATCTGCGCCCGTGCCAGCTCCGCGTAGTGGTGCGAGCGGCGGGACGCCGGCCAGTGCTTCGGGATGCTGACCTGGCGGCCTTGCTCCGCTGCGCGGTCGTACTTGTCGAGTTCGGCGAGAACGCTGGTTCGGTGGACCTGTACGTTCGTCGGCCCGAAGGCGAGGTAGTGCACCTGTACGGCCTCGCCCGTGGCCGTTGCGATCCGTTCGGCCTCGTCGAGGTGGCTGTCCGCACGGCTGCCGTCCTGGGAGCGTGCTGCCATGACTGCGGCCCCGAGATGCAGCTGCCCGGTGACCACGTCGCGTTCCCGGCCGGGCTCAGCCTGCTCGATGATCCGCAGGCCGAGATCGGTGAGGCGTTGCCCCGTCCGGTACTGGCCCTCGCGGAGGTAGTTCAGAGCGCGGAAGTACCTGAACATGCCGCCCCACGCCGCGGACGATCCGCGTTCGGCGGCCCATTCCAGGCGGGCCAGGGCGATGGCGGACAGGTCGCCGTAGCCGAGCTTCGACGAGACGTCGTACGCCGAACGGTAGGTGGACGCGAGGAGCTGCCACAGCTCGTCTCGTGGCGTGGCGTGGGCGGCGGTCGTCACTTCCTGGATCAGTCCCGGCAGCTGGCTGGCGGCGTTCTTGATCTCCCCGGCGCGTACGGCGACGAGCAGCGATTCGGCGTCTGCGGCGAGGAGTTCGTACGGGCGCGGAGCGATGTCGGGATCGGCGCCGAGGTCGTAGACGTCCAGGGCCTCGCGGATCGGCCGGATCAGGACGTCGAGTTCGTCCACGCGGAGTTCCTCGGTGTACGGCTGGCCGATGACGGTGGCGACGCTGAGGCGTAGTGCCTCGGCGATGCGGCTGACGGTGTACGGCGAGGCGGGCTTGGTGCCCTGCTCGGCCTTGACGATGGTGCTGTAGGAGATCTGGGAGAGGTCGGCGAGGGCCTTCTGGGTGAGGCCGTACTGGAGGCGCAATCGCTTGATGCGCGCGCCGGTGTGGTCGTGAGGGAGAGCATGCATACTGGGCTCCGTTCTGACTCGACACCGGAACAGTAGCCGGAGACGGCGAACTCGCCCCCTGCGTGACCCCCGACGTCGGGGATCGAGCAGGGGGCGACTCCGTTCCGGGGCACGACTGATCGAGGGGAGTTGATGATGGGCGTGCCTGTGCCGTTGTCCGAGGAGGAGATCGCGGCCCGGCTGGGCGGGTTGCCGGGGTGGGAGCGTGAGGGGGATGCGATCAGCCGTACGTATCCGATCCGGTATCACGCGGCGGTGGCGGCGATCGTGACGATCGCGGACCGGTCGCGGCGGGTCCAGCATCATGCTGACCTTGACCTGCGGATGGAGAGTCTGCGGGCGTCGATCACGACTCATGACGCCGGTTATCGGCTGACGGTGGCGGATTTCGACTTGGCCGCGCGGATCGATGCGATCGTGGCGGCGCACCAGGCGCTCCCGCTCGACTGACCTCGGGCACGACGAAGGCCGCCTTCTGCCGCCTGTTGTTACGGGTGGCGTGCGAGGAGTTGGAGCAGGCCGGTGACGGCTACGCCTGCGACGATTTTTCGGGTGTCGATCATGTCCTGGATCGTGTTGAGGTCGATCCATTCGATGCGGTCGGCTTCGTGTGTGTCGATGGGTTCGGCTACTTGCCGGGCTCCTTTGGCGAGGTAGATGTGGTGTCGTGCGTTGCACATGCCGCCGATGGGTTCGTTGTAGGCGAGCGGGGTCAGTTGCTCGGGCGTGATTTCGTATCCGGTTTCCTCCAGTACTTCGCGGAGCGCCGCGGCCTCGGGTGTTTCGCCGTCGTCGACGATGCCGCTCGGGATCTCCCATGACCATGAGTCGGTGGCGAAGCGGTGGCGCCACATGAGGAGGACGTGATCGGCGTCGTCGAGGAGGACTACGGCGGCGACCGGGGCGAGTTTGATCAGGTGGTGCTCGTATCGATCATGTCCGGGTGGCTCGACGTCGACGAGGTCGAGGCTGACCCAGGGGCTTGTGTAGATGGGTCGGGCGCCATGCACTGTCCACTCACTCATGGGGCCACCTTCGCACGCACCGTGATCGTCCGGAACGGCGATGGTGGTGGGGACCAGTCGGTGGATCTGCTCGTTCCCGATCTTCTTCGTGGGCTCCGGCTACCCGATGTCGACGAGTTCGTGCCGGGTGCGGGGTCGGGTCGCCCGGTTCTCGAAAGGTTTCTGTTCTGCTCCGCCAGAACAAGCCGGTTTACCTAGTGCTACCGGGTTGGGTGAGGCGGGCATGAAGAAGGCGCCGCACGGGGAGTGTGGCGCCTTGGGGTCTTCGCGGGGCCAGGAGACCGCTGGACGGGCCTCGGTGGGGTTCGCTCAGCCGGTGGGGGCGAGGTTGGCCGTTTGGGCCGCGAACCGGGCCCGGCGTTGTTCGGTGAAGCGTCCGGGTTCAACGGCCTTGATCTCTGGGACCTGTATGACGGGGGAGGAAACCGCGCCGCCGGTGAGCAGGGGGTGCAGCTGGTAGAGCCCGTCTTCCAGGCTCCAGGCGAGTCCGCACTCGCGGAGCTCCCTGAACCCGCGGTTCACGGTCGGCTTGCTGGCACCCAGCTCGCGTGCCATCTCGTTCTGGCTGATCGCGGCGGTGCCGTTCTCCGGGTCGCTGAGGTACAGCAGTTCGTCCAGGACTCGGCGGCCGGCGGTGGAGACGTCGACCAGGGCCAGCAGGCGCAGGACGGCACGGGGGATCGTGACGGGGGCCTCTGTGGGAGGGCTGGGGACGTAAGAGCTGCTCACGGAGCCTCACCACTTCCGATCAGGTCGGGACGTTGTATCGAGGATATGCCGCACGAGGTCATGCGCTCGCCTTGCGTACAGGGCGCCGCTGCCGGATCGTGACGACCTTCTCTTTACGACGGGTGGCCTCGGCGGCCTTCTTCTCGGCCTCGCGCAGCTGGCGCCACTCGGTGGGGTAGTCGGCGTGCGGGATGAGGCAGGCCGGGCCCTCCGCGCTGTTCCAGAGCGCCTGCCACTTCTCCTGTTCCCCGGAGGTGCCGGCCACCGTGAGCCACGGGTTTAGCTGGAGGACGCCGCGTTTGGCGGTGCGCATCCAGCCGATGTGCGCGAAGAACTGGCTGGCCTCGTTGACGGAGGACGCCGACAGGTTGCAGCGGGCCTGGAGGTCGCGCTGGTTGGTCTTCACGAAGCCTCGGGCAGCGGCCCGAGTCTGGTCGTCGGCGCGGTTGGCGTTCTGCAGCGCCACGAGCTTGCACCAGACCTGGAACCAGGAGCCGGGCATCTTGAGGCTGCCGAGCACGTCCATCAGCAGTCGGGCGTCAAGCACGTAGCCGCTGCACTCCGCGCTCGCGGCAAACTCCCGCCCCTTGATCTTTTCCACGCCCAGGATCAAGCCGCCCTTGCCGTCTGATCGCGCAACAACGCGCTCGCCGGGGCGGACGATCGGCAGCTGGTCCATCCGCAGAGCCCTCCAGCTGATCAACGTTTCAGCCTGAACGGTAGCACTAGGTAAACCGACTTGTTCTGGAGAGACAGAACAAGCCGTGGCTCACAGTCAGCTGATGACACGTCAGGTCAGAGAGTCGTTTGTTCTGGATTTCCAGAACACCCAGACAGAGTTTGTTCTGGAAATCCAGAACAAACGATTTCGTATCACCGCAGGTCAAAGCTGGTTTCAGCCTGGAACGCTCTTATGTGTCACTAGAGGTGGCTCCACCCGAACCCTGCCCACCACGCTCCCGCGTGGTTCGGCACAGGCCGCTGATGACGGCGGGTGTGTCGCCATCGACAACCACCGGATCGTGTGACCTTGCCTCTGTGGCTCTGCTCTGATTCGGCGTGCCTACCACTGTGCTAAGTGATCCGACTCCTGAGTCGGGTTGCGCTGCGGGCCGACGGCTTCGCCGCCGGTCCTTGGGGTGACCGTTGGGGCTGGTTCTCCAGTGCGGGGCCTCCGGGGCTGGGGAGGGATCGACAGGGAGGCGTGGTTGATGCCGGTGGGTGGTTGGGGTGGCCTCCGGATGTCGGGGTGTTGGTTGCGGGGGTTTGGGGGTTGCTGTTCTGTGGTTGGGGTCTGGGAGGCGGGAAGTGAGGGCGGACCCAGTTCGTACACAGCTGGTGTGGTGATGCATTGGGTTCGTGTGTCTGTTGTACGGGGTTGGGGTCGCCGCTCGTGGGGGTACCGCGGCCTCAGCTGGCGAGCCAGGCCGCGGCACGCATCTGGGTCTTGTTGTTGCTGTGGTTTTGGCGAAGCTGTTCCCCTTCAAGCTGTGGTGGGGGTGGGGTTTGGGCTGGAGCGCAGCGGAAGCCCTTCTGTGCAGGCGCGCATAGGCTGAAATCTCCTTGTCGTAGGTGTAGTTGGTGGATTCTGCTGTGAGGTTGGGCATGCCGGGGGTTGCTGTCGGAGTGTCAGTGGAGGTGTTCGCCTGGCGGCTCGCCGCCAGGCCCTCCGTTCGGCGCGCTGCGCCGGCACCCCGGGCCGCGCAGCGGCCCGGACTCACTGCCCGGCGGCTTGCCGCCGGGCTCCCCTCGGCGCTGCGCGCCGAGGCTCGCTCCTCAGGCGCGCAGCGCCTGAGATCCCTAGGCCCGCGACGCGGGCCGCCGTCGAGCGCAGCGAGACGGTTCACTCCTACGCGCGCAGCGCGTAGGATCCCGCTCCGCGGG
>NZ_JBIVFL010000018.1:0-162002 GCF_044748125.1 Streptomyces sp. NPDC090025 | reverse complement strand
ACCCGCTACGACAAGACCGCACAGTCCTACGAAGCAGCCGTCACCCTCGCATCACTCCTGATGTGGGCGTGACATTTGACGACAGAACCTAGGGGCGAAGGACGCGAACGCGAATCGCGTGCCCACCGGTACGGACCACGGGCGGCCCGCCGTACGACGGCGAGGCCGCGCCCCGAGGACGCCGGGCGCCCTGCCCGTACCCCCGACCCCCTCCCGACGGGATTCCGCTCAGCGGTGGTCCGTACCGCTCGCAGCGGCCCGAGGGCGTCATCCGGGACCCTCCGCTCCGCCCGCGCGCCATCGAGCCGACGAGTTTCGGCCAACCCTTCTCGGCCTGTCGTACGAAGGGCGATACCAGACCGGGCAGGTCTACGGGTAAGTTTGCCAACTGCGCACCGCACGTGAACGGTTGACGTCTATCGTGGGTGCTTGGTGATCATGGGTAGGCTCGTCCCACCCGTCCGACACCCACCCCCGTTCAGCCCCGCACAGCCCCCCGTAGAGCACCCCCGTCGTACGCCGATTCCTGGGCACGTACCAAGGACACTCATGTCTCAACTTCGCTCACCCGCCGCGCGGTCCGAACGCCGCGAGGGCGGGCGGCACGGCCGGTCGGGCGCCCGCGTCACCGGTGCGGCCGGTGCCGGATCCGCTCAGTCCCCCGCCAGGCCCCCCGCGCAGCTCCCCGTCGAGACCCGCATACGCTCCCAGCTCCTGCGCGTCTCCGTCCTCCCGGCCGTCGCCGTCGCCCTCGGTGGCGCCGCCGCCGTGCTGTTCACCGTCCGCTCCACCGGCACCGGACCCACCGCCGGGGTATGGACCGCTCTCGTCGGCGCCGCCGCGCTCACCGTCGCCTCGGTGACCGCCGCCGTGCTCGGCGCCGACCGGGTGGCCAGGACCGTGCTCGGCCGGGCCACCGCGCTGCGCCGCGACAGCGTCCGCGGCCAGGGTGAACTCCGTACCATCGTCGAACAGTTGCGCAGGGGCGAGACCCCGGGCGAGCGTCCCGCGCTGCCCGCCGGTTCCTCCTCCGGTGATGAGTTCGACCAGCTGGCCCTGGAACTGACGCGCTCTCACGAAGCCGCCGTCACCGCCGTGGTGCAGGCGTCGCAGCTCTCCAGCAGCGTCGGCAACGAGCAGAAGGTCGAGGTCTTCGTGAACCTCGCCCGCCGTCTGCAGTCCCTGGTCCACCGCGAGATCCAGCTCCTCGACGAGCTGGAGAACGAGGTCGAGGACCCCGAACTGCTCAAGGGCCTGTTCCACGTCGACCACCTGGCCACCCGCATCCGCCGCCACGCGGAGAACCTCGCGGTGCTCGGCGGCGCCATCTCCCGCCGCCAGTGGTCGAACCCGGTCACCATGACCGAGGTGCTGCGCTCCTCCATCGCCGAGGTCGAGCAGTACCCGCGGGTGAAACTGGTGCCGCCGATCGACGGTACGCTCCGGGGCCATGCCGTGGCCGACGTCATCCACCTGCTCGCCGAACTCGTCGAGAACGCGACGCTGTTCTCCGCGCCGCACACCACCGTGCTGCTGCGCGCCCAGTACGTCACGGCCGGACTCGCCATCGAGGTCGAGGACCGCGGGCTCGGCATGCCGGTCGGTGAGCAGACCAAGATGAACGCCCTGCTCGCCGACCCCGACCAGGTCAACGTCGCCCATCTGCTCCAGGACGGGCGCATCGGCCTCTTCGTGGTCTCCGCGCTGGCCCGCCGGCACGGCATCGCCGTCCGACTCCAGTCGAACATCTACGGCGGCGTCCAGGCCGTGCTCGTCCTCCCGCAGGGCCTGCTCGGCGCCGACCCCGAGGGCCTCGGCCGCGGCGAGCACCCGGCCGCCCAGGCCCAGGCCCAGGCCGCCGCCCAGATCCAGGCGCAGACCCAGGCCCACGCCCAGGAGCACGCCCCGGTCGCGCCCGCCCCGGTCGCACCCGCCCAGGTCCCGGCCCCGGCCGGCGCGCCCGCCGCCGTACCGGCCGCCGCCCCCGCACCGGTACCGGCGCACGCCTCGGCCCACGCACCCGCCCCGGCCGCGGCGGCGCACCCGCAGCCCCCGGCGCGGCAGCCGTTCCCGCACGCGCCCACGCCCGCCGGGCCCGCCGTGAGCACCACCCCCGCCGTCCCCCCGGCGGCGCACCGGCCCACGGCACCCACCCACACGGCGGTCGGCGCCGCCGGACTGCCCGGGGGCCTCCCCGGCGGCCCGCACGGCGTCCCGGCCCACACCGCCCCCGCGTATCCCGCCCCGGCCGCCCCGGTCCCCCCGGCCCCGCGTCCCGGAGCGTCGGGCAGGCCCGTGCTCCCCAAGCGGCGCGCCCAGGAGCACCTCGTGCCGCAGCTGCGCGAGGAGCCGGTGGCCCGCACGAACGAGGAGCACACCCTGCACGACCCGGGTCTGATGGCCGCCTTCCAGCGCGGCATCGGACTCGCCGAATCCCAGCCCGCCCCCCGTGAAACGCTGCGTCCCGGTGACGCGCACAAGGAGTAGATGCACATGGCGAGCAATGCGCCGCACGGCCATTCCTCGGATCTCGACTGGCTGCTGAGCGGTCTGGTCCAGCGGGTCCCGTACACCCGCAACGCCGTACTGCTCTCCTCCGACGGCCTGGTGAAGTCGGTGCACGGCCTCGACCCCGACGCGGCCGACCACATGGCCGCGCTCGCCTCCGGCCTGTACTCGCTGGGCCGCAGCGCCGGTGCGCGGTTCGGCGACGGCGGCGAGGTCCGCCAGGTGGTGGTCGAGCTCGACTCCACCCTGCTGTTCGTCTCCACCGCGGGCTCCGGCACCTGTCTCGCCGTGCTCGCCGGGCGCGAGGCCGACGCCGCCGTGCTCGGCTACGAGATGGCGATGCTCGTCAAGAGCGTCCGGCCGTATCTGGTCACCCCGGCCAGAGCGGCCGCCGGCGCGGCGGGCAGTGCGGGCCAGTGATCATGGGGTCCCACCAGGAAGGGCCCTGGCTGGACGACGCGGCAGGCCGGCTGATCCGCCCGTACACCGTCAGCGGTGGCCGGACCAAGCCCACCACCGCGCTCGACCTGCTCTCGATGGTGATGGCGACCGGCGCGGCCCCCCAGGGCCAGATGGGTCCCGAGCACAGCCTGGCACTCGGGCTGTGCGAGGGACCCACCTCGGTGGCGGAGATCGCGGCGCACTTACGGCTCCCCGCCGTGGTCACCAAGGTCCTGCTCTCCGACCTCGTGGACTGCGGCGCGGTCACCGCCCGGGCGCCCCGCTTCCACGCCAATCCAACCGACCGTTCCTTGCTGGAGGCAGTGCTCGATGGCCTACGACAACGGCTCTGAGCGCCACGACCGCGGCCCGGCGGGCCCCGGCCACGAGGGCCACGAGGGCTTCCCGACCGATCCCTTCCCCACCGCCCTGAAGATCCTGGTGGCGGGCGGCTTCGGGGTGGGCAAGACCACCTTCGTCGGCGCGGTCAGCGAGATCGAACCGCTCTCCACCGAGGAGCTGCTGACCTCGGTCAGCGCGGGCACCGACAGCCTGGAGGGCGTCGAGTCCAAGACCACCACCACGGTCGCGATGGACTTCGGCCGCATCACCCTGGACGAGCGCAATGTGCTCTACCTGTTCGGCACGCCAGGACAGGAACGGTTCTGGTTCATGTGGGACGAGCTGTCCGAGGGCGCGCTCGGCGCGGTGGTGCTCGCCGACACCCGGCGACTCCAGGAGTGCTTCTCCGCCGTGGACTTCTTCGAGCGGCGCGGCATCGGATTCGTGGTCGCCGTCAACGAGTTCGACGGTGCCCACCGCTACGATCCGGACGAGGTGCGGGCGGCCCTCGACCTCAGGCCGGAGGTGCCGGTCATGCTCTGCGACGCCCGGATCTCCAGCTCCGGCATCCGCACCCTGCTGACCCTCGTCCAGCATCTGCTCACCACCATCCCGGCCACCGTGCCGACCTACGGAGCCACGCCATGACCTTTGACCCGACCGGTCACATGCTGCTGACCCCGATCGACCAGGAGGCCCCCGCCCGGGTCCGCCGCCTGCGCGAACTCGGCCTCGGCGAACAGCCCGACCCGGCCTTCGACGAATTCGCCCACCGGCTCGCGGACGTGACCGGCGCCCCGTTCTCGATGGTCAACTTCATCGACGAGAACCGGCAGTTCTTCGCGGGGCTGCACACCCCGTCCGGCAGCCACTCGGGCACCGACCTCGGCGCCACCGCGGCGGGCAGCGGGGGAGTGGGCCGCTTCATGGCCCGCGACCACGGCTACTGCCCGCACGTGGTGGTGCGCCGCAAGGCGCTCGTCCTGGAGGACGTCTGCGACTATCCGCGCTTCGCGGGCAACCCGGTCGTCGACGAGATCGGCATCCGCTCGTACATGGGAGCACCGCTGATCGACCGTACGGGAATAGCTCTGGGCACGATCTGTGTCGTGGACACCGACGTACGGCCCTGGGGCCGGGCGGGCCTGGAGACCATCAAGGCCATGGCCGCCGAGCTGGTGGAGCAGATCCACCGCCGCGAGGACGGCCGCATCTGACGCTTCGCCGGTCCTTCCGCGCGCGCCGGTGCCCCGGTGTTCGGCCTCCTCGCCGGACTCCGGGGCACGTTTCTTCCGGGGAACCGCTGGTGTCTCGCGGTCTGTTCAGGCGTGGACGCCGGCCATCGGCTCCATCCGGACCAGATCCGACAGACGCTCCGACCAACTGCCCTTGTCCTGGCCGAGGGCGACCTCCGCGAGGCGCAGCAGCTGGATGTCGGACGTGCCCGCGGGCGCGTAGATGTGATGGGCGTCGCGCAGATAGCGTTCGATGTTGCGGTCGGTGAAGAGCCCGGCCGCGGCGTGGATCTCCATGGCGTTGCGCCCCGAGTCGATCGCCGACTCCACGTTGACCAGCTTGGCGTTCATCAGCTCCGTGTCGCAGGACAGACCCTGGTCGAGCAGATGGACCGCGTGGTACGCGGCCAGCCGGGCGGTCATCAGACGCGACTGCATCTGACCCAGTTTCAGCTTCACCGTGGGCAGCGCGGCGAGCGGCTTGCCGTACCGGATGCGCTCGGTGGCGAAGCGGGTGGTCTCCTCCAGGATCGCCTGGTGGATGCCGAGGGAGACCGCGGTGAGGTTGGCGCGCCCGTACAGGACGCTGGAGGAGTACGCGACGGCGAGGCCGTCGCCCTCGTCGCCCAGTCGGTTGGCGGCCGGGATCCGGCAGTCCTCGAAGATCAGCTCACCGAAGCTGAAACCGTGCAGGCCCATCGCGGGCTGTTGCGGACCGGTGCTGAACCCCGGGCGATCGGATTCGACCAGGAAAGCGGTGAGTCCCTTCGAACCGGGACCGGTTCGGACCACCACGCCGTGCAGATCACCGACGTGGCTGTTGCCGACGTAGACCTTGCTGCCGTTCAGGACGTAGTCGTCGCCGTCCCGCACGGCGCTCGCCGACATGCCGAGGACATGGCCGCCGGACTCGGGCTCGGTGACCGCGATGGTCGGCAGGCAGTCGCCCGCGGCCACGGCCGGGAGCCAGGTCTTGCGCTGCTCGTCGCTGCCGAAGTGGACGATCTTGGCGGTGCCGAGCTGCGACGCCTGGACCATGGCGCCCATCGCGCCGCTGACCCGGGACAGCTCCTCGATGATGATGGTTTTGGCCAGATGGCCGGCGCCCATGCCGCCGTACTCGTGGCCGATAGTCGCGCCCAGCCAGCCCTGTCGGGCGATCAGCCGGGACAGCTCGTGATGGACCGAGCGTGACGCCTCCATCTCGGCTATCCGTGGCCGAACCTCACGCTCTGCGAAGTCCCGTACCTCCTGCCTGAGTTGATGATGCAGTCGGCTGCTGAAGTAGCCGTCCATACGAGTCCCTCCCCTGCGTGTCCCCGCTCGCCTCGTGGTCCGAGCAGGTGGTGCATCGGCGGTGATCCCCGTCCGAACAGGCCGACCACTTCATGGTGTTGATCTTTCTATGGCGGATCAATATCGCCACAAAGTTTGTCCGAAAACGGAACCGTTGACGTTCGTTTCTGACTGTGTTTCGAGTGGTCGCGGCCTGCTCGGTCCGGCCCGTTGGACATTCCCCGGGGTCTTCTTTCTGCCACATGCCAACGGCATCGGATTCAGGGGCATATGGCGCCGAGGGGGGTCCGGTCGCCACATACGTCACTTCGTCACCGCAGATGCGTCATGCCGGACGCGTCCCTGAGCCCCCGGTGCGCCGTAACCGCACGGGTTCCCGGTTTTTCGAACCTCCGCGACCGCCCTTTGGAGGGCGCGTGGCGGCATCCCAGGGCGCAAGGGCGCATGACGGGGAGTGAAGGGGGAGCGTGACAGAGCGTGCGCGGGCGCGTGCGCTGGTGAGGTCGAATGTCACCGGCAGGGCGTACGGTCGGTGCATGGCCACCACCGCGGAGGATGTCCGCAGGATCGCGCTGTCGCTCCCGGGCGCGTTCGAGAAGCTCGCCTGGGGCATGCCGACCTTCCGCGCCGGACCCGGCGGCAAGGTGTTCGCCTCGCTCGACGGCGCGGACGAGGTGCTGGGGGTGAAGTGCCCCAAGGAGGACCGCGCGGAGCTGATCGCCGCCGAGCCGGACAAGTTCTTCCTGCGTCCGGGCCACGACGACAATTACGCGTGGATCAGGGTCAGGCTGGGCGCGGTCGAGGACGAGGCGGAACTGCGCGCGATCCTCGCCGACTCCTGGCGTCAGGCGGCCCCGAAACGGCTGGCGGCGGAGCACCCGGAGGTGGGACGGGAGCGGTGACCGGCGTGATGCCGTGAGGGCCGGGGCAGGGGCCGGGGCTGGTGACGCGGGGCGCCCGGCGCACGGCCCGCTCATCCGAGGAAGGCGCCGATCCGGGCCCGCAGCGCGGCCGGGTCCAGGCCCTGCCCGGCCAGGTGCTCGTCGACCGACCCGTACCGGCGCAGCTCGCGCCGTCCGATGCCGAGCCCGAGCACCCGGTGCGGCACCTCGGCGAGGGCGTCGTTCGCGGCGGCGGTCGACGTGCCCGCCAGGTACGGCTCCACCAGGACCACGTCCGGCCGGGCCGCGGCGACGGCCCGCCGCAGGGCCTCGGCGTCGAAGGGCCGTACGGTCGTCGCGTACAGGACCGTGAGGTCCTGGCCCTCGGTCGCGGCGAGCACGGCGTCGAGCATCGGCCCCACCGCCACCACCACACCCCGCGACCCCTCCCGCAGCACGGTCATGCCGGTACGGGACACCGGGTGCGCGGCGGCGTTCGCGTGCGCCGAGAGCCGCAGATAGACCGACCCGTCGCTCGCGGCCGCCCGCCGCAGCAGGGTCTCCGCCTCGTCGGGGTGACCGGGCACCTGCACGGTCCAGCCGTCGAGCGTGTCCATCAGGGCCACGTCGCCGGGCGACATGTGGGTGAACCCACCGGCCGGCCAGTCGTACGAGCCGCCCGCGCTGACCAGCAGACCGTGCACGCCCTGGTGCCCGAAGTCCAGCTTCAGCTGCTCGAAGGGCCGCTCGACCAGGAAGCTCGCGAAGGTGTGCATGATCGGGCGCAGCCCGGTGAGCGCCATCCCGCCGCCGACGCCGATGAGCAGCTGCTCGCGGATGCCGACGTTGACCGCGCGGTCGGGATGCCGGTCGAGGGTGGGCCGGAAGCCGTCCGCGCTGATCTCGGCGAGGACCAGGGCGAGCCGGGGGTCCTCGGCGAGCAGCCGGTCGGTGGTGGCGATGAAGCGGTCGCGCATGGTGTCCATGGCAGGGGTCTCCAAGAAGAAGGGGATACGGAGGGCGGGGGCTCGGCGGGGGGGTGGGGTGGCGTCGGGTGGCGGGGCCTCGGGTGGCGAGGCGCGCCACCCCGTTCACCGCTTGGGTTCGACCCGGGCGACGACCGCCCGCGGCCTGCCGGGGTGCGGGGCGGTGAAGGCGGCGTGCAGCGCCTCGTGGTCCCGGCCGTCCACGGTCGCGGCGGACCAGCCCGCCGCCTCGAACCGGGAGGCGATGCCGCCGGGCCAGCCGAGGCTGGCGGAGGAGTTGTCGATGACCAGGGTGTGCAGCTGCTCGAGCCCGGCGGGCCCGGCGTAGGCCAGCGCCTCGTGATTGCTGCCCTCGTCCAGCTCGGCGTCCCCGATGAGCACCCACACCCGGGGCTCGGTGAGCCCCTGCGCCCGCAGCCCGAGCGCGGTCCCCACGGCCAGCGGGAGGCCGTGCCCGAGCGACCCGCTGCCGATCTCGACCCCCGGCACCAGGGTCCGGTCCGGATGGTGCCCGAGCGGCGAGGTGTACCCGCCGAACCCGCTCAGCCACTCCTCGGGCACGAACCCCTTCTCGGCGAGCACGGCGTAGTACGCCATCGGCCCGTGCCCCTTCGACAGCAGGAACCGGTCCCGCTCCGGCGCCTCCACCGTCCCCGGCGACACCCGCAGCACCCGGTCGTACAGCACCCAGAGCGCGTCGAGCGTGGAGGTCGCGGCGGTCGAGTGCTTCTCGTCCCCGGTCATCAGCCCCATGAGCCGTTCGAGCCGGTCGATGCCGGGGCGGGCCGTGCCCGGTGCGCCAGGGGTGTGCGTCGCGTGCGTCGTGTTCGTCATGACACACACCGTGCTACCTCAAGCGCGCTTGAGGTCAACCCGTAAACGGGTTCGTGAGCACGTGCGGAAGTGCGGTATTGTTCTCATGCGCGTCCGGCCAGGGAAACCCCAGGTCAGACGGGTATCGGGACGTGGCGCAGCTTGGTAGCGCACTTGACTGGGGGTCAAGGGGTCGCAGGTTCAAATCCTGTCGTCCCGACTCGAAAGAGTCGCAGATCAGGGGCCGTTTCAGAGAGATCTGAAACGGCCCCTTGATTGTTTTTGGGGACCAGTTGGGGACCAGGGCGGTCAGCGGGGGTCAGACGGCGACAACTGCCGTGACAGGCAGTGAACGAGGTGCACGGAGCACCATGAGGTGCGCGGAGAGGGCTGCTCCGGCTGCGGTGATCTGGCCGGCGTCGGGGTGCAGGTAGCGCTGGGTGGTGGTCAGTGAGCCGTGCCCGGCGATCTTGCGCAGGACGTGAAGGGGGACCCCGGCGTCTGCGAACCACGTCAGCCCGGTGTGGCGCAGGTCGTGTCGTCGAAGGTGCTCGAAGCCGAGCTGGGTCACGACGTCGTTCCAGTGCGTGGCGTCACGCAGGACGGCCGTGGAGATGCGTCCGCCGCGAGGGCCGAAGAATACGCGGGCGTCCGGGTCGTCACCGGCCGCGAGCAGGCGCTGGGCGACCATCGGCCGGACTTCTTCGATGAGGGGCACCTGGCGGGCGCGCTTGCCCTTGGTGGCCTTGCCGACAAGCCCGCCGCGGGCGGGGGTGGTCTGCCGGCGGACGGTCCAGATCCAGTTGTCGGTGTCGATGTCCCGGACGCGGACACCTGAGACCTCACCGATGCGCGCTGCTGTAGAGGCGGCGAAGGTGACCACGTCGCCCCAGCCCTGGTACTGGCCGTGCGAGCGGGCGACCAGAGCCTTGGCGAGGGCCTGCAGAGTCTCCCAGTCGGGAAGGGCGAGCGCGCGAGGATCGTTCAGCTCGTCCTCGACCTGCTGGTACTGCCGCTGCCAGCCGCTGACCCGGGCCGGGTTGACCTTGATCAGGCCGTCGCGGACCGCCTGCTCCATGACTCGTACGAGGACGGCGATGGTGTTCTTGACGGTCGAGCGGCTGTACTCGTCGGCGATCCATCGGTACACGGTGCGGTCCACGGCGCCGTTGGTGATCATCCGGACTGGCAAGTGGCCGAGGGCCGGTACGACTCTCAGGCGCCACCCGGCGAGATAGGGGTCGAGAGTCTTGAGCTCCAGTCCACGGAGCGCGAGTTCCATGTTCGCGGTGCCGTAATCGGCCAGAGGCATGGTGGCGAGCGAGGGGTTGACGCCGGCTTCCGCAGCCTCGACGAGCGCCGTGATCCACGCCTGTGCTTCGTCTTCCGTGTCCTTGGCCTCGGAGAGGGACTTGCGGGACTTCGTCTCGGGATCCCACCAGCGCACGCGAGCCCGGTAGGGCGAGGGGCGGTTGGGCCGGTACTCGACATCGGCGGTAAGGCGGACGCCGATCGGAACGCTCTCGGCGGCGGCGGGCGGTGCTGCTATCGCCACGTCAGGCTGCCTGCCCCGGGACGACACGGCGAGTGCGCAACCAGTGCTCGACGTCGTAGGCGCTGTAGAGGGTGACGCGATCGGACACGGGCACGAAGGGCGGCCCCTGCGGAGGGCGGGCCGAGCGCCAACGACGGAGGGTGGAGGGATCGATGTTCAGCATGCCCGCGAGCTCGTCGGTCGTGAGCCACTTGCCGGTGACCAGGTCGGGGAGAGCGTCTCGTCCGGTCTGAATGGATTTCTGGGAAGACATGAGTTCCTTGTGGCGCGGCGCGCCGACGGGGTGAGGTGAGGTCATGAGCAGGGTCGATCAGCTCCCTTGGTCAGGCGAATGCCGGGACGGCGACCATAAGAGCAACGGTGGAGAAGTCCAGGGGAAAACCTATGGATTCGCGCACGGAGAACAACCTGTTCTGGTTTGCGGCGCTGATCCCTCATGGGCCCTGGAATACCCCGCACATGGATGCAGTCGGGCGGCACACATCTGGGTGAGGCGCGAAGCGCCCGGTACGGAGGGGGCGTTCAGGATTTCGGCATGGCAAGTGCGCGGTCGCTTCGTGGCTGGGAGCGAGGTGTCAGCCTGGACGTGACGAAGACGCATGAGGGGATCTATGGCTTTCGAAGTGTGGCGGACAGGACTGTGCTGGGAGAGCTGATTTTCCGAACGAATCCCCGGTTTCGGAAACCGGGGATTGCGTGCTATATATCCCAGCAGTGATCGTCTTGTCTCCGTCAGGAGGCCGTCGCCCGTAGATGTGGCTGCATGGTTGAGTCCTCGTGGCTTCCGCGGTCGACGCCTGGAGCGAGGAGTCCGCAGAGGGCGGCAATGGTTCCCGCAGACGAGATCGGCAGCGATGTGGCGCAGTCGGCCACGAGGAGATCTTCTTGAAGTCGTCGTCCTCAAGGTGCTGTACTGCGAAGATCGCCTCAGGAGGTGTTCTGAACTGCGACTCTGCAGCTTTCCGGGGCTTTCATGGTGACGCGGTTTTATACGGTTGATTCTCCCCAGCCGCTCCTCAGTGCGGCTGATTCTCCCCAGGTTCTCCCCAACGGCGGGTGGTTTGAGTGGCGGATCGCTGCTGGCCTGGGGCGGATTCCGGGGCCGCTCGCAGCGCGCGGCGTAATCGAGGCACGGGCTGAGCTGGTGGCCTCTGCTCGGCCCGACCGGACTATTGGCGGTCGCCGCGAGGTACCTCCTCGAAGAGGTCGGTCAAGGAGACGGGTGCGTCCGCCACCGTGAGTTCAAGTGATCCGGTGATCACGGTGTCGTGGTTGCTGCAGGTGACCGACCAGGTGGCCGTGATCGGGGATGGCGCCGGCGCGGAGACGATGACGACGATGTCCTCGGAGTCGGCGTGCCGGCGGGGGCGGATGTGGCCGAGCGGGAAGGTGATGGTCGTCGAGCCGCCGTTGGCGATGTCCGGGCGGAAGGGGGCGTACGCCGGTGCCCGGCCGATCAGACCGCCGGGGATCAGGTCCTGGGGAATCGAGGTCTGGAAAGGGAACAGTGCTGAGGTGGGGGTCCCGAAAGGCTTGGGAGGTGAAGGGAACCCCGTCAGCGATTCGTTGGCGGTCTGGGTACGAGGGTGCACGGCCTCGACAGCGCCGGGGATGTAGAGCTGGATCTCGGCATCGGCCAGGTTGAGGTCGGTCAGGTTGGTCACGCGAAGCGCAAGAGGCGACAAGCGGATCGCGGCCGCTCGTCGTACGGCACGGGGCATCTCCTTCTCGCATTGCTCGACATGGTGGGTGACGTCGCGGAGGTATTGATCGCGGCTCCGGGGATCTCTGTTGAGGCCCAGGCTGTTCTGGCGAACCTGCGCCAGGATGTCGGCGATCGCCGCTGAGCCGCTGCTGGTGCCTGCGCGGTCGGCCACGTCGGCGGGCGGAGTGGGGGAGTGGAGCGAGGCGTGGCAGCGCGCGGTTTCGAGTGCCAGCCAGGACTGTCGTGCCTTCGGGCCTTGGTCCACAGGTTGCAGAGGCACGCCCGAGAGAACCGTGGTGGAGAGGCGGACCTGCTGGGGTGCGCGGCGGGCTCGTTCGCTGAGGTTGTCCATGTCCTCCGGGGTGGCGCGCTCGGTCCTGCCGTCGCAACGGACGAACACGGCTGCGGCAGCTACGTCGTGATAGCCCTTGCGCAGGACATGGATGGGGTCACCCCACTGAGGGGGTTCGACATCGACCAGGAGCACGTTGACCAAGCCATTCCCAAGATCGACAGGAACGACGGTGGGCTGGCAGAGCCGGCCGATGTCAGATCCGAGGTAGGCCTCCAGCTTTCGGTACAGCTCGACGGAGTCGATCTCCTCGATTCCCCGCGCCTGCCCGGGCTCGACCCCCACGAGGAGGTATCCGTGTCCCTCGGCGCTACGAAGGGCACGGTTGGGCATGCGGTTCGCGAAGCCGAGCACCGCTTTGGCGATGGTGAAGAAGGACCGGCGCTCGGTCAGGTCAAGGTGCGACTTCCATTCCAGCCATCCGACTTCGTCGGCGGCGCCGGCCCTGTACACGGCGGTGATGAGGGCTTGCTTCTGATCAAGGCGCACAGCTGCCGTGGTCTGGTCGTAGTCAAGGGCCATTCGCGGATGCACCACCCCTTCGCAGAGGGAACCAGAATGCCGGGTTGCGGGTCATCATGGGGTGGGGAAGGGAAGACGCAGGCAATCCGTCCCGGTGGGGCTACTTGGTGCGGCGGTCCCTACTGGGGACGGATGGGGGAGTCGTGCCGCCCTACTCCGGGGAACGCTGCTCGGTGACCTGAAGAGCCCGTTGATGTGGGTGGTCAGGGGCGGTAGACCAGCTCCAGGAGGACGGCCGCGATGAGGAGCCACGCGCCGGCCCCGAGCAGCCACATGCTGTCGAGGACCAGCCCGAGGGGACTGGCGAGGCAGGCGCCGCCGACGAGCCCGATCGAGTGCCGGCGCACGCTGTGGTCGGAAGGCAGGCGTCCGTCGGGTCGCGTCATGGGCCGAACTGTAGGGCGCGGTCGGGCCGGCCGCCCGTTGCCCGTGAAGTCTTCACTCGAACCTGACGCCCCGCGCCGTCGAGTCCGGCGTCAAGGAGCTGTCAGGGGAAGGGCGAGCTGCGCCAAGAACGCGCCAGGAAGGGCAGACATGCCCGTGGTGGGGCCGGACGCTGATCGGAGCCCGATGTGAAGGAGCCCGTCCGCATGACCACCTTGACCACCGCGAAGGACGCCGTACCCGGTGCCGAGGAGCCCCCTGATAGCGGTGCGCGGCACAAGCTGACCGCCGTCACCGGTCTGGCCGCGCTGTCGCTGGACGCGATGGCGTCGGTGGCGTACGGGCCCGAGGCCATCGTGCTGGTGCTGGCCGCAGCCGGCGGACACGGGCTGGGGTTTACGCTGCCGGTCACGCTCGCCATCGCGGGCCTGCTGGCCGTCCTGGTCGCCTCGTACCGGCAGGTCATCGCCGCGTTCCCGGACGGCGGCGGCTCCTACGCCGTGGCGAAGGCACACTTGGGGCGGCGGACGAGTCTGGTCGCGGCTGGCTCGCTGGTCCTGGACTACGTCCTCAACGTGGCCGTCGCCGTCACCGCCGGTGTGGCCGCGCTGACGTCCGCCTTCCCGGGCCTGTACGGCGACCGGCTGGTGATCTGCCTCGGCGTCCTGGTGCTCATCACAGCCGTGAACCTGCGAGGGATCGTCGACTCGGCCCGCGCCTTCATCGTCCCGACAGCCGCCTTCGTCGGCGCGATCCTCGTCGTGATCGCCGTCGGCCTGTTCCGCGACGCGCCCGTCTCCACCGCGGCCTCCGACGGCCACGCCTCCGTCCTCGCCGACAACGCCACCACCGTCGGCGCCCTGCTCCTGCTCAAGGCGTTCGCATCCGGCTGCTCCGCCTTGACCGGTGTCGAGGCGATAGCCAACGCCGTGCCCTCCTTCCGGGCGCCGGCCGCCCGGCGGGCGATGCGCGCGGAGGTGGCGCTGGGCGCGCTGCTCGGTGTGATGCTGGTCGGACTGTCGGTGCTGATCTCCCGCTTCGGGCTCCAGCCGGTGGAGGGCGTCACCGTCCTCGCCCAGCTCGCCGACGCCTCCCTGGGGCACAACTGGGCCTTCTACGTCATACAGTTCGCGACCATGGCGCTCCTCGCGTTGTCTGCGAACACGTCCTTCGGAGGCCTGCCCGTCCTGCTGAAGCTGCTGGCCCGTGACAACTACGTGCCGCACGTCTTCGGCCTCAAGGCGGACCGGCAGGTGCACCGGCACGGGGTCGTGTGGCTGGCCGTGGTGTCGGCGGCGCTGCTCGTGTTCTCCGGCGGCGACACCAACACCCTCGTACCGCTCTTCGCCATCGGCGTCTTCGTCGGCTTCACCATCGCCCAGACCGGCATGGTCCTGCACTGGCGGGCCACCCGGCAGTGGGGGAGGGCCCTCCTCAACGGTCTCGGTGCCGTCCTGACCGGCGTTTCCGCGTTCGTCGTCACCGCCGCGAAGTTCCACGACGGTGCCTGGCTGATCGTGATCGCCCTGGCCGTCCTCGTCCTCGCCTTCGAGACCGTCCACCGCGCGTACGGGCGGATCGGCGAGCGGCTGGGCGTCGGCCGCGTCCCTGAACCGCCGCACCGTGAGCGCTCCCTCGTCCTGGTCCCCGTCTCCTCGCTCACCCGGCTCACCAGCGAGGCCCTCACCGCCGCCGTCTCCCTCGGCGACGAGGTTCGGGCGGTGACCGTCTGTCACCCGGACCCGGAGGACCGGGCCCAGACCGAGGCGCTGGAGCGGGACTGGGCGCTGTGGAACTCGGGCGTTCCGCTGGTACGGCTCCCCTCCGAGCGGCGCTCGCTGGGCCGGCCCGTCAGCTCCTACGTACGCGAGTTGCGCGCGGCCGCGCCGGGCACCAGGGTCACCGTGCTGATCCCGGAGGCCGAGCCGGAGCACCTGTGGCAGCGGCTGCTGCAGAACCAGCGGGGCGCGGTCGTGGCCCACGCCGTACGCAGGGACACGGATGCCGTGATCTGCCGACTGAGGTTCCGGCTCGGGGCTCGTTAGCCGGACAGCTCGTCCCTGCCGGCTGCGCTTCGAAGCCGTCGAGGAGCGCCGCGAGGCCGAATCCGCAGGTGCGGTCGGAGCCGCGGTGTACGCGGCCGCGGCCCGGTCGGCGTCGGCGGGGGAGAAGCCCGCGCGCTCGTACTGGGCGAGGCTGTGGTCGTCGTGCCGTGACTCACCGGGACCGTGCATCAAGTTGCCGAAGGCCTGCCCGAGCTACGGGTGGCGGGTGAGCATCGTGTGCATGCTCCCGGCAATGGTGGCGGCGGACTGACGCCGGTCCATCGCGTCGGGGTCGGGCAGCTCGACCTCGGGCCAGACCGCGTCACCGGCGGCCGCACCCGCTCGTCCTTGGTCCTGATATGCCAGTACGCGGCGGTGGCGGCGGTGCCTGACCGAAAAGAACCCCCAGCCCGGGCCGTACGACGACACCCGCGCCCGCGAGGTCGCCGGGCGCTACGAGGTCGACGCCATGAATGAATCTCGACATCGCCACCGACGGCGCCCGGCTCACCTTGGCCGTAGAGATCAAGCCGGAGCTCCACCTGGCTAGCCGACGTGGACGCGGGGGCGTCGGTCCCGTTCGGACTCGGCCTCGCGCAGGATCTCGCGGGTGACGGGGGCGATCTCGCCCTGGCCGAAGAGGAAGAAGCGGAGGAAGTTGGCGAAGGGGTTGCCCTCGGTCCACTCGAAGTAGATGTGCGGGCGGGTGCCGGTGAGGTCGCGGGCGTGGAGGAGGAGCGCCGCGAGGGCGTTGGGGACGGAGGAACTCTCCACGGTGAGGACCCGGAAGCGGTCGTGAAGGACTTCGCCCTTCACGGTCAGGCCGGCCTCGAACTCGGACGGGTCGGTGATCGTCACCTCGACGAAGACGAAGTCCTCGGTGCCGGGAAGGTCGTTGTCGGCGCGGATCTGGTCCTTCTTCGCCCGGTACTCCTCGGCGTCCCGGGCGCCGGGTTCGTTGGCGATGAAGCGGGGGGTGCGGCGGGAGATGTCCTGGATGAAGCGCTCGGCCATGTCGTCGAGCTCGATGTGGGTGACGCGGAGCTCGAAGGCGCGGCCGAGGCGGGAGAGGAGGGAGATGAGGATGATGCCGGCGATGAAGCAGGCGCCGATCTTCACGCCGTCGGGTCGTTCGATGACGTTGACGACGGTGGTGTAGAGGAAGACGACGGAGATGACGCCGAAGCCGATGGTCCAGCCGCGCTGGCCGGCCTTGCGCGCGGCGATGGTGACGGCGATGGCGGCTGAGGAGATCAGGACGAGGACGCCGGTGGCGTAGGCGCCGCCCTGGGCGTCGACGTCGGCGTCGAAGATCCACGTCACGAGGAAGGCGACCAGGGTGAAGACGATCACCATGGGGCGCACCGCGCGGGCCCAGTGGGGGGCCATGCCGTACTTGGGCAGGTAGCGGGGCATCAGGTTGAGCAGGCCGGCCATGGCCGAGGCGCCCGCGAACCACAGGATCGCGATGGTGGCGATGTCGTAGACGGTGCCGAAGGTGTTGCCCAGGTACTCGTGGGCGAGATAGGCGAGGGCGCGCCCGTTGGCGCTGCCGCCGGACTCGAACTCCTTCTCGGGGATCAGCACGGTGGTGATGAAGCTGGTGGTGATCAGGAAGACGCTCATGATCAGCGCGGCCGTCGTCAGCAGCTTCTTGGTGCCGCGGATCCGCCCGGTCGGCTTCGCCTCGGTGTCATCGAGGTCGCCCTGGACGTGGGGCATGACGGCGACGCCGGTCTCGAAGCCGGACAGTCCGAGCGCGAGCTTGGGGAAGACGAGCAGGGCGACGCCGACCATGGCGAAGACGTTGCCGTGTTCGGCGGTCAGCGCGGTGGTCCAGTCGGTGACGACATGGCCCTCCGTCAGGACGTGCCACAGACCGTTGACCACGACGACCGCGTTCAGGGCGAGGTAGATGCCGACGAGGGCGACGGCGACGCCGATGGCCTCCAGGAAGCCCTTGAGGAACACCGCGCCGAGCAGCGCGATGAGGATCATGGTGATCAGCACCTGCTTGTCGTGCAGGGCCGACTCCAGGTGGGGGTTCTCCACCAGGTGGGTGGAGGCGTCGGCCGCCGACAGCGTGATGGTGATGAGGAAGTCGGTCGCCGCGAAGCCCAGCAGGGTGAGGACGAAGAGCTTGCCCTTCCAGAAGGACAGCAGGCGCGCCAGCATGGCGATCGAGCCCTCGCCGTGCGGGCTCTCCTCCGCCACCCGCCGGTAGACCGGCAGGGCGCCGGCCAGGGTGACGATCACCAGCACGATCGTGGCCACGGGAGAAAGGAGGCCGGCGGCCAGGGCGGCGATGCCGGGCTGGTAGCCGAGGGTCGAGAAGTAGTCCACGCCCGTCAGGCACATGACCCGCCACCAGCGCTGCCCCTTGTGCCCGGAGTCCGCGGCGGGCTCCTTGGGCCGGGAGGGTTTGCCCTTCCCCATGTCGGACAGCCCTTCCAGCATCCACGCTCGCAATCGGTCAGAGCGAGCGTCGTTCGTGGTGGCCATCGGTGGTCCCCGGGTGTTCGTAGGCGATCGTTTTCGGCCGTCACCGGACGGCCGGGCAAGCCTAAGCAGAGCACCCGTTGCAGAGCCCGGGTCGCGCGTCAGGAAAGCGTCAAGATGGGCCGGTCGGGCGTCACATCCCTCACACCAGGGGCAATCTTGAGCTGTATGCGGAGGAGGCCGTGAATGCGGATGTCACTCCGGGACGCGGTCGCGATGTCAGCCGCGGTCCTCGCACCGTTTCTGATGGGGCTGGCGCTGGTGCCGCTGCGTACGAGCCTCTCGCACACGAATCTGGCGTTGCTGCTCGTCGTCGTGGTCGTGGCTGTGTCGGCCCTGGGGAATCGGTTCGCCGGGGCGCTGGCAGCCATGTCGGCGGTCGCCTGGTTCGACTTCTTCCATACCGAGCCGCACCAGAGCTTCCACATCCAGGACCGCGCCGACGTGGAGACGGCGGTGCTGCTGCTGTTCGTCGGTCTGGCCGTGTCCCAGCTGTCGGCCCGTGCCCGGGTGCTGCGGAGGGCAGCGGTCTCGGATGCCCGACACCTGGAGCGGCTGCATGCCCTGGCGAGGCTGCTCCGGTCGGGCCGAGGTTCGGCCGACGAACTCGTCGAGCAGATCCGGGAGGAGCTCATCGAGGTCCTCGACCTGCGCGGCTGCCGCTTCGTGCATGGTTCTGCGCCCGTCGATCGTCCGCTGCCCAGACTGGAACCCGACGGCTCGTTGCGCGTCGACGGCTGGATCTGGGACCTGGACCGACAGGGCTGGCCGGACGGGGAGACGGAGTTGTGGGCCGTCGCCCACGGGCGCTGCCAAGGGGTCTTCGTGATGACTCCTGTGCCCGGCGTCGTGCCGGCGTCGCCGGAGGCCCGGCTGGTCGCCGTCGACCTGGCGGGGCTGGCCGCGCTCGTGCTCAGCGGCCAGAAGGATCTAGCCCAGCCCTGAGACCTTGAGAACCGACCGTGTCGTCTCGTGGTGGATGTAGAGGGAGAGCCGGGCCAGATCGTGGGTGCCGGGGCTCAGCATGCCGCGCTGCAAGGAGGTGCGGGCGCCGGCCTCGAGGCGGAGCCAGAGCGCCGGATTGGCGGTGAGAACGCGCAGGTCGACCTCGGCTCGACCGCCTTCCGTATCCCTGAGCATCACACGATGCGAGGTGCCTCCGGCCGGCCAGGCGAACGCCGTGAGCCGGTCCAGGCGGACCGTCCGCGTCACCCACAGGCCCTGGACGATCAGCAGGTCCGGTGCGGCGCTGACCCGCGGGGGCACCAGGACCACCAGCAAGAGCGACGCGAGAGCGATGAATCCCGCCGTGCGGAGCAGCGTCAGGCCGTGCGTGCCGGCGTCGACGGTCAGCGACGCCGCCAGCAGGAGCACCGCGCATCCGACGGCGGCGCGAGCCTCTCCCGGCCACCCCGCGTCTGACAGAACGTCGCCGGGGACGTCGGTTGCACGACGGGCAATGCGACGGAACGGCTTCATGGCGCTCACGCTAGGACCGTTGCCCGGCCCCGCCACCGGGCTCGTACGCCGTGTTTACGCTGCTGCCCGCAGGATTGACGGGTTGCTGACGGCGATGGGTCCGGTCGTGTGGTGCACGTACTCGCGGACGAGGCGGAAGCCGGCCGTCCAGGCCAGGAGGCGGCTGGCACGGTTGTCGCGGGAGCAGCTCCATGTGGCGGTTCGGCCGCGGGCGGTGATGTCGGCGGTGAGGCCCTGGACGCAGGCGAGGGCGAGGTGCTGCCGTCGCTCGGAGGGGTCGGTGGCGCAGGCCACGTCCTCGTACCGGCTTCCGGTGAAGCGCGTGCAGGCCAGCGCGAGGACACGGCCCTTACGGAAGGCTGCCCAGCCCTGCCCTGAGGCGGCGAGGCCCGCGGGACCGCCCCATGTGGCGTGGATCCAACTCATGGAGGGGGCGAGCGCCGCGAGCGCCGGGCCGTCCTCGGAAGTGAGCCGCCGTACCGTCACCGCGCGCGGCACGCGTGGTGGAGCCCCGGCCGCGTGGTGCATGTAGAGCATGCGGTCCCAGGGGTGCAGGCGGTCGAAAGCGGCGCCGAGCACCGGCAGGAAGCGGTCGGACGCCTCGACACAGTGACCGGTCAGCGGGGCGAGGTCGGTGGGGGTGAGGGCGGTGGGGTCGCCGGCCAGGAGGGCGTGGTCGCCGCAGGTGACGGCGATGACGCGGGGGTGTTCAGTGCGGTCGGTCCACCAGGTGCCGTGGCCGGTCGCGAGGACGTGCTCGGCGAGGGCGGCGGTGCCTGGTCCGCCGGCGGGGAAGACGCGGGCGCAGGCCGGTGGCTGGTGGGCGGGGTGAGGGATCACGGGGGAACCTCCGTTACGGACACGGGGCGGCCCGCCGGGGGACGGGCCGCCCCGTTCGGGGTCAGCTCTGGCCGGCCTTGCGGCCGTGGTTCGCCTTCTTCTTGCGGCGGTCCTTCTTCTTGCGTGCGCGCTTGGACATGCCTCGGATTCCCTTCAGGCGGTGTGGCCGACGAGGACGTCAGCGAGCTTGGTGAGGCGCTTGATCGTGCGCTCCTCGGTGGCGGCGGGCGCGGGTGCGACGCGGTGTTCGCGGTCGTAGTAGGCGCCGTTGACGATCTCGACGGCCGGGTCGCAGAGCCGTACGACATGGGCGGCGCCCTCGGCGGGGGAGACGCCCTCGTGCGCGTACAGGGGCAGCAGGCTGGTGGTGCAGATGCCGGGGTGGACGGAGACGGCGGTGACCCGGGGGTCGGCGGCGAAGACCGTCAGGGCCAGCTGCGACTGGGCGTAGGCGGCGAGCCGGGAGTAGCGGCGGGCGCGGTTGGGGTCGGCCCACTGGATGGAGCCGGTGCGGTGCAGGGAGGAGGAGACGTTGACGACGCGGCCGCCCGGCTCGGAGGTCAGGGCCGGTTCCAGGAGGTTGGTCAGGAGGTAGTGGGCGAGGAAGTTGACCTGGAAGGCGATCTCGTTGCCGTCGACGGTGACGGTGTGCCGCTCGGGAGCCGCCATGCCCGCGTTGTTGACCAGGACGTCCAGGTGTGGGTGCTCGGCGAGGACCCGGGTGGCAAGCTGCTCGACCTCCTCCAGACGGGAGAAGTCGGCGCCGAAGGGGCACAGCTGCCCGGCGGAGACGTCGGAGAGCGTGACGAGACGGTCGACGGCGGCGTGCGCCTCCTCGGTGGTCCGGCCGTGGAGGAGCACGGTGGCGCCGCGCTCGGCCAGCTGCCGGGCGGTCTGGTGGCCGATGCCTGAGGTGGCGCCGGTGACGAGCACGGTGCGTCCGGACAGGGAGGAAGAAGACATGGTTCATCCAGGGTTGGTCGAAGAGGTACGAGAAGAGGGGCGCCGTGGACCGGTTGCGACGGTCACGGCGCCCCTGTGACGTGGCGCGGGCAGGCGTCAGCGCAGGGCGGACGCGCCCGGTCGGCAGCGGGGCGTGCGACTCGGCGACGCCTGATGAGGCGGCCGGTCGAGCAGGAGCCACGCGCTGTTCACGCTTCTCATCCAATCCCGGGACACATCCCGGGGCAAGGCCAAAGGCCCTTCCCTGACGCCGCCCTGACGGACATTCACCCGAGCCCCGGAATCATCGACACGAGCAGGTCGATGGCCTTGATGCCGATGAACGGCAGGACGAGACCGCCGAGACCGTAGAGCAGCAGGTTGCGGCGCAGCAGGTCGTGCGCCGATGCCGGCGTGTAGCGGACGCCGCGCAGCGCGAGCGGAATGAGCGCCACGATGATCAGGGCGTTGAAGATGATGGCGGAGGTGATCGCCGAGGTGGGGCTGTGCAGACCCATGATGTTGAGCGCTTCGAGGCCTGGATAGGCGCCGGCGAACATCGCGGGGATGATCGCGAAGTACTTGGCCACGTCGTTCGTGATCGAGAAGGTTGTCAACGCGCCTCGGGTGATGAGGAGTTGTTTGCCGATCTGGACGATCTCGATGAGTTTGGTCGGGTTGGAGTCGAGGTCGACCATGTTGCCGGCCTCCTTCGCGGCCGACGTGCCCGTGTTCATGGCCACGCCGACGTCCGCCTGGGCGAGCGCCGGAGCGTCGTTCGTGCCGTCTCCCGTCATCGCGACCAGCTTGCCGCCCTCCTGCTCCTTCTTGATCAGGGCGAGCTTGTCCTCGGGGGTGGCTTCGGCGAGGAAGTCGTCGACCCCGGCCTCGTGGGCGATGGCGCGCGCGGTCAGCGGGTTGTCGCCGGTGATCATGACCGTGCGGATGCCCATGCGGCGCAGCTCCGCGAACCGTTCCTTGATGCCGTCCTTCACCACGTCCTTGAGGTGGACGATGCCGAGGACGCGGGGACCGTCCCAGTCGTGGACGGCGACCAGGAGCGGGGTGCCGCCGGCCGCCGAGATCTGGTCGCTCCAGGCGCCCGCCTCGCCGGGAACCTTCCCGCCGTACATCTCCACCCAGGCGATGACCTGCGCCGTCGCCCCCTTGCGCACGTGGCAGACGGCGCCGTTGTCCCAGCGCAGGTCGATGCCGCTCATACGGGTCTGCGCGCTGAACTCCACGAACCGGGCGTTCGCGAGCTCGCCGTCGGCCGGGGCCCGCAGCCCGTACCGCTCCTTGGCCAGGACCACCACCGAGCGGCCTTCGGGCGTCTCGTCGGCGAGCGAGGACAGTTGCGCGGCGTTCGCGAGCATGGCCTCGTCGATGCCCGGCAGCGGCACGAAGTCCGCGGCCTCCCGGTTCCCGAGGGTGATGGTCCCCGTCTTGTCGAGGAGGAGCGTGTTGATGTCGCCGGCGGCCTCGACGGCCCGTCCCGACATGGCGAGGACGTTGCGCTGGACGAGCCGGTCCATGCCGGCGATGCCGATGGCCGAGAGGAGCGCGCCGATCGTCGTCGGGATGAGCGTCACGAGCAGGGCGACGAGGACGGTGGTGGAGGGGGCCGCGCCCGCGTACGTGGCCATGGGCTGGATGGCGACGACGACGAGGACGAAGACGACGGTGAGCGCGGCGAGCAGGATGTTCAGCGCGATCTCGTTCGGCGTCTTCTGCCGGGAGGCGCCCTCGACCAGGGCGATCATGCGGTCCATGAAGGAGTGGCCGGGCCGCGAGGTGACCCGTACGACGATCCGGTCCGACAGCACCGTCGTACCGCCCGTCACTCCCGTCCGGTCGCCGCCGGACTCGCGGATGACCGGGGCCGATTCACCGGTGACGGCGGACTCGTCGACCGCCGCGACCCCGTCGACCACGTCGCCGTCGGCCGGGATCAGCTCGCCCGCCTCGACGAGTACGAAGTCGAACATCTTCAGATCCGTGGCGGCCACGGCCTCCGTCTCCGCCCGGTCGAGATCCGTCCCGTACCGCCAGTGCCGGAGGCGCAGGGCCACCGTGTCCGTACGGGCCTTCCGCAGCGACTCGGCCTGTGCCCGGCCCCGTCCTTCGGCGACCGCCTCGGCCAGGTTGGCGAAGACGACCGTCAGCCACAGCCAGACGCTGATCACCCAGGTGAACACGGACGGGTTGACGACCGCGGACAGGGTGGTGAGGACCGATCCGACTCCGACGACGAACAGCACCGGGTTACGGACCAGGTGCCGTGGATGAAGTTTCCGGAGGGCGTCGGGGAACGAGCTGATCATCTGGGCGGGGTCGAGCAGCCCGCCCTCCACGCTGCGTCTGCGCCGTGGTGGATGCGTGGTGGGCGGGAGGGAAGGCGCCTGCTGGACTGGAGCGGCGGGATTCATGGGGTCAGGACCTTCATGAAGGAGCCGCCGCCCGGGACGGCGGGCGACGGCTGGACCGGCAGGACGCACCGGGAGTTCCGGGTGCGCCGGACAGAGGAACGGGAGCGAGGCGCCCTGCCGATCCCGAGGATGGGCGGTGATCGGCAGGGCGCCGTTCCCGGCTCGGCGCATGCGGATGGGAGGCATGGCACCGAGCGGCCTTCGTCGAGGAGGGTCGAGCCACTGACGTCCTCGGCGGTGAGCGGCGGTTGCTGAATGTAGTCGCCGACTTCGTTCCGGCGGACGGACGTTGACGCCCCTCTGACGGTCTGAGGCGTGGCTCTGACGGTTTCCTTGCACCCTGCCGCGCCGTCTGTCAGGACGGTGTCAGGACTCGCGCGCGGGGCGTCAGGGTCGCGTCAACAGAGATCGTCTTCAGTTCTCGCCCGGTCAAGACTGATCGGCACGGGGGACGGACGACCGTCGGTTCGGCGGGCGCACGACCAGCGGCGCCGATGCAGGGCACAGTCTGGGGGCGGGGGCCCCGACAGAAGCCCAACGCCATGCGACGGCCGTCCGGCCAGGGGCCCCGCCCGGCCCGTGACCCTGAGGGGGGTCGCGGCCGGGCCGGCCGCGGGCCGGGGTGTCCCGGGAGTTCTGACACGCACTCCTGGAACGGCACCCCGGCCCGTTCTCGGTTTCTGCGCCGGGTTGTGCGAACCGCGGATGACGTCCGTACGGATCGCGTCAAGAGCCTGTCAGCATCACGGGCCTGGGCGCCAGGGAGCCGTCAAGGTGGCTGCGCAGGACAAGACGAGCGGCGTCTTCTTCGGGAGTGCGTGCGCCACGCGCGCAATTCCGAGGAAATGCCGCGCAGTCGAAGGGCAGTCTGGAACATGAGTGTCGAGAACATCGTCGGTCTGATCATCACGGTCGCCCTGGTCGGTTACCTGGTGGCCGCCTTCATCAAGCCCGAGAAGTTTTGAACGTCCGCAGCCCCGCCGACGGGGCACCTGGTCGCCGCGGCCGGCTCAAGGTCTACCTCGGGGCCGCCCGTGGCGTGGGCAAGACGTGCCGGATGCTCGACGAGGGTAGCCGCAGGGCGGCGCGAGGCACGGATGTGGTCGCCGGGCTCGTGGAGCCACACGGACGCCCCTACACGGAGACGATGCTCCAAGGGTTCGATCGGGTCGCGCCCCGGGGCCGGGAGCTCGACCTGGACGCGGTGCTGCGCCGCTGTCCGGAGGTCGTCCTCGTCGACGATCTCGCCCACGCCAACGCCCCCGGCTGCCGCAACGAGCGCCGCTGGCAGGACGTGGCCGAACTCCTCGCCGCAGGAATCGACGTCGTCACGACGCTCGACATCCAGCACCTGGAATCGCTCAGCGACGTCGTCGAGCGGATCACGGAACTGCCCGGCGGGGAGACCGTCCCCGACACCGTCGTACGAGGCGCCGACCAGATCGAGCTCGTCGACCTGGCGCCCGAGGCGCTGCGCCGCCGGATGGCCCACGGCGACATCCTCCCGCCCGGTGAGGTCGACGCCGCCCTCGCCCGTTACTACCGCATCGGCAACCTCACCGCTCTGCGCGAACTCGCCCTGCTGTGGCTGGCAGACCGCGTGGACGACGCCCTGCGCGCCTACCGGTCGGAACACCGCATCGGCGGAGTCTGGGAGACCCGCGAGCGGGTCGTCGTGGCGCTCACCGGAGGGCCCGAGGGGGAGACCCTGATCCGCCGGGCCGCACGCATCGCCGCCCGCGCCGCCCACGGCGAACTCCTCGCGGTGTACGTGGCGCGCAGCGACGCACTGAGCGCGGGCGCCTCCGCCGCCGCTCTGGGCCGCCAGCGCCGGCTCGTCGAAGACCTGGGGGGCAGCTACCACACGGTCGTCGGCGAGGACGTGCCCACGGCCCTGACCGACTTCGCCCGTGCGGAGAACGCCACCCAGCTCGTCGTCGGCACCAGCCGACGCGGGCGGCTGGAGCGATTCCTCACAGGGCGGGGCATCGGAGAGACGATCGTCGCGCTCTCCGGTGACATCGACGTCCACATGGTCACCCACGAGCGGGCAGGACGTGGCCGTCTGCTGCCCTCCCGGCGCCGTACCCTGCCGACCTCCCGGCTCGTCGCCGGACCGGTCGCCGGCCTGGTCCTCCCGGTGCTGCTGACCTTGCTGCTCGACCGCGTCCGCGGCACGCTCAACCTCACCAGCGAGGCGCTGCTCTTTCTCCTCACCGTGGTGGGCGTCGCGTGCATCGGCGGTGTCGCCTCCGCGCTCGTCGCCGCGCTCACCGCCTCCCTGCTGCTCAACTACTGGTTCATACCGCCCGTCGGGCAGTTCAGCTTCCAGGACCCGGACAACGTCCTCGCCCTCGTCGTCTTCGCCGTCGTCGCGGGAGTCGTCGCCGCGGCCGTCGACCGGTCCCTACGGCTCTCCCGCAGGGCCGCCCGCGCCACCGCCGAGGCCGAGACCCTGTCCTCGCTCGCGGGCTCCGTCGTCCGTGGCGAGGAGGCGGTCTCCGCCCTGCTCAGCCGGGCCAAGGAGGCCTTCGGGATGGCATCGGCCGAGCTCATGGACGCGGCCGAACTCGCCGCCGTCCGGGAGACGGGACCGGCCGACGGTAGGGACATCACAGGGGTCGCCGTCGACGATGGCCTGCACCTCGTGCTGCGCGGCCGGCCCCTGTCCTCCTCCGACCGCCGCGTCCTCGCCGCCTTCGCCGCTCACGTCTCCGCCGCCGCCGAACGCGACCGGCTTGCCGAGGCCGCCGCCGAGGTGGAACCCGTACGGGCCGCCGACCGCATGCGCACCGCGCTCCTCGCCGCCGTCAGCCACGACCTGCGCACGCCACTCGCCAGCGGCTGGGCCGCGGTCGCCTCGCTGCGCAGCCCCGACGTCGAGTTCACCGAGGAGGAGCGTCAAGAGCTCCTCGACACCGCCGACACCTCCATGGCCCGGCTCGGCCGGCTCATCGACAACCTCCTCGACATGAGCCGCCTCCAGGCGGGGGCCCTCTCCCTGTCCCTACGACCCACCGCGCTGGAGGAGGTCGTCCCCTCGGCTCTCGACACCCTGACGCCCGGCTCCCGGCCGCCCGCAGTCGCCAGCCTGGAGGACACCCCGGCGGTGCTCGCCGACCCGCCCCTTCTGGAACGGGTGGTCGCCAACCTGGTCGCCAACGCCACCCGCTTCGCCCCGCCCGAGCACCCGGTCCTGATCACCGCCAGCAGCCTTGCGGGCCGCGTGGAGATCCGGATCGTCGACCGTGGCCCGGGCCTCCCCGCAGGCGTCCATGAACAGGCCTTCGAGCCCTTCCAGCGCCTCGGTGACACCGACAACACCACGGGCGTCGGCCTCGGCCTCGCACTCTCCCGAGGGCTGACCGAGGCCATGGGCGGCACGCTCACCCCCGAGGACACCCCGGGCGGCGGCCTGACCATGGTCATCAGCCTGCCCTGCGCACCGCTGGAGAGGAGCGGCACCGACGAAGCCACGCAGGTGGCCCGATGAGTGAGCCGAAGCCGGTGTTTCCTTCACGCCGAGTCATACCTTCAGACGGGTGCGGATGAGCGTGTCGAGGTGCCGCCACGCCGCGGACTCGGCATTGACCGTGCCCTGGATGAGGGCGGGGATCTCGGAGCCCGTGTCCAGCTCGGGCAGTTCGTCGGGCCCGTAGCGCGCTCGGGTCTCCTCGGCGATCCGGCGGGCGAGGTCGTCGAGACAGGGGTCGTCGGCATCGAGGTCGTGCGCGTGGTCGTAGTCGAGGAAGAGCTGCCGCCGCGCGGGGTCGGCCAGGATCTCGTCCTGGTCCCCGAAGAGTGTCATCGCCTCGTCCGGGTGGGTGGCGAACACGAGGATCCACAGGTCGCGTTGCAGGTCCACCCATCGGGAGGTGAAGCCCCAGCCGGGCAGCCGCCGCAGAAAGGCGGTGACCTCGGTGGGCAGGGGTGACAGTTCCCCGGCGGCGAGTCGGCGCAGGCGCCCCTGTGTCGCCCGCAGGTCACGAATACGGGCGGTGAGCCCGTCGTCGATCTCGCGCAGTGCCTGCTGGAAGTCCTCGTCGGCCGCCGCTCTGAGGTCCCGGATGCGGGCCAGGGGGACCCCGGCTTCCGCGAGTGCGCGGATTTTGATCAGTTCGATGGCGTCAGCAGCACCGTACCGTCGGTAACCGGATGCGTCGCGGTCGGGTTCGGGGAGCAGCCCCTTGTCGTGATAGACGCGAATCGTCTTCGTCGACACTCCGACGTACCTGGCCAGCTGCCCGATGGTGATCACCCGGCCATCGTCCCATTTGGCCTTTCCCCAGGGGCAGGGTCGCACCCTGGCGTCATGACGAGCAAGAACATCGATCGGGAGACCCTGCGGGCACTGGCCGACGAGGGCAACGAGACCGCTCTGGACCGGCTGGCCGACCTCGCCGACGCCCACGGCGACCTGGAGGAGCTGAGCGAGCTGTTGGACGAGGGGTCCATGCGTGCCGGGCTCCTGCTCACGCGGCGGGCCGTCGCGACGGGCAACCTGCGCGAGCTGCAACGGATCTCGGACGCCGGGTTCGACGACGCCGGGAACGAGCTGGACCGACTGCTGAAGGCGCTGGTCGGCGAGGAAACCGACTGATCCAGGACGCCGGCGCGTACGGGTTGTGTAAAGACGGCCGCAGTACACGTTAGGGGGACGTCAACGTCGGCGGTGTGGTGGCTGAAATGCGCTTTCCTCTAACAGGTCCGACGGACCGCTCATCTCATCCACTCACATCCGGGAGCTCACGATGGCCGACCTGGCCTTCGTCGTCACCACGATCGCGATCTTCGCGCTGGTGGCTTTCGTCGCCAAGGGGGTGGCGAAGCTGTGACTGTCGAGAACATCATCGGTCTGGTTGTCGCCGCCGGCCTGCTGGCTTATCTCGTCCTCGCCCTCGTCAAGCCGGAGAGGTTCTGAGTTCCCAGATGAGTCCCGTTCTTGCTGGAATCCTCCAGCTCCTCGCCCTGATCGTCGCCCTCGGCCTGTCCTACCGGCCGCTCGGCGACTACATGGCCAAGGTCTACTCCTCGGAGAAGCACTACAAGCCTGAGAAGTGGATCTACAAGGCGATCGGCGCCAACCCAAACGTGGAGATGCGCTGGCCCGCCTACCTGCGCGGTGTCCTCGCCTTCTCCGCGGTGAGTGTGCTCTTCCTCTACCTGCTGCAGCGCGTCCAGGGTTCGCTGCCCGGCTCGCTCGGCTTCGTCTCGATCGACCCGGACCAGGCCTTCAACACGGCCGCATCCTTCGTGTCGAACACCAACTGGCAGTCGTACTACGGCGAGCAGGCCATGGGCCACGTCGTGCAGACCGGCGGCCTCGCGGTGCAGAACTTCGTCTCCGCCGCGGTGGGTATCGCGGTCGCGGTGGCCCTGGTCCGCGGCTTCGCCCGCTCCCGTACGGGTGAGCTGGGCAACTTCTGGGCCGACCTGGTCCGCGGCACCGTCCGCATCCTGCTGCCGATCTCGGTGGTCGGCGCGCTCGTCCTGGTGGCGTGCGGCGCGATCCAGAACTTCGCCGGGATCCACGAGGTCGGCCAGTTCATGGGCGGCACCCAGCAGTGGAACGGCGGTGCGGTCGCCTCGCAGGAGGTCATCAAGGAGCTGGGCACCAACGGCGGCGGTTACTTCAACGCCAACTCCGCCCACCCCTTCGAGAACCCCAACGGGCTGTCGAACCTCTTCGAGATCTACCTCATCCTCGTCATCCCGTTCGCCCTCACCCGCACCTTCGGGCGCATGGTCGGCTCGATCAGGCAGGGCTACGCGATCCTGGCGACGATGGGCGCCATCTGGCTCGGCTTCGTCGCGCTGATGATGTGGACCGAGTTCGCCCACCCGGGCCCCGCCTTCGACATCGCGGGCGGCGCCATGGAGGGCAAGGAGACCCGCTTCGGCATCGGCGGATCGTCGATCTTCGCGGTCAGCACCACGCTGACCTCGACCGGCGCGGTGGACTCGTTCCACTCTTCCTTCACCGGCTTCGGCGGCGGCATCGCGATGCTCGGTATGCAGCTGGGCGAGATCGCGCCCGGCGGCACCGGCTCCGGCCTCTACGGCATGCTGATCATGGCGATCATCGCGGTGTTCATCGCCGGTCTGATGGTCGGCCGCACCCCCGAGTACCTGGGCAAGAAGATCGGTACGCGGGAGATCAAGTTCGCCGCGCTCTACATCCTGATCACGCCGGCGCTGGTGCTCTGCTTCACGGCGGCCTCGTTCGTCCTGGACACCCCGGCGCACTCGATGACGAACTCCGGCGCGCACGGCTTCTCCGAGATCCTGTACGCCTACACCTCCGGCGCCAACAACAACGGCTCCGCCTTCGCCGGCCTCAACGCCGACACGCAGTGGTTCAACTCGACCATCGGCATCGCGATGCTGCTCGGCCGCTTCCTGCCCATGGTGTTCGTGCTCGCGCTGGCCGGATCCCTCGCCGAGCAGGCGCCCGTCCCCGAGACCGCGGGCACCCTGCGCACCGAGAAGCCGCTCTTCACCGGCCTGCTGGTCGGCACGATCATGATCATCACTGGTCTCACCTACTTCCCGGCCCTGGCGCTGGGTCCGCTCGCCGAAGGGCTCGCAGCATGAGCACCATCACTCCCACCCGGGCACCGCACCCGGACGTACCCACGGGGCACAAGCCCGAGGGCGGACGTGTCGGTGGCGGGCTGTTCGACCCGAAGCAGCTGGTCAAGTCCTTCCCGGACGCGATCAGGAAGCTCGACCCGCGCGTGATGGTCAAGTCGCCGGTCATGTTCGTAGTCCTGGTCGGCTCGGTGGTCACCACCGCGCTCGCGATCAAGAACCCGGGGGACTGGTTCGGCTGGGCGATCACCGCCTGGCTCTGGCTCACCACGGTCTTCGCCAACCTCGCCGAGGCCGTCGCCGAGGGCCGCGGCAAGGCGCAGGCCGACACCCTGCGCCGGGCCAAGACCGACACCGTCGCCCGCCGCCTCACGAAGGACGGCAAGAGCGAGGAGCAGGTCCCCGGCACCGATCTGAAGATCGGTGACCTGGTGGTCTGCGAGGCCGGCGACATCATCCCCGGCGACGGTGACGTCGTCGAGGGCGTCGCCTCGGTCGACGAGTCGGCGATCACGGGCGAGTCCGCGCCGGTCATCCGTGAGTCCGGCGGCGACCGGTGCGCGGTCACGGGCGGTACGAAGGTGCTGTCCGACCGGATCGTCATCAAGATCACGACGAAGCCCGGCGAGACCTTCATCGACCGGATGATCAACCTGGTCGAGGGCGCCGCCCGCCAGAAGACCCCGAACGAGATCGCCCTCAACATCCTGCTGGCGTCCCTCACCATCGTCTTCCTGCTGGCCGTTGTCACCCTCAAGCCCTTCGCGATCTACGCCGGGGCCGACAAGCAGACCTCGATGATCGTCCTCACGGCGCTCCTGGTCTGCCTCATCCCGACCACCATCGGCGCGCTGCTCTCCGCGATCGGCATCGCCGGCATGGACCGGCTGGTCCAGCGCAACGTGCTCGCGATGTCCGGCCGCGCCGTCGAGGCGGCGGGCGACGTGTCGACGCTGCTGCTCGACAAGACCGGCACGATCACCCTCGGCAACCGGCAGGCTTCCGAGTTCGTTCCGGTCAAGGGCGCCACCGACGCGGAGGTCGCCGACGCCGCCCAGCTCTCCTCGCTCGCCGACGAGACGCCCGAAGGCCGCTCCATCGTGGTCCTCGCCAAGGAGAAGTACGGGCTGCGCGAGCGCCACCAGGGCGAGCTGGCGCACGCCACCTGGATCGAGTTCACGGCCCAGACCCGTATGTCGGGTGTCGACGTGGACGGCAAGAGCATTCGCAAGGGTGCCGCGGGCTCCGTGGTCACCTGGGTGAAGGAGCAGGGCGGCCAGGTCTCCGACGACGCCGACACCCTCGCCAACGCCATCTCCGAGGCCGGTGGCACGCCCCTCCTCGTCGCAACCAAGGACGACAAGGGCGCCCGCGTCCTGGGTGTCATCCACCTGAAGGACGTCGTCAAGGAGGGCATGCGCGAGCGGTTCGACGAGCTGCGCCGCATGGGCATCAAGACGATCATGATCACGGGTGACAACCCGCTGACCGCCAAGGCCATCGCCGAAGAGGCCGGTGTCGACGACTTCCTCGCCGAGGCCACCCCCGAGGACAAGATGGCGCTGATCAAGCGCGAACAGGCGGGCGGCAAGCTGGTCGCGATGACCGGCGACGGCACCAACGACGCCCCCGCCCTGGCCCAGGCCGACGTCGGCGTGGCGATGAACACGGGCACGTCGGCCGCCAAGGAGGCCGGCAACATGGTCGACCTCGACTCCAACCCGACCAAGCTCATCGAGATCGTCGAGATCGGCAAGCAGCTCCTCATCACCCGAGGCGCGCTGACCACCTTCTCCATCGCCAACGACGTCGCGAAGTACTTCGCGATCATCCCCGCGATGTTCGCCGTCGCCTACCCGTCGCTGGACAAGCTCAACATCATGGGCCTGGCCTCGCCCGAGTCCGCGATCCTCTCCGCCGTCATCTTCAACGCCCTGATCATCATCGCGCTCGTGCCGCTCGCCCTAAAGGGCGTGCGCTACCGGCCGAGCAGCGCCGACTCGATGCTCCGCCGCAACCTCGGCCTCTACGGACTCGGCGGCCTGATCGCCCCGTTCATCGGCATCAAGATCATCGACCTGCTCATCTCCCTCATCCCCGGAATCGGCTGACCATGACGAACAACTCCGTAGGCAACGCGGGACGTCTGCTCTGGGCCGCTCTCCGTGCCCTGCTCGTCCTGACCGTGGTGACGGGCGTGCTTTACCCGCTCGCCGTCACCGGCGTCGCCCAACTGGCCTTCCCCGGCAAGGCGAACGGCTCCGAGATCAAGGACGCGAGCGGGAAGGTCGTCGGCTCCGAGCTCATCGGCCAGACCTATAACCTCCCGCTGAAGGACGGCGAGGAGACCGCGAGCCCGGACCTGAAGTGGTTCCAGCCGCGCCCGTCCAACGGCCTCGGCACCAACAGCGTCAACACCCAGTACAAGATCATCCTCTCCGGCGCCACCAACCGCTCCGGTGACAACGGCGCCGTGACCGACAAGGAAGGGAAGGCCGTCTGCCCGGAGAAGCCGGAGGAGGGCACCCTGTGTGCCCAGGTGACGGATGCCAAGGCCGCCGTCGTCAAGGACAACTCCACCGCCGACTTCAAGGTCAGGCCGTCCGACGTCCCGGCCGACGCGGTCACGTCCTCCGGCTCGGGCCTTGACCCGCACATCTCCCCGGAGTACGCGAAGCTCCAGGTGCACCGAGTCGCGGAGAAGAACGGCCTCGACGTCAAGCAGGTCGAGAAGCTGGTCGCCGACCACACCGACGACCGCATCCTCGGTTTCATCGGCGAGCCCCGCGTCAACGTCCTCCAGCTCAACCTCGCGCTGAAGTCGCTCGTGGCGGCCAAGGGCTGATGGCCTTACGCCCGACGCACGGGAGCCGGCAGTCCGGGAACGTCCCGGCTGCCGGCTCCCGACGCGCATCCGACGCCATGCTTCAAACGAAAGGCAGTACGCCGATGACCCGGGTCCTGGTCGTCGAGGACGACGCGCAGCTCGCGCGTGCTCTGACGATCAACCTCAAAGCACGCAAGTACGACGTGGACGCGGCCCACGACGCCGCCGCCGCGCTCCGGCTCGCGGCCACCGAGCCACCGGACGTGATCCTCCTGGATCTCGGGCTGCCCGACATGGACGGCATCGACCTCATCCGGGCGCTGCGCGGCTGGAACCGGGCTCCGGTGCTCGTACTCTCCGCCCGCAGCGGGTCCGAGGACAAGATCCGGGCCCTCGACGCCGGTGCGGACGACTACATGACCAAGCCCTTCAGCATGGACGAACTCCTCGCCCGGCTGAGGGCGGCCACCCGCCGGATCGAGGAGTCGCCCGCGCAGGCGCGGCCGAGTCCGGGAGCGGCGGCCGCCGTGGTCACCACCGACGAGTTCTCGGTCGATCTCGTGGGGAAGAAGGTCCGGCGCGGTGACCGCGACGTCCGGCTCACCCCGACCGAGTGGCACCTGCTGGAGATCCTCATCTGCAACCCCGGCGTCCTCGTCAGCCAACAGCGTCTCCTCAAGGAGGTGTGGGGGCCGAGCTACAGCAGTAAGACCAACTATTTGAGGGTCTACATGGCGCAGCTGCGTCGCAAACTGGAGGCGGACCCGTCACACCCCCGCTATCTGATCACCGAGCCCGGCATGGGATACCGCTTCGAGGCGTGACGTCCCGTCCGCTCAGCCACACGCTCTGTCCGACATCGACGAGAAACGAAACCATGGGACGCGGAAAGCTCCGTATCTACCTCGGCGCGGCACCGGGCGTCGGCAAGACGTACTCGATGCTCTCGGAGGCCCACCGGCGGGTCGAGCGCGGCACCGACTGCGTCGTCGCCTTCGTCGAGCACCACCACAGGCCGCGCACGGAGGTGATGCTGCACGGCCTGGAGACGATGCCGCGTACGGAGATCGCCTACCGGGACACGGTGTTCACCGAGATGGACGTGGACGCGGTGCTGGCCAGGAAGCCCGCCGTCGCGCTCGTGGACGAGCTGGCCCACACCAACATCCCCGGCTCCCGCAACGCCAAGCGCTGGCAGGACGTCGAGGAGCTGCTTGCCGCAGGCATCGACGTGATCTCCACGGTCAACATCCAGCACCTGGAGTCCCTCGGCGACGTCGTCGAGTCGATCACGGGGGTGCGGCAGCGGGAGACCGTCCCCGACGAGGTGGTACGTCGCGCCGACCAGATAGAACTGGTCGACATGTCGCCCCAGGCGCTGCGGCGGCGGATGGCGCACGGCAACGTCTACAAGCCGGACAAGGTCGACGCGGCTCTGTCCAACTACTTCCGCCCCGGCAACCTCACCGCCCTGCGCGAACTGGCGCTGCTGTGGACCGCCGACCGGGTCGACGAGTACCTCCAGGAGTACCGCACCGAACACCGTGTCTCGAAGATCTGGGGCTCCCGTGAGCGGATCGTCGTCGGTCTCACCGGAGGACCCGAGGGCCGCACCCTCATCCGCCGCGCCGCCCGACTGGCCGAGAAGGGCGCCGGCGGCGAAGTCCTCGCCGTCTACATCGCGCGCAGCGACGGACTCACCTCTGCCTCGCCGAAGGAACTGGCCGTCCAGCGGACCCTCGTCGAGGACCTGGGCGGCACGTTCCACCACGTCATCGGCGACGACATCTCCACCGGACTCCTGGAGTTCGCGCGTGGGGTCAACGCCACCCAGATCGTCCTGGGAGTCAGCCGCCGCCGCTCCTGGCAGTACGCCTTCAGCCCCGGCGTCAGTGCCACGGTCGCCCGTGAGTCGGGGCCCGACCTCGACGTCCACATCGTCACCCACGACGAGGCGGCGAAGGGCCGGGGGCTGCCTGTGGCGCGTCGCGCGAAGCTCGGGCGGTCCCGCACCATCTGGGGTTGGGTGGTCGGCCTCGCAGGGCCGGTGCTTCTCACCCTGCTGCTCAGCAGCGCCCTCCCGGACGTAGGCCTCGCCAACGACGTCCTGCTCTTTCTCACCCTCACGGTCGCCGCGGCACTTCTCGGCGGCCTCAGGCCCGCCCTCGCCTCCGCAGCTGTCGGATCGCTGCTGCTCAACTACTACTTCACCCCTCCCCTCCACGAACTCACCATCGCCGACCCGAAGAACGTGGTCGCCCTGGTGATCTTCGTGGGCGTGGCGATCTCCGTCGCCTCCGTGGTCGATCTCGCCGCCCGCCGCACCCACCAGGCCGCCCGCCTGCGTGCGGAGGCGGAGACGCTCTCCTTCCTCGCCGGCAGCGTGCTGCGCGGCGAGACCGGACTCGGCGCGCTGCTCGAACGGCTCAGGGAGACCTTCGCCATGGAGTCCGTCGCGCTCCTGGAGCGCCCCGACGACAGCGAGCCGTGGACGTGCGTCGCCGTCGTCGGCCCCGGCCGCCCGGTCGGCCGGCCCGAGGACGCGGACGTCGACATGCCGGTCGGCGACCACCTGGCCCTCGCGCTCACGGGCCGCGTCCTGCCGGGCGAGGACCGGCGTGTGCTCGGCGCGTTCGCCGCCCAGGCGGCGGTCGTGCTCGACCGGCAGCGTCTCGTCGACGAGGCGGAGCAGGCCCGCCGGCTTGCCGAGGGCAACAAGATCCGCACCTCGCTGCTGGCCGCCGTCAGCCACGACCTGCGCACCCCGCTCGCCGGCATCAAGGCCTCGGTCTCCTCACTGCGGGCGGAGGACGTCGAGTGGTCGGAGGAGGACCGGGCCGACCTGCTTGCGAACGTGGAGGAGGGCGCCGACCGGCTCGACCACCTGGTTGGCAACCTCCTGGATGTCTCCCGGCTGGAGACCGGCACCGTCACCGCCGTCCTGCGGCAGACCGACCTCGACGAGGTCGTTCCGATGGCGCTCGTGGGCGTGCCCGAGGACAGCGTCGAGCTCGACATCCCCGAGACCCTGCCCATGGTCGTCGTCGACCGCGGCCTGCTCGAACGGGCCGTCGCCAACGTCGTCGAGAACGCGGTGAAGTACAGCCCTGACGGAACCCCGGTCCTCGTGGCCGCCAGCGCGATCGCCGACCGCGTCGAACTCCGCGTCGTGGACCGTGGACCGGGCGTCCCCGACGAGGCCAAGGACCGCATCTTCGGAGCCTTCCAGCGGTACGGCGACGCCCCGCGCGGCGCGGGAGTCGGCCTCGGCCTCGCCGTCGCCCGCGGCTTCGTCGAAGCCATGGGTGGCACGGTCACGGCCGAGGACACCCCGGGCGGCGGCCTGACCATGACCATCAGCCTCCGCAGGGAGGACGGTGCCCCGCCCTTCCACCCCGACGCGACGACCGGGACGACGTGACCGCTCGGAACCGTACGGCCGGATGATCAGTCATCCAGTGGTGCCGGCAGGGCACCGAGGACGCGGACGAGAAAGGGGGGAGTGCTGGTGAGCGAGGCAGAGCGCTCGCGAACGAAGGCGCCCACGACCGGGGTCAAGGCGCTCGCCGCCGCTCTGGCGGTGGCGGCGGCCGCCGGCGCGGCCTGGTTCGGACTCGGCGGCGGCGAGGCGTCCGGCGACGACCTGGGGGACAGCTGCCGGGGGTCGCTGGCGGTCGAGGAGGCCCGGACGTTCTTCGGCGGTGCCGACCTCGAAGCGCGCGGGCACACCGGTGAATGGGTCGGACACGACACGGAATGGTGCTCGGTCACGGCGCGCGGCCAGGACTCGGGGACCACCCTGAGGCTGCAGATCCGCCCGGTCGCCGCACACCGGGCCAGCGGTGCGGCGGAGGAGGCCTCGGCGACGCCCATCGGATACGGGTGGAACGGTTCGTTCGTCGGCCGGAGCCGGCCCGGGGCGGCGGTGCTCGTCGACTGCGCCGCGCTGCCAGGTAAGGGCCTCCTCGTTCTGACCGAGACCACGGCGAAGGCCGAGGACCTGACGAAGGAGCAGGTCGGCCAAGTCGCCCGGCTCGCCACGGAGACGGCCCGGAAGGCCGCCGATCGCTTCCACTGCGAGGGAGCGCTCGGCACACGTCCGTCCGGGGTGGACCTGAGCGAATGGCGCGATGTCCCGCCCGCCCGCGCGACCGGAACCTGCCGCGACGTGGTCTCCGCCGCGACGGCGGGCCGACTGGGTGTCACGGCGGTCGCCGAGAAGCCGGCCGGCCGCGCGTTGACCGAGGCCTGCGCGCTGAAGCGCGGGGCGAAGACGCTCGCCGAGCTGACCGCCTACTACGGCGCCTCCGCCGAGCAGGAGATGTATCTCGACGGCCGCTACCCCGGCAGCGTCAAGGGCGCCAGCACGCGCGCCCTCACCTGCAAGGGAGCCCTCGGTACCGCGTACGTCAAGCTGGTCGGCCCGTCCGGCGGCCAGGGCGGTCCGGGGGACCTCCGGCCCGCCGACGTCCAGGAGCTGCTGGGCCGCTTCGCGGCCACGTCGACGGCCCGCCACGGCTGCCCCGCGTGAGCCGGCACGAGGAACGGACGTTCAGGCGTCGGGCCCGGGCGTTTCCACCCCGGGCGGCATCTGCTGCGCAAGGGCGGACCCGGCTCTGTCGGAACCGGCCACCGCCGGACCGTAGGCCGGTAGGTCCGTCGGCCCGTCAGCCCGTCGATCAGGAGGCATCCGACGGGGCGGACCGATCGGTCGCGGTGCCCGTCTGAGTTTCCGGCGTCTCCGGCATCGGCGTCGGAGCGGCGTCGAGGTTGCGGGCCGCCCGGTCGAAGTAGCGGAGCAGTTCCACCGGGAAAGGCATCACGAGCGTGGAGTTCTTCTCCGCCGCCACCTCGACGACGGTCTGCAGCAGCCGCAGCTGCATCGCCTCCGGCGTGTCGGCCATGATCCGCGACGCGTTGGCGAGCTGCTGTGCCGCCTGGAACTCGCCGTCCGCCGTGATCACCCGCGCCCGCCGCTCGCGCTCGGCCTCGGCCTGCCGGGACATCGACCGCTTCAGCGACTCCGGCAGCTGTACGTCCTTGATCTCGACCCGGTCGATGTGGACGCCCCAGCCGGCCGCCGGGCTGTCGATCATCAAGGCGAGCCCTTCGTGCAGCCGCTCCCGGTCGGACAGCAGGTCGTCCAGGTCGCTCTTGCCGATGATCGAGCGCAGCGACGACTGCGCGACCTGGCCGACGGCGAAGGCGTAGTCCTGCACCTCGATCGTGGCACGGGCGGGGTCGGTGACCCGGTAGTAGACGACCGCGTCGACCTTGACCGACACGTTGTCCCGGGTGATGCCCTCCTGCGTCGGGATCGGCAGCGTCGCGACCTGGACGTTCACCTTCCGCATGCGGTCCGCGACCGGTACCAGGAAGGTGATGCCCGGCTGTCGATGACCGGGCAGCGCCTTGCCGAAGCGGAACACGACGCCCCGCTCGACCTCATTGATCACCCGCATCCCGCTGCGCAACAACAGCAGCAGGAAGACAGCCACGACGACCACTCCGACAACCGCGCTCTCCATGGGAACGCCTCCTTCGTGAAACCGGTTCGACACTGGTCAGGACGGCCGAGCGGGCCCTGCGGATGCGCCTCTGGCGTCAGGAACACGTCAAGCTTGTGGTGCCTGTACCGGTGCCGAAGTGCGACGGGGGCCGGGCGCGCATGATGGAGGGAGAACGTGTGGGTGTGGAGTATCGGTAGGAGCCCCCGATGGCGCGAGGACGATTGCGGATCTACCTCGGGGCCGCCCCGGGGGTGGGGAAGACGTACGCCATGCTTGAGGAGGGACAGCGGCTGCGTGCGAGCGGCGCGGATGTCGTCGCCGGTTTCGTGGAGCCGCACGGGCGACGGCCGACCGCCGCGATGGCCGAAGGGCTGGAGACGATCCTTCGACGCACCATGACCCACCGCGGGGCGGCCTTCACCGAGATGGATCGGGACGCGGTGCTCGCCCGGCACCCGCAGGTCGCCCTGGTCGACGAACTGGCCCACACGAACGTACCGGGCTCGCGCAACGCGAAACGGTGGCAGGACGTCGAGGAACTCCTCGACGCGGGGACGGACGTCGTCACCACCCTCAACGTCCAGCACCTGGAGTCACTGGGCGACGTGGTCCGGCAGATCACGGGCGTCCAGCAGCGCGAGACGCTGCCCGACGAGGTCGCGCGCCGCGCGGACCAGATCGAGCTGGTCGACCTTCCACCGGAGCTCCTGCGCCGCCGCATGCTGCACGGGGAGATCTATCCCGCCGACCGCGTCGAGGCCGCCCTCACCCACTACTTCCGCGTCGGAAACCTCACCGCCCTGCGGGAACTCGCCTTGTTGTGGCTCGCCGACCGTGTGGAGGAAGGACTGCAGCGCTACCGTGCCGAGCACGGCATCACCGCCCCCTGGGAGACCCGCGAACGCATCATGGTCGCCCTGACCGGCGGCCCGGAGGGCGAGACCCTGATCCGCCGCGCGGCCCGGGTCGCCGCCCGAACGCCCGGCAGCCAGCTCCTGGCGCTGCACGTCGTCCCGAGCGACGGACTCGTCCATGCCGATCCGGCTGCCCTCGCCGCCCAGCGTGCCCTGGTGGAGTCGATGGGCGGCAGCTATCACCAGACGACCGGGGACGACCTCCCCGAGACCATGCTGCAGTTCGCGGAGGCCGAGAACGTCACCCAGATCGTGCTGGGCGCCAGCCGGCGCGGACGGCTCTCCACCTTCCTGTACGGAAGCGTGGGGCGCCGGACGATCCAGCGCTCGGGCCCGATCGACGTGCTCGTCGTGACCCACGAGGAGGCCGCCGGCTCCTCCTCGCCCCTGCGGCTGCCGCACCCGACCCACGCCACCGGGCCACGGCGCTTCTGGGGCGCGATGCTGCTGGCCGCAGTGGTGCTCCCGGCACTGACCATGCTCCTGGTCGCTCTGCGGGGGCACGTGGACCTGGCCCTCGTGCTCGTGCTCTACCTCCTGACCGTCGTCGTGATCGCCCTCGTCGGTGGTCTGCTGCCCGCCCTGTTCGCGGCGCTGGCCGCGGGACTGCTCGCCGACTACTACTTCACCCTGCCCCTGCACTCGCTGGACGTGGAGCACACGTCCGACATCGCCGCTCTGCTGGTCTTCGTCGTCACGGCCGTGGTGGTCGGTTCGGCCTCGGGAACGGCCGCGCGCCGCACGTACGAGGCCGTCCGAGCGCGGTCCGAGGCGCGTGCCCTGAGCAGGCTCGCCACCTCACTGATGCGTGATCAGGACCTGCCGGTGCTTCTCGAACAGGTTCGCGAGGACTTCGGCCTGGACGCGGTCAGCCTGCTGCAGGAGGACACCGAGCACCCTGCCGATCCTCGCTGGTCGGTCGTCGCCGCTGCCGGAGAGAACCCGCCGGAACGTCCGTACGACGCGGATGTCGAAACGCCCGTCGACAGCTCCGCCGCCGGCGGACTGACGCTGGCGGCCCGCGGTCGCACCCTCAGCGGTGACGACCAGCTCCTGCTGGGCGCGTGCGCCGCGCAGCTGGTCATGGCGTACGCGCACGGGCGGCTCGCCGCCGTGGCGGCCGAGACCGGCCTTCGCGCCGAGGCGGAACACACGCGGTCCTCGCTGCTTCTCGCCGCGAGCCGTGATCTGCGGTCCCCGCTGCGTGTCGCGGAGGAGGCATTGCGACGCCTCCCTTCCCCTCCCGCCGCAGCCGACGGACGGCCGTCCGTCCAGCGGGACGACAGCCGGCTCCTCGACACGGCCCGGGCATCGGTGCGCCGTGCCACCCAGCTCGTCACGGATCTCGACGACCTCAGCCGCCTGCGTGCCGAATCCCTCGACCTCTACCTCCGCCCGGTCGACCTCGACGAGGTGCTGACCGCGGTCCTGGACACCCTCGGCCCCGGCAGCGACAGGATCCGCTGCACCCTGCCGGAGCACCTGCCCGACGCGATCGCCGACGCGGCGGTGCTCACCCGCGTACTGGCCGCGCTGACAGCGGAAGCCCTGCGCCACACCCCGCCCGAGGAGCCCGCACACCTGACCGCCGAGGTGCGGTCCGGTCGGCTGGTGATACGAGTGGGTGCCGGGACCGGAGCCGGGTCGGACAGCGCGGCGTCGATGACGGATGCGAGTCCACCGACGGACACCGTGATCCTGCGGCTGGCCCGCGATCTGGCCGAGGCCATGGGCGGCACCCTGGACTCCGTGGCGTCCGGGCCACGGTTCGCGAGGGCGCTCACTCTTCCGGCAGCGGTTCCCCACACGGCGCGCCCTCCGTCGTAGCCGCTCGGTGGGCCGGGACGCCCCGCTCGCTGCCGTCGCCGGAATCGCGGCGGTCACGAAGGCGCGCCACCCGCGTCGGGCGGACTCGCCGTACCCTCCGCACCGGGTCCGCGCCCGGGAGACGGCCTCGCCGCGTCGCCTTGCCGGGTGAGCCATGCTCCGAGGCCCACCGAGCCGACCAGGACCGTCGCACCGACAGCTGTGGCCACGGCGGGGTACGTGTTGTCCCAGTCGTCGGCCTTCTCCTCGTAGGTGTAACGCACCAGGTTGGAGCCCGCGCGCATCACGCAGGTGTCGCCAGGGCCCATCCTGCGGTCCATGCAGGAAACGGTGGTGCCGTCGCGCAGGTCGGTCACGCCTCTCCAGAGCGTGACCGATCCGAAAAGGATCAGGAGGAGCGTCAGCCCGCAGCCCATGTCGCGATGGGAGTTGTCCATGGGGGAAGCCTGAACGTCGGCGGGCGTCGCCCGCGCCGATCCGAAGGAATCCTGCCGCCGCCCTGACGCCGCGCCCGCTCCCGAGGCGGTACGCCTGGACGGAGCCTAGCGGGCCACGCGGTCCACGAGATCGGCGACGAGGTCGGGCTCTTCCTCGATCACGAGGTGTCCGGCGCCCTCGATGACGCCGAGCTCGACGCCGAGCCGCCGGTGTACGGCGGCCTCCAGCCGCCGAGGGGGCAGGAACACGTCGTGCTCGCCGGTGACGACCCGGCGGGGGACGGGCCGGTCGGGCACGATGGCCAGTCCCGGGGCACCGCTGGACCGGGCGTGCCGGGCGACGAGTGTCATCCAGTCCACCAGTTCGGTCCGGGGCGTGCCGCCGTCGGCGTACATGGTGCGCAGGAGCCGGGCGCTGTGCCGGGGCCGGGGTGCGGCGAACCAGGCCACGGAGGCACACAGCACACCGGGTGTCAGACGCAGCCGGATCAGACCGCCGGGGGAGACGAGCACCTGGCCGTCGACACGGGGAGACGCGCTGGACAGAGCGATCGCCGCGCCGAAGGAGTGGCCCAGCACGACCACCGGACCCGGTCCTGACGCGCACGCCTCGACAACCTCGGAAAGCCAGGTTCCGTACCAGTCGAGTCGTCCCTCCGCCAGGCCGCGCTCGCCCGAGCTCAGTCCTGGCTGCCCCGGCACGTCGGCGAGCACGGTCCGGTACCGACGGGAGAGTGCTGTCGCCAGCGGCAGGACGGTGGCCGCGTTGAAGTTCGTGCCGGGAACGACCACCACGGTCGTTTCCCCACCACCACCACCGGCGACGACCACATGAGTCTTGGCGCCGTTGGCCTCGAAGACCTCCCGCTCATGGGGCACCGGCCAGGCTCCTAGCCGTTCGACGCACCAGCGCCGAACGGCGTCCCGGCCGACCGTACTTCGGTAGATCGACGTCACGCGGCGAGTATCACACGCGCCGACAACGTGGCGGGATGTCTGAGTTCGTGCCTGCGTCAGAGGGGCGTCAATTCCGGGGGAGCCAGCCGGATCGGCGCATCCAAGCTCCTAGATTCCTCCCAGGCGGCCACTGAAGGCCCGGCGAGACGGCGGCCGGCACTCCCGGCGAGAGGATCTTCGAATGAGCGGCGCGAGCAACAGGGGAGCCGGCGACACCAGGGGACTTCCGAGGCTGTCGATCCTGGGCGGTCGGCATGAGTTGGCGGTGCGCGGGCTGACCGTCCGGCGGGACTCCTTCACCATCCGGTACACGATCACCCCGCCCCTGCCGTACGGGGGCGACGAGCCGTCGATCCTGCTGGTCTTCGAGGCGAAGGACGACCTCGGTCATGAATACGTCGACTGGGGCGGCGCCTACGGGCCCGGCGAGGACGGCACGTACACCGACGGGAGCGTCACGGGCCAGCCGGCCCTCGCTGCCGGGGTGCGCGTCCTGCGTGCCCGGCTCACGTTCCTGCGTGACGGTGAGGAGTTCCCTCACGACCTGACCCTGCCCGTCCCAGGTCCCTGACGGGCGCCCGACGGGACGAGGCACCGCCATGGCTCGTCCCGTCGGAGGGCCGGCCGATGGGGACGGCCGGACCGGGTGCCGCAGGCGTTCAGGTCGCCCTGCGTCGGAAAGGGAATCTAGGGCACCGATGCTCCCCGAAGGGGTTCCCACGGAACGAACTTGCGCACTCTTGACGGGCCGATCGCCCCGGCCGCCAAGAGCGCGTGAAAACGGACTTCCGGAGCGTCAGGGTCACGTCAATGAACCCGGTCCGTGTCCGAAACCGATCGGACACTGATCGGCACGGGGGACGGACCACCGTCCGTGGCGTGGTTGGAGGGTGCGTGGCCATCACCACCGGACAGACGCGAAGTTCGGGCGTGGGGGCCCAGACGGACGCGGAGCACACGCCAGAGGCGGTCGATCCGCGAGGGGGGCCGCCCGGTCCTGGCAAGGGGCAGGGGCCGGGCGGTCCCCACCGTCTGCGGCGCCGGACCGTCGCCGCGGCAGAATCGTTCCGCCGCCGGTACGGAGACACCGTGCCCGCCCGGTTGCGTCTCCTGCGCGTGACGGTGCTCCTGCTCACCGCCGCCTGAGCCGCCCTGCTCCTGGTCGCCGAGCTTGCCGCGTCCCGTACGTGGCGACGAGCAGGCCGTGGAGACGCTCACCGAGGACTTCGCCCGGTACCAGAAGCTGCTGGGACGCACGCTGGAGAACGACGGCCGTGCCGGCGGCAAGGCGGACGCGCTCGCCGACTACCGCGCCGCGACCGACCTCCTCGCCGAGCGCCTGCTGCCGGAGGCCCGCGTCTTGGTCGAGGCCAACGACCACGCCTTCGACGCCACGTACATCGCCGAACGCTCCGATCTCGCCACCCAGTCCACGGTCCTCGCGGCGCTCGGTCTCGTGCTGTTCGCCGTGCTCGTCCTGCTGCAGTGGTACCTCGCTCGCCGCTTCCACCGCGTCCTCAATCCAGCCCTGCCGGCCGCGACGGCCTGCGGCCTCATCGCCCTCGTCCTCGGCCTGCACCTGGTCACCGCCTCCGGCGAACAGCTCAGGGCCGCACGACGGGACGCCTTCGACTCGGTCGTCGCCCTCACCCGCGCCCGCGCCCTCGCCTACGACGCGAACGCCGACGAGAGCCGCTACCTCCTCGACCCCTCGCGGCGCGCCGCTTACGAGCAGAGCTTCCTCGCCAAGTCGCAGCAGCTGTACGGCGTCGAGGGGGCGGCACTCTCCTCGTACGACGCGAAACTCGGCGGGACCTGGGCGCGATACCGGGCCGACCACGAGGACCGGGTCTTCACGGGCGAGTTCCGCCGTGAGCTGGACAACATCACCTTCACGGGCGAGCGTGCCGCGGCCGAGCGGACGGTCGAGGCCTACGCCGTCTACCAGCGCGACGACCGCACGATCCGGTCCCTGCTGGCCCAGGGCGAGGACCGGGAGGCGATCGCCTTCTGCATCAGCTGGGAACCGGACAAGTCCAACGCCCACTTCGGCGCCTGGATGAAGGCGCTGGACGAGGTGACCGGAATCAACCAGGCCGCGTTCGACGGCGCGGTACGGGACGGACGGAACACGGCCGCCGGCCTGTTGCCCTGGGCGGTGGGAGCCCTGCTGGCCGCGGGCGTCCTCACCGTTCTCGGTCTGCGCCCCCGCCTCGCCGAGTTCCGTTGACCAGACGCCCGACGGGAACCTCGTACGAGGGATCGGCTGCGTCATCCATACGAAACCCTGACGCCGAACTCACGTACGACAGGTAACCCGGCGCGCCGCGATCGGCAATCTTGGTGCACGTGACGTCAACCATCCATCTGCGCATGCCACTTGGGCAGCGATCCCAGCACATGGTGATCTGCGGGGACGACGGTCTCGCCCACCGTCTGGCCGTCGAGCTCGACGCGGTGTGCGGCGAGACGGTGACCGTGGTCCTGCCCTCGCGGCGCGACGCGTACGGGGCGGAGATCGCCGGCCTGCACCGCGACCCCCGGTCGCCGGTCGAGCTGCTGGTGTCCGCGCGGCCCGACGAACAGACCCTGCGTGCGGCCGGAATCGAGCGGGCCGCCGCCCTCGCGCTGACCTACGGCGACGACCAGGTCAACATGACGGCCGCGCTCCTCGCGCGCAGCCTCAATCCGTCCATACGCCTGGTCATCCGCATGTACAACCGCGAACGCGGGCGCCATCTGGAGCGGCTCCTCGACCGGGCCGCCGAGGTCGCGGGGTGGGCGGACGGCGCGTCCCTGGACGCCTCCACGACCGTCCTCTCCGACACCGACACCGCCGTTCCGGAGCTCGTGTCGGCCGCCGCGGTCGGGCAGGGCCACACGCTCCAGGTCGAGGGCAAGGTCTTCCGGGGAGTCGTACGTCCGGCGGGGGCGCCCGCCCGGCCGACCGATCTGGCGACGCTGGCCGTGCTGTCCGGGGCGCACCAGGACGACCCGGCGAGCGAGGACAGCGCGGAGACGCCCGGAGAGGACGGCACCCTGCTGTTGCCGGACACCCGTACCTCCTACCACCGCCAGTTCACGCACGGCCGGCTCATGCTCGAAGAGGTCACCCATCACCATGACCCGGAGGCCCCGAAGGCATCCCGCGGCTACCGGGACCTGCTGCTCGGCCATCTGACCCACCTGCCGTGGAGGGTCTTCGTCTCCAAGGAGGTCATCGCCGTCTTCGGGGCACTGGCCGCGATCGTCGTCCTGCTCTCCGCCGCGACCGCGTTCGTCCTGGACGGCCCGCTGTGGAAGGACGTGTACCTGCCGCTGCTCGACATCTTTACCATGGGGGACCCGGCGACCGACGAGGAGCCGGCCCGCCGGATCCTCCAGCTCGTCGCGGGCTTCGTCGGCCTCGCCGTCCTCCCGCTGGTCGTGGCAGCCACCATGCACGCCACCGAGGCCTTCCGTACCGGCTCCGCGAACCACCCGCCGTCCGAGGACCTGAGCGACCACATCGTGCTGGTCGGACTCGGCAAGATCGGTACGCGGGTCCTGGCCCGGCTCGGTACGACCGACCACAAGATCGTGGCCGTCGAGCGGGACCCGCACGCCCGTGGGGTCGCGCTCGCCCGCGAGCTCGGGATACCGCTGCTCCTGGAGGACGCCACCGCGCCCGGCGTCCTCGACCGGGCCCGTGTCGGACAGAGCAAGTCCCTGCTCGTCCTGACCAGGGAGGACGGCGAGAACCTGGACATCGTCATGGCCGCGAGGGAGGCCAACCCGGCCGTCAGGGTGGTGATGCGGCTGTACGACGACGACTTCGCGGCCACCGTCTCGCGGACCATGCGGGCCTCGTACCCCGATGCCCTGACCCGCAGCCGGAGCGTGTCCGCGCTGGCCGCCGCGTCGTTCGCCGCGGCGATGATGGGCCGGCACGTGCTGGGGGTGATGCCGGTCGAGCGGGGCTCGCTCCTCTTCACTGTGGTCGATGTGGCCGGCCACCCGGAGCTGGAGGGCCGCTCGATCCACGCCGCGTTCCGCGAGAACGAGTGGCGCGTCCTGGCGGTCGGCGCCGCGGGCGCCCGGTTCTCCTCGTCCTCGATGGACACGCTGGCGGGGCTGCGGCTGCACCGGCAGGGCCTCGACTGGCGCCCGCCGCACGGGCGGGTCCTGCGGGCGGGGGACCGGGTGGTCCTGGCGACGACCCGGCGGGGGCTGGACTTCCTGATGACCGGGGTGCAGCCGCACCCTCCGGGGCGGAGGCCCTGAGCCTCGCGAGCCGGGGTCGGGGGAGAGGAAGCGTCACCGCGCAGACGGTCTCCGGCCACGCCCGGGGCCACATGGCGGCGTACGGAAAGCCCGTGAGGTACCCGGAGGGCTCAGGCGTCCATCCCGGAGGCTCTGAAGACGGCTTTGGCCCTCTCTCCATCGACCCTGCTGGACAGACGCCGCAGGGCGACGGTCCCGTACTCCAGTGTTCCGCGTTCCTGTGAGACACGAGCGCCGGCGTCCAGCAGATGCCACAGACACGGATTGTCGACCAGGACACGGGGATCGAGAGGGACGAGCCCGCCGTCGCTGTCCTTGAGCACCAGCCTCTACGCGACCCCGTCGGACCACACGACGGAGATCAGCCGGTCTGTCCGGACCTTCCGGGCCCGGAACAAATCGCGCGTGGCGAGCCACCCGGGGCCGGCGGTCACCCTGGCGGGCAGCAGGATCAGGAACAGCGTCACAGCCAGGACCGCCCACAAGCCGGAGCGCACGGTGCTGAGCGTCCCGTATGCATCGCGTAAGGCAGTGGCCGACACACGTCAGGAGGGCGTGAATGTTCCGTTCCGGAACGCTCGGAGCGCTCAGAAGGCATCGAAGATCGTCCCTCATGAGAATTGAGGTTCGGTGACGGCACAGGTCATGGCGTGGACGTTGGAAGGCCGCCTGGAGGGCATGGCCCACTGGTACTCGGCCAACGGCACTCCACACCCGCAGCACATCGTCAGCGTCGCTGACACCATGAGCGTCGCCGCGGCGCACCGCCTGATGGCCGAGGGCACTGCCCTGCTCTGGACCGGCGACTACCCGTCCGCGCGCCGGCTCCTGGCAGCCGTCGGCCGCCGCGCCGAACGAGCGTCCCAGCCCCGGGCTCAGAGCCCGACCGAGGCATTCCGCATCCACCGCCGCGAACAGGCGCGCCGCGCACGACTGCTGGGCATGCTCCTCATCCCGTACGACGACGACTGGACGATCCCCCTGCGCCGAGCGCCCCGGGTCCAGGAGGCGTGCCTCCACGCGCACGGACCGAGCGCGGGGCCCGGCGTGGGCTCGCTGCGGGAACTGCTCGGGGTGATCGGCGCACACGAGTGGCGCACGAAGGGTGTGGAGATCCCGGCGCTCGGGGGCGACCGCATCCACCCGCACTACGGCGTCTTCTCACCCGTGCGTGGCGAGTACGTCGACCTGGTCGCCGAGGCGGAACTTCCGCCGGGGGCCACGGCCTTCGACATCGGCACCGGCACCGGCGTGCTGTCCGTCGTCCTTGCCCGCCGTGGCCTGCGCCATATCGTCGCGACCGACCACGACGTACGCGCGGTGCACTGCGCCCGGGACAACGTCGCCCGTCTCGGACTGGCGACCAGGATCGCCGTACGGCACGCAGACCTCTTCCCGGCCGGCCGGGCCCACCTGATCGTCTGCAACCCACCCTGGCTCCCGGGCCGCCCCCGCACACCTCTCGACCAGGCGGTCTACGACCCCGACAGCCGGACGCTGCGCCGCTTCCTGACGGGTCTCCCGCACCACCTGGAGCCGGGCGGCGAGGGCTGGCTCATCCTCTCGGACCTGGCCGAACGGCTCGGACTCCGCGGCCGTACGGAACTCACGGACGCGATCGCGGCCGCAGGCCTGCGCGTGCTGTCCCGCACGGTCACGAAGCCCCGCCACCCACGCGCGACGGACCCGTCGGACCCCTTGCACCGAGCCCGCTCGGGCGAGACCACGTCGCTGTGGCGCCTCGGCACGGCTGGGACGCGTGGCGGGAGGATGGCCGGCGTGGTCGTCTCGACTACTTCGGGTCGCGGTTGAACCGCGCCGTCGACCAGCGGTAGCCGAGCGCGATGAGGGCGACGCACCAGGCGATCGCGATCCAGCCGTTGTTGCCGATCTCGGTGCCCAGGAGCAGACCGCGGAGGGTTTCGATGGCGGGAGTGAAGGGCTGGTACTCGGCGATCGGCTGGAACCAGCCGGGCATGGTGTCGGCAGGGATGAAGGCGGCTGGAGATGAGGGGGAGGAGGATCAGCGGCATGGCCATGTTGCTGGCCGCCTCGTGGTTGGGGCTGGCCAGGCCCATGCCGACCCCTGCGACGTGGACCTTGGTCCTCTGCTGTTCGGAGGGGACCTCACCGCCAAGGACAAGACCGCAGCCAACTCCCTCACCTGCGCTCCCTCCATCACCTCCGGCGCCTCACCCGGTGACCCGGCGGGCATCCGGCGACGGTTGCGCTCGCGGCGCTCCAGGCGCGGTCGGCGTGTGGACCCGCGCCTCGGTCACGCCCTGGACGACCTGTGCACCGTGGTCGTGGCCGTGGTGGCCGACCGAACCTGCCCGGACGTTGCTATGAAGGGCTGCTGCTGATGACCGCGGGCATGTCCGTAACCCTGGGCCCGTTGTCGGCCCGGCGCGACGCGCTCAACCGCCGCATACGCCTCCTTGCCGCCGCGACCATCACCTACAACGTCATCGAGGCGATCGTCGCCCTTACTGCAGGCGTGATCGCCTCCTCCACCGCCCTGACGGCTTCAGCCTGTACTCGGTCATCGAGGTCTTCTCCGCCGCCGCGGTTACCTGGCAGTTCTCCGCCCGCGACCACGCCATCCGCGAAGCACGCGAAAAGACGACCCTGCGGATCATCGCCGTCTCCTTCTTCGCCGTCGCCGCCTACGTCGCCGTCGAGTCCGTACGGTCCCTGACCGGCACCAGCGAGGCCGAACACCCCACTGTCGGTGTCGTCCTGGCAGCCCTCTCCCTGACCGTGATGCCGTTCTTCTCCGTCGCCCAGCGCCGCGCGGGCCGCGAACTCGGGTCCGCCTCCGTGGTCACGGACTCCAAGCAGACCCTGCTGTGTACGTAAACTGCTCGGCGGCACGCTCACCACCGACCCCCCCCGCAAGGCGGCTGCAAGACCGAACTGCGCGCCCCCGCCGGGCCCGGAGACTTTTGGAAATAGTTCCATCCCTGGAGGCGTTGTAGCTCGGCGTTCGCTGAGTGGGAGGGGGCTGGACCTGAAACTGTTCGACACGAAGAACGGCGTGGCCGAGGTCACGCCGTGGCTGGCTGAGGCTGAGGCCGATGTGCAGGCGCTCGTTGAGAGTGCGATGGAGCCCATGCTCGGGGTTCGCTTCCTGGCCAGTGAGTACAGCACCGGTCCTGTCCATGGCGGGCGCATCGATTCGCTCGGGGTGGACGAGAACGGTTCGCCGGTGATCGTCGAGTACAAGCGGGCGACCGACCCGGGTGTTCTGTCGCAGGGCCTGTTCTACGTGGCCTGGCTGATGGACCACCGGGAGGAGTTCGAGGCCTTGGTCTGCGAGCGGCTCGGGGCGGCGGCAGCCGCCGGAGTTCTGTGGAGCACACCGCGGTTGATCTGCGTCGCCGGCGGCTTCACGCGCTACGACCTCCATGCGGTACGCGAGCACCGTCGATCCATCGACCTCGTGCGCTACACCATGCTGGGCAAGCACCACATCGCGCTGGAGACGGTCGCGTCGGTCGCCCCCCAGGGCGGCGGGACGCGCCGCCAGCGCCTCCGCGGCGGCCGGGAGGCGTCACCGCGCCGGCGGACCGACGCCATGGCGGAGCTGTCGGCCGTGGTCGACGAGACGCTGCTGGGGCTGGGCGAGGGCGTGACGAAGGTCGAGCGCAAGCAGTATGACGCGTACCAGCGGCTGCGGAACTTCGCCTGCGTCACCGGGCGGCAGGACAAGCTGCTGGTGTACCTCAAGGTCGCGCCGGACACGGTTGAGCTCGTGCCGGGCTTCACCCGGGACGTGACGGGGCTGGGCCATCACGGCACGGGCGACCTGGAGGTCCAGCTGCGTTCGGAGAAGGACGTGGAGCGGGCGCTGGAGCTCTTCCGGCTGTCGTACGCCGCGGCGTAGCGGTCGGCGGCCCGGTTACCGGCTGCGGGCGCCACGGGCAGGCGCGGCTGCGGGGAGCCGGGGGATGGGCGTCGGGAGCGGGCTCGGGGTCGGCCGTGTGGGGGACGGAACGAGGTCGGCGGCGGTACCGGCGAGCTGGGCCAGGAGAGTGTGGGGAACGCCGGCGGAGAGGCGGATGGTCCACGCCGCTCGGTCGAGGTCTTCCCCGCCGTACAGCAGCCATCGGTCCGCCACGACGTGCGGGATGGACTCGAAGATGACGCTCCAGTCCGGTGCCGACCACGTGGTGCGTGCGGGGTGGCTCGCCGGGTGCCAGGCAGCGTTGTGGAGGACGTCGTCCGGGCCGTCGGCGGTTGTGAGGGGCGGGGCGTCGAGGTACTGGAGTATCGCGCGGATGAGGGGCACGAGGGTGCCGGCGGTGAGGGTGGCGTGCCAGAGGCGCTCGCCCACCGGGCCGTCGTACTCGGCGATGGTCCAGGCGACGTCGGTGCGGTGTCGGGCTTCGTGGTCGAACTCGGCCCGCACGGTGAGGGATTCGTGGGAGGCGATGGTCGTCTCGTCGAAGGGGCGGTACTTCTCCCACTGGCGATCCTCGTCGAACAGGGCCGCGAGGAACGCTTCGTGCTCGCCGGGCTCTGCGACCGGCGGCTCGGCCGAGGGCGTGGAGGTCTGCTCGGTGGTGGCCGGAGGCGTACCCGCGAGGAGCTGGCGGAGGGCTTGTTCGAGGTCGGTGAGCGGGGCGGGGCCGGGGCGGACGGCGACGGTGTAGAGACTGTGGAACTCGGCGACGGCCTCCGCTTCCGTGTCGAACGCGGTGTCGGTCTCCTGCCGCAGGTGGTTCTCGCCGTGGAGGTGCACGTGCCGGCGCACGCCGGTGGCGTAGGAGCCGACGGCCACGGTGTTCTGGCCGTCGTCGGCGTGCAGGTGGATGATCAGCCGGCCTGCGGCGATGTCGTCGTGGATGCGCTGGGCCTCGGCGCCGACCTCGCGGATCTCGTCGCGGGTGCACCAGGGCATGGGGTAGTTCGCCCAGGTCCACTCGGTGTCGATCTCCTCCTGGAGGGCGGGGTCGATCTCGGTGGTGAAGCCGTACTGCCGGAGTTGTTCGGCGGCCTTGGCGGTGTAGTAGGGCTCCTCGCGGTCGATGCGGGCCAGGACCATCGTGGTCGGGCCGGTGCTGCGGAAGCCGAGGTCGTGCAGGTGGGAGCGGGCGGCGTCGCTCGTCGGCCCGGACGTGGTGGCGATGACGGCGGGATGGTGGTCCGGGTGCAGGGTGAAGCGGATGTGGGCGTCGGCGGGTGCGTACGGCATCGGGAGTCCTTCGGTTACGGGGTTCGGCCGGCGGCGGCCCGTACGGCGGCGGGGGGCGCGGGCGGGTGCGAGACGGCGGGGGCGCGGCTGGGCGGGCCGGCGCGTGAGGTGGCGGGTGTGTCCGGTTCGGCGAGCGGGCGGGTGGCCTGCTGCCAGCGGCGGCGGACCGTGGTGAGGTCGGCCAGGGCCCTGCGTCCGCCCGTGATCAGCTGGTGGACGGTGTTCGCCGTGTCCTCGGTGTAGGCGGTGATCCGGCCGGCGGTGTGCCGGGCCCGGGCGAGCAGGGCGCGTTCGACGATCTGGATGCCCCAGTGCTCCGGGGGAAGAGCGGCGGTCGACAGCAGGGCGGCCAGATCGGCCGCGGTGACGCCGGTCGCAAGGAGACCGCGGTGCTGCGCCTCCCACATGACGGTGACCGGATCGAGCGGCTCGCCGCGGTGGGCGAGCGCGGACACGCACTGCCACAGCCCCGCGTGCAGCGGCTCGGTGAAGTCCTCCGGTGCGAGCCAGCGCATTTGGCCTACGGGCGTCGGAGTGGACACGGCGCTGGCCAGCAGCATCCGTTCCTGGTCCTCGGCTTCGTCGTCCTGCGGTGACACGAGCGGGGGCGGCAGGGGCGTGCGGGGCAGTGAGCCGGGGTGGGTGGGAACGCTACGGGAGAGGGTGTCGAGGTGGCGGGCGAGCGCGTCGGCCGCGGCGAGGACGTGCACCGGCCGGTCGGGCACGGTGACGTCCTGGGCGGCCTGGGCGAGGGCGTCGGCATGGAGTCGGATGGAGCGCCGTGCGTGCCCGGAGCGCACCATCGCCGCGTACGCGCTGGCGTGCTCGGGGCGGGGGCAGGCGGAGATCAGCAGGTGGAGGTGGGCGGCGGTCAGGGCCGGCGCCTCCTGGCGGGCTTCTTCCAGGACGGCCCGCAGCCAGTCCAGGCCGTCCGGCGGACTTGGGAGCCCCGGCGCCCGCACGGTCCGCATGGCGGCGAAGAGCGCTCCGTGCGCCGGCTGGGAGAAGGCGTCGCCCTCCAACCCGTCCGCCTGGGAGAGGCGTTCGGGCCGCAGGAGCAGGGCGCCGAGGAGCGCCTGCTCGGCGTAGTACACCGGCTCGCGTTCGTCCGGCTCGTACGGCGGTTCCTCGTCGGAGAGGTCGGAAGCGTGGGGCATCAGGCAGCCAGGGTGAAGTCGTCAGCGCAGAGGGTGCGGTCGAGGTGCGGGGCGAGGAGGTGCGCGGCGAGACGCGGGGGGACGGCGTTGCCGATCTGGGAGAACTGCTGACCCTTGTTCCCGGCCCACGGGTAGTCGGCGGGGAAGGTCTGCAGAATGCCGGCCTCGGCGGCGGTGATCCGGATCGGATCCGGCGGCGGACTCTCCTGGTCCTGCGCGACGGCGGTCGGCCGGGTGACCCAGGTGCACTCGTTCGCGCGGTGCCCGAAGAACAGCGTGCCCGCGGGCTCGGTGAGCGACCGAACGGTGGCGTTGGTCTGGTTATTGCTGCGCAGGGCCCATGTCCATTGGGTCGCCTTGCTGGTGAACGTCGGGGCGGGCCCGGAGGCCGGGTTGTCACCGCGCGTGCCGTGCCGGGCGCTCCAGCCCGCCCCGCGGGTCTGGGGCTTGAGGACGAGGCCCTCGACTACCGGCGCAGCCGCCCAGGTTCCGCGCCCGCGGGCGTCGGCCAAAGTCTTACGGGCGCCGGACGGGAAAGGCTCGGGCCCGCCGCCGGGCCCGCCGCCGGGGCCGCCGCCGGCGCAGACCGTCGGCACGGGCCGGTCGGTCGCGCCCCAGCCGAGCGCCTCGGCCATCGACACCCACCTCGCGCGGCCCGGCCCGAACAGCGACTCGGGCTCGGCAACGCGGGCGTGCGTCGGCGCCGGAGGCACGGCCGTTCGTACGCGGGAGGCGAGCAGGATCGCCCGGCGGCGGGTCTGCGGGACGCCGTAGTCGGCCGCGTTGAGGATGCCCGTCCACACGGAGAACCCCCAGCCGCGCAGGATCGCCGCGTACTGGCCCCACAACGGCAGGACGTCGGGGACTTCCTCCATCGCCACCCAGTCCGGTTCACCCACGGTGTTCAGGGCATGGAGGTAGCGCATCGGCTCGGCCGCGAGCAGGGAACGCTCGTCGCGGCAGGCGGTCAGGAGCTTCCTGCGGGTGTCGAGGCCGGCGGCGAGGTCGGCGACCGCCTGGTGGACGAGCGGCTGGTCGACCAGGCCGAGGCGCTTGCCGGCCCTGCTCCACGCCTGGCAGGGCGGGGAGGCGATGAAGCCGCGCGTGCGGCCGGCGAAGACCCGGCACGGATACATCGCTACGTCCGTGCGGATGGTCAGCAGCCCGGCCGCCGCTCTCGTCTTGCAGGCCCATTCGTCCCACTCCAGTCCCACGTCCCGGATGCCGACGCGGTGCAGGGGGACACTCCAGCCGCCCGGGCCCGCGAAAAGGTCGACTACGAGGTCGCGGCCCGTGATCACGCCGTCAGTCCGAACGTGTGCTGCACCGCCTCGACTTCGCTCCGGCAGGCCCAGGGAGAGCAGCCGTTGACGACGCCGTCCTCCAGCTCGGCTGCGGCGTCCTCGCCGAGCGCGGCGCGCTCGGCGGCGGTGACGTGGTCGATGGGGGCCTGGTCGAGGGGGACGCGCGAGCGGTGGAGGAAGGCTTCGCCGAGCAGTGCGTTCCCCGTGGCGTTGGCGCGAGCGTTCCCCTTGCGGAGGGCCGCATCGAATTCCACGACGTCCTCCCATTCGGCAGGGGAGGTGTCACGTATGTGCCGCCACTTGGCATTCCCGTGGAAAGGACATCCAAGGCAACTGGACTTCGGGGTGTCGGCAAGACCGAGGGATGTTAGATAGTCGACACAATCGGAGCGTGACCAGTTCATCTCGATCAAGGGATGAACGTTCCGCATGTACTGGACGTCGGCATCCTTGGCGCGATGGAATTCGTCGGTGGATATGCCGATCCACTGCTCGACGAAAACGCCTTTCGGGACCCGGGTTGGATAAGGAAACCCGAGGAGGTTCCGAACCTGCTTCTTGATCGGTTTCACCTTATATTCACCGGTGCACTGGCGTCGCGTCATCCCAGTTCGGCCGTCCTTGTTGAGGATGTAGAGCGGCATGGACGCAAAGCGGTGATCAGGGCTCAGGGCATCATCGCGGATGTTTCCTGAGGAAACCCGGAGGACGGGCATGCCCGCCGGTATCGCAATTTCACGTTCAAGTCGGTCGAGATGGTCGTAGACGGATTTGGGCTCCCATCCTGTGTCGGCGAATATCGCGTAGTCGACTTTCGGGAGAATTCCTTCCGCAGAGAGGGCGAGAAGAGCGCTGGACTGAACTCCAGCACCGAGGGAGAGTGCGCGGAACTGAGGGGCGATGTGCGTGGAGATGAGAATTCCTTGGACGGGGGGTGGAGGCGTTTCTGGGTGCAGGCGAGCGGAGAGGCCGGGGCGGCGGAAGCAGTCAGACGAGGCTGCGGGAGGCCGCCGCATGGGGGCGTCGCCCTCGGTACCAGAGGCACGTGACGCGGGAGACCCCCCTGGGCCGGGCGGCTGACTGGGAGGGTTGCCCGTACGCAGGTGGCAGGGAGGGCTGGGGCGGAGATGCGGTTGGTCCCGGAGGCGAGGAACTGCTCTGCGAAGGTCCTCACCGTGCTCTCCGTGCCGGAGCGGAGAGCACGGCGGGTGCTGCCGTGGCGGCCGGCTGGTGGTCGTCCTGACGGAGTTCCGGCCGGCTCAGGGTGGCCGCCAGAACGAGTCGGCCCATCGAGGTGGACGCGACGCGTATTTCGTCGGCCCAGGAGGCGGACGGCTCCGCCGTGATCAGGCCCTGCTGGTCGAGGTAGCGGAGCACGCTCGCACGCACGGCGTCCTTGTTCATACCCACCCACGTGTGGCCGTCCTCGTCGACCAAGACCGCGCCCGCGGTGACGAGCCTGAGGACTTCGAGCCGCTCCGTTGTGAGGCTGACGTTGGCACCGACCTCCGGTATCGAGTAGGAGTTGCGGTAGCGGTGCATCTCGGCGGCGACGCGCTCGGCGCAGCCGATGAGGTCGGTGGCGGCGGTGGCGAGCAGGTCCCGGGCAGCCTGCACGCTGGTCAGCCTCGTCTCAAGAGAGCTGGCCGAGGTGGCATCGAAACCGTCGACCGCACGGGCTAGCTGTATTGGCCCGCAGGGTTGTTGACACGGCTGATGGGTGGGTGTCCGTTGAGTGCGGTGTGGCTGCGGTGGTGGTTGTAGGTGTGGAGGAAGTCTGCCAGTGCGGCTGTTCGCTCCTGGTTTGAGGTGTAGGGCCGCAGGTAGGCCCATTCCTCGAGGAGGGTGCGGTTGAAGCGTTCGACTTTGCCGTTTGTCTGCGGCCGGTAGGGCCTGGTGAGCTTGCCCGTGGCGCCGAGGTCGGCAAGGACGTTCTTCCAGGCCAGGCCCTTGCGGTAGGCCCAGGCGTTGTCGGTCAGGACCCGTTCGATCCGGTCGATGCCGCAGGCGTGGAAGAACACCGCCGCGCGGGCCAGGAAGCCGGCGCAGGTGGCGACCTTCTCATCCGGGTGGATCTCGCTGTAGGCGAGGCGGGAGTGGTCGTCGACGGCGGAGTGGACGTAGTCGAAGCCCATGCCGCGGACCGGGCGGCCGGCCTGGCGGCCGTTGGTTCTGTGGCCGCCGCCGTCGGGAATCCGGCCGAGTTTCTTCACATCCACGTGAATGAGTTCGCCTGGGCGGTCGCGTTCGTAGCGGCGGATCACGGTCCCGGTCGGGCGGTCGAGCCAGGCCAGGCGGTTGAGCCGGTGGCGGGTCAGTATCCGGTGCACGGTCGAGGCGGGCAGGCCCACGATCGGGCCGATCCGGGCAGGGCCGAGCTTGCGGGCCTGCCGCAGGCCGCAGACATCGTCTTCCACGGCCGCCGGGGTCCGGTGCGGCGTCGTGTGGGGCCGACTCGACCGGTCGCGCAGCCCCTCCTCGCCCTCCGTCCGCCACCTGCGGATCCACTTGTGAGCCGTGGCCCGGGAGATGCCCATCTCGGCGGCCACATGCGCGACCGGACGGCCCGAGCAGACACGTTCGACCAGCAGCCGCCTACCAAAGACGGTCAGCCGGGCATTACGGTGGGCCACGAAGACCTCCGTGAGGTGAGTTCCTAGACAGCTCCCACCACACCGGAGGTCTTCGCCATGTTCAAGACCAGACCAGTGTCAACAACGCTCGTGATCAATACAGCTAGCGCTTCGGCCGCCGCGGTCGTTACGACCTCCAGCTGGGCCATCCTGGAGCCGACCACGGGGTCGTTGCGATCAATGAGAGACATCGGCAGTTCCTGGTGTGCCGTGCCTACGGCCGCCGCATCTTGGAAGAGCGACTTGACGGTCACGAGCTGCCGGCCGATCCGTTCGCTCGCCGTCGGCGCGCTGAGGGTGCGGTCGTCGAGCACGTCGAAGTACCGTGCGTACCGGGCCGCGAGCGTCAGCATCTGCAAGCAGACTCTGAAGTGGGGTGCGATGGGCTGCTGTTCGGACGTCAGCGGGGTCTCCTGGGCTTCTCATCGGGGGTGCGGCGGCTTCAACGGAGGAAGGGGCCGGACGCGGTAGAGAGCGGTGTGCGCGCCGGAGGGCCAGGGCGTGGGCCGCGCCCCGGGCGTCGGACACGGCGGCGGTGTAGTGGGGCAGGACTCGGTCGGTGATCCGCCAGGTAGCGCGGCGAAACCAGAAACAGGTCCTGCTCGTCGAATTCCATGGCCTTCACCTCGCCCGTCCTGTGGGAACGGCTGCTCGCGAGGCCGGCGCCCGCCCGGTTGCCGGGGCGGCCGGACGGGGCTGGGCGAGGTCGCGGACGATCGCGCCGGCGCCATAGGTGCAGCAGGTGGCGGCGAGATCGAGGTCGGCCATGGCTTCGGCCAGACAATCCGCGATGTCGTTCTGGGCGTCGGCCTGGCGGGCCTGGCGGATGGCGTCCTCGTCGACCGCCGGACCGGGGTGGCTCATGCCGTCGAGGGGGTTGAGGGCTATGGCTTGGGCTAGGTGAGTCGAGGCGAGGCTCGCGGTGCTGACGGCACCGGCGAGGGTGTCCAAGGTGCTGCGACTGCCCGCCACGGCCGTATAGCTACTCGTGCTGAGGAGGGACAGCGCTGAGACGAGCTGCCTGGTGAGCTGCTGGGATTCGAGCAGGAGGGGCGTGGCCTTCGTGAGGAAGGCCGGGCCGGGCGCCGTGTCCAAGGCGGCGACGCGATGGCCCAGTTCGTCGAAGCTACCGGCGAGGTTCCTAAACGGGGTGGCGATGTCCGCGGCGGGTGAAGTGATGGGAGCTTCCTTCCAGGTGAGAGGGTCTCGTCAGCGTCGGGGCCGCCGAGGTCAGGCGGCAGAGCCGTAGTCGGTCTGCCGAGGTGTGCTCTTGGCGAGAGCCCGGTCGGTGATGGCCTTCGAGGCGCGGGCGGAGGCGGCGGCGAGTTCGTCGGCGCCGGGCTCGGCGTACCAGGGGCGCAAGGTCAACATCGCGACGCGCATGCCGGTGGCCAGGCACAGTGCGGAGCCCTTGGGCAGGGCACGGATGGCGTCGGCGGGCAGGATCCGCTCCTGACGCATGCTGATCGAGGTGGACGTGCCGGAGTCGGAGACCGAGGTGCTGGTGGTCTCGACGTCGTGATCGCCGATCATCCGGCTCAGCTTGTCGGCGAAGTCGGGGTCGTCGATGCCGGAGCCGATGACCTTCACGGTGGCCGCGGACCACATCGCGTCCATGCCCGCGTCGCCCCAGACCTTCTGGCCCTGGCGGTAGGACTGCAGGATGGTGATCGGGATGATCCCGCGGGAGCCGAGGTGGGAGTACAGGTCGGGCAGGTCAGAGATCTTGCAGACGTTGGCGGCCTCGTCGAGGATCGCGAGCATCGGCGGGTCGAGCCTGCCGCCGGCGCGCTCGGCCTGGGCGGTCGCCGCACGCATCACGGAGTCCGCGCAGGCCGCGATCAGGGCCGAGGCACCGCCTCCGCCGTCTTTCGACAGCAGGAACAGGGAGTCGCAGGAGGTCACGAAGTCGGCCGGCCGGAACTCGGGCACGTCCTTCTGCGGGGTCACCCAGGCGGCGATTTCCGAGTTCAGCAGGGCGGAGGCGTACTGGCGGGCGGTCTCGTAGATACCGTCCCTCGTTTCCGGCGGTCCCTCGACGGTGCCCTTCAACTGGGAGGCGACGGAGGTGAATCCGTGGGCGCGCAGGATGTCGAGCGGGCGCCGGTCGGAGGGGAAGGCGAGCCACCGCATGACGTCGGTGATCGGCCGCTCGTCGAGCGCCGCCGCCAGGAACAGCTGGCTGAGGATGTTGCTGCCGGCCTTGGACCAGAAGTCGCCTTGCTGGTTCGCATCGACGGAGGCAGCGAGGAAGTGCCCGGCTAGCCGGTTGGCGCCGTCGAGGTCCGCGCGTCGGCGAGAGGGTTCCACCACATCTCGCGGGCGGCATGGGCGATCTGCTGCGGGTCCATCGACCACACCCGTCCAACTCGGCCGCGGGCGTCCAAGGCTGTCGTGTACGCGTCGCCCGCGGCCTTGTTGGACGTCAGCAGCACCGGTCCGGGCGCGGCGAGGATGGAGGGGATCGCGAGCGAGGTGGTCTTGCCGGACCGAGGTGCCATGATGGCGACGGCGACGTCCTCGAAGCCCATGCGCACCTCCTGCTTGGTGCCCTGGAGGTTGCCGAGGAGGATGCCGGTGTCGCGCGGCTCGATATGCCGGGCAGTCTTCAGGCTCGGGCGCAGCGAGCGGGCTTTGGCCTCGATCGCCTTGGCGAGCAGCGGCTCGATGTCGTGGGCGCTCGCCATGCCCTTGACCTTCTTCTTCCGGCTGCCTGCCCGGCTCTTGTACCGACCCCAGATGCCTGCGGCGCCGGCGGCGATCAGGAGCGTCAGCAGGACGGGCACGATGCGGGTGACGACCAGCAGGGTCGTTTCTCCGGCGCGGGGCCACAGCTGTTCGGGGTGGAGGAGAGCGTCGGCCGGCCGGTAGGGGAGCCACGGGCCAGTCCCGGTCGCCCATGCGGCGAGGTTCCCGGACAGCCAGGCGAAGGAGGCGAGAGGGAAGCCGATCGCGAGGGCGCCGCCGCCGATCTTCAGGGCCATGTCGTAGCCGTCGGGGCTGGTGGAGGGGGAGTTGGGCAAGGGAGGGTTCCTTGGGGACGCCGGGGTCGGCGGGCGGTGTGAGGGTCAGCGGGTACGGCGGGGCGCAGGCCGGGGCGGCGGGGGCGGGGGAGTGCCGGTACGGCGGGCGGCGAGGCGTTCGACGCGGTCGGGGAGCGCGGAGGCGACGCTCACGGCTGTGGCCTGCTGCCAGTGGAGGTTGATGCCTTGCCGGCTGAGGCCGCGGGTCTGCTCGTGGGTGCGCCGCAGCGGTTCGCGATCGGCGAGCGCCTGTGTGAAGGCCGTCACGATGCCGGCGGGGGTGCGGCTGTCGAAGCGCGCCTGCCACAGCACGTGGTCCTCGTCGAATGCGGCGGTGATGAACCAGCCGTTCGAGCCGGAGTAGGTGATCCGCTCGCCCTTGACGATGCCGTCCGGGGAGCGGAACTCGCCCGACGGTGCCGTCTCCCATCCCTGCCGTCGCAGCGGCCGGATGGGATCTGCGGCGGCCCGCTCGTTGTGAGCGGGATCGGTGAGGGTGTCGGTGACCGCGGCGATCAGCTCGACGGGGGTTCGGCCGCCGAAGGACGCGGACCAGCTGTTGGAAGGGCTGCCGCCGTTGTGGCTGATCCGCCACCACTGGTCGCTGGGAGCCGGTTCGAGCCGCAGGAGCGTCTTCTGGTCCGGGCTGGAGAGGATGACCCGGGGCAGCAGCGGCTCGTGTCCGTGGGCCAGCCGAGAGGCGTGCCCGTACAGCTCCGCCTGGCGCGTCGGGTCCAGGAAGGGGTTGATGCCGCTCATGCCGCGCCCTCCTGTCGAGGGCGCGGGAGACTCAGCGGTGCTCGGCGGCGACCCTTCGCAGCCAGCGGCGCGTCTGCCGTCGGCTGGACAGCAGCACCACCTCGGCACGACCTGAGGCGAATTGCTCGATCTTGGCCATGACCCGCGGGCGCATCCTGCGACGGTACGTCGCCACGTACTTGACCACGCCCCAGTGGATGCGGTTGTGCACCCCGTTGCCCTTGTGCCCGGCCCCGTGCCGGATCTGCCGGGAGAAGATCCCGTACAGAGCGGCCACGGTCGAGACGTCCATCATGACCACGGTGTCGCAGGCTTCGAGTCGGGTCTGCAGGGTCGAGTTGTAGTTCCCGTCGATCACCCACCTCGGCTGCGCGACCAGCTCCCGCTGCAGGTCGGCGAACTTCTCCATGGGCAGCTCGTTCCACTCGTCGTCGTAGAACGCGGCGTCCAGGTGCGTCACCGGGGCGTCGAGAATCCTGCCCAGCTCCCGCGCCAGGTACGACTTGCCGCTGCCTCCGCAGCCGACGATGGCGACCTTCTTCATGATGCTCCAGCGTAGAGGTGCTCGGATGCCGGGTCGGACCGGACACCTGGGCACGTTCGGATGATCCAGACGCGGTGGCGTGGCTGCTTAGCTGCATCAGGCCGCTCCGCGTTCGATCGCGAGGGGGCCGAGGGCCGTGTCCAGGACGGCTTCCAGCACGTCGACCTGTCGGCTCAGCCGGAACAGGTCCAGGCGGTCCAGACAGGCCGCGATCAAGTCCGCGTGCCGCTGGGTGCCGGCGATCTGCTGGAGATGGGTCAGCCGCTCGATCACCTTGCTGCCGGAGCTGACGATCAGCTCCTCGGGCACGAAGTGGTCGGCATGCACGATGTCGGCAGGGACGAGCGGGAGGCAGCCGGCGAGCACGGCCTCGAAGATCCGCTGCGTCATCTGCCCGACGGCGGCGTAGGTCTCGGGCAGCATGAGGATGGTCGCCAGCGACCTGCCGTAGATGCCACGGACCGCCTCGAAGGGGAGCCTGCCGAGGAACCGGACGTGCGGCCAGCGGCCGGTCTTGGTCCACTTGCCTCCGACCAGGTGGTCGAAGCACGCCGCGGCCGGTGCGAAGAAGCGGTCGAAGTGCTCGTCGCGGGCGTACTGGTTGCCGACGTACCCGAGGACGAGGTCACGAGGCCTCTTGGCGAGCGCGACCGGATCGGCCTCGGCGAGCGGACGGTCGTCGACGGGGAAGAGCAGGCGCTTCGCCCCGGGCGTCGGTTCGAGGGCGGCCTCGCAGATGGTGACATGGGGGACGCGCCGCCACACGCTTTCGCCCCGGAGCTTGCGGTCCTTGTCCCAGATCACCGTTGGCGTCTTCCTGCGCACGGTGTATCGGGTGACCAGTTCGGCCTGGCGATGCAGGTCGCACGTATGGCCTTCGGCGCCGCACGGTGTGGTGTTGCGTCCGTCGATCGCCCAGCGCCACTCCAGGAACAGGGCGTCGATGTCCGGGCTGCCGCTGTGGAAGGTATAGGCATCGCCCAGGTCGTCGCCGGCCTCGATCAGGTCGCGGTTGGCTTGGAGGAACACGATCTCGTGGCCGCGGTCGAGGAGGGCGTCGATCAAGGGGCGGCGGTGGCTGCGGCCCCCGTCCGGTGTGTCGGTGATCCCGTTGCCGAGGAAGCCCCAGAAGCTGTATCCGATCCTCACTTGGTGATCCACCGCCCTTCCAGCAGCAGGGCGTCCAACCCCGAGTTGGCCAGGCACTCGAGCGCCATCTCCGGTGTCCCGCAGATCGGCTTGCCCTTGACGTTGAGCGAGGTGTTGATCAGCACCGGAACCCCCGTGCGCTTGGCGAAGGCGCTGAGGACCTCGTGCATGAACGGGTTCTGCGAGCGAGTGACGGTCTGGAGACGGGAGGTGCCGTTGGCGTGCACGATGGCCGGCACCAATTCCCGCGCCTTGTCGGTCACGCCGGAGGCCATCGACATGTACGGAGCCTCCTGGCCGAGGGTGAAGAACTCCGAAGCGCGCTCGGCGAGCACCATCGGGGCGAAGGGACGGAACGGCTCCCGGAACTTCACGGAGTCGTTCAGCCGCTTGATGACGCCCGGCTCCCGAGGAGAGGCGAGGATCGAGCGGTTGCCGAGGGCACGGGGGCCGGCCTCGACGCGGCCCTGGAAGAGCCCGACGATCAGACCATTGGCGAGCCGCTCCGCGAGGAACTCGACGGCCTCGGCACCCAGCGCCTTCTCATGAAGGCCTGGCCACGGCGCGAGGTCGAGAGACGTGCCCTGGAAGGAAGGGCCGAGGTAGCAGGCCCTGGTGACGCCGGACACGGGCTGTGGGGCGCGGCTGTCGTGATGTACGGCGATGGCGGCGCCGATCGCGGTGCCGGCATCGCCAGGGGCGGGCGGCACGAAGACCTCGTCGAACACGCCGGCCTCGATGATGCGGCCGATGCTCACGCAGTTCGTGGCGACGCCGCCTCCGACGCACAGACGTCGGGAGCCGGTGACGGTCCGCGCTCGGCGAGCGAGATGCAGCATCACCTGCTCCGTGCGCTCCTGGAGGGCTGCGGCCAGGTCCCGGTGCACGTCGCTCAGCGGCTCGCTCGGGTGGCGTTCGGGGCACGTCTCGTCGATGAACAGGCGAGTCGTCCTCGGATAGCCCGAAGTCAGCACCCGCGGGGGAAAGTAGAGCGGGTCGACGACGAAGCCCGTGGGGGTGATGCGGACAGCGCGGGCGAAGAGTTTCCGGAATCGCCCGGGGTCACCGAGCGCGGCGAGCGCCATCACGGTGCCCTCCTCGTCACCACGACGCCATCCGAGGTGCTCGGTCACCGCGCCGTACACGTACCCGAGAGAAGCGGGATCGTGGATCGCCTCCAAGGTACGAGTACGGGGACGGAGCGCGTCGTGCCCCTGGGCGATGGTCGTTGTCTGCCTCTCGCCGAGGCTGTCGACGACGAGGACAGCCGACTCACTCCACCCCGAGGCGGCGAAGGCCGCCAGCTGATGGGCCCTGTGATGCAGGACGGGGGAGACGCCTGCGGCGGGGAACCGCCGGCCGATGTCGCGGACACGGAGCTGGGTGCGCATCGATACCTTGGCGAAGCCACGGGCTCTCGGCACCGCCCGGTCACGTGTGGTCGGTGACAGCGCCAGACGCAGTGCGGCCGGGGATTCGAGCAGGTAGCGGGCGGGCTGAAAGTTGTAGGCCACGGCGTCGACGTCGGTGGCGGCCAGCCCGGCCTCGCCGAGCAGCCACTCGACGGCGTGGCGCGGGTAGTCCTTGGTGTGCTTCCTCTGAGACAGCCGCTCCTCCTCGACGAAGCCGACGAGCTGCCCGTCGACGAGGAGCGCGGCGGCGGAGTCATGCGTGTACGAGCACAGACCGAGGATGACCGAGGGCGTCCGGTCCATGGCCGCTGTCACTGTGCACCAGCTGAGGCATGCACAGATGAGCTCGTGGAGCGACGGTTCAGCTCGTCGTACCAGGCGACCATGGCCTGGCCGATGGGCCCGTCGATCTTGCCGGCCAGGGCCGTCGCGTGCTCCCGTCGGCCGCCCTTCCAGAGCTGGTAGCTGCGCAGGGTCTCGGACATGCCGTCCCAGCTGGCGTGCCCGGTCAAGTCCCCCGTCTTGACCTGATGGAGGAGGGCGTCGAATCCCTCCCACGGGGTGGTGAGGTCCGGCATGTCGACACTCGCGACGATCGAGTTCAACTCATCCGCCTGGACGAGGTGGTTCTCGTAGATGTGCAGGGAGCCGACGTGGTGGTGGAAGTCGCCCAGCTCGGCGCCGATCCAGCCGGCCACCAGCTCGTGCAGGACCGTGTAGAAGAACAGGTCGTACGGCATGCCGATCCACACGTCCTGGCCGCGCATCGTCGTCGACATGTGCAGGCGACCGTGACGCAGGTAGAAGCGGAAGCCGAGTGTGCAGGGCACGTCCTTGTGGCCGGCGGCGTCCCGGGCCGGGTCGTAGAGCTGGATCAGCGCTCGGCGGGAGTCCGGGTCCTTCTTGAGGATCTCCACGACGCGGGCCAGCTGGTCCACCGTGCCCGCCCAGTTCCGCATCCGCGGGCCGTAGGCGCCGCGCAGTACTCCGTCGTCGGCGTACTGCCGGAGCTTCGCGTTGTAGTCGAAGATCCAGGGCTCGTCCGAGCCGGAGAGGATCCAGACGGTCTCGGCCACCGCGAACGCGGGGTTCAGGATCCTGCTCGGTGGCGCGTGCAGCAGGCGGGCCCGCGGACGGGTGAGCCGCATGTGGACGTCGAGGACCTCACGAGTCGCCATGCCGCGCGGGCTGACGCTCTCGCCGGACTTGGCCAGGGTGACGGCACCGACGAAGAGCTCGGCGATGCTGCCGGCGGTCAGGGAAGTCATCGGGCGGAGACTCCTTCGTTTCGGAGGTGTTCGAGCGGGTTGCCAGACGCGCGGCTGACGATGAGTTGCGCGACCAGGGCGGCGCTGTCGCCGCTCCAGCGGCACACCGCGTCCGTCGAGGCGGGTTCGGCAGCCGTGTGTGCCTTGGGGAGTGTGGAGAGCGCGTCGGCGACGTCCGCGGGGGTGGTGCAGCGTCGCGCGAGGCCATGAGCAGCAAGCCCGAGCGTGCGTTCTTCGGCGGTGCCGAACTCCAGGACCGGCACGCCCAAGAGGGCGGCCTCGATGCCACAGGTCGAATAGGCGCTCGCCACGACGTCGGCGCCGGCGAGACAACCCCGTGCCCCTACCTGCGGATCGGCGACTGCAACGAGCGGCCTTCCGTCCCGCTGCATGAGCGAGGCGAAGACCTCCGGGCTCTGCGCCGGGTGCGGGGCGATGACCAGGCCCCATTCGCCCTGGGCCTTCCACATCCCGTCCAGGAGGAGGTCGGCGTGGGCCTTGAGCCGGTCGGGACCGAAGGGCTGGCAGGCCCAGACCATGATCCGGTCGGGGCTCCGCCCGGATCCGGGGCCCAGCAGCTTCTCGAGGTACTGCCTCTGGTCGTCCCGCCCGAGGCCGGCGAGGACGTCGAAGCGGGGCTGCCCCAGCACGTGGACCTCGGCGTCCGGGTGCCGCGCCCACGACTTGGCGAGCGGGGCGTCTCGATCGCCCATGACGATGATGTCCCGGCTGTGCAGCGCGGGCCACGCAACTGACTCCGCAGTCCAGGCCCCGTGCTGCACATGGACCGTGTTCACAGCGTGGAGATCTGCCAGGTGGACGGCGAGGGCGCCGACGGGGCTGGTGTCGTTGCTGACGAGCAGCGTGTGCGGGCGAGACGCGTCCAGGACACCGCTCAGCCACGTCTCCAGACGGACCATCGAGCGCCAGGACGGCTGGGTGCATCCTCCGCTCGTCTCCAACAAGACGGCCAGGAGACGAACCAGACGCGAGAGCCGGACGACGTGTTCCTCCACCTGGACGACGTGCTCGTCGTCCCACACTTGCAGGCGCTCCATGGCTCCGGACAGAGCGAAGAGGCCAGCGGGAGGCGTAATGAGCCTGATGCCCTCGGCGGCTGGAGTGTCGCAGCGTTGCGCCGGGTCCGTGGCGAGGTCGACGAGGAGACTCGTCCGACCACCACCTGCCAGGTCTTCGAGCACCGGCAGCAGAGTGGCCGCATGGCGGGACGACCACGAGAGTGCGACAACGCCGGTGCGCGGCAGCGCCGACGGAGGAGGGCTCGGCACCCGGGCGTCGACGCGCACCGGTGTCAGGCTGCTCAACTGCGCCGTACGGAAGGGGTTGTACAACGCGGTTGTCCCGAGCAGATACGCGATGCCGGACCACGTGACGGTGTAGGCGCGGTACTCCCGGGAACTGCTCTCGCGAAGCCCGACGAGTCCCTCGTGCGGGGCGATCTTCAGCGGGCCGGGCGCCCTCCTGAACGGCTGCCAGGCGCTGAGGGCCATCAGCTTGCGTACGACTTGAGCCACCAGGCGGCGAACCGGTACGTGCTGCACATACAGCCACCCAGCCCCGCCCGGCGTCGTCTTGAGATAGGCCCCGTACCACTGGAGCGCGTCCATGACATGCTCGACGAGCTCTTCGTGCTCCTGTGCGTCCAAAGGCAGAGCTTCGAGCTCGCTGGTCGTGATCCGGGTGGATGCCAGAGTCGCGAGCGCGCCCTCACCGACCAGTGCCCACGCGGGCTGCCCGCCGATGTCGGCTCGCGCCAGACCCTGGACGTCTCGAGGGGGCCTGGTCACAACAGGCTCCCTTCGAGGAAGGGGCCGGGGGCGAGGAGCCTCAGCAGGTCCTTCGGGGACTCGGCGACCACGGGGGAGGGAGAACCCGGGCAGCCGTATCCCCAGCCGGCGTGGACGTACGGGACTCCGGCGCGGCGCGCGGCTTCCTGGTCGACCGCCATGTCGCCCACGTACACGGCGTCGGCGGGATCGACACCCAGGTCGGCCAGGGCGAGGAGGACCGGGTCGGGCGCGGGCTTGCCACGTCCACCACCGTTCGGCGTGCGCACCGTGGAGAACGGGCAGCCGAGGTTCGTCAGGAGCGGGGCGGCCCGCTCCAAGGGCTTGGACGTGACGACGCCGAGGCGCCAGCCGAAGGCGACGAAGACGTGCAGGATCTCCACGGTGCCGTCGAACTCGCGAGCGAGGTGGGACGCGGCGATCGCCGCCTCGTCGTACGTACGGTGAAACCGCTCGGACTCGGTGAATCCGAGCCGCTTCATGATGTCGGCGAACGGTCGGCCGAGGTGGCGCTCGTACTCTTCGAACGGTACGTCGAGACCGTGCTCGTTCAGGACTTGCTGCCATGCGCGCTCCATGACCGGACGGGTGTCGAGGAGTACGCCGTCGAGGTCGAGGAGCAGCGCCTTCGGAGGTAAAGGCGAGGGCGGGAGCAGGGTGGACATGAGGTATCTCCGGTGAAGGGGTTCAGGGGGTGAGGGAGGTCCCGGGGCGTTTCACGAAGGCGATCACCCGCTTGCCGCTTCCGTCCTGCTTGGGACATGCGGTCCAGGCATCGGCCACGGCGGACACCAGGAGCAGGCCACGTCCACCAGTCGCGTAGGGCGAGGCGATCCGCGGGACGGGCGGCTCCGGGGAGTTGTCCTCCACCTCGATCCCCACGACGCCGGCCTGGAGGGCGAGCGTCAGAGTGATCTCGTCCCGGTGCCGGCGATGCTTGGATTCCTCAACGCCGTCGTGGTGCGCGAGATGACAGCCGTGGCGCTCGGCGTTCGTCGCGAGCTCGCTGACGATGAGCACGACGTCGTCCAGCAGGTCCTCCGCACCCCAGGCGGTCAGAACGTCGCGGGTGAAGCGGCGTGCTGTACCCGGGGCCGTCTCGTCGGCGGCGAACGTCAGGCTCTTCTGGTGCTGCGGGGCGTCAAGGATGCTGCCCAGACCGTCGATGCGGCGGCTGTCCAGCAGGAGGAGTTCCCGGTCGAGGTTCACGACGTGGTGCTCCCCGGGGCCGGAGTCGAGGCCGCTTCGTCTGCTACCGGCGGCCGGCCCCCTCGTACGAGCAGAATCTCCGTGCCGGCTTCATGCAGCCGCTGCCGACGGTCAGCCGCTATGGCCCTGGGGCCCAAGTGGGACGGGGCGGGGAAGACGACGCCGTACGGGCGAGTGGCCGCGACGGCGTCGAGCATGCCCATGAAAGCGCCCGACGTCGCCGCGCACCGCTCCATATACACACCGCCCAGCGTCAGTTCGTGGCGGCGGCAATAGTCGGTGATGGTTTTGGAGAGAGCCTGCTGCCGGCTCGCGGACGCCCCGACGAGCCGCAGAAATCCGAAGACGATAGGGCCCGTGACGTTCCGCTGTTCCGTAAGGGGCTCCATGGTCATGACCACCCATCGGATCGGGGAAGAGGGACACTTCGAGCCTGGTCGCCGCCTTGCGATCGGGGAATCCACGTCTGTCCCACTTCTGTCCCACAACCGCCCCCGGCGCGGTCGCCGCGTGCTTCGATGGCATCGGAAAGGAGTGGCACGTGGCGACCGTTCACGAATGGACCGGCCTTGAGGCGCTTGCCCTGCGCAAGGCCCTTCGGCTGAGCGTGCGCCGCTACTCCGAGCACCTGGGCATCGCGGTCAACACCATCAGCAACTGGGAGAAGTACCGGGACAAGCGGCGGCCCAACACCGAGAGCCAGGCCATCCTCGACACCGCGCTGGCCCGGTCCGATGCCGCGACCCATCTGAGATTCGAGACGGAGCTCGCGAAGCTCTCCCCAGGAGCAGGGGAAGGGGACGCTGGCGAAACGGCGCGCGTCACCATCCCCCGGCCTCGGGCCTGGGAGTACGAATCCTGGACGGACGACCTCGAACGCGCGGTCGTCGCACTGTCCCACCAGAACTTCGCGTTCGCCGACGACCTTCTACGGCGGTGGTCGTCGAGCTACCGGCCCTCGGAGCTGGACGAGCGAGGCACCTACCTCCTCGCTCGCTCCGTCGCCCTTCAAGGCGATCTCAAGCGGGACCAAGGGGCAGTCATAGGCCCGCTCTCCGCCCAACGGTGTTACGCCAATGCCCGCTCGCTCTATACCGAGTTGGCGATTCCGCGACGTGTGGCGCAGCTCGACCTCTCCCTGGCGGTCGTCACCGAGATGTCCGGTGCGCTGGACACTGCGGCTCGGCGGTACGAGGACCTTGCGATCGACGAGCGGCTATCCCCGCGAGACCGCGCCCGTGCACGCCTGTGGGTGGGCACCGCCCTTAGCAAGGACGGCAACCACGACTACGCGGTCCAGGTGATGGAGGAAGCCATTCGCGAGTTCGAGGGCCTGGCCGAGCAGGACGACTGGTCCGTCGCGCAGCAGAAGCTCGCCCTGGCCCACCGCGGAACCGGCAATCTCGACGCGGCCCTGCGCCTCATCGACGTGGCTCGCAGTACAGGCATCACCGATGCGCCCATGCAGCGGGTACGGCTGGACACCGCGTACGGGCACATCCTCCTGTCCGACCGAGCGACCCTGGATGATGGGTTACGCGTCCTTGACGACGCTGCCAAGCGGGCGGCCCAATACGGGCTGACCCACCAGCTCCGCAGCATCACGGACATCCGGAGGACGGCCGATGGGCCAGCCAGCCCTTCACCACGTTGACCAGGGAGACGAGCGAGTGACCGACAACCAGCCGGCCATCAACGATGAGCAGATCCGCAATGCCAAGCTGGTCTGGGACTACCACCAAATGGGTCACGACCTGCGCCCCGTCGACGTCGCTATCGGCCTCGGCAGCCACGATCTCGGCGTCGCAGCCTTCTCGGCGGAGCTGTATCGTGCCGGGCTGTTCCCCACCCTGGTGTTCACCGGCGGCAACAGCCCCACCACCGCGAAGGTCTTCCCCCGCGGCGAGGCCGTCCACTTCCGCGAGCACGCTCTCACTCTCGGCGTGCCTAACAGCGCGATCCTGGTGGAGCCGAACGCCGGCAACACGGGTCAGAACATCGAGCTGTCCCGAGAGCTCCTCGCCTCCGCCGGCCTCACCCCGAGGTCGGTGCTCCTCGTCTCCAAGCCGTACATGGAGCGGCGCTCCTTCGCCACCGCCCGCAAGCTGTGGCCCGAGGTCGAAGTGCTGTGCGCCTCTGAACCGATGGAGTTCGACGACTACCTGAAGAGCATCGGCGACGAGAAGCTCGTCATCGACATGCTCGTCGGTGACCTCCAGCGCATCATCGAGTATCCGAAGCAGGGCTTCGCGATCGAGCAGGACGTCCCGGAGAACGTGCATGCCGCATACGAAGACCTCATCCGCGCCGGTTTCACCAGCAGGCTCATCGGCGCGTGAAGCAGCTCCGGGGGATGGGTGGCGATCCACCAGCCCAACCTCTTCCCCCGGCTGAGCACCCTCGCGAAGCTCTTTGCGGCGGACTGCTGGATTGTCCTCGACGACGTCCAGTTCGCCCGCCGCGACTTCCAGCACCGCGCCCGCCTTGGGGACATGTCCAGTCCGTCCCGGCTCCATTGGCTCTCGATTCCCACCCACCTGCCCGACGGCCGGTCCACCCTCATCAAGGACGCGGTGGTGGTCGACCCGCAGCTGGCTCGTCGACGCACGACCCACATGCTGACGCAGCACTACTCGCGGAGTCCCGATTGGCCGATACTCCGAGACGGGGTGGACTCTGTACTTCAATGTTTTGACACCGCGAGGATGGCCGCAGTCGCCGAGGAGTCCACGAAGGTCTTGCTCCGGCTGCTGGGGTGGAGGGGGCAAATCCTGCGCAGTAGTCGCCTGCCGGCTCGGGCGGAGCGCTCACAACGGCTCGCAGACCTCACCGCTGTTGCCGGTGCGCGCGGCTACCTGTGTGGAACCGGTGGGATGAGCTACTTGGTCACGGCGCCGTTCGAAGCCCTTGGACTGAGCGTTGTGCCTTTCGTACCCCCTAAAAACGGCTTCTGGAGGGACGCGCGCGAAGCTAGCTCCGTGGGACCCCTCATGACTGCAGGGATCGCAGCAGTGGCCGGCGAACTACGAGCCATCGCGTCCTGCCATCGGTCGCCTGTGGGCTCGGCGTGAGACGTGCTGCTTCTGGCCTGTGCTCTTGATGTTCGCCGGGAGGTGGAGGGCGCCGAAGATCGGGTGTGACGTCGCCTTCTGAAGGCTGCCATTGCCGACCTGGCTCCGTTGGCTGATGCAGGACGCCACGGTTCCTTCCTGCCTGTGGAGTTGTGCTGCCAGGGGTCCTTGAGGTGGCGACCCCTCTCTGTGCTGAAGCGTGCCGCGTTAGGGCGGCGAAGCAAGTGGCTCGAGCTTGGGGACCAGCCCTGGGGACCAGTGTGCGGGGCACGTATTTTTGGAGAGGAACCGGCAGGTCGGGGCTCGGCTGTCCTTCCGGCGCCGATATCACGGGGCCGTGATCAAGGAATTCCGGCCGGTGCTGAGCTGACGCCAGGGAGGGTTCCTGGGGCCGCGAATTGGCATCGGATCCGTCTGGTGTCGGCGGGTGTTCCAGCGCCGCGACTCTCGCCGACAGGCAAGTGCACTTGTGCACCGGTTGACTGGGGGGTTGGAGATTCCTCGTCTGGCGGCGTGTGTCACTGCCCGGCTCTAAGCTCGCGAGGCATGAGAAGGGGGAGTTCGTGCGCGACCGCATGCTGACAGCCGATGTACCGCTCGGGCCGTTCGAGGGCACCAAGATCACCGTCTATTCGGCGAAGGGCAAGAACGCCAGATTGCATGTCCGGAGGGAATGCGGCCAGCTCCGTACGACCAACGTGACGACGACCGAGGTCCCGTTGAGCGCGGACGTGGTGGACAGGTTCTGCTCGGGTTGCGCGGACTGGGGCCCGAGAGTCCGGCCGACATCCGGGCTGGGCATCTTCATGGAAGCGCTCGGCGGAGCGGGACTGCTTCACCAGCTGCAGGCCTACAGAGAGCCGGACGAGGACGTGTACTGGACCCAGGACGAGGTGCAGGCCGCAGCCGAGCTACTGCGCTCGAGGCGGGATGCTGCGGACGAGGATGACGAGGACGACGACGGGCGGTGGGAAGCGCGTAGGGAGGCCGAGGAGCTGCAGGAGCGGGTCTTGTCCCGCTGGCGTCGTGCCGCGGGGAGCCTGCACCGAGCGCAGGCCGTCATCGGCCACTTCCCTTGGCTGACGGATTGGGCGCGGCCGAAGCTGTTGGCGAAGGAGGGCTACTTTGAGAGTCTCCGGGCGCAGGCGGCCTTCTTCGTGGAGCCGGCCGGTCTCGTCGTAGCCGCTGCGGCAGCGGAACTGGGAACGCCCTCGCTGCCCGCCGACAATCCAGCCTTCGCGGTGCTCGGCAACCGCCGTCAGATTTCCACCGGTCTGAGCCGGCTATGGCGCAGGTGGCAGTACGCGGCCGAAGGCGGCTGGGAGGGACCGGCCTCCCGGGCGTTCAGGCGCTATGACCTGGTGGAGGGCATCAGGTCCAACAAGAAGGGGCACGCGGAAGCTCTGGAAGGAGTCGGCCGCCTCATCCAGTCGTGGGAGGACGAGGCCCGCGCCGCGGCCGCGGCGACGGATTCGACGCCGACGGTGTGGGTCACGGCACGCTTGCCGGAGGACACAGAGGAACCTTCGCGCGGGGATACACGTGATGTCCTGGACGGCCTGGATCGGTGGACCCTCGGGGTGGTGGTGACCTGGACCGTGACCGCCGACTGGAGCCGACGTACCTTGACGCTCAAGGTCCCCACCCTCGTCGCCGACAGACTGCTCGCATCCTCGAGCGTCCTCTCCTGCGAGCGCGGGGCCGAAGCCGCGCCGGCGGAGGCCGTCTCCGAGGCGCATCCCGGCTCGGTGCGGCCCGGGGTCTTCGACGACACCGCTGTTTTCGACCGTCAGCCCGTTACCCTTGCTCACTTGCGGGCGCTGCGTAGCTACTCGTACGCCGCCGACCAGCTCTACATCGTCTTTTCGACGAGCGGAGGAGCGGAAGTCCTGCCCCTCCAGGCCATCGAGAAGCGCGTCGAGCAGGGCTGGCTGGGCGTCATCGTCGCCGGCGCGTCGGATCTTCCCGAAAACCTGCTCAGTCCGTGGATCAAGGAAGTCGCCCCTACGCCGGATGCCGACGAGGGCCCTCACCTGGGCCACGACAGCGCAGGGCAGGATGACAGCTTCGGAGCAGACCTGGGTCTTGCGGCCGGGGCTCAGGCGGCTGTCCGGTGGGCGCACGGGGAGCGTGCGAAGGAGCACAATCTGCGGCTGCTCGTCATGGCACGGGGCGTTCCCGATTTGCGGAGCCTCGACGCCGGCCGCTCCGGCGTGCTGTCGGTCGCAGTCTGGGAGGGCTTGCTCACGCCCGGTCCCTTGGACCTGACGCCGTTCCGAGCGCCCAGCACGGACCGCTGGCGCCGCGGCAGCGGCCTACCTCTGGGAGTTTTGGGACCGGTGCAGATCTACGCCACGAACGCGGACCCGCATTCGAAGGCAAGGGACATTCACCCTTCTGCCGGCACACACGGGACCGAGGTCTCGCGCAGAGCGACGACCTCCTCACTGTCTCCGACCTGCTGGCCCGTGACGACTGGGACTGGTGCAGCAAGTGCGGCGGCTACTCTGCGCGCCGGCTGACCGACACCCAGCTCTCTTACTACCGCGCTGCCCACAAACTCCACGACATCGCCGGCCAACTCGACGACGAGCGCACCTAGCGCGCTCCTGTCGAACCGGAAGCCCTGCTCAAGCAGCTCGAGGAGCTCGCGGACTGGGAGCCCGGCGGCCACGAGAACGTCAACTGGGATGGACGGTGGCGTTGGCGTGAGGTCGTCAGCGGCCTTCGCCGCCGGGCCGACAGGAAGCGGCTCCACGCCGCTCCCTGACTCGCCGCGCCCGCCCAGCCGTCCGAGACGGCTGGGCGGGCCGAGGGCCAGGTGGCCTACTTGGGGACCAGTTGGGGACCAGCGCCCATGTTGACGGGCGCACAGTACGTACGGATGTGCACGCTGTGTGCCCCCAGATTGGGGTATATGTCATGACTTTTTCTCCGACCCCTCGATCTGGGGGTCAAGGGGTCGCAGGTTCAAATCCTGTCGTCCCGACTCGAAAGAGTCGCAGATCAGGGGCCGTTTCAGAGCAATCTGAAACGGCCCCTGACCGTTTTCACCTGGATCACCCGTAGGTGACCGTCACCCGCTCGAAGCCCAGCGCCAGGAGCAGGCCCTGGAGCATGGCGGTCGTGTTGCGCTCCGCCCGGGAGACGAGGTCCGACTCGCGAGCCGCGTCGCCGATGTGCCGGGCGGCGAGGACGTTGACGGCGTGCTCGTTCGCCGGGTTGTCGGAGAACAGGTCGCCGAGCCGGTCCAGCAGACCGCGTTGCTTGGAGACCGCGTACGACCGCTCGGGGGCGAGCGAGGCGGAGGAGAGCCGGGCGTGCGGCAGCCGCAGGGTGGCGGTGGTCCGTTTCGCGTCGACGGTCACCGCGTCCTTCCCCAGCCCGCCGAACTCCACGTAGGCGCTGACATCGCCGGTCGCCACGTACAGCGTCCGGGTGCCGCGGATGGCGTCGGGCAGGAAGCGGGCGTCCTGCTCCAGGTCGACCACGACCTGGTAGGTCCCGGCCGCCCCCTCGTGACGGTTCATGTCCTGGACGGACTTGAGGACCGCGGGGCCGGAGCGGTCCTTGGCCTCGGTGCCGAACACGTCCAGCCCCGGCAGCCGCAGCACCTGCCCCACCAGCATCAGTACGACGGCGAGCGCGAGCAGGACGACCGCGGCGACCGGCAGGCGACGCCGGGGCGATCCCTCCGGCCGCTTCCAGCGGTACGAACGTCTGGCGGTGTCATCTTCCATGGGGTCCTCGTGCCCGGCAGGCCGCGCGTCACTCCCAAGTCGCCGTGCGATGCGGTGGGTTGGGGGATCTGAGCAGTCGTGGGGCGGCTGTGCCGGGGACGTGCGACGGGCGCTCGGGCGGGTCCGCGAGCGGCCGGACCGACGGGCCGGCGGGATACGGGCCTACATGATGGCGACGGATGCGGGTACGCGGAGCCCGTCGGCAGGGCCGACCGCAGACACCCGACCGGGAAGGGGGCCCCATGAAGGGCTGGACCGCAGGGAGACCGGTGCGAAGACCGGACGTCGACACGGTGCGCGGGAGCGCCCGGGACACGGCACGCGCGGCCCGGGGCGGGCACGCGCCCGGTGAGCGCGGCCTCGCCGGGCCCACCGCGCGTCGCGGGGCCCGCACCGGCCCCGGCAAGGCGGTCCGGGCCCTGGTCGCGCTGGTCGCCATGGTCGGCATGGTCGCGTTCGCCGTGGTGCTGGCGAAACTCACGCTCGGGGAGTCGGCCGCCTCCGTCTCACTCGTCCATGACAATCTCACACCGGGCCGGTCCATCGAGGCGTACCTGCGGCAGCCGGAATTCGTCGAGACCGTCAAGCAGCTCGGCGGCAACGTGCTCCTGGGGGTGCCCTTCGGCGTGCTCCTTCCGCTGCTGTCCCCCCGTACCCGGGGCTTCCTGCGGGTGGCACTGGCCACCGTCTGCACCATGCTGCTCGTCGAGCTGGTGCAAGGGGCGCTCATCACCGGACGCGCCTTCGACATCGACGACGTGCTGCTCAACACCACGGGCGCGCTCCTCGCCTACGTCCTCGTCGGCCGCAGGCTCGGCCGGGCGGTCCACCCGCGAAGGCGCCGACGGTGGTGGCGACGCCCGGTCCGGGGCGTCGCCCCGGACACCTCCGCCCGCCCCTGATCACCCGGTGGGCGGACCATGTCGTGGGGCCGCTCGCCCGGGTCGGCGAACCACGGTCGCCGACCCGGGCGGAGCCGGAGGGGACGGTGGTGCGGGCTCCGTCAGAAGGAGGTCCAGACGAAGGACACCTGGTCGCCGTTCTCGATCTCGAACTGGCAGCCGCCGACCGGGGTCGGGACGCCGTTCACCTCGATGCTCCAGTAGGCCGAGCCGCCGCCGTTGACCTTCTTGATGGTGTCCACCGAGAAGTCGTCGAAGGACGCGTACCAGGTGCCGTCCCAGGTGAAGCCGTTGCGCTTGGCCGCGTGGTCGAGGGCCGCGGTCGGGGTGGGGACCTTGGAGGTGTGGGCCGCGCCGTTGGTGCCGTCGCACTTGTGGGTGCCGCCGGTGGCCGTGGTGACGTCGTGGCCCCAGGTGAAGATCTTCTTCTGGAAGAGCAGGCCGTCGGGGCCCTGCACGGTGACGGTGACTCTCACCGGCGCGTTGGTGAAGCCGGTGGCGTCGGCCTGCGCGGTGACCGGGGCCGTGACGAGCAGGGCGCCGAGCGCGGCGGTGGTGACGGTGGCGCGGCGGAGCAGGGTGCGGGACATGCGGGTCCTTCCGATGGGTGGTGGGTGAGGGTGGTACGTGGTGCCGGTGGTGCGGTTCAGCCGTCGCGGCGGGTGAAGCGGACCGGGGCCTGGAAACGGGCCTTGCGGGCGGCGCGACGGAAGACGGTGAGGACGGCGGGTCCGGCCAGCAGGATGGCGACGAGGTTGGTGACGGCCCGGCCGGTGTCCCAGCCGAGCGAGGTCGCCAGGTCGAAGGCGAGATAGCGCTGGAACTGCTCGGTGAACGGCAGCCCCGGCAGATAGGCGATCGAGCTGTTCGGGTCCAGCGAGAACGGCCAGAACGACAGGTTCAGGAGAAAGCCGAAGAGATAGCCGGACACCGAGCCGTAGCCCGCGAGCAGCAGCACCTCGCGGCGGCCGGTGGCCCTCGGCAGGAAGCCCGCGAGCATCCCGACGAACGCGCAGCCGAACATCTGGTACGGCATCCAGGGGCCGACCCCGCCGGTGATCAGGGCCGACGCGAACAGCGACGTACAGCCCAGGGTGAAGCCGAAGCCCGGCCCGTACACCCGCCCGGCGAGCACGAGCAGGAAGAACACCGACTCGATCCCGGCGGTGCCCGCGCCCAGCGGGCGGATCGCCGCGTTCACCGCGGAGAGCACCCCGAGCATGGCCAGGGCCTTGGAGTTGATGCCGCCCTCGGAGATCTCCGAGACGACCACACAGAGGACGATCGCGAGCAGCACGCCGAAGATCAGCGGCGGCGCGTAGTTCGACCCGAAGGTGCCCGGCGCGACGACGAACGGCCAGAAGAAGGCGACCAGACCGAGGAACGCCGCCATCGCGATCACCACGGCCGCGCGCGGCCCGATCCGGATCGCGGCGGCCCGCTCGGGCAGCAGACGGGAGGCCATGGACGCCGTCCCGGCTCCGGTCGTGCGGCTCATGCCGCCCCCTCGGGGCTTGCGGTGAGGGCGGCCGTCGCCTGGGCCACCGTGAGGTACGGCAGCGGCGCCAGGATCTTGGCCGTCTGCGGCGCGAACACCGGGGACGCCACGATGACGTCGGAGGTCGGGCCGTCCGCGACGATGTCGCCCTCCGCCATCACGACCACCCGGTCGGCGGCCCGCGCCACGAACTCCACGTCATGGGTGGCGATCACCACCGACCGCCCCTCGGCGGCGAGTTCACCGACGATCCGTTCCAACTGCTCCTTGGCCCGGTAGTCCAGGCCCCGGGTCGGCTCGTCGAGGAACATCACCCAGGGCGCGGCGGCCAGCTGGATGGCGAGCACCAGGGCCAGCTTCTGACCCTCCGACAGATCCCGGGGATGGGAGTCGTCGGCGATGCCGGGCGCGAGGCGGTCGAGCAGCGCGCGGGCGGACGTCCCGGTCGCGGCGGTGTCCGACTCACCGTCCGCCTGGTCGAGTTCCTGCTTCACCGTCTCCAGATAGAGCAGATCGGTGGGCGTCTGCGGCACCAGGCCGACCAGCTTGCGGGCCTGCGCCGACGGCAGATCGCGCGGGTCACGGGAATCACCGTCACGGGGCTCGGCCTTGGCCGGGGTCGTGGCCGGTGCCGCCTGGTCCGCCGGGTCCGGGCGGTGGACCCGGACCGAGCCCGCCGACCTGGGACCCGAACCCTGTAGCGCCCACAGCAGGGACGACTTCCCCGAACCGTTGCGGCCCATCAGGGCGGTGATCTCCCCTCCGTACAGCTGGAGTTCGACCTCACGGACGGCCGGGACACCCCGGTACGCCACCGTCACCCCGCGCGCGGTGAGCAGTTCGGGCCGTACGGCGGGCGGCGCGGGCCTGGCCGGGGCCGGAGTCGTGCCGGACAGCCGGGTGCGCAGCGGCGCCGCCGCGCGGCGGGCGTCGCGGATGGACAGCGGGAGCGGCGACCAGCCGGCCGCCCGGCCGAGTTCGACGATCGGCGGGGCGATCGAGGTGGTACGGAACACCTCGGCGGGCGTCCCGGACACCACCCGGCCGTCCCCGGGCAGGTGCAGCACCCGGTCGGCGTACTGCACCACCCGCTCAAGCCGGTGCTCGGCGAGCACCACCGTCACCCCGAGGTCGTGCACCAGCCGGGTCACCGCCGCCAGGACCTCCTCGGCGGCGGTCGGGTCGAGCGCCGAGGTCGGCTCGTCCAGGACGAGGACCCGGGGGTGGGCGGTCAGCACCGAGCCGATGGCGACCCGCTGCTGCTGCCCGCCGGACAGCTCGTGCAGCGCCCGGTGCCGCAGATCGGCCAGCCCGAGCAGATCGAGGGTCTCCTCGACCCGCTTGCGCATGGTGGCCGGGGGTACCGCCAACTGTTCCATCGCGTAGGCGAGTTCCTCCTCGACGGTGTCGGTGACGAAACCGTCGAGCGGATCCTGCCCCACCACGCCCACCACATCGGCGAGTTCCCGCGGCGGATGCGCCGCGGTGTCCCGGCCGTCGACGACCACCCGGCCGTACAGGGTGCCGCCGGTGAAGTGCGGCACCAGGCCGTTGACCGCGCCCAGGAGCGTGGACTTGCCCACGCCGGTGTGACCGACGACGAGGCACAGTTCGCCCTCCTCGACGGTGAAGTCGACGTCCCGCAGCACGGGCTCGGCCGAGTCCTCGTACCGGACGCTGACCTGCTCGAAGGTGATCACGGGGCTTCCTCGGTGCGGAGTTCGGTGGTGCGGGGTGCGGGGATCGTCGCCGCCTTCGCCGCCTTCGCCGCGTTCGCCGTCTTCGGCGGGGCGGTGCGCGGCGCGCGGTTCGGCGGACGCTCCGGCGGCGGCGACAGGAACGCGGCGGCACCGGCGAGCAGGATCGCCGCGGCCGGGACCAGCGGCAGCGTCGGCCAGCTCAACGGATAGAGGGACGGGTTGAGTTCGGCCGCGTCGAAGCCCGCGTTCGCGAACAGCAGCACCGCCGAGAGGACCCCGCAGCCGGCGACCGCCCACTCCGGGAACCGCCACGGGTCCGGCCGGTACAGCGTCCGGGTGACCCGCCGCCCGCCGAGCCGCAGCCCCGCCACGCACAGCAGCGCGCCGACGCCCATCGCCGGGAGGCCGAGCGCCTTCGGCGCGGTCGCGTCCAGGAGCCCGTACGCGCCCGTGCACAGGCCGCACATGCCGAGCAGCATCAGCGCGCCGGTCGCGCGGCGCGAGGCACGGGTGGCCGTACCGGCCCGGCCGTAGCCGCGCGAGTCCATCGCTGCGGCGAGCCGCAGCGAACGCTCCAGGGCGTCCTCAAGAACCGGCACCACGATGCCGCGCAGCGCGCGCAGCCCCTTGGACCGCCCGGCCCGCAGCCTGCGAGCCCGGTTCACCCGCTGCACGCTCTGCACCAGTTGAGGTGCGACGCTGATCGACACCGTGACGGCGACGCCGAGTTCGTACAGCGCACCGGGCAACACCCGAAGCGCCCGCTTGGGGTTGGCGAGGGTGTTCGCGGCGCCGATGCAGCACAGCATGCAGGCGAGCCGCAGGCCGTCGGTGGCCGCAGAGAGCAGGGCCTCCAGGGAGACGGGGCCGCCGATCTGGATGCCCGCGTACCAGTCGGGCGTCGGTATCCGCGGCAGCGAGAACAGGAAGTGGTCGTGCGGGGTGATACCGGTCGCGAACACCGCCCGGAACACCACCCGGATCGCCACCACCGTCAGCGCCAGATACAGGTAGTACTTGAAGCCCCGGGCCCACGGGGCCTCGGTGCGCCGCAGCGAGATGACGTAACCGAGGACCGCGAGGACGAGGAAGAGCAGCAGCGGGTTGTTGGTCCGGCTGACCGCGGTGGCAAGGGCGAGCGCCCAGATCCACCAGGCCACCGGATGGAGCGTGCGCGGCAGCCGCCGGCCGCCCGGGTCCACCGGCAGGGCGGACCCGGGCGGCCCGGCGGCGGCCGCCGTGGTGTCGGTGTGCGGCACCCGGCTACTCCGAGGCGCGGCGCTTCGCCGCGTACCAGGCGGCGCCGCCGATGAGCAGGACCAGCGCGCCGGTCGCGACGGCGGGCAGGTAGGAACCCACGTCGTGGGCGGCGTCGGCGGCCGGGGCCGCGTCGACCACCCGGGGTCCTGCCGTCCCGGCCGCCGCGGCGGCCGACGAGCCGGTCGCGGTCGGGGTGGCGGTCGCGGTGGCCGACGGCGTCGGGCTGGTGATCGTCGCGGTGGGCGTGGGCGTGGGCGTGGGCGTCGCCGACGCGGTCGGCGTCGGGGTCGGCGCCGGTGTGGTCGGGTCGGCGGGCGGCGGGTTCTCGGGCGCCGGGCCGGTGTCGGTGCCCGGGGGCAGCGGCGCGGCGGTCCTGGTGTCCCGGGGCGCGGGCTTCGCGCCGCCGGTGGGCCGGGAGTTGTGGGCGCGCAGCTGGTCGGGGGTGACCCGGGGCCGCCCCTGGGTGCCCTCGATGTTCGTCGCGCCGAAGATCCACAGGTCGACGCTGCCGGGCTTCGGCTTGTAGAGCATGGCGCCGAGCTGGCTGTACTCCCAGGTGTTCCGGCCCGGGTCGGCGTGCCAGTACGACCAGTACGCGGTCGCGGGCGGCGTCAGGACGCAGTCGTCCTGCTGGGGCGTCGGGTACTGCCGGCCGCCCTGGTGGCCGCTGTAGCCGATCCGGCAGATGAACGCCGGTCCGTCGTGGCCGGTGCCGGTGGTCCGCCAGCCGCCCTGGTTGAGCAGCTCGTACCCGGTCGTCGGCGTGGTGCCGCAGGACCGGTAGACCGGCCCGCCCCAGGAGCTGAAGTCGACCGCGAGGACGACCCCCGAGGTGGTGGTGCACCGCCCCATCGGCTGCGGCGCCGCACCGGCCGGGGCCGCGGTGGCGGCAAGGGCCGCCACCGTGAGCCCGAGGGCGGCTGCCGTACGGGCGAGGGCGCCCGCGATCCGGCCGCTCATCGGGCCGTCCCGCCCGCGCGCCGGCGGCGGGACCCGCGGACGACCGCCCAGCCACCGCCCACCAGGACCGCGGCCGCCGCGGCCAGCGCGCCCACCTGGGTACCGGTGGCGGCCAGACCGCCACCGCCACCGCTGCCGCCCGAGCCGGAGCCCGAGCCGGGACCGCCGTCCGCGCCGCCGTCCTCGCCGGGCGTGACGATCACCGGGGCGGACGCGGACGGGCTCGCCGTACCGCTGGGCGTCGGCCTCGGCGCCGTACCGCTGAGGTCACGGTCGAGATGGGCGAAGGACACGCCGTCGGTGCCGCCGAGGGCCTGCGTGGAGGCCCGGACGTCCGAGCCCTGGGTGTCGCCCTTGGCGGTGTCGAAGCCGCCGTCGGTGTTCTGCCGCTCCCGCAGGAACGCCCGCGCCTTCGCGATCTGCTTCTGGTACTTCGGGGCGTCGAGGGCCAGGCCCTGGATGGCGAGCGCGGTGGAGTTCACCGAGTTGCCGGAGGCGCCGGGGAAGCCGCCGTCCGCGTACTGCCGGCCGGCCAGCCAGCGCAGCGCCTTGTCGACGGCGGCCTGCGAAGCGGTGTCCGGCAGCAGGTCCACGGCCATCGCGGCCATCGCGGTGGAGTCCACCTCGTCGCCGCTCGGCACCACCAGCATGCTGCCCCAGGCACCCGAGGAGCGCTGCAGGCTCTTCAGGTACGCGACGGGTCCGGCGGCCGCGGTGGACTCGCCCGCGCGCAGCTGGGCGATCACCCCGAGCGACTGGTCGAAGACGGAACTGGCGTTGGTGTACGCGCCGCTCGCGGCGCACGGGCGGCCGGTGTCCGGGGTCTTCGCGGCGCAGGTCTCGGCGGCGAGCGCACCGATCAGGTCCTGCCCGCCGAAGGCGCGCGGGTCACGGCCGACGGCCTGAGCGGCCAGCGCGGTCTTGCCGATCGCGCCGCCCACCGGGTGCGCGGTGCCCACCCCGGTGTAGTCGTTGACGGTCCGCCCGACGCCGTCCTTGCCCCGCTCGTCGAGGAAGTCGACGACACCGCGCAGCGTCGCGTCGTCGGTGCCGGTCGCGGCCAGCGCGTACGCCAGGTCGATGGTCAGGCCGAAGTCGGCCCGGCCGGTGGGGTCGGCGGCGTAGTAGTGGCCCTGGAGGAGCCGGCTCGGGCCGGTCAGGTACGCGGTGGCCTTGGCCAGGTCGGGGGCGGGACCGGCGGGCATGACCGGGGCGGGCCAGGTCGGCCGCGGCGTGGTCGGCTTCGTCGGCTTCGGCGTGCCGGTCGTCGGGGTGGGCGTCGGGGTCGGGAACGTCGGCGGGGTCTGCTTCTCGGCCGTGAGGCGCAGCAGATCGGTCCTGGCACCGGCGATCACCGCGGGACCGGTCGACATGATCCGCGCGACCGGGTCCTCCTCCTCGAACGCGAAGCCGCCGCCCGCGAGTTGCTGCTTCGACAGCCAGGAGACGGCGGCGTCGGCCTGGGCCGTGTCACCGAGCGCGCGCAGCGCCTGCGCGGCCAGACCGGTCGCGTACGGGCTGCTCGACATGGAGTAGTACACGGCGGGCAGGCCGCCGGTCGCCATGTCCGACTGGGCCTTGCGCAGGTAGTCGCGCCCGTCCTTGACGGCCTGCGGGTGGCCGCCGGCGCGCAGCAGCGCCATCACGGCCAGTCCGGTGGCCCCGGCCTCGCTCTCGCAGGACTGGCCCGGCGCGATGAGCATGCTGGTGAAGCCACCGTCGTCGCACTGGAACTCGGTGAGCCGGGTCACCGCCTCGGCGGGCACCTTGACCCCGGCGCCGGTGAGCGCGATGACGGCGAGCGCCTGGCCCTCGTTCTTGCCCGCGGCGCGGCCGCTGACCGGGAAGTCGCCCGGCGCGGAGCAGTTCGGGTTCTCCTCGGTCCTGCCGGTGACGCAGACGTTCTTGACGAGGTCGTCGAGGAGGTTGCGGCCGCCGAACGATCGCGGGTCGCCACCGGTCGCCTCGGCGACCAGCGCGAGCCGGGCCGCGGCCGTCGAGTTCGGCCCCTTGCCCGCGTCGGCGGGGTAGGCGTACGCGTCGGTGTGCTCGGGGCGGGCGAGGACGCCCGCGACCTTGGCGGCGGCGGCGCTCTTCGGGTCCTGGGCGGCCAGCGCGAGGGCGTCCTCGACCGTCGCCTGGTAGCTCAGCTCGGCGTCGATCTCGTCGACGACCCGCTCGCCGTCCTTCAGCCGTCCGGTGAGCCAGCGGGTCGCCGCGGGCAGGTCGACCTGCCCGGCCGGCACCTGCGGGACCGGCGGCACCGACGGGTCGGGCGCGGGCGTCACCGCACCGGCCCTGACGTCGTCGGGGGAGAAGCTCGGGCCGCCCTTGGTGCCGCCGATGTCGGTCGCGCCGAACACCCAGGCGTCCACGTCGCCGGGCTTCAACATGCGGGACATCGCACCGTAGTTGCTGTACTTCCACTTCTTCTGGCCCGGCGCGGCCGTCCAGTACGACCAGTAGGCACTGGCCGGCGGAGTGACCTGGCACGCCTCGGCGGCCCGGGTCGGGTACTGGGTGCCGCCCGCGAAGCCGCCGGTGCCGATCCGGCAGATGAAGGCGGGGCCGTCGTGCACGGTACCGGTGGTGGTGAAGCCGCCCGTCCACAGCAGCTCGTAGCCGGTGGTGGGGGTCGCGTCGCAGCCCCGCTCGACCTTGCCGCCGAACGGACCGAAGTCGACGGCGACAATCGCCCCGGTGGTGGCCGTGCACCGCCCGATCGGATCGGCCTGCGCGGCCGGGGCCGTGGTGAGGAAGCTCACGCCGGTGCCGACGGCCAGGAGTGCGGCCGTCAACCCGGCGACGAGACGCCCGGGCGCTCTCGTCCGTCGCCCTCGCTGCGTCGCCTGTCCGCTGTGCACGGCCCCTCGTCTCTGCCGTACGGGAGGGAACGCGGCGACGCGTCCCGGGAGCGGCGACGCCGGGGGAGACGCCGTGGGACGGGGACGGCCACGCCGTAGTCCGCGACGGCGATCTGTGCTCGATGGATCACTTTCCCGAGCCCCAGGTGCTCCGGCTCGCCCGGCGGTGCCGGGCCTACGGTTGCGGGTCAGCTCCGGTTTCGGACCGGATTCCCCTGGGACTGAGTGCTTATCAGCGGGAATGGAACACGGATTCGCCCCGGGCGTCAAGACCACCCCCTCACCTGCGGGTTCACGGTGCCCGGTGACCCGGTCCCGTCGGTGGCCGTTCGGTGGCGGTCCGTGCCGCGCTGGGGTAGCGTCCCGAATCGCCAGAGGGGGGAACCCGGTGAGATCCCGGGGCTGACGCGCAGCGGTGTGGCACGGACCAGTGGTCCGTGGCGAGCCCGAATGCCCTGACGGCACGGAAGCAACAGAGAGCCGTACCACGCGAATTCGGATGGCGGCCCCTGGCCCGGCCGTCCCGTCGCCGCAGTGGCGCCTGGTCCGCGATCCGGCCGGAGGTCGGCGTCCGCCGACTTCAGGAGCAGGTCCATGTCCCTTCCCCGCACGGCCCGTCCGGCCCGCCCGTCCCGTACGGCCCGCCGTCTCGCGCTCGTGGCGCCCGCCGCGTTCGGCGCGTTCGCGCTCTCCGTCCTGCCCGCCTTCGCGACCTCCACCCCCGCCCAGATCGCCACGTCGAAGACCAACGGCGTCGCCTACCTGAAGACCCTCCAGGCGGCGGACGGTTCCTACGCCGGATCGGGCCTCTCCAACGAGTGGGCGTTCAGTGCCTTCGCCGCCGCCGGTACCGCCGTCGTCGACGTCGCCCCCGGCGGCGACACCACGAAGAACGCCCGCACCGTCTACCGCAACCTGCTGTCGACGGCGGCCTGGCCGTCCGCCTCGCCGGTCGTCACCGACTACGAGCGCGGCGCCCTCAACGCGTACGCCGCAGGCATCGACCCGGCCCGCGTCTCCGCCTCGCGCAACCTGGTCGCGAACATCTACGGCTACTGGCAGACCGCCGAGCCGGGCTACTTCGGCCCCTCCGGCAACTTCAACGGCACCGTCTTCGCGGCCCTCGCCCTCGGCGGCGCCAAGACCCAGGCGGGCGGCAACCGGGTGCCGCAGGCGCTCACCGACGCGATGGTCGGCAAGCTCCGCGCCAACCAGCACAACGACGGCGGCTGGACCTACCAGAAGGTCGAGGGCAACCCCACCGGCCTCGCCTCCGCCAGCGACATCGACATGACCGGCGCCGCGATGGCCGCCCTGTGCGTCTCGGGCGTCCCGAACACCGACACCGACGTCGTGCAGGCCAAGGACTTCCTGAAGGGCAAGGTGGCGGACCTCACCGGCGCCTTCAACTCGCTGTACGGCGTCAACACCAGCTCCAACGGCTGGGGCATCGCCGGACTCAACGCCTGCGGATTCGACCCGCAGTCCACCGAGTTCACCACCGTCAGCGGCAAGACCCCGGTGGACTTCCTGCTCGCCAACCAGTACAAGCCGGCCGGTGGCTTCAAGTACAAGCCGACCGACACCAGCCCGTCCGCCTACTCCTCCATCGACGCGCTGCGCGCCGTCGCGGGCGGCGGCTTCACCACCGCCCCGCCCGTCCCCGTCACCCCCGGCGCCACCCGCTGGGTCGCCCAGTCCGGCTTCACCGCCGGCACCGCCACCAAGCTCGCCCTGACGGTCGACGACGGCGCGGGCAACCTCAAGGTCTGCTCCGTCTCCTTCACCCCCACCGGCACCACGACCACCCTCGGCGCGGTCCTCGACGCGGCGATCGGTGCGGGCGCGCCCGCGGGCTGCGTCACCGCGGTGACGCCGTCCTCCGGCACGGGCGCGGTCACGAACCTGAACGGCAAGGCCAACAGCGGGTCGGACACCTGGAAGGTGAGCGTCGACGGTTCGGCGTTCGCGGGTGCGGCGCGCGAGAAGGTCATCGGCGTGGGCGACACGATCGCGCTGCGCTGGGGCGCGTGACGGCATGACGATGTGACGTCGTGGCGCCGCCGACGGTGTGACGCCGCGAACGGCATGACGCCGTGACGGGTCGGCGGGGCGGGCGCGCTGAGTGGGCGCCCGGCCCGCCGGGCCGGCCCGGCCCGGCCCCGGGACCGCGGCGGCCCCGGACCACGAGGAGAGAGACCATGACCCCCGCACCGCGCAGCATCCTCGTCATCGGCATCGGTGCGGGGGATCCCGACCAGCTGACCCTGGCGGCCGTGAAGGCGATCCGCCGTACGGACGTCTTCTTCGTCCTCGGCAAGGGCCCCGAGAAGAGCTCCCTCACCGACCTGCGGCACGCGCTCCTCGCCGAGCACCACGCCGACCGCCCGTACCGGGTGGTCGAGGCCGAGGATCCGTGGCGCGACCGGAGCCCGGCCGCCCGCGCCGGGTACACCGAGGCCGTCGACGACTGGCGGGCCCGGCGCGCCGAGATCTACGCCCGCATGATCGCCACCGAGCTGGCCCCGGGGGAGACCGGCGCGTTCCTGGTGTGGGGCGACCCCGCCCTCTACGACAGCACGCTCGCCATCCTGGAGAGCGTCGAGCGGCGCGGCGAGACCGCCTTCGCCGTGGAGGTGTTCCCGGGCATCAGCAGCGTCTCGCTGCTCGCCGCCCGCCACCGGGTGTCGCTCACCCGGATCGGCCGCCCGCTGCACATCACGCCCGCCCGCAGACTCCCGGAGGTCGGCCAGGCCGACGACGGCGACATCGTGGTCATGCTCGACGCCCACGAGTCGTTCGACCAGGTCAACGGCGACGACGTCTGGATCTACTGGGGCGCCTATCTCGGCACGCCCGACGAACTCCTCGTCGCGGGCCTGCTCCGGGACGTCGCGGCACGCATCAAGGCGCTGCGGGCGGAGGCCAGGGCCCGGCACGGCTGGATCATGGACACCTATCTGCTGCGGATCGTCGACTGAGCGTTTCCCCGTCACCCGTGGTCCCGGGGTTCCGCCGTCCCGCTGTCCCGCCCATGGTCGGTCGTCCCGCCCACGGTCGGTCGTCCCGGGCGGGCGCCCTCCGGCCCGCGCCCCGAGACTGGCCGCATGAGCGAGAAGCGCGAGACGGGTCATAAGGAGGGGAAGAAAGAGGAGGAGAAGGAGGAGAAGAGCGAGCGGGCCGAGGACCGGAAGGGCGGGCCCGGGCATCAGGTGCTGATCGCCGTCGTCTTCGCCGTGCCCGTCCTCAAGCTGGCCTGGACGCTCGGCGGCGGCGGGGCCGCCGGGGACGCGCTGCTCGCCATGGAGCCGGGTAACTGGCCCGACGTGCTCATCGGCATGCTGATGAACGACGTGCTGCTCGCCGTCGTCCTCGCGATCGTGGCCACCCGTGCCTCGTACGCCTATTTCGGCGCGCGCGGCGGCGCCGCGGGCAGCAGGAACCTCTCGCTCGCGCACGTCGCGGCGACGGCCGCCGTCGTGCCGGTCGCCTTCGGCGTCATCCTGGGCGCCTTCCACGGCTGGTGGTGGGGACTCCTGGTGTGCCTGGTCGCGTACGCCCTCCGGCTCGGCGTGATCGCCGAGTACCGCACCGGCCGCCGCTCCCGCAGCGACGGCAGACGCACCCACACCCTGCCCACCGGCCCCGGCCAGCGCACCGCCGACGCCGCCTGGCTGCTCTCGCTCGCGCTCACCGTCCTGGTGCTGCCGGTCCTCGCGGTCGCGGGCGCGCTCGACGGGCAGTCCTGGACCAGCGTCGTGGCCTGCGACGTGAACACCGGCGACGGCACCTCCCGGGCCAAGCTCGTCGAGCTGGGGCGGAAGGGCACCGGGGTGGTCGGCTGGGACATCGCGGCCGGTGAGGTCGTCGACGGCGTCGACTGCGGAGCGGTGGAGGACAAGACGGTACGGGAACCCTGGTGGCGCGGCTGACCGGCAGCGCCCGGCAGGTGCCGCCCCGCAGGTGCCGCCCGGCAGGTGACCCCGGCCGGGACCGGCCGGCCGGGGAGAAGGGCCCGCCGCGCGGGAGTCCTTCGGCTCGGATCGGGCACCGGAACTGGTGACGTTCGCACCCCGCCGCCGGACCTTCGGCGTGGTCTCGCGGCCCCGGCGTAAGCGCATCCTAAAAGTCCGCGACAGCGACGTCGCGGGCCGCGCCCCGCCCCGGCCACCTCATGCGTACCGCTCGCGCGTACCGGAGGAGACGGACGGGACCCGCCCGGCCACAGCGAGCAGGATCAGGATTCCGCGCATGAAGAAGGAAGCACGTGCTCCTGGAGTGACGAAGGCCAAAGCCGCCCTGTGGGAGTTCCTGCAGGGGCTCGGCAAGACGTTCATGCTGCCCGTGGCGCTGCTCGCGTTCTGCGGGATCATGCTGGGCGTCGGCTCCTCGCTCTCCAGCGACGCGGTCGCGAACAACCTCCCCTTCCTGAAGTGGGAGCCGCTGCACCTGGTCTTCACCTGGATGGCGACGACCGGCACGGTCGCCTTCAAGTTCCTGCCGGTCCTCTTCGCGATGGCCATCCCGCTCGGCCTGGCCCGCGAGGACAAGGGCGTCGCCGCGTTCTCCGGCTTCGTCGGCTTCGCGTCGATGAACCTCGCCGTGAACTTCTTCCTCACCGCCAAGGGCGTCGACCTCGACAACGCGGACGCCGTCGCCCACTACGGCATCGCCGACGTCATCGGCGTCAAGTCCATCGACACCGGACTGCTCGGCGCCGTCGCCGTCGGTGTGATCGTCGCCGTGCTGCACAAGCGCTACCGCACCAAGCAGATGCCGGACGCCCTCGCCTTCTTCGGCGGGCTGCGCTTCGTGCCCATCGTCTCGGCCCTCACCATGAGCGCGATCGGCCTCCTCATCCCGCTCGCCTGGCCCACCTTCAACAGCTGGATCAGCTCGGTCGGCGGCGCGATCGGCCACGCCGGGGTCTTCGGACCGTTCTTCTTCGGCATGGGCGAGGTCCTGCTCCGCCCGATCGGCCTGCACCACATCCTGGTCGCGATGTTCCGCTTCACCGACGTCGGCGGCAGCGGCATGGTCTGCGGCGACAACGTCTCCGGCGCGCTCAACCTCTTCTACGCCCAGCTGAACTGTTCCACCGCCCCGACCGGCGACGTCACCACCGCCACCCACTTCCTCTCCCAGGGCAAGATGGCCGCCTACCTCGGCGGTCTGCCGGGCGCCGCGCTCGCCATGTACCACTGCGCCAAGCGGAAGATGCGCCCCGAGATCAAGGCGCTGCTCATCTCCGGCGTGGTGGCCTGCGTGGTCGGCGGCGTGACCGAGCCGCTGGAGTTCCTCTTCCTCTTCATCGCCCCCTGGCTCTACCTGATCCACGCGGTCCTGGTCGGCCTCGGCTTCCTCACCGCCGCCGTGCTCGGCGTATTCATCGGCAACACCGACGGCAACGTCATCGACTGGCTGGTCTTCGGCGTCCTCCAGGGCACCACCACCAAGTGGTACCTGGTCCCGGTGATCGCGGCGGTCTGGTTCGCGGTCTACTACTTCCTCTTCCGCTGGGCCATCGTGAAGTTCGACCTCAAGACGCCCGGCCGCGAGGACGAGGACCCGGGCGAGGCGGCGGCGGTCCCGGACGACCGCCCGAAGGGCGAGCTGGTCGCGGGCAAGTACGACCCGGTCGCCATCCTCGACGCCATCGGCGGCCCCGCGAACATCACCTCCCTCGACAACTGCATCACCCGGCTGCGGATGACCGTCGAGGACTCCGGACTCGTCGACGAGCCCCGGCTGAAGAAGCTGGGCGCGGTGGGCGTGGTCACCCTCGACGCGCACAACGTCCAGGTGATCATCGGCCCGCAGGTGCAGTCCGTGAAGGACGCCATCGCCAAGCTCACCCCGGCGGGCTGACCGATGGCCCCGCGCGAGCTCCACCCTCCGCACGACGCCGACACCGGTGACGACGCCGACACCCGTTGCGACGCCGACACGCCGTACGCCTGCGACACGCCGTACGCCTGCGACTCCCCGTACGACTTCGACACCCCGGTCGACCGGCACGGCACCTGGTGCACCCAGTGGGACTACGTCGAGGACCGCTTCGGCGTCCCCGGTCTGCTCCCCTTCACCATCTCCGACATGGACTTCGAGACCGCCCCCGAGGTGCTGGCCGCGCTCCGCGGCCGGCTCGGCCACGGCGTCCTCGGCTACTCGCGCTGGCGGCACCCGGACTTCCTGGACGCCGTCACCGGCTGGTACCGGCAGCGGTACGACACCGAGGTCGGCCCGGAGACCGTCGCGTACGCGCCGTCCGTGCTCTACCAGGCCGGGGTCCTGCTCGACCTGTGGTCACGGCCCGGCGACGGGGTGGTCACCCACACCCCCGCGTACGACGCCTTCCCCCGCCTCGTCGCCGCGCACGGCCGGGAACTGCGCGGCTGCCCGCTGGGCGACTGGGACACCTTCGAGCGGCTGATCGCGCTGCCCGACACGTCGGTGCTGCTGCTCTGCTCGCCGCACAACCCGACGGGCCATGTGTGGACCCCGGCGGAGCTGGACCGGATGGCCGAGCTGTGCGCGCGGCACGGGGTCGCCGTCATCAGCGACGAGATCCACTCCGACCTGGCCCACCCGCCGCACGTCCACCACCCCTGGGCCCGGCACGCCCGGACCCCGGGCCGCTGGGCGATCGTCACCTCGGCGTCGAAGTCCTTCAACATCCCGGCACTGACCGGGAGTTACGGCATCATCGGCGACCCGGAGGCGCACGCCGCCTATCTGACCCGGCTCAAGGACGCCGACGGACTCTCCTCGCCGGCCGTCCTCATGCTGACCGGTACCATCGCCGCCTACGAGGAGGGCGGGCCATGGCTCGACGCGCTGCGCGGATACGTGGCCGACAACCTGCGCATGGTCGCCGACCGCCTCAACTCCGCCTTCCCCCAGCTCGGTTGGCAGCCACCGGAGGCGGGCTACCTCGCCTGGATCGACCTCCGCCCGCTCGGTGTCGACGACGACGCCCTCCAGCGGGAGCTGATCCACCACGAGAAGGTCGCCATCATGCCCGGCACGACCTACCAGGCCCCCGGCTTCGTCCGCCTCAACGTCGGCTGCCCCCGGGCGAAGGCGGCGGCGGGCGTCGACGCGCTGGTACGAGCCCTGCGAACGCTGCTGGCCTGATCCGTACGGGCCGAGCCCGGCGCGCCCGGCTCTGGCGCGGCGGGGCGGGCGTCCGTACGGTGAGCCCTTGGTGCCCGAGGGGCGTGCCGGGGCACGCGAGGCGCCGCAGACAGCTACGACAGGGAAGCGGGGGAGACGCATGTCGTTCGAGGAGGAATGGCGGCAGTCGCGCGCGGAAGCGGCCGGGAAGCCGGCCGTGGCGATGCGGCTGAATCAGACCGGGGGCGGTGGCGCGACGCCGGATCTGGCGGTGAAGCGGGACGAGTTGGGGCCGATCGGCGCGGACGCGAACGTGCTCTACGAAGGTGTGCGGCGGGACACGGAGATCCCGCGCGTCTCCAACTACGAGGCGGCCGCCGCGCTCACCGGCGCCCAGTTCACCAGCGGCGCCCAGCTGCTGAAGGTGCACGAGCGGTGGTACGCGCAGGTGGCGATCCTGCGGGACGCGTGCGCGCAGATCTCGAACCACCTGGACTACTCGGTCGCGGCGCACGCCAAGGACGACGCGGAGATCCGCGGCGACCTGACCGCCGTGTCCAAGATCAACGAGCTGCTGAAGTAGCCGGGGGCCGGACGATGCTGACGTACGCGAATGTGATGAGCGCCCCGGTCGACAAGCTCAAGACGGCGGTGGACGACTGGTCGACGATGGCCGGGAAACTGGCGCAGCTGGCGAAGGACGCCCGGGAAGGGATGCAGAGCAAGGCCGACAAGGCCGACTGGACCGGGGTGAACGCGGAGGTCAGCCAGGCGTTCATCCGCAAGGTCGCCAAGGAGTTCGACGACGCGGCCCAGGAGGCCAAGGGCATCCACCTGCTGCTCCTCGACGGCCACAACGCGTTCAAGAAGGCCAAGGACGCGCTCCAGGGGATCCTCGACGGGGCGGAGAAGGCGAACATCGTCGTCGACGCGCAGGGCGCGGTGACGGTCCGTCACTCGGTCACCCAGGACCCCACGATGCGCAACGATCCGGACGTCGACGACCTGCACAAGAAGGAACTGGCCGCCGCGGCCGCGTGGGAGGAGCGCATCCGAGCGATCGTCGACGAGTGCGACGACGCCGACGAGTCGCTGCGCCTTGCCCTCGCGGCGAACGTCGGCGAAGCCCTCGACTTCACCGCCCCCAGGTTCACCAGCCTGGACGCCGAGGAGGCCCAGCGGGCCTACGATCTCGCCACCAAGGGCGACAAGCTCACGCACACCGAACTCCAGCAGCTCAACGAGCTGCTGGCGGACAATCAGAAGTCCACCGTGTTCACCACGGCGTTCTACGAGAAGCTCGGGCCCAAGGGCACCCTCGACTTCTTCGCCCACATGTCGACCGACACGTACACCACCACCGGGATCAAGGACGAGCGCCTCAAGGACGTCCAGGACCTCCAGCGTAATCTCGGCCTCACCCTCGCCACGGCGACCGACCCCGACAACCTCCCGCCCGGCAGCCCGCTCGCCACCTGGTCGGCGGAGTTCCGGAAGCTCGGCGCCGAACGACTCCCGCTGTTCCCCGGGGACACCAAGGGCGTGTACGGCTACCAGGCGCTCGCCGGCATCCTGCGGTACGGCGACTACGACCCCCGCTTCCTGAACCCGATCGCCGAGCACGTGGTCCAGCTCCACGAGAAGAACCCGCAGATGTTCGCCGAGAACAAGCGGGACGCCTGGGAGAAGAACCTCTTCAACCCGTCCGGCGTCAGCGGCGCCGGGTACGACCCGGTGGTCGGCATCCTGGAGGCCCTCGGCCACAGCCCCGAGGCCGCGAAGCACTTCTTCACGGACAAGCCGACGGTCTACAAGCAGGACGGCACGGTCGACCCGGGGGCGCAGCTCGACTTCGGGGAGACCAAGGACAAGAACGGCAAGACGGTGCCGATCGGGTACCTCAGCTACTTTGCCCGCGAGGACGCCTACGAGGGGTTCCGGGATGTCGGACTCAACGACCCGGCCCGGGGCAAGGGCACCGACGAGTACCTGCCGGACGCGTTCGGCCACGCCCTGGAGGCGGCGACCCTCGGCCGTGCCTGGGACGATCCCCAGCCGGTCGCCGTACGCGACGACCTGACCGCGCAGGTCGCGGTCCAGGTGATCGACGCCTATGGCAACGCGGCGCTGCTCAAGAGCCAGGAGCCGCTGGCGGACAGCATCGGGCGGATCGGCGCCGGTTACATCGACGACCTGAACTGGGCCCTCAAGGAAAAAGACCCGAACAGCGTCTTCGCCCCGAAGACGGACTACCCCGCCCACGCCCAGATCGATCTCCTCGCCGCCCGGAAGTTCCTGACAGCAGCGGGACAGCACCCGTCGGCCTACGCGGACATCACCCTCGCCGAGCAGGTCAACATCACCTCGATGCTCTCCGCCGAAGCGCGCCCGGACAACACCTTCGACCTCGGCCGTGCCAAGATCCTCGTCGGCACCGGTGCGGAGGTCCAGGGACTGCTCGACGAGTCGCGCGGCCGACAGATCGAGGCAGAGGGCATGCAGAAGTACGAGGAGTACGAGAAGGAGCAGGAGAAGCGCGCCCGCTGGGTGGAGTTCGGCACGACGGCCGTCATCGCGGGCGGCATCGCTTTCCTGCCGACCGCCGCCGTGGGAACGGCGGCGGTCGCCGTCCCGGTCGCCATCGACACGGGCCACGGTGTGATCGATCAGCTGGTGGGCCAGTTCCTCGGAAACTCGCACGAGAAGTCGCTGGACGCGAAGAAGGCGGAGATCGAGCAGGCGATCCAGGAGGAACGGATAGCCATGTACTTCCAGGGAGAGGCGACCGCCAAGAGTCCCTACAAGGGATTCCTCCAGCAGATGGGAATCTACAACCCCCAGGATCCGAACGCGGTGGCGCTGAGCGAGTCGATGAGGATCGGCTACACGGGCGCCTACCCCATCACCCACCAGCAGGGCGCCACCCCGCAGACCGGCTGACCGCACCGCCGGGCCCCGGGCGGGACGATCCTCACGGTCGCCCCGCCCGGGGGCTCACCGCGCGTCCCACGCCACCGGCAGCCGGTGCACCCCGTAGATGTTCATGCCGGTACGCGGCGGCACCTCCTCCGGCGGTACGGCCAGCCGCAGCGTCGGGAGGCGGCGGAACAGCGCCGGGATCGCCACCGTCATCTCCACCCGGGCGAGTTGCTGGCCCAGGCACTGGTGGATGCCGTGGCCGAAGCCGAGGTGGCCGGTGGCCGCGCGGTGGACGTCGAGGACGTCAGGGTCGGTGAAGCGCGCCGGGTCGCGGTTGGCGGCCTCCAGGGACAGGGTCACCGTCTCGCCCGCCCTGATCAGCTGTCCCTCCCACATGACGTCCTCCAGCGCGGACTTCACGGTCGTCGGGGCGACCGTCAGATAGCGCATCAGCTCCTCGACCGCCTGCGGCGCGAGCTCCGGGTCGGCCCGCAGGGCCGCCGCCTGGTCCGGGTGGGAGAGGAGCGCGAAGGTGCCGTGGGCGATCATGTTGGCCGTGGTGTCCAGACCGGCGGCCAGCAGGAAGCCGCCGATGCCCACCAGCTCCTCGTCCGTGAGGTCCGCGTCCCGCGCCAGGTCGCCCAGCAGGTCGTTCGACGTCAACACCCGCTTGGCCGCGACGAGTTCCGCCATGTACTCCTGGAGCCCCAGCATCGCCTCGTACTGCTCCTCGGGCCGCGCGTCCGTCGTCATGACGGTCTCGGCATGGCCCTGGAACCTCTCCCGGTCGGCGTACGGGACGCCCAGCAGCTCGCAGATCATCAGGGCCGGGATCGGGCGGGCGTACTTCTCGACCAGGTCGGCACCGGGGCCGTGGTGTTCGAGCGCGTCCAGATGCTCCTCGGTGATCTCCACGACCCGCTCGGTGAGCAGGCGCATCCGGCGGACCGTGAACCGGCCCATGAGGAGCCGCCGGAAGCGGGTGTGCTCGGGGGCGTCCATGCCGGTCATGTCGCCGACCGGGGCGGGCGGCAGCGGCCCCTCGGGGCCGCCGGGGAAGGGATAGTGCAGCAACTCGTAACGGGAGCTGAACCGTTGGTCCGCGAGGATCGCGCGGACCGCGGGGTAGCCGGTGGCCAGCCAGCCGACATGACCGTCGGGATAGGCCATCCGGGTCAGCGGCGCCCGCTCCCGCAGCCCGGCGAGACCGGTGGGCGGATCGAAGGGGCAGCCGGCGGCGCGCTCGGTGGGGAGGGTCACGGGTGCGGTCTGGTCGCTCATGCGGGAGCTCCGTAAGAGGAAGGACGGCAGGACGAAGGGGCTGGACACACGAACTCCAGTGACGTGTGACATTGCACATGGGGGACCGGGGCCGGGCGTCCTCGGTGACACCCGGCCCTCAGGGGCGGACAGCGGGGGCGGCGGTGCCCGGGGTCAGGCGCGGCGGATCACGATGTCGCCCGCGCTCGTGCGCGCGTGGATCTCGACGGTCTCGTCGCCCTCGGCGGGTCCTTCCGCCGGGCCGAGCGAGTTGCGCACCGCGCCCACCTTGGAGTGGACGTCCAGCCAGGCCGCGGTGCCCTCACGGATGCCGATCTCGATCCCGCCGAGCGAGGTCTGGAGGGTGGCCGAGCCGCGGACCAGCTCGCCGATCGTGATGCTGCCGTGGGAACTGCGGACGTCGACGCCCGCCTCGGCCACGCCGACCGTGACCCGCCCCATGGAGGTGTTCACCTTCAGGCCGCCCGCCGCCGCGCCGATCACGGTCTCGCCGATGCCGTTCTTCACGGCCGCCGTGCCGGTGATCTCGCCGATGTCGATCCGGCCCGAGCCGTTGAGGTCGGCGTCGCCCGCGATCCGGGCGACGCGGATGTCCCCGTGGCTGGCGCGGAGGTCGACCGTGCCGGTGTCGGCGAGCTGGATGGTGCCCACGGAGGTCTTGACCCGGCACTCGCCGAGCCTGCCCTGGGCGATGAAGTCACCCATCGGCGCGTTGCCCTGAAGGTGCGAGCCGGCCGGCAGGTCGACGCTCACGTCGATGGACCCGGTCCGGCCGAACACGGACCGCCTCCGCGGCCCCTTGACGGTCAGCACGCCGTTCGCGTACGAGACCTTCGTCTCCTTGACCGCCTTGATGTCGTTGCCCTCGGAGCCGGTGCTGGGCAGCACCTCGACCACCGTGTCGGAGCGCGTGGTCGCGTTGAGCCGCACGTTGCCGAAGTCGAACTCGAGGACCACGGTGATGGGTTCGGGCGTGGGGAAAGAAGGCATGGCTGTGCCGTCCTCGTGACTGGGAGGGGAAGTGCGAGGTGTGGGTGGTGTGCGCGGTGTGCCGGGCGGGTGCTAACGGACCCAGCCCTGGAAGCTGTTGCCCTTCGACGGGCGCTGCCCGCGCGGCGCGGCGGCGGCCGGTCCGGCGGGCCGGGCGGCCGGGCCCGGCTCCAGGGCGGTGGCCACCGCCCGTACCAGCCAGGCGTTGACCGACAGGCCCTCCTGTCCGGCCGCGTCCTCGACACGGGCCTTGAGGTGAGCCGGAAGGCGGAAGTTGATCCGGGCGGTCGCGGCGTCCTCGCCCTCGGGGGCGAGCGGTGTCGCGAGGGGCGCCGACGGCGCCATCGACGCCGCCGATGGCGCCACTTCGGTGTCACCGGCGCCGGAGGACTCGGGCGGCGCGGGCGCCGTCACCACGAACTCGGGGTCGAGCCCCCGCAGCCGCACGTCCACCGAGCCCGGCGCGAGCTCCCGGGTGATCTCGTCCGAGGCCGCCGAGAGCGCGTTCAGCAAGGTCAGCCGGGTGGCCGACTCCAGCGGCGCGGTCAGCCGCTCCGCCAGGGCCCGGGCTTCGTCGCCCCCGGCCTCGGCGGCGACCGCGAGCTCGCGGCGGAGGTGGTCGACATAGGGGGTCAGGTCCATGAGAACCATCATGGCGCCAAAGTGGCGCCACGGCAAGCCCCTGTGGCGCCATGTGGTGCCACGATGGCGTCGGGTGGTGCCGCCTGACACCACCACGGCGCCACGTGGTGCCTTCCGGCTAGCTCGCGCCACCCGCCTCAAGACCGAGCGCCTGGAAGTCGACCATGCCGTACGCCCGGCTGACGTACACATTGGTCAGCCGCGGGTCGCGGTAGTTCAGCGACTTCCTCGCGCTGACCGGCAGGTAGTACGCGCCGTCCGTCAGGCGGTGGTTGATCTGCCGGTAGAGGTCGGCCGCCTTGGTGGGGTCGGTGGTCGCCGATGCCTCGTCGAAGAGGCTGTTGAGGGTGGCGTCGTTGACCTGGGCGAGGTTGGTGTTGCCGGTCTGGGTGATCAGACGGCCGTCGGACAGGGGCTGCAGGAAGCTGCCGCCCTCCGGGAAGTCGCCCGCCCAGCCCGACATGATCAGGCCGTAGTTCTTGCTCTTCACCGCGCTGGGCGAGCCCGTCGTCGCGTAGAAGGTGGAGATGGCCTGGCGCTCGATCTCGACCTTGATGCCGACCCGCTTCAGGGCGTTCTGCAGGGCCGCCGCGGCCTGCTCGTCCTGCACCCGGCCCTCACGGACCAGCATGGTGGTGCTGAACCCGTCGGAACGGCCGCAGGCCCGCAGTTCGTCGCGGGCCTTGGCGCTCCGGTCGCTGCCCTTGGTCAGCTCGAACGGGTCGTAGTCGTCGCTGCCCGGGATCGTCGGCGGCAGCATGCTGCCGTACGGAACCCCTGCCGTGGGGCCGCCGCGCGCGGTCTGCAGGGCGCCGGTGTCGGCCGCGTAGAGGACGGCCTTGCGGCAGTGCTCGTTGTCGAACGGCGCCGTCTTGGAGACCAGCGCCACCGTCGACAGATAGCCGGTGAGCGCCGCGTCCGTCTGCGCCTTCTTCGCGGGCTCCGCCAACAGCGCCGGCACGGAGGCGGCCGGAAGCCCGCCCTGCTGGGCGTCGAGGTGCACGGTGCCGTCCAGCAGCGCCCTCGCCCGGACCTCGGGGACGGCGTTGACGTCGATGGACAGTTCGACGCGGTCCGGCAGCGCCTTGCGCACCGGATCGGTGGCCTGGTCCCAGTTCTCGTTGCGGACGAGCACGAGGGACTTGCCCGCCGTGAGCGAGGAGAACTTGTACGGGCCGGAGGCCACCGGATGCTCGCCGTAACGGGCGCCGTTGTCGCGGGACTTGGGGACCGGTGAGGTGGCGCCGGTGGCGAGCAGGTGCGGGAACAGGGCGTTCGGCTTGGCGAGCTTGAAGACGAGGGTGCTGTCGTTCGGCGTCTCGACGGTCCGCAGGCCGCCGCTCGACGTGTCCTTGTAGGGCCCCTTGTAGCCCTGTCCTTGGTCGAGCAGCTCGACGAAGTACACCGGGCCGCCCACCAGCACGTCCTGCGCGAAGACCCGCTCGACGGCGTACTTCACGTCCCGTGAGGTGATCGGCGTGCCGTCCTCGAACTTCAGGCCCGGGCGCAGCCGGACCGTGTACGTCCGGCCGTCCGCCGACACCTCAGGCCGCGCCGAGGCCAGGTCGGGGACCAGCTCGGTGCCCTGCTTGCCCGGCTTGGTGTCGTAGGTGAGGAGCGTACGGGCGTACAGCCGCTGGAAGTTCCACACCCAGCCGTAGTAACTGCGCCCCGCGTCCCAGGAGTCGGCGTCGGCCGAGCTGGCCAGCTTGAGGGTGCCGCCCTTCCTGGTGGAGGCGTTCACCACGTTGCCGACGGCGGCGTCGAAGCCGGTCTTCAGACCCTTGCCGTCCTTGCCGCCGCCCGAAGTGCCACCGTCGGACGCGTGGTCGTCACCCTTGTCCTTGGCGCCGTACTGGTTGAGCAGCACCGCGGTCGTGACGCCGCCGCCCGCCACCAGGACGACCGCGGCGGCGATGGCCGCGATCCGGCGGCTGCGCGCGACCCGCGCCCGCGGTCCGCCGGAGGCCGGCGTCGACGTGGTGGTTCCGCTGATCGAGGCGGTCCCCACCGGCGGCGTCCAGGGCGACTCCGGCACCTGCACGCGTATCGGCGGCGGCGAGGACGGCATCGGGGGCGGCGGTGTCCGCGGCATCTCCGGTACGGGCGTGGGAGCGGGCGACGGTGCCGGTACGGGCGCGGGCTCCGGTGCCGACAGGGGTGCGGGCCCGCCCGCCGGCGGGGTCGCCGCGACCGGTCCGGCCGCCCCCGCACCGGCGCCCAGGGTCGGCCCCTGGCCCTGCGGCCGGCCCTCGGCGGGTTCCGGCGGCGCCGGGCGCTTCACCAGGGCGTCGCGCGGGTCGAGCGGCGCGGCCGGGGTCGCGGGGGAGGGGGCCGCCGTCCCGGTGCCGGTGCTGTCCCGCAGTGCCCGGGCCACCCCGGCGGGCAGCCAGTCGGTCTGCTGGGGGACCCCGGCACCGTACGTCTGGCCGCCCGACTCGCCGAGCAGCCGACCGAGCTCGAACAGCAACTCCGCGACCGTCGGGCGCTGTTCGGGCTCCTTGGCCAGGCAGCGCGCGACGAAGCCGGTGTCGTCGGGGAGCCCGGCCAGCGCGGGTTCCTCGTACACGGCGCGGAAGTTCACCGAGTGTGCCGCGCCGATGCCGAACGGCAGCGTGCCGGTGCCCGCGTACGCGAGGACCGCGCCGAGCGAGAACACATCGCTCGGCGCCCCGACCTGACGCCCGGTCACCTGCTCGGGCGACATGAAGCCGGGGGTGCCGATCACCATGCCGGTCTGGGTGAGGACGCTCGCCTCGGTGGCGAGCGAGATGCCGAAGTCGATGACCCGGGGGCCGTCCACGGCGAGCAGCACGTTCGACGGCTTGAGGTCGCGGTGCACCAGGCCCGCCGCGTGGATCGCCTCCAGCGCCTCGACGAGCCCCGCCGCCAGGTGCAGCAGGGACTTGCGGGGCCAGGCCCCGTGGTCCTGCACGGCCGCGTCGAGGGCCTTGCCCGGGACGTACGCGGTGGCGAGCCACGGTGGAGTGCCGTGCGGGTCCGCGTCGACCACGGCCGCGGTGAAGAAGCCGGTGACCCGGCGGGCGGACTCCACCTCACGGGCGAACCGCCGCCGGAAATCGGGGTCTTCGGCGAGTTCGGCCCGCACCACCTTGACGGCGACCATCCGGCCGCTGGTGGACCGGCCGAGGTACACCCGGCCCATGCCGCCCGCGCCGAGGCGGGCGAGCAGCCGGTAGCGCCCCATCTGCCGCGGGTCTGCCGCGCCCAGCTCTTCCAACGTTCCCCCCGTCGGCAAGGCCCCGTCCCCGGGGCCGTCCGGGGACGATTACATCAGACCCCGCCGTCCGGCCGCCGCTCTCCCCGGCCGCCGGATCCGGACGGCCGTTCGGGCTGTGCTCCCCTGGCCGGGTCCAGGACGGCCGGGGGCGGGTATGCGTGGCCGAAACGCCGTGGGCCGGGGGTGAGCGGCCCGTACCCGGACGCCACGGGTGCGAATTCCCGCTGCCCGCCTTTCGGGCCCGTGGCCATGACTGTCGTCAACGGTGTTTGCGAACACCTGAGTTGGCGAAGGGTGTGCGAACGGGGCCGAGCGGCGCGACGGTCGCGTCGCGGTGGCTCGAAACTCGTCGTCGGCCCGGATAAACCCCGAACGAATCAAGATCACTGCTTCGAGGTAACCCCACCGTTCTGACCGGGCGTGGCTGGTGTCCCGCCCGTTACTGTTCCCCGGGATCTGGGGGATCTGGATGGATTCCCAGAGATTGTGTCGGTTTTTCCTCTTTTTCCAAGGAGAGCTCGTCCCATGACCGTTGAGACCGGCCCGGAGACGGACCTTGAGCCACCGCGGCCGCAGTCCAGCCTGAGCACCGCGGCAGCCCGGAACCTCGCCACCACCACCAAGTCCGCCCCGCAGATGCAGGAGATCACCTCCCGGTGGCTCCTGAAGACGCTCCCCTGGGTGGAGACGAAGGGCGGCGCCTACCGGGTGAACCGCCGGCTGACGTACACCGTCGGCGACGGCGTCATCGAGTTCGTCCAGGACGGCGCCGCCGTCCGGGTCATCCCCCGTGAGCTCGGCGAACTCGCGCTGCTGCGCGGCTTCGAGGACGAGGAGGTGCTGCGCGCGCTGGCCGACCGGTGCGTCCAGCGCGACTTCCGCGCGGGTGAGGTCATCGTCGAGCGCGGCACCGCCGCCGACGAGATCCACCTCATCGCGCACGGCCGCATCAACCAGACCTCGGTCGGCAAGTACGGCGACGAGGTCGACGTCGCCGTCCTCGCCGACGGCGACCGGTTCGGCGAGAACGCCCTGCTGGACGCCGACGCCCGCTGGGACTACACGGCCACCGCCGAGACCCCCGGCACCCTGCTCACCCTGTCCCGCGCCGACTTCGCGTCCGTGCAGGCCCAGGCCGCCAGCCTGGAAGCGCACATCCAGGCGTTCAGCGCGCTGCCCCAGCAGCGCCAGAACAAGCACGGCGAGGCCGAGATCGCCATGTCGGCCGGTCACGTCGGCGAGGCCGCGCTGCCCGGCGCGTTCGTCGACTACGAGCTCAAGCCGCGCGAGTACGAGCTCTCCGTCGCCCAGACCGTCCTCAAGGTCCACACCCGGGTCGCCGACCTCTACAACGGCCCGATGAACCAGACCGAGGAACAGCTCAGGCTCACCATCGAGGCGCTCCGCGAGCGCCAGGAGTACGAGCTGATCAACAACCGCGAGTTCGGTCTGCTCCACAACGCGGACTTCAAGCAGCGCATCCAGACCCACTCCGGGCCGCCCACCCCGGACGACCTCGACGAGCTCATCAGCCGCCGCCGGGGCACCAAGGTGCTGCTCGCCCACCCGCGCACGATCGCCGCGATCGGCCGCGAGTTCAACGCCCGCGGGCTCTACCCGGACCACGTCGACCTCGGCGGCCAGTCCGTCCCGGCCTGGCGCGGGGTGCCGATCCTGCCCTGCAGCAAGATCCCGATCAGCAACGAGCAGACCAGCTCGATCCTCGCCATGCGTACCGGCGAGGACAACCAGGGCGTCATCGGCCTGCGCCAGACCGGTCTGCCGGAGGAGTACGAGCCCGGCCTGTCGGTGCGCTTCATGGGCATCAACGAGCAGGCGATCATCTCCTACCTGGTGACCACCTACTACTCCGCCGCGATCCTCGTGCCGGACGCGCTCGGAGTCCTGGAGAACGTGCAGATCTCCCGCAGGCACGACTGACCGACCCCCGGCGAGGATTCCTCCGCGGGCCGCGCCGGGCCGGGCTCACCGGGCCGGGACGGCCCCACCATCCCAGCAAGGAGCCACGGATGCCCGATCCCGGGCTTTCCTCTCTGCCCGTGAGTCCGCCCGCTCCGGCCGCCAGGCCGGTGCTGCCCGGCCCGCCCTCGCTGCCGTTCGGATCGACGGCCGGGGCCGCCGTTCCGGCGTCGGCCGACGCGCCCGAACCGGTCGAGGTGCCGGTACCGGTACCGGTCGGCTCCGTGACCGAGCCCGCGACCCTCTCCGTACCCGAGCAGGCACTCGTACCCGAGCAGGCGGTCGTGTCCGAAGCCCTGACTCCTCTGGAGCGCATCCTGAGCGGGCCCAGCGGGTTCGGCACGACGGCGCTTTCACTGGCCCGGCGGCCCGAGCCGGAGGCGGCGGCCCTCGCCGTGACCGGGTCCGCACCGCCCGCCGAACCCCTCGCCGACCCGCCGACCGAGCCGGCGGCCACCACCGCCGTGGTCGGCAACCCCATCCCCGGCCTGTACTACCACCCGATCCCGGAGCCCGATCCGCTGCGGGTCGAGGAGGTCAGCAGGCGCATCAAGGACTGGGCGGTCGACGAGGTCCAGATGTTCCCGCCGGAGTGGGCGGACGAGTTCGACGGCTTCTCCGTCGGGCGCTACATGGTCGCCTGCCACCCCGACGCGCCGAGCATCGAGCACCTGATGGTCGCGACCCGCCTGATGGTCGCCGAGAACGCCGTCGACGACATCTACTGCGAGGACCACGGCGGTTCGCCGGTCGGCCTCGGCAGTCGGCTGCTGCTCGCCCACACCGCTCTGGACCCGGTGCACACCACGCCCGAGTACCAGGCGCCGTGGGAGGAGTCGCTGGCGTCGGACGCGCCCCGGCGCGCGTACCACTCGGCGATGAAGTACTTCACGCAGCTCGCCACGGCGTCCCAGGCGGACCGCTTCCGGCACGACATGGCGCGGCTGCACCTGGGCTACCTGGCCGAGGCCGCCTGGGCCGAGACCGACCATGTGCCCGAGGTGTGGGAGTACCTGGCGATGCGCCAGTTCAACAACTTCCGCCCCTGCCCCACCCTGACCGACTCCGTCGGCGGCTACGAACTGCCGATGGACCTGCACGCCCAGCCGGCCATGCAGCGGGTCATCGCGCTCGCCGGGAACGCGACCACGATCGTGAACGACCTGTACTCCTACACCAAGGAGCTGGACAGTCCCGGCACGCACCTCAATCTGCCGGTGGTGATCGCGGAGCGGGAGAACCTCTCCGCCAAGGAGGGCTACCTGAAGGCCGTCGAGGTCCACAACGACCTCATGCGCGCCTTCGAGGCCGAGGCCGCCGCTCTCGCCGCCACCTGTCCTGTCCCCACCGTGCTGCGCTTCCTCAAGGGCGTCGCGGTGTGGGTGGACGGCAACCACTACTGGCACCAGACCAACACCTTCCGCTACAGCCTCCCCGACTTCTGGTAAGAAACGGACTTTCATCTGTGACCAGCACCGAGTTCACCACCGCCGAAGGCACCACCTCCGCGTTCGTCCCCTCGCCCGCGACCCCCTACCAGGGGGACATCGCGCGCTACTGGAACAACGAGGCCAGGCCCGTGAACCTCCGTCTCGGCGACGTCGATGGGCTCTACCACCACCACTACGGCATCGGCGACGTCGACCACGCCGCCCTCGGCGACCCCGAGGACAGCGCGTACGAGAAGAAGCTGATCGCCGAGCTGCACCGCCTCGAGTCCGCCCAGGCCGAGGTGCTGCTCGACCACCTCGGACCGATCGGCCGCGACGACACCCTGATGGACGCGGGCTGCGGCCGCGGCGGTTCGATGGTGATGGCCAACCAGCGCTTCGGCTGCAAGGTGGAGGGTGTCACCCTCTCCGCCAAGCAGGCCGACTTCGGCAACCGCCGGGCGCAGGAGCTGGGCATCGAGGACCGGGTGCACGCCCGGGTCTGCAACATGCTCGCCACCCCCTTCGAGACCGGTCAGATGGCCGGCTCGTGGAACAACGAGTCCAGCATGTACGTGGACCTCGAGGACCTGATGGCCGAGCACTCCCGGGTGCTCTCGGTCGGCGGCCGGTACGTCACCATCACCGGCTGCTGGAACCCCAAGTACGGCCAGCCGTCGAAGTGGGTCTCGCAGATCAACGCGCACTTCGAGTGCAACATCCACTCGCGCCGTGAGTACCTGCGCGCCATGGCCGACCACCGGCTCGTCCCGAACGCGGTGATCGACCTGACCGCCGCGACCCTGCCGTACTGGGAGCTGCGCGCCACCTCGTCGCTGGTCACCGGCATCGAGGAGGCGTTCATCGAGTCGTACAAGGACGGCTCCTTCCAGTACCTCCTGATCGCCGCCGACCGCGTCTGATCCCCCGGACCGCCGCCCCACCGGCGGGAACGGGGCCGGGCCCGCCCCTCCTTCAGCGGAGGGGCGGGCCCGGCATTTCGTACGACGGTCAGGGCGCGGCCCCGGCAGGTTCCCCGGCGGGCTGCTCGGCCCGCCGGATCGTGCAGTGCAGCGTGTCGTGGACGACGTCCGCGACGATCGTGTCACCCGGCTCCGCCTCACCGCCGAGCAGCAACGAGGCGATCCGGTTGTCGAGTTCGGTCTGGATGGTCCGGCGCAGCGGACGGGCGCCGAACTCCGGCTGATGGCCGTGGGCGACCAGGAGCTTCTTCGCCGCGTCGGTCACCTCCAGCTTCAACCCCTGGGCGTGCACCCGGTGTTCGCTGCGGTCGAGCAGATGCTCCACGATCTGGGCGAGGTCGTCCTCGGTCAGGCTGTGGAACACGATGATGTCGTCGATGCGGTTGAGGAACTCCGGCAGGAAACGCCCCCGCAGGTCCTCCATCAGCTCGTCCTTCAGCTCGGCCGCGTCGCCCTGGTGCGCCAGGATGCGGTGGGCGCCGATGTTGGACGTCATGATGACCACGCAGTGCCGGAAGTCCACCGTGCGGCCCTGACCGTCCGTCAGGCGGCCGTCGTCCAGGATCTGGAGCAGCGTGTTGAAGACGTCCGGGTGCGCCTTCTCGACCTCGTCGAACAGGACCACGCTGTACGGCTGGCGGCGCACCTTCTCGGTGAGCTGTCCCGCCTCGTCGTAGCCCACGTAGCCGGGCGGCGCGCCGACCAGGCGGGCGACGGTGTGCTTCTCCTGGAACTCGCTCATGTCGAAGCGGATCATGCGGTTCTCGTCGCCGAACAGCAACTCGGCCAGTGTCTTGGCGAGTTCGGTCTTGCCGACGCCGGTCGGACCGAGGAAGAGGAACGAGCCGACCGGGCGGCCCGGGTCGCCCATGCCCGCGCGGTTGCGGCGGACCGCCTCCGACACGGCGGTGACGGCCTCGTCCTGGCCGACGATCCGGGCGTGCATCTCCTCCTCCAGTTTGAGCAGCCGCTCCTTCTCGCTGGTGGTGAGCTGGGCGACCGGGATGCCGGTGCGCCGGGCGACGATCTCGGCGGCGGTGACCGAGACGACGCCCTCCCGGCGCTCCTCGATGCCCGCGAGCTCGCCCTCCACCTCGGCGATCCGCCTCTTCAGGTTCGACGCCTTCTCGAACTCCTCGCCCGCGACGGCCTCGTCCTTCTCCCGGCGCAGCTTGGCGAGCTTGTCCTCGCGGCTGACCACCTCGGTGGAGCGGCCCGCGCTGCGCAGCCGGACCCGGGCGCCCGCCTGGTCCATCAGGTCGATCGCCTTGTCGGGCAGGAAGCGGTCGCTGATGTAGCGGTCGGAGAGCTCGGCCGCCGCCGTGAGCGCCCCGTCGGCGAACCGGACCTGGTGGTGGGCCTCGTACGCGTCCCGCAGTCCTTCGAGGATCTGCACGGTCTCCTCGACCGTCGGCTCGGGGATCAGCACCGGCTGGAAGCGCCGTTCGAGGGCGGCGTCCTTCTCGACGTGCTTGCGGTACTCGTCGATGGTGGTGGCGCCGACCACGTGCAGTTCGCCGCGGGCGAGGGCGGGCTTGAGCATGTTGCCCGCGTCCATCGAGCCCTCGCCGGTGGCGCCGGCGCCGACGACGGTGTGCAGCTCGTCGATGAACAGGATGATCTGTCCCTCGGACTGCTGCACGTCCTCGATGACCTTCTTCAGGCGCTCCTCGAACTGGCCGCGGTACTGCGCGCCCGCCACCATGCCGGACAGGTCGAGCGAGACGACCCGCTTGTCCTTGAGGGTGTCGGGCACCTCGCCCGCCACGATCCGCTGGGCGAGGCCCTCCACGATGGCGGTCTTGCCGACGCCGGGCTCGCCGATGAGGACCGGGTTGTTCTTGGAGCGGCGGGACAGGATCTCGACGGTCTGCTCGATCTCGTCGGCGCGGCCGACCACCGGGTCGAGCTTCCCGGCCTTCGCCTCCTCGGTGAGGTCGCGGCCGAACTCGTCGAGCGTGGTGGCCGGTTGCCGCTGCTGCGCGGCGGGCGCCTCGCCCGGCCGGGACGCCTGCTCGGCGGCGCCGCGCAGCCGCTGCACATCGAGGTCCTCGGCCCGCAGGAAGCGGGTGGCGCCGGAGTCCGGGTCGCGCAGGAGCGCGCCGAGGATGTGCTCGGGGCCGATGTACGAGACGCCCGCGGCCTGGGCGTAGGCGTGGGCGGCGGCGAGGGTGCGCTTGGCGGCCGGGGTGAGTCCGGGTTCGGCGGACGGCTCGCCCGCCTCGCGGGGCAGCACCCCGGCGATCTGTTCGGCCAGCTTGTCCGGGTTGACCCCGGCGTCGGTGAGCACCCGGCGGGACGCCTCGACCTGGGTGGCGGCCCACAGCAGATGCTCGGTGTCGAGGTCGCTGGTGCCGTCCTCAAGGGCCTGCTGCGCCGCCCGGGCGAGGAGTTCCTGGGCCGACTCGGTGAGCAGCCGTCCGATGGGGACGCGCTGGACGGCCGGGGGAGAGGACGCGGGCGACATTCCGAAGAAGCGGTTCAGCATCTCGCTGAACGGATCGGAGGAGCCGAACGGGGATCCGAACGCCATGGACATCTGGTGCTCCTGCTGCGGGGGTGCCAGGGGGTGGGGGGTCGTTCCTCCCCACTCAAACCCGGGTCCCGGGGCCCCGCAAGCGGGGTCCCCAGTGCGTTCAGGGGTCTTTCATTGCAACGTTGCGCGCCCCGGCATTGCCTTAAGTCGGTTTCCATTGCAACGATTTATCGGTTCTGAGCTGGGTGGTTGTCCGGGGATCGCCATGGTCATGTTGCCTGGAGCGCGAATGCAACGTAGCGTTTCTGTTATCAGAAACAGTAGGCGGCAAACGAGCCGTGTCCCAGGAAGCCGGAGCAGACCATGCAGAAGTTCCCGACCGCCGCCCCCGTCACCGTCGTCGTCGACCTCCCCGCCGGGCGCATCCAGCTCATCGCCGCCGACCGCGCCGACGCCACGGTCGACATCCGGCCGCTCAACCCGGCCAAGACCCGGGACGCGAAGGCCGCCGAGAAGGTCCGCGTCGACTACGCCGACGGCGTCCTGCGGATCGAGTCCCCGCAGCCGGAGAACCGGCTGTTCGGCAGCTCCGGCCACGTCGAGGTGACCGTCCAGCTGCCGGTCGGCTCCCGGGTCCGGGCCAAGGCCGCCGCCGCCGACCTGCGCGGTGTCGGCCGCCTCGGCGACGTCGACTTCGAGACCGCCCAGGGCGAGATCAAGCTCGACGAGACCGGCGCCGCCCGGCTCGCCGTCCAGGCCGGCTCCATCGTCGTCGGACGGCTCGGCGGACCTGCCACCCTCAGCACCCAGAAGGGTGACCTGCGGGTCGACGAGGCCAAGACCGGCACCGTCGAGCTGAGCACCCAGAAGGGCGACATCACCGTCGGCGCCGCCCGGGGCGTCTCCGCCACCCTCGACGCGGGCACCGGCTACGGCCGGGTCGCCAACACCCTGCGCAACGACGAGGGCGCCGCGTCCGCGCTGCGCTTCAAGGCCACCACGGCGTACGGCGACATCACCGCCCGGAGCCTGTGAGGCCCGTGGCGGGGGACGGGTGGCGTGGGGCGTACGAGGTGGTGACGGGGGGTGCGTGAGGTGGCGACGGGGGATGCGCGGGGCCGGGGGCGCGGATACGCTGACCTCGATCTTGCTGACCGAAAAGTGATGTTTGTCCGTACGTGCGCATCTCAGGGAGTCGTGTGGCCACCCCGCAGCCCGTCCTCGCCCCTCCCGCGACAGCCGCCGTGTTCCTGGTGGTCACCGTGGACCCGGGTGGCGAGTCCGCCGCCCGCGACGCCCTCGACGGCCTGGCAGGACTGGCCCGGTCGGTCGCCTTCCGCGCGCCCGAGGACCGGCTCAGCGTCGTCGTCGGCATCGGCGCATCCGTCTGGCCCCGCCTCTTCGACACCCCGCCGCCCCACGACCTGCACCCCTTCCGGCCGCTGCGCGGCCCCCGGCACACCGCCCCGGGCACCCCGGGCGACCTGCTGTTCCACCTCCGCGCCCGACGGATCGACCTCTGCTTCGAACTGGCCCGGCTGATCGTGGACGGCCTCGGCGGCGCGGTCACCGTCGTCGACGAGGTGCACGGCTTCCGCTATTTCGACTCGCGCGACCTGCTCGGCTTCGTCGACGGCAGCGAGAACCCGGAGGGCCCGGCGGCCGGTGCCGCCGTGTACATCGGCGACGAGGACCCCGACCACACCGGCGGCAGCTACGTCGTCGTCCAGAAGTACGTGCACGACCTCACCACCTGGGACACGCTCAGCGTCGAGGAACAGGAACGGGTCATCGGACGCACCCGGTCCGCCAACGTCGAACTGCCCGACGAGGTGAAGCCCGCCGACTCGCACGTCGCCGTCAACACCATCGTCGACGCCGACGGCGACGAACGGCAGATCGTCCGCGACAACATGGTGTTCGGCTCCGTGGGCCAGGCCGAGTTCGGCACCTACTTCATCGGCTACGCCCGTACCCCCGAGGTCACCGAGCGGATGCTCGACCGGATGTTCCTCGGCGAGCCGCCCGGCGTCACCGACCGGATCCTCGACTTCTCCACCGCCCTCACCGGCTGTCTCTTCTTCGTGCCGAGCGCCGACTTCCTCGACGACCTGCCCGACCCGCCGTCCGCGTCGGCATCCGTCCCCGCGACCACGCCCGCCGAGGCGACCACGCCCGCCGGACCGGCCGCGCCCTCCGACGGCTCCCTCGCCATCGGCAGCCTGAAAGGAGCCTGAGCACCATGACACCTGCCGGCGACCCCACGACGACCAGCAACCTCCACCGCGAACTCGCCCCGGTCACCGCCGCCGCATGGGCGCAGATCGAGGAGGAGGCCGCCCGCACCTTCCGGCGCCATGTCGCGGGCCGCCGCGTCGTCGACGTGCCCGCATCGGACGGGCCGGGACTCGCCGCCGTCGGCACCGGACACCTCACCGACATCGCCGCGCCCGCGCCCGGCGTCACCGCCCGGCTCCGCGAGGCCCGGCAACTCGTCGAACTGCGGGCGCCGTTCACCATCAGCAGGACCGCCGTCGACGACGTCGAACGCGGCTCCAACGACTCCGACTGGCAGCCCGTGAAGGACGCCGCCCGGGCCATGGCCTTCGCCGAGGACCGCGCCGTCTTCGACGGCTACGCCGCCGCCGGGATCGCCGGACTGCGCGAACGCAGCTCCAACCCGGTCCTCGCGCTGCCCGCCGAACCCCGCGACTACCCCGACGCCGTCAGCCGCGCCCTGACCTCGCTGCGGCTCGCCGGGGTCGACGGACCGTACGCGCTGCTCCTCGGCGCCGACGACTACCGCGCGGTCAGCGAGACCTCCGACCACGGCTACCCGATCGCCGCGCACCTCGCCCGGATGCTCGACGGGCCGCCGATCTGGGCGCCCGCGCTCACCGGCGCGTTCGTGCTGTCCACCCGGGGCGGCGACTTCGAACTCCGGCTCGGCCAGGACCTGGCCATCGGCTACAGCGCCCACGACGCCGACAGCGTGCACCTCTACTTCCAGGAGACGCTGACGTTTCTCGCCTACACCGACGAAGCCGTCGTCGTGCTCCAGCACTGACCCCGGCCGGGATCGTCTCCGGCTGACGGTCAGGCGCCACCGGCCGACGGTCAGGCGCCGACCGAGACCACCTCGGCGCTCATCGGCCCGCCGGGCGTCCGGTACGACACGGTGTCCCCGGCCCGCCGCCCGAGCAGCGCGACACCGAGCGGGCTGTCCGAGGTGACGAGCGCCGGGTCGTCGGCGTCGGCCAGCTCCCCGAGGTGCACCGTCGACTCGCCGCCGTCCTCGAACCGTACGGTGACGGTGCTGCCCACCCCGATCAGCAGGGCGTCCGGCGGCCCGGCCACGGAGGCGCCGTCGAGCCGCTCCTGGACCCGGGCGATCCGCTCGTCGAGCCGGGACAGCTCGTCGGCCCGCTGGATCTCGTCGGCCGCGTCCCCCTCGTCACCGACCGTGTCCTGGTCCTTCAGGGTCGCCGCCACCGAGCCGCGCTCGGCCCGCAGCTCGGCCAGTTCCTGCTGGAGCGCCCGCTGCGCCTCGGGGCTGATGGGCTCGGGACCGTCCGTCATGCCTGCTCCCAGGTGACTCGTGGCGCGCGTCCCGGCGATCGCGCCTCGCGGACCGGGGACGGGGCCGTGGACATCGTCTCCATTACCGCACCGCCCGGGTCCCCCGGCAATCCGGCCCGGCCGCTCAGGCGGTCCCGTCGTCCCAGCTGGCGAAGTAGGCGGCCGCCATGTCCTCGTCGCCCCTGCCCTGCGCGACCGCCCGCAGGAACCGCGCCTCGGCGGCCCTGGCCAGGTCCAGGCGCACCCCGCCGCGCTCGCCCGCGGCCACGATCAGCCCGGCGTCCTTCGCCGCGGTCCGCACCGCGAAGCTCGCGGGCGACAGCCGGTCCTCCAGGACCAGCGCGGCCTTCGCCCGCAGATAGCCCAGGTCGAGCGGGCCGCCGTCGATCACCGAGAAGAAGTCGGCCGGGTCGACGCCGAGCGCCCGGGCCAGCGCCAGCACCTCGCCGGTCGCGGTGGTGGCGGCGAGCACCCAGCTGTTCGTGACCAGCTTCAGCCGGGTCGCGGTGCCCGCCGCGCCGTCGTCGCCCGCCCACACCGTACGGCTGCCCACCGCGTCGAACAGCCGGGCCACCGCCGCCCGGGGCGGCCCGTCGGGCCCGGCGGCGAGCACGGTGAGCCGCCCGGCCTCGGCGGGCTCGCGGGTGCCGAGCACCGGGGCGTCGAAGAACGTGAGCGCGTGCTCGTCGGCCAGCGCGGCGAGCGCGCCGATCTGGTCGAGGCCGACGGTCGTGGACTGCGCCCACACCGTGCCCGGCGCGAGCCCGGGGGCCGCCGTCCGCATCACGTCGAGGACGGCGCCGCCGTCGTACAGCATGGTGAGCACGGCGTCGGCGCCCGTGACGGCCGCCACCGGGTCGGCCACCGCCACCACCCCGGCCGCGTCCGCCGCGACGGCGGCGGCCTTGTCCGGCGTACGGTTCCAGATCCGCACGGTGTGCCCCGCGCGGGCGAGGCTGCGGGCCATCGCGGCGCCCATGATCCCGGCGCCGAGGACGGCGACGACGGCCCCCGCGCCGGGTGCGGACCGCTCGGCGGACGTGGACTGCGCGGCGGGCACGGGCTGTTCGGCGGACACGGGGGCTCCCTCGGCTGTGCGGCGCGGACCCGCCCATCGAACCACGGCGGGCCGGGCGGGGCCGGTCAGTCCGCCGCGGGCTCCGGCTGGATCCCGGCGAGCAGGTTGAACGCGCCGGTCAGCAGGTTGAGGGTGACGACGCCGACCACCTCGGCGATCACCCGGTCGCTCCAGCCGTGCTCGCGCAGCTCCGCCACGTCCGCGTCGCCGACGGCGCTCGGCTCGGCGAGCACCTTCAGGGCCACCGCGATCAGCGCCGCCTCGCGCGGGTCGGTGGCGGTGCCCTGCCGGGCCAGCTCGATGTCGAGATCGGTGAGCCCGGCGGCGCGCGCGGCGGCCTCGTGGGCCTCGCGGCAGGTGCCGCAGCCGATCCACTCCTGGACGGCGAGGGAGATCTTCTCGCTGATCGGCCGGGCCATCCGGACCCGCTTCATCGACCGCGACAGGCTCAGATAGCCCTCCAGGACGGCCGGCGAGTGGGCCATCGTGGAGACCATCTCGCCCGCCGAGCCGTGCCGTTCGACGATGTCGGCGAGCAGTTCGCGGGCGCGACCGGTGGCCTGCTCGGGTTCGAGCGCGGTGAGTCGTCGTCGCACGGTTCCTCCTGCTGCTGTTCTTCTCGGTCACGGTCGTGGTCGCGGGCCGGTCGTCCAGCCCCGACTATATACCCCTGGGGGGTATGATGTCGGGTGTCCTCCCCGCGTTCGCGCTCGCGCGCTCTACGATCGAGGGGTGATCAAAGGCGTCATGTTCGACTTCTCCGGCACCCTGCTGCGCGTCGAGTCCATCGCCCACTGGCTGGACGCGGTGCTCGCCGGGTCCGATGTCCGGCTCTCCGGCGACGCGTTCGCGCACACCGTGGAGCGGCTCACCCACTACGGAGCCCTGCCCGGCGGCCCGGCACCGGAGCAGGTGCCCCGGCGGCTGGCCAAGGCGTGGGCGGAGCGCGACCTCGACGACGCGCGGCACCGGGCCGCGTACACCGCGCTGATCCGTGCCGCCGGGGTCACCGACCCCGGCCTCGTCCGGGCGCTGTACGACCGCCACCGGACGCCCGAGGCATGGCACCCCTACCCCGACACCGCCCGCACCCTCGGCGAGCTGAGCCGCGCCGGTGTCGCGGTCGCCGTCGTCAGCAACATCGGCTGGGACCTGCGACCGGTGTTCCGGGCGCACGGGCTCGACGCATGGGTCGACGTCTACGCCCTCTCGTACGAGGTCGGCGTCCAGAAGCCGGACCCCGGGATCTTCCGGTACGCGCTCGACGGGCTCGGGCTCACCGCCGCCGAGACCCTGATGGTGGGCGACGACCGGCGCGCCGACGGCGGCGCCGAGGCGCTCGGCGCCCAGGTGCACTTCGTCGACCACCTGCCCGTCGACCAGCGCCCGCACGGTCTGCTCCCGGTGTTCGGGCTGCTCGGCGGCGGCACCACCACCGGCGGCCACCGCCCGGGCGGCCACCACGCCGGGGACCCGCACGCGGACCCGGGCGCCGCGCCCGGCTCTCCGCCGGACTCGCCGCCCGACTCCCCACCCGTCACACCCAGTTGACCTTCGCGCGGGCGAGCAGCGGGTCCTCCAGGAGCTCCCACAGCGGCACCGCCACGTTCCCGACCCGGTAGCGCCCGCCGTAGTGCAGTCCGAGCACCCGGTGGTCGGTGAGGTCGAAGACCGGCGAGCCGCTGTTGCCGCCGAGCGTCGAGCAGTCGTGCCGCATCACCAGGCCGCCGGGCGTGAACTCGGTGGCCATGCCCGGCTGGAGCCGCTTCACGTTGTACACGTCCATGAAGATCCGCCGCATCGACTCCGGCTCGTTGCGCCGCCCGTCCCAGGCCGGATAGCCGATCACGTACACCGGACGCCCCGGAACGCCCGCCGGGGCGTCCGCCGCGACGGCCAGCGGCGTCGGCAGCGGCTCGTCGTCCACCGGGGCGATCCGCAGCAGGGCCAGATCGACGTCCGGGTGGATGCCGGTCACCTCGACGACCTCGTACGGCCGGGTGTCCGCGGTCGGCACCGGGCCGGGCGCGGGGTGCCCGGGCTGCTCCTCGCCCGGGTCGATCCGGGCCGACATGCCGTCCTGGAAGGTCCAGCCCGCGTCGTCGGCCCGGCTGAACTCGGCGGCCACGTGCCGATTGGTCATCACCGTCTCGGGACCCACCTGGAACGCGGTGCCGATCCACTCCAGGCTCGGATGCCCGGTGACCTCCACCCGCCCCACCCGGGCGATCGACTCGCGGATCGCGGCCCGCCCGGCGTCGAGCACCGACCAGTCGCCCGGCTGCGAGGCGAAGTCCTGCCCCTGCACCAGGATCGCCGGGCGCCCCTCCAGGAGCACGATCGCCTCCACCCCGAAGTACTCGTCCTCGTCGATCTCGTCCGCCCGGTCCCCGGCCAGCTTCTCCAGCCCCGCCACCCCCGCCTCCAGGACCCGGGCCCGCTCCTCGGCCGCGAACCGGCCGATCTCGGCGGCCGGGGCCACGCCGGGCGGCAGCTCCTCGGCCGACTCCTGGATCTCCAGCTCCTGTTCGAGCCGGTCCCTGACCCGCTCGGCCACCGCGCCGAGATCGCCGAAGACCTGCGCGGGACCGGTCGCCACCGGTGAACCGCTGTGCGAGCCGCTGCGCGATCCGTAGCTCATCCGTCAGCCCTCCTTCGGCAGCCGGGCCTGCGCCGCCATGATCTCCTCGTACAACGCGGGCCGGTTCTCCCGGAGATGGGCGAGGATCCGGCTCATCTGGGTGCCGACGTTGACGACCGCCGTCGACCTGCCCTGGTAGTCCACGTCGCTCACCCGGCGCGCGCCCCGGTGCAGCGCGACGACCGTCCAGTCGTCGGTGCAGACCGGCGAGCCGGACGAGCCGCCCTGGGTGTCGGTGAAGTAGGCGAGGTTCCTGGCGTCCGCCTGGTAGACCAGGTTGTTGCGCAGCGCCACCCGCTTCGGCATCCCCTTCGGATGCTGGATGATGTTGACCGCCTGGGCGTCGTTGGCCCGGGACTCGTACGGCTCGGTCGACACCCGGAGCACCGCCCGCTCCGGCTGAGCCACCGTCAGCCGGACCACCGCGTAGTCGAGTTCCGGGTCCCAGGCGACCAGCGCGGAGGCCGTCGCCTCCTCCGTCTCGGCCTCGTCGGCGCCGTAGTCGAACCGCGAGCGGGAGTTGCGCACCTGGAGCTGCAGATCCGCCTCGGCGACCTGTGTCCGGCCGCCGCCGATGCCGTTGCGGGCGTTCACCACATGGTGGTTGGTGACCAGCAGCCCGGGTGCGATCAGCCAGCCGGTGCCCACGTGCGGGTACGCGGGATGCATCGGCCGGCCCGACTCGTACGGTGGCACGGTCACCCGGGCGACCGCCGCGCCCGCCGTGAAGCCCTCCCGCAGGAACTCGAAGGGCACCATGTCGTCCCGGATGACGATCTCCTCCTTGAACTCGGTGAGGTGCTCCGACGTCAGGTACTTGGCGGGGAGTTCGGGCTCGCCCGCCGCGTCCCGCACCACCCGGTCCAGGGCCCGCTGGAACACCGCGACCGGGCCCGGCTCGTCGGCCAGACCGATCGCGTTGCGCAGCCACAGCTCCAGCGGCACCTCGCCCTCCATCAGCCGCTCGACGTGGTTCAGCGTCGCCAGGTCCGCGGTCAGCTGGGCGCGCGGGCTGGGCAGCGGCGGCAGCGACATCCAGAAGTGGTCCTTGACGCCCGCGAACAGCGGCCCGCGCAGCTCCCGGTCGGCGAGCCCGGCCTCGGCGGCCGCGTTCTGCACCGCGAGCAGCCCGTCGGCGTCCAGGTACGGCTCCTGCCGCCAGGCGGCCTGCGCCTGGTCCGGCGGCGGGGTGCGCCCGGGCTCGTCGCGCTCCTTGCGTTCCCTGAGGGCGGCCGTACCGGTGTCCACCGCCTCCGCGACACCCCGCAGCAGCTCCCCGCCGTTGTCGCCGAGCGCGAGGGCCCGCCAGGCCACGCTGTCCAGGGTGCCGCGCCGCCGGGCCGCCCGGAGCGCCTCCTCGACCCAGACCGCGTCGACCGGGTCGGCCCCGTAGGCCGTGCCGCTGCCGCCGGGACCAGGGGAGACCCCGGAGCGGAACCCGGAGTGTCCGGACCGGGTGCCGGTGCCGTAGCGGGTGCCGGGGCCGTCGGACCCGGGCACGACCGTGCCGCCGGACGGCTCGCGCGCGCCCGCCGCCGCCGACGCCAGGATCCGGGCCAGCGGCTCCCGCAGCTGCGGCCGCTCGGCGACCGCCCGCGCGAACCGGCGGGCCAGCACCGTGACCACCGCGTCGTCGTGCTCCGGCAGCCCCACCAGGCGCAGCGTCCTGGCGAGCGCGGGCGGGTCGGCCCGGCAGGCCGAGACGGCCGCCGCCCTGGCGAGCCCGGGCCGCCGGGCCAGCTCCTCGTCGGACAGCGCCCGCAACCGCCGGGCCAGCCGGGTGTCGACCTCCGTCGCGTCCCATCCCGCGTCCACCGCGAGCCGCGAGCGGGTCACCAGGACACCGATCGACTCGTACGGCAGCCCGAGCCCCGTCGCCACCGCCTCCGCCTCCTGGAGGTCGTGGTCGGCCCCGGTGAGGTCGCCCGCCTCCCGGGCGAGCCGCGCGGACAGTTCGAGCAGTTCGAGCCGGGTCTCGGCGCAGCCCGCCTCCTGCGCCCGCGCCACCGCCCGCTCCGCCGACTCCCTGGCGTCCCGCGCCCGGCCGCTCCTGGCGAGGGTCTCCACCAGGAGCGCGGGCAGTCGGCTGCACGGCGTCCACGGCTGACGCTCCGTCAGCCGCTGTGCCGCCGCCTCCACATAGCCCTGGGTGAGCAGGTCCTCGATCTCGCGCGCGGCGATCCGCTCCCAGTCCTCCTGGTCGGCCAGGGCCATGATCTGGTCCGGCACATGGCCGCCGATCCGGCCGAGCAGGAACGCCGCCGAGCGGGGCGACAGATCCCGCTCCGCGCCCGCCAGGTAGTGCTCCACCCCGGACAGCCAACGCGCCTCCACGGTGCGGGGGTTCTCGCCGAGCCGCAGCCGGTGGTAGATCTCCTCGGCCCGGTCCCGTACCGTGTCGCGGCCCGCGAACCAGGCGACCGCCCGGGTGTCCACCGCCCGCATCAGATCGGTGCGGGCGCCGTCCGAGAGCCGCAGCATGATCGAGCGCAGGTCCGGCCGGTGCCGGACGGCCCCGGGTCCGGCCGGTTCCATCAGGTCCATCCGGGCGGTGAGGTGCGCGAACAGCCGCCCCGCCTCGGCGGCCGACGGCACGGTGAGCCCGGCGGGACCGGCGAGCACCTCGCGCACCAGCACCGGGGTGATCGTGCGCAGCGCCAGCCCCGCCTGCACCAGGGCCCGCAGCTCCGGGTCCGCGATGTGCTTGAGCAGCCGGTCGTACAGCGTGCCCTGGATCAGCATCCGGTCCACGCTGCCGCGCAGCCGCCGCCGCCCGGTCACCCCGCTGAGCAGTTCGCCGATCGACCGGGCGTCCTCGCCGAGCGACACGGCGGTGCGCGCCGCCAGCTTCAGACTCAGCGGATGGCCGCCGACCTGCGCGTACAGCTCGCGGGCCAGGGTCTCGTCCTCGACCCGGCAGGACATCAGGAGGCTGACGGACGCCTCCTCGTCCAGCTCGGACAGCTCCATGGTGCGGGGCGCGAGGACCTTCGCCGGATGCTCGATCGGCGCCCGCCCGGCCACCACGAACCGCAGCCGGGGGTACGCGGCGCGCAGTGCCGTCCACACCGCCCACATCCGCGAGAGCGCCGGTGACCCCCGGTACTGCGCCTCCTCGAAGGAGTCGAGCACCACCACGAGCGGCGGCTCCATCACCCCCGGGGGCGGCGCGGCGGCCTCGCCGACCAGGGTGGCCAGCTCGCGCGCCAGGTCCTGCTCATGGGCGCTGGCCCGGGCGTGGAAGCCCGCCGAGTAGTCCCTGCTGTAGGTGGAGCGGGTCACCGAAAGGCCGGACAGCTCGTCGAGCCGGGTGCGTTCGCCGCGCTGCACCCCGGCGGTCCGACCGCACCGGTCGGCGAGCGAGTCGAAGCGCTCACGCGACTCGGGGTACTGCACGCCGAGTTGGCGGGCCGCCTCGCCGAGGACGGTGGCGGGCTGATGGATCGTCAGAGTGGGGCGCTCGAAGTCGATGTAGGCGAACGGGAAGCCGTCCGGCGCCGCCTCCCGCAGGCTGTCGAGCAGGAAGCGGGCGAGCAGGGTGCTCTTGCCGATGCCGCCGATGCCGTGCACCAGGACGGGCGGCTCGGCGGGTTCGGTCGGCAGGGCGAGATAGCCGCGCAGCGCGTCCAGCTCCCGGATCCGGCCGTGGAACGACTCCCGGACGAGCCGGCGCAGCGGCTGGAGCAGCCGGGCCCGCTCAAGGCGCCGCTGGACCGCGTCGGGCGCCGGGACGAGGCCCGCCGTGCCCGGCACCTCGGCCAGCCACAGCACCGCCTGCAGGGTGTCGGACAGCCGGGCCACATCGGCGTCAGCGAGCAGCGCCGCCGCCCCGGCGGGCGCGGAGTCCACTCCGGCGGCCGCCCCTCCGTCCGTGCCCGCGCCCGTCTCTGCTCCCGCACCCGCACCCGCGCCGGACAGCAGCGCGAGCGCCGTCGCCGCGGGACCCGACCCGCGCGGGAAGACGCCCTCGTTCGCGGCGAGCGCCCGGCGGGCCGCCTCGGGGCCCGCGAGCCCGCGCAGCGCCTCCAGGCGGACCTCGGGCGTGAGCGACCAGCGCACCGAACGCTGCGGGGCCGCCGAGGCCGTGCAGTCGTCGACCAGTTCGAGGACCGCCCGGCCGCTCGCCGTCGTCTCGCCCGGCAGCCTGAGCAGCGCCGGGTCGAAGCTGTCGAGCAGGCACGCCGCCTCCCGGTAGCCGCGCCGCAGCTCGGGCAGCGCGGCGACCAGCGGCGACACCGGGGAGCGCAGCGCCTCGCGGAGCCGTACGACGAAGTCGTCGCCCGGCGCCAGGTCGAGGCGGACCCGTACCGCCGTCTCCACCGTCGTGCACACCCGCCGCATGTGGCTGTCCACGGGATCCGCCGCGTCGACCGCCCGCAGCACCTCGTCGACGACCTCCTCGACCACCCGGGCGTCGACGGCACCGTCCGGGGGACCGGTGCCCGGCGTCGCGCCCGGCGCGTCGGCGAGGAACCGGGCGAAGAACTCCCGCAGTTCCTCGGGCCCGGCCGGGGTGGCCGTGTCGTGGCACTCGTTGTTCCGCAGGTCGTACGGGAGTTGGTGGCGGGCCCGGTCCCAGCCGAGCAGCACGAGGCGCGGCACGGTCTCGTTGCGCACGGGGGTGTGCTCGTAGATGGCGAGGGCCAGTTTGCCCACGCAGTCGAACACGTCGGAGTTCGGGTCCGGCGCGTCGCACTCGTCCAGCACCAGCCAGAACCGGTCGTCGGCGGCGGTCGCCCGGCTCACGATCCGGTGCACCGCGTCGTCGACCGACGGCAGCAGGTCGTTCAGCCGGGTCGGGTTCAGCACGAAGCCGTTCGCCTCGGGACCCGCCACGAACGCCCACAGCCGCTCCACCAGACGCTCCGCCGTCGACGTCCGGTTCAGCGTCACCCGGACCGGCCGGAACCCGGTGTGCTGCCCCAGGTGCCGGATCAGCCGGTAGGTGTACGAGCGGCCGCTGTCCGGGGCGCCGTCCACCACGAGCACCGACTGTTCGGGGTCCGCCACGAACCGGCGCAGGGTCCCGCGCAGCGCGGTCCGGTCGAGGAACACCTCGGTGCCGTGCCGCAGCACCACCGCCTCGTACGGGTCGCGGTCCTCCCGCCGTACCGCCTCGTCCTCGCGCAGCCGCCCGAGCAGCGCGCGTACCTCCATGCCCCGGCCCTCGGAGTCCACCGCGTCCAGCCGGTCGAGCGCGTCGAGCCTGGCCAGCGCGTCGAGCAGCCGTCGCTGATGGCCGATCTCCTGCCGGGCCGCGCCGACCACCACCCGGGCGTTCGCGTCCCGGTCGGCCGTCAGCCGGAGGCCGGTCACGAAGTCCGTGGTCAGTGCGGAACGCAGCAGACGGCTGCGGGGATCGGGGTCGTCGAGGAGGTGGTCCCGCACCCAGCTGGTGACGAGACCCCACTCCGTCTCGGTGAGCGGCATGAGGCACCTGCCCGGGCGTCCCCGCGCCGTTGGGGACACCGGCTCGCTCCTGCCATCGTCCCGCCGCACGCGCCCCCGCGCAATCGCTGCCGGACCGGCCGTCGGGCCGCCGACCGGACCGCCCGCCGGGCCGCCCGCTCAGTCCGCCATCGCGATGTCCTCGTACGACTCCAGGCGCCGCCAGCGGTCCTCCGGGCCCCGCGACGGCGGCATGAGATCCACGTCCGGCAGCGGCCCCAGCTCCAGCTCGGCGATCTCCGCGACGTCCGACACCGGCACCTGGTAGGTGCGGAACGGCCCGAGCGGCGGCGGCGCGCCCGGGGTCGCCCCGGCGAACGCCCGGTCCGCGTCCCGGCTCAGGTCCGGGCTCTGGTCGAGCACGTACGCCGTCGCCGCGAGCGCCCCGTCCTGCATGAACGCCGCCACCTTCCAGAACCGCAGGGGCACCTGGATGCCCCGGTACGGCGGATCGGACTCCTGCAGCACCGGGCCGGTCAGCACCACCAGCTTCCGGTCGAAGGCGGCCGCGTGGTCGAGCAGATAGTTCTCCAGGCCCTGCCACACCTGCTTGCCCTGGTTGAACACATCCGCCTGCGGCGCCGCGTTGGTGAAGTGGAAGGTGTCGGCGTCGGCCCGCCCCGCCACCGCCGCCGCGCCCCACACCGGGTCCAGCCTGCGCACCAGATGCCCCCGGTCCAGGCTGTTGTTCCGGTACACGTCGTCGCCCGCCTGCTGCTCGCGCGCGACCCGCGGGTCGTACAGCCACGTGTCGTCGCGCGGCATGTCCTCGCGCAGCTGCCCGCCCTCGATGCAGACGGCGGTGGACGCGGCGAGCCGCCGGTCGGGCCGGAACACCACGGTGAAGTGGGTGTACGGCAGGATCACCGTCGGCACCGACGCGCGGGCGGGCAGCGCGAGCGGCACCGCCGGGCCGAGGAAGCCCTCGTCGTACCCGGTGCGGTCGGCGAGGAGATCGGCCCGGCCGGGCCGCTCGGACTGTTCGGGCCGCTCGGGCCGTTCGGGCAGGTTCTGCCGGGGATCGCTGGGGTTCATACGATGGAAGTACCGCGCGGACGAGGGTCGCCCACGGCACCGGACCCGCAGGCCACTCGAACAGACGCCCACGATGCCCCCTCCCGCGCGCCCGAGGAGGCACCCCATGCCCACCGGACTCTCCCTCCACGTCGGACTGAACAGCGTCGACCCCGATGCCTACGGCGGCTGGGACGGCACCCTCCTGGCCTGCGAGAACGACGCCCGCGACATGGCACGGCTGGCCCGTGCCGCCGGATTCGCGGACACCGTCCTGCTCACCGGCGAGGGCACCGTCGACCGCTTCACCGGCGCCCTGCGCGCCGCCGCCGAGCGGCTCGCCGCGGGCGACATCCTGCTCCTGAGCTACTCGGGCCACGGCGGCCAGGTCCCCGACGTCACCGGCCCGGACGACGAGCCCGACCGGCGCGACGAGACCCTGGTCCTGCACGACCGCCAGTTCCTCGACGACGAGCTGCACCAGGAGTTCCTGCGCTTCGACGACGGCGTCCGGATCGTCACCTTCCTCGACTGCTGTCACAGCGGCAGCAGCGTCGAGCTCCCCGGCCCCGGTCCCGGACCCGGCGCGGAAGGACCCGCGGCCCGCTATGTCCCCGAGGCCCGCCAGATCGCCCTGTACGAGCGTGACCAGGACTTCTACGACGACCTCCAGCGCTCCGTCGCGAAAGCGGCGGCCGCCTCCGGGGACGGCCAGGGCCCGCCGGTGATCCTGATCTCCGGCTGCCAGGACAACCAGACCGCCTCCGACGGGCCGGTCAACGGCGCCTTCACCGAGGCGCTGCTCGACGTGTGGCGCGACGGCACCTTCCGCGGCGACTACCGCACCTTCCACCGCGCGATCCAGCGCCGGCTGCCCCCCACCCAGAGCCCGAACCTCTACACCACCGGGGCGCCGTCGTCGGCCTTCCTCGGCCAGCGCCCGTTCACGGTCTGAGCGTCACGGCCTGAGTCTCACGGTCCGAGCGTCACGGTCCGAGTCGCACGGTCCGAGCGTCACGGTCTGAGCGCGGTGGCGAGCTGCGCCCGCGAGCGGACGTCCAGCTTCTGGTAGATGCGGGTCAGCCGCGCCTCCACCGTCTTCACGCTCAGATACAGCTTCGCCGCCGCCTCCTGATTGCTCGCCCCCTGGCCCACCAGGCGGGCGAGCCGCAGCTCGGCCTCGGTGAGCGAGGCGAGCCCGGGCGACGTCTCCTCGCCCACCGGCGGCTCCCCGGCCGCCGGTCCGGCCGGGGTCTCGCTGGTCAGCACCAGCCAGGGGGCCGCCCCGGCCCGCTCGAACACCGCCGCCGCCGACTGCAGCGCCGACTGCGCCGCCGACCGGCGACGACGGCGGCGCTCCACCCGGGCCAGCGCGATCAGCGCCCGGCCCCGCTCCAGCGGCAGCTCCGCCTCGGCGAACCGGGCGGCGGTGCCCGCGAGCAGTTCCGCCGCCGAGTCCGTGCGGCCCTCCGCCGCCAGGCACAGCGCGTACACCCGGTCGCAGCCGAGCAGCACCGTCGTCCGGCCGAGCCGCTCGCCCACCGGCCGCACCTCGGCGAGCACCGCCCTGGCCCCCTCGACATCGTCGTGCGCGAGCAGCGCCTCGGCCAGCTCCTCGTGCCAGCGCAGCATCGACGGGTCCACCGTCGACTGGGCCCGCTCGTTCGCCTCCACCCGGCGCAGCGTTTCCAGGGCCGCGCTCACGTCGCCGTTGACCAGCTGCACCCGGCCCAGCGCGTACAGGCTGCGGGACAGGAAGACCCGGTCGCCCTCCTCCTCCGACGCCCGCACACTGCGCCGCGCGTAGCTGGCCGCCCGGGCGAAACTGCCACCGGCCGTCTCGGCGAGCGCCAGCGCGTACCAGGCGGGCCCGGGCGAGAGCCCGGCCTCCAGGGTCATCGCGAGCGACCGTCCGGCGTGGTGGAGCGCCGACCCGCACGGCCCGATCCGCGACTCGATCTCGGCGAGCGTGCTGAGCAGTTCGATGGCGTCCTCCACCGAACCGCGCCGCTGCACCAGCGGCAGCAGCGCGCCCAGCTGATTGCGCGCGTCCACCAGACGCCCGTCGAACAGGGCATGACGGATCGTCAGGATCTGGGCCGCGTTGCGGATCCCGGCCGGCTGCTCCGCCGTCTCCAGGGCCCTGGCCTGCGCGAGCACCGCGTCGGCGTCCGGCGACCCGAGCGCCCGCTCCATCCGTGCCTGTACGGTCAGGGCCTGGGCGGCGGTCCGCGGATCGCCGGTCGACGCGGCGAGCGCCGCCGACTCCATCGCGGCCGCCCGGGACCGCAGCGGATCGCCGTCCGCCAGCACGTACTTGATCGCGAGCCTGAGCTGTACGGCGGCCCGCAGCGCGGTGTCGCCCTCCGAGTCCTCCATCGCGTGCACATACATCTCGTCGAGCCCGGTGAGCCCCTGGCCCGCCGTGTCGAGGACCGCGAGCCGGGCCCGCACCCGGTCGGCCGGAGCCGCGTCCCGGGCCAGCAGATCCGTCGCGGCCCGCATGGCGAGGTCGGCGCGGGCCGCCCTGGCCGCCTCCTCGGCGGCGTCCACCAGGCGCGCGATGCGCCGGGGCCCGTGCCCGCCGGGCGTCGACTCGGCGGCGAGCAGGGCCAGTTCGGCGGCGAGCACGCTGTTGCCGCGCCGCCGGGCCAGATCGGCCGCCGCGGCGACCTCGGCGGCCAGCTCCTCGTCCGGCGCGTCCCCGGCGAGCGCCCGGTGCCGTACCGCCTCCACCGGATCGTCCACCACCCGCGCCAACGCCGCGTGCCCCGCGCTGCGTTCGGCCCAGCAGGCGTCGTGCACCAGGGTCGACGGCAGCAGCCCGGCGGTGAACGCGACCGTGCCGTCCTCCGCGAGCGACACCAGACCGGCCCGCTCGGCCGCCGCCAGGTCCGCCTCGGCGTCCGGCCGCCCGGCCCGCCGCACCAGGGTCGCGGTCGGCCTGAGCGCGAGCGCCGCGAACAGCAGGGTGGCCCGCACCTCGGACGGCGCCGCGCCGAGCAACTGCCGGGCCAGGTCGCGGGCCCGCCCGGACAGCGTCAGCGCCTCGGCGTGGTGCACCGGGGTCCGGGCGTCGGCGAGCGAGCGGCCGACGGCGAGCGCGAGCCGCGGATTGCCGCCGCTCGCCTTGTGGATCCGGCCGGCCATCCGGGACGGCAGCCGGTGCTGGATGAGGAGTTCGGCGATCTCGTCGGCGTGCAGCGCGGGCACCTGGAGCACATCGGTCTCGGACGGCACCCACAGCCGGTTCTCCTGCGGGTCGGCGCGCCCGCCGCCGTACTCCGCGTACGCCCGCGGGGTCTCCACGGCGACCACCCGCAGCGCGGGCGGCGCGAGGTGCAGCGCGAAGCGCAGCAGGTCGGCGCTGTCCGGGTCGATGTGCTCGACCCCGTCGACCACGAGCAGCACCGGGCCGCGGCCGGTCAGCGCCCGCAGGATCCCGGCGATGCCGAGCCGCAGCGCGATCGGGTCCCAGCCGCCGTCCTCCGGCGGCGCCTCCCGGCACAGCATCGCGACGGCGGCCCGCTGCGGCCCCGGCAGCCCGTCGAAGGCACCCGAGGCGAGCGCCCCGAGCCCGATCGGCCCCCCGAGCCCGATCTGGCCCCCGAGCCCGATGTGGCCGCCGAGCCCGGCGCGCGGGCCCGGGGCGGTGGGCGGATCGGCGGCCGGGCGCTCCTCGTCGGCGGAGCCGGTGGCCTGGGCGGGCACCTGGGCGGTGAGCACGGGGAACGCGGCGAACGGGTCGGGCGCCCCGGCACCGGCCGGGCCACCGGTCCCGGTGCCGTGCCCGGCCCCGTACTCCGGTCCGTACCCCGGAGGCGGAGACGGGGACGGAGGCGGTACGGGCCAGGGCCCGGGCGCGGCCCCCGCGCCGGGCCCGGGGACGGCCGGGACGGTGGTGACGGCGGTCGTGGCCACCGTGGCGGCGACGATGGCGACGAGCGCGGCCGCCGCCGCGCCGGGTATCCCGCGGTCGGCGGGCAGCGTCGCGAGCCAGAGCACGGTCTCGCCGCGCGCCTGCGCGCGGGCCGCCGCCGCCACCGCGACCTCGGTCTTGCCGACCCCGGTCGGCCCGGTGAGCAACGCCCGGCCCCTGAGCTGCAGCACTCGCTCCAGCCGGGTGAGGAGTTCCTCCCGGCCCACCGGCGCAGGCCGGAGCGGCGCTGTCGTCACCTGTCCACCACCCTCCGGCACGCGGGCCCGGCCCGTGAGCCCCGTTCCGCAGAGAATACGGAGCGACGCGCCCGCGTCCAGGGGTCGTGTCCGGCATACGGACGGTCGGATCCGGTGAGCCGGTCGCGCGCGGGGAGCCCCCAACTGCCGGAAGCGCCCGTGGTGTAGACCACGGGCGCTTCGCTGACCAGCGGTGATGCTGGTGTGTGGGGGGTGGGGCTGATGTGGTTCGCGAGGCGAACCGGGTGGATCAGAAGGTCAGGCTCCAGCTGTCGATGTAGCCGGTGTCACCCGAGGCCACGTCCCGGACCTGGAGCTTCCAGGTGCCGTTGGCGACCGAGGTGGACGCGTTGACCGTGTAGCTCGCGATGACGTTGTCGGCGCTGTCGGAGCTCGACGAGGTCTTCAGGCTGCGCACGGTGCCGTCGGGGGCGACCAGGTCGACGACCAGGTCACCGCGCCAGGTGTGCTTGATGTCCACGTCGACCTTGAGGGCGGCGGGGGCGTTGCCGGTGCGGCCGGTGACGGCGATCGAGGACGACACGGTGGTGTTGTCGGCGATGGTGACGTCGGTCGCGTTGGTGAAGACGGTGCCGGGCGGCGGGGTGGTGGTGACCGCCGCGACGGTCTTGGCGGCGTCCGCGATGCCGGTGCCGCAGCCGCCGGTGCAGGTGCCGGGCAGCGGGCGGGCGTTGGCCTTGATGGCCGACTCGATGTCCGCCGGGGTCAGGCTCGGCTTGGCCGACTTCAGCAGCGCGGCGAGACCGGCGATGTGCGGGGCCGCCATCGAGGTGCCCTGGTAGGGCTTGTAGGTCTCGGCGGACTGGACGGTGGCGCCGGAGTTCAGGGTGGAGTAGATGCCGTTCTCCGGCGTGGTCACCGTGCCGGGCGTGTCGGTGGCCCTGCGGGTCTCGCCGCCGGGGGCCGCCACGTCCACGATGGTGCCGAAGTTGGAGTAGAAGGAACGGTTCCCCTCGCGGCTGGTCGACGCCACGTTGATGATGTTGGCGCAGTTCGCGGGGGTGAAGCCGGAGGCGTTGGCGTTGCTGTTGCCCGCGGCCACGACGACCGTGGTGCCGCGCTGCACGGCGCCGTTGATGGCGTTCTGGTAGACGCTCGGGCAGGTGGCGCTCGCGCCGCCCAGGCTCATGTTGATGACCTTGGCCGGGGTCGGGTTGGCCGGGATGCCCGGCACGGTGCCGCCGGAGGCCCAGGTGATCGCGTCGGCGATGTCGGCGGACGAACCGCCGCACTTGCCGAGCACGCGCACCGGCTGGACCTTGGCGTTGTACGCGATGCCCGCGATGCCCTTGGTGTTGTTGGCGACGGCGGCGATGGTGCCCGCCACGTGGGTGCCGTGCCAGGAGGAGTTGGACGCCTTGGAGCCGGTGCCGCACTCGCCGTCGGTGGCGTTCCAGTCGCCCTCGTCCTTGGCGTCCGCGTCCCGGCCGTTGCCGTCGCGGGCGTCGGCGGCGGTGGAGATGAAGTCGTAGCCGGACACGATGTTGCCCGCCACGTCCGAGTGGGCGGCGTAGCCGGTGTCGATGACGGCGACGGTGACGCCGGAACCGGTGGCCTTGTCCCAGGCGGTGGGCACGTTCATGCCGCCGGTGGGCTCGAAGAGGTCCCACTGCTTGGCGTAGTCGGTGTCGTCCGGGGTGACCGCCATCGGGTAGGCCCGGATGTCCGGCTCGACGGAGGCGACCTGCGGGTCGGCGCGGAACGCGGACATCACCTCGGCGACGTCCTGCTTGCTCGCGGCGCCGCCCAGGTCGACGAGCGCGGCACCGCCGGCGAGGCGGCGCTCGAACGACAGCTTCTCGCCGGTGCTCGCGGCCTTGTCGGCGGCGTCGGTCTTCGCGGCGGAGTTCGAACCCGCCTCGGCGGCCGAGGACTTGTAGGTGACGATGACCTTCTCGACCGGCGCGCTCGGCAGCGCGGTCAGGGCCTGCGCGGCCGGCGCGGGCTTCGGGGACGGGGCGCCGGGGACGGCGGCGAACGCCCCGGAGGTGGTGGCAGCGGCACCGAGGATCGCGGCGCTCGCGACGACCACGGATATGACTCTCCGCCTGGAACCGTTCAAGGTGTGGCCCTTTCGAGTACGACGTGAGGGAGCAGTGGCGGCGGCGCGGGAGCCACGGGGCGAAGTGGGGTCGCACCGCCGTTCCCTGGGCGTGGGGGCCCGTGCGCCGCCACCGGCGCGACGGCCCGGGTCAAGGCCGTCCCCGGACATCACCCACGTGTCCTCATGCACCTGACAGGCGAGGAGGGCGGCGGGAGCTTCCGGTGCGGCAGACAGTAGGGAACGCCGAGGTGAACTCGATACGGGGAAAACCCTTGTCGACCCTCGGGGGAGGGAGGGGTGGGGGAGGGGCGGGGCCCGGGGCGGGCCGGGCGGTGGGACCCGGGCGTCGGGATCCGGGCGGGCTCGGCCGGGTCGGCGGGCAGGGGCCGGTGGCGCGCGGGGCGGCGTACCGGCCGCTCACCGACAGCGGGGCCGTGCCGGGGCATCCGTACCGGACGGTGAAGGGCCCGGGTCCTGGGCGGCCGGGTCCGCGCGGCGGGCCGCGGCAGGGCCCCGTGCCCGACGGCGGCGGCCCCGCCGCCTGCCCCGTCCCCCGCTCGGGAAGGACGGGATCGCCACCGGGACCGGCACCGGGACCGGCAGTGGGGCAGGTGGGACGGGAGTGAAGGTCAGCCCAGTTCGAGGGTGGTGACCGCGAAGATCCGGTCCTGGGCGACCGGACGGATCGGTCCCGTGTACATCCGGGCCGTCTCGAAGGACGGCTCGAGACCGCGCGACAGCGCGAGCCGGGCCGCCGCCGGATTCGCCTCCGGCATGTCGACCGCGACCCTCGGCGCGCCGAACGCCCGCGCCTCCGTGGCCAGCGCGTCGAGCAGCGCCGACGCGTCGGCGGGCGTGTCCGCGAACAGCGGACCGATCCGGGCCTCCGACTCGGCCGGGCGCACCACGCCGTAGCCGGTGAGCCGCCCGTCGGTCACCCGGGCCAGCGCCCGGTGCCCCGGCGCGCTCACCCACGGCGTCAGGAAGCGCGGCCGGTCCGCCGGATGACACGCGCTGTCGTACGCGGCGAGCGCCGCCGGGTCCACCCGGTCCACCGGCACCACCCCGGTCACCGGCCGGTCCGGCAGCGGCACCTCGCCGACGTAGCGGGCGGTGCGGTAGGCCGGGGCGAAGCCGGAACGCCGGTAGTTGTCCTGCTGCGCCGGCACCCCGTCGAGGCCCACCGTCCGGTCGCCCGCGTGCGCGAGGGCCGCCCGCCAGGTGGCCAGACCATGGCCCTGACCGCGCAGATCCGGCCGGACCAGATAGAACCCCAGGAATGAATAATCCGCGTCGTAGTTGACGACCGAGATCGCCGAGACCGGCTCCCCGTCGACGCGCCCGACGAAGAAGCCGTCCGGATCCTGGGCGAAGAACACCGACGCGTCGGCCGCACCGGGGTTCCAGCCCTCCGTCGCGCACCAGTCGCGCACCAGCGCCCAGTCCTGGAGGGAAGCACGGGATACGTGGAGGGTCATGGGGGTCCCTTCGACGACGGGGGAGGGGGGAGCGGACGAGCATAGCTGCGCGACCGGTCCGTACCGTGGCGCCGACAGCGCCTTCTGGCCGGATCCCGAACCCCTGGTCGCAGGCGCGCCGTTCAGGTTCCGCCCTCCGCGCCGCCCGGTGTCGCCGCCCCGTCGCGCGGTGCGGCGGACCGTCGCGGACCGTCAGCGAACGGGTTCGGGCAGCGGCCCCGTGTCCGGTACGGGCAGGGGCGCGCCACCGCCGTCGCCCCGGTCCGTCCGCTCCACCCGCGGCGTCGTCGGGGTCGCCGTCCGGCTCGTGCTCCGGGGCGAGGGGACCAGATCCACCCGGTCCACCCGGTCCACCAGGTCCGCCAGGTCCACCGGGTCCGGCCGCCCCACCACGGCCACCGTCTCCCGTACGGCCACGGTCTCCCCGACGGCCACAGGCTCCGGCGTGGCCGTCGGCTCCGGCGCCCGGCCCGTGGTGAGCAGGACCACGCCGCGCGCGGCCACGAGCGACGCCCCGGCGGCCACCAGCCAGCCCCAGACGCCCGCCCGGAAGCCTTCGCCCAGCAGTGCCACGCCGATCACCGCGGCGGCGGCCGGGTTGGCGATGTTGACCACGGCGAGGGGTGCGGCGAGGCCGCCGCCCCGGTAGGCGATCTGGGAGAGCAGCAGCCCGCCCACCGCGAACGCGGCGACGAGCAGCGCGAGCAGCGCGGTCTGCCACCAGACGGTCGGCCCGCCGGGCAGATCGCGGGCGAGCGCGGCGGTCAGCGTCTGGGTCAGCGCCGAACCGACCGCGGAGGCGACCCCGGAGGCCGTCGCGGGCCCGAGCCCGCCGCCCTGCGGGCGGCGGCCGTCGGAACCCTCGGCGCTCCGGGCCCGGCCCTGGCTGCGGGCCGCGAGCAGCCCGATGAGCAGCAGCGTCACCGCCGTCACGATCAGCGTCTCGCGCAGGTCGAGCGCATCGCCCGGATCGGCGGGACCGGTCACCGCGACCAGGCCGACCAGACCGGCCAGGGTGCACAGGGCGCCCCGCCACTCGACCCGGGTGACCCGGCGCCGGGCGCCGTACGCGCCGATCGGCAGCGCCGCCACCAGGGTGAGCGCGCCGAGCGGCTGGACCAGGGTGAGCGGGCCGTAGTGCAGCGCGGCGACGTGCGCGAGCGCGCCCCCGGCGTTCAGGCCGACCGCCCACCACCACTGCGGGCGGCCGAGCAGCCGGCGCAGCGCGCCGGGGCCGCCGGTGGAGGCGGACGCCAGCCGGGACTGGGCGACGGCGGCGAGCGCGTACCCGGCGGCCGACACCAGGGACAGCAGGACGGCGATCACGGTTCCGGTGGCCCCGCCGACGGCGTTCATCGCACCGCTCCGGAGCTCGCGGCGGCGGTGACCGGGGTGAGCGGGGCGGGCAGCTCGACGCCGCCGCGGCGGCCCCGGCCGGGTCCCGCCGAGCCGCTGTCGTGCCCGGCGCCGTCCCGACCGGTGCCGTTCCGTCCGCCGTCGTCCCGGCCCGCGCCGGCCGCCCGGGCGCGCTCGGAGCGTCCGGGCGCGGGCACCACGTACAGCGCGATGCCGAGGAGCCCGGTGGCGACCAGCGCGTCGAGCCAGTAGTGGTTGGCGGTGCCGACGATCACCACCAGGGTGAGCAGCGGGTGGAGCAGCCACAGCCACCGGCCGCGCGAGCGGGTCGCGGCGATCAGGCCGATGGCGACCATCAGCGCCCAGCCGAAGTGCAGCGAGGGCATCGCGGCGAACTGGTTCGCCATGGAGTCGGTCTCCGGCGTCGCGCCGTACACCGAGGGCCCGTACACCCGTGCGGTGTCGATCAGACCGCTCGCCGCGAGCATCCGGGGCGGCGCGAGCGGGATCAGCAGGTGCAGCGCGAGGGCGGTGCCGGTGAGCAGCGCGAGCACCCGGCGCGACCACAGGTAGTGGGCCGGGCGGCGCCAGTAGAGCCAGGCCAGGAAGGCGAGGGTGGCCGGGAAGTGCACGGCCGCGTAGTACGTGTTGGCGACCTTGATCAGGGCCTCGCCGTGCATCAGGAGCTGCTGCACGGTCCCCTCGCCGGGCAGATGGAGCGCCCGCTCCAGGTCCCAGACGCGGTCGGCGTTGCGGAAGGCACGGGTCTCGTGCCCGTTCGCGAACAGCCGGCCGAACTTGTAGACGAGGAACAGCGCTGTCACAAGCAGCAGCTCACGCACCAGTGGTGGGCGTACGGGGGTAGCGGTCGCCGCCCGTCCCGTAGGACGGGTGCTTCGTATCCCGCCAGTCCCGGCAGCCATCCCGCGGCCCCTTTTTACCGTCAATCCGGACATCAAACGCAGGAACTCTAGATCCGAATTCATCGAGACGCAAGCGTCTCGATACGTTTGCGTCTCGATTGTGTGCCCTCTACTCTCGGAGGTGCGGCGCCGACAGCTCCTCGGGCGGCCCCTCGGGCAGCCCGTCGGACACGGTTCGGGCACGGTTCGGGGCCGCCGGTCCGGGCACGGATCAGGTGGCGCGACGCGTCACGGACAGGGGTCGACGGGCAGACCGGGAGGAATCGATGTCCACGCAGGCAGCGACGGCCGCCGCCCGCCGCGGCAAGCTCACCCCCGAGCGGGAGGACGAGCTGTACGAGGCGGTGATCTGCCTGCTGCGCGAGGGCGGCTACGACTCCGTCACCATGGAGGGCGTCGCCGCCCGCACCAAGTGCGGCAAGGCCACCCTCTACCGCCAGTGGGGCACCAAGACCCGCCTGGTCACCGCCGCCCTCGACAAGCGGCGCTGCGCCGTCTTCGCCGGGATCGACACCGGCTCGCTCGTCGCCGACCTGCGCGAGGCCGCCCGGATCGCCGCCTCACGGCGCGAACGCGACGCCGAACTGATGGAAGCGGTCGCCCAGGCGTACATCCAGCACCCCGACCTGCGGGCCGCCTTCCGCGAGACCGTCATCGCGCCCGAGGTGGCCGCCCTGGACGCGATCCTCACGCGAGCGGTCGAGCGCGGCGAGATCGCCGCCGACAACCCGGCGATCGCCTTCGTCGCCCCCTGCTTCATGGGCATGTTCCGGGTCGAGCGCCTCTTCGAGGAGCGCTTCACGGACACCGACACCCTGCGGACCTTCGTCGACGCGGTGCTGCTGCCCGCCCTCGGCGCCGCCCCGGCCGCCCCTGCCGATCCGCCCGCCCCGCCCGCCCCGCCCGCCCCGGGCGCCTCGTCCGCCTCGTCCGCCCCGGGGCACCCGGCCGAGGTGTGAGCCGCCCCGCCGTCCGGCACCCTGAGGTCATGCCCGACACCCCACCCCCCACCGGCCCGGGCCGGGCCCGGCTCAGGGTCCGTCGCGTCTACGAGCCGCCGGAGCCCGACGACGGACTGCGGGTGCTCGTCGACCGGCTCTGGCCGCGCGGCCTCAGCAAGGCCGACGCCCACCTCGACGAATGGCCCAAGGCGCTCACCCCCTCGAACGAGCTGCGCCGCTGGTACCACGCCACGGACGGCGGGTACGAGGAGTTCCGCCGCCGGTACGAGCACGAGCTCGCCGAACCGGCCGCCGCCGAGGCCCTCGACGCGCTCCGCGCCTGGACCGAGCGGGGGCCGGTCACCCTGCTCACGGCCGCGAAGGACCCCTCGGTGAGCCACACGGCGGTCCTTGCCGAACTGCTCGCCCGCCCCTGACCGGGCGACGGCGGAGCGGACCGGGGAACGGGCGGCCGTGCGCCGCGTCGGCGCGGGATTCCGGCCAGCCCGTGCCGTACCCCTGGCCTCCTCGCCGCACCCCCTCCACCATGGCCGCCATAAGGAGGCGCAGATGGACGAGGCACAGGCTCGGGACACCGCCGCCGAGGCGGCGGCCGCCCGACGGGCGCACCACACCGCCCTCGACGCGCTCCAGCGCGACCCGTACCCGCTCTACGCCGAGGCGCGCGGCACCCCCGGCCTGACCCATGTGCCGGTGCTCGACGCCTGGCTGGTCTCCCGCGACGCCGACGTCCGCGAGGTGCTGCTGCGCCCGCAGGACTTCTCCTCCGCGCAGTCGCTCCGCCCCGACGTGCTGCCCGCGCCCGCGGCGCTCGCCGTCCTCGGCGGCGGCTTCGCGCCCCGCCCCACCGTGGTCTCCACCGACGGGCCCGCCCACCACCGCCACCGGGCGCCGCTCAACAGCGGCCTGTCCGCCACCCGGGTCGCCGCGCTCACCCCGTACGTCACCGGCCGGGCCGAGAGCCTCGCCGAGCGCTTCGCCGACACCCTCGCCGCCCACGGCCGGGCCGATCTGATGGCCGAGTACGCCCGGGTGCTGCCCGGCACCGTGATCGGCCGGCTGCTCGGCCTCGACCCGGCCGACGTGCCGCTCGCCGTGCGCTCCTCGTACAGCGCGGAACGCCTGCTCTACCGGCCGCTCCCGGAGGCCGAGCAGCTCGCCGCCGCCGAGGACGTCCTCGCGCTCCAGCGGCTGCTCGACGACTACGCCCGCGACCGGCGGCTGCGGCCCCGCGACGACCTGATCAGCGGGCTCGTCGCCGCGCTCGCCCCGGACGCCGGGCTCGGCCCCGGCCCGCGCGCGCTCAGCCACGACCAGCGCTGCGAACTCGTCGCCAACATCCAGAACCTGCTGATCGCCGGGCACCTCACCACCACGGCGCTGATCGGCACCACCCTGCTGCACCTGCTCCGCCACCGCGACCAGTGGGAACTGCTCGTCGAAAGGCCCGAGTTGATACCGGCGGCCGTCGAGGAGGCGGCCCGCTACGACACCGCGGTCCAGGGCTTCCGCCGCACCACCACCCGCCCCGTCACCCTCGCGGGCACCGAACTCCCCGCCGGGGCCACCGTCTTCGTCGCGTACGGCTCCGCCAACCGCGACCCGGACCGGCACGCGGACCCCGACACCTTCGACATCACCCGGCCCCGCCCGCACACCCGGCACCTCGCCTTCGGCCACGGCCCGCACGGCTGCCCCGGATCCCAGCTGGCCCGGGTCCAACTCCACGCCACGCTCCGGTCGTTCCTCCGACGGCTGCCCGGTCTGCGGCTCGCCGACGACCGGCCGGTGACCATGCTGCCCACCCTGATCCACCGCTCGCCCGAAGAGCTGCCGCTCACCGCCTGAGCCCGGTCACGCCCCGGGTCCGGTCAGTGCCCGGGGCCGGTCAGCCGGGGCGCCTCCGCAGCCGCGTCGACCGGACCGCCGGCCGTCTCGACCCGGCCCGCCAGCCGCCGCGCCCAGCCGGCCAGCCCGGCCATGTCGATCCCGTACGTCTGCGCCCCGCCCCGCCCGTACTCCTCGACCCGCGAGGCCCCGCGGCGCAGCAGCCGCGCACCGCCGGTCGCGTTCCCGCGCGCCGCGTGCGTCAGCCCGACCGCGAGCTGTGCGAGCCCCTGCCACAGGTCCCGCTCGCCGTCGGGCCCCGACTTCCAGGCGTCCTCGAACACCTCGTGCGCGTGGAACGGCATCCCGGCGTCGAGCAGCCGCTGCGCCTCCCGCACGGTGGCGTCCGGCGCCCTGACCACCCCCTCGGGCTGCCGCGCCACCCCCTCGGCCCCGTACGCCAACGGGCGCCCCAGCCCGTCCCGCGGCCGCCCGCTCCGCGCCCGCCCCACCTCGTCCCGATCCCTGCCCCGGCCCGTCCCGCGTTCGCTCTCCATGCCCCCATTCTCCGCCGGACCCCCCGGTGACACCCCGTGTGCTGATCCACCCCGTGAAGTGAGGTAATGTTCTCTTGCACGCCGCCCCGGGGCCACACCCCGGAGCACGCGAGCATCGGGACGTGGCGCAGCTTGGTAGCGCACTTGACTGGGGGTCAAGGGGTCGCAGGTTCAAATCCTGTCGTCCCGACCATGCGGACATCGCAGGTCGGAGGCCGTTCTCTCATCGATGAGGGAACGGCCTTTCGTGCGTCCTGGAGAGGTTCGGGGCGCCCGGTCAGGTGCGCCGGGTCGCCGCCTCGTTCGGTCACGCGTCGGTGTCGGTGTCGGGGCGGTGGAGGCGGGCCGAGAGGGCGGCGCGGGAGGTGACGCCCAGTTTGCGGTAGATGCGGGACAGGTGGGACTCGACCGTGCGGGGGCTGAGGAAGAGCTGTTCGGCCATCCGCCGGGTGCGCAGGCCGGTCGCCGCCAGGGTGGCGATCTCGCGTTCGCGGTCGCTGAGGGCGTCGAGACCGGGGTCGGTGGCGGGGGCCGGGCCGGGGGCGCCGAGCAGGTCGGCGCGGGTGCGGGCGGCCTGTTCGAGAACGAGGCGGGCGCCGACCGCGCGGGCGGTGGACTCGGCGGTGTCGAGATCGCGCAGGGCGGCCGTACGGCCCTGGCTCGTCGCCCGGGCGACGGCGCCGACCGTCAGCGTCCACGCGTACTGCGCGGGCATCCCGGCCGCGCGGAAGGCGTCCGCCGCCGTCGCGAACAGGGCCGCAGCCGCGTCGTGGTCGCCGTCGGCGGCCTTCAGGAGGGCGTCGGCACACCGCACATGGGCCGCCTGGACGGGGAGGCCGAGCCGCCGGGCCGCGTCGGCGGCGGTACGGACGAGGTGACCGGCCTCCGCCCGGTCACCGCACTGGAGCGTGGCCGTCGCCAGCAGGCTGAGCTGCAAGGGCCGGGTGAACGGCCGCACCACGGCGAGTTCTTCACCGCCGCCGCCCTCCAGGAGGGTGCGCCGGGCACCGGCCGGGTCCCCGGTGAGGAGCTGGGCCTGGGCGAGGAGGCCGGTGGTGGACGTCGCCCACCAGCTGTGCCCCGGCGCGGGGACCCGGGTCGCCTGGTGCAGTTCGGCGACCGCCGCCGTGTGCGCACGGCCACCGGACCAGACGAGCGAGGTCACCCGGATCGCCTGGGCCAGGGTGGCGGCGGCCGTGGCGCCGAGCGCGTGGGCGAGCCGTTCGGCCGCTCCGGCGTGCCGCTCGGCCGCCTCAAGACGGCCGGTCCACTGCTCGGCGATCGCGAGGGCGAGTTGCCGGTGCAGCAGGATCGGCCGGTGGGTGCCGAGCTCGTCCTCGGCCGGATGCCGGCTCAGATGCCGTACGGCGGCCGGGAACCGTTCCAGATACAGCTCCGCGCTGCCGAGCAGGGCGAGGAGTTCGGGGGTGCGGTTGGCCTGCGCGTCCGGCAGCGCGTCCACGAACCGGGCGCAGTGGGTGATCTCCGGGCCCGCCTCGTCGAGATCACCGGAGTGCGTGGCGCAGAGCGCGGCCAGCACCCGCAGCACGGCGCGCTGCGTGGGGTCCGCCTCGCCGGGCACCCGCGCCGCCGCCCGCAGCAGCTCCCGCGCCTGCTCATGGCTGCCGCGCAGGACGTGCGCCAGACCGTGCACCGTGATCAGCTCGACCGCCTCCACCGGCAGCGGCTCCGGCAGCGGCTCCGGCAGCCGGTCGAGCGCCGCGCCGATGATCGCCGTCGCCTCCTCGTGCCGCCCCAACTGCCGCTCCGCCTCCGCGCACACGGCGTGCGCCCGCAGCGACTCCCGCAGGGGCAGGGCGTCGTGGTGCAGGCCGAGCAGCCCGAGCAGCTCGTGCGCCAGCGCCCGGGCCTCCACCGGCCGGTTGGCCGCGATCAGCGCCCGGCAGCGGGCGATCTGCAGCGCCGTGCGCTGCGGCGAGGGCCCGCCCAGGTCGGGCAGCCCCTCCAGGGCGAGCCGCAGCCAGTGGGCCGCCGTCGCGGGGCGGTGCGGGGCGACGTCCCGGGCGCCCGCGGCCAGGATGCGCAGCGCCGACGCCCCGTCGGTGCCGATCAGATGCTCCGCGTGCCCGGCCCGCGCCCCGGGCGGACCGCCGCGCGCGGTCACCAGGGCGAGGGCCCGCCGATGGGCCCGGATCCGGAAGGCCAACTCCGTGTCCGCGTGCGCGACATGACCCACCAGTGGGTGACGGAACGTCAGTGAGCCGTGCCAGTCGACCCGTCGTACCAGATCGGCCCGCTCCAGCTCGGCGAGCGCCCGGTACCCGTCGTCCAGACCCAGCTCGCCCACCCGTGTCACGTCCTCCGCGCGGAACACGGTGCCGAGCACCGCCGCGGCCGACAGCGTCGTCCTGGCCCGCGCCGACAGTCCCGCGAACTCCCGCAGCAGCGGCTTCGCCTCGCGCAGCAGCGCCTGGGTGTCCGTCCCCGGCCGCTCCGGCCACAGGCCCGGGTCCCAGTCGGCGGCCAGCAGCATCCGCGCGTACCGCGGATTGCCCTCGGCCGCCGCGCACAACCGTTCGGCGAAGTCGGCGCCGTGACGCGGCCGTCCGCCCCGGGCCGGGAACCGGTCGGCGGCCAGCGCCGCCACGTCGTGCCCGTCGAGCGCGGGCGGTTCGAGCCGCGTCACCCGGCGGCCGCGGCGGCCTTCCTCCAGGACGTCGAGGAGCGCGGGGTGCAACTGCCGCGGCCGGTGGACGAGCACCAGGAGCCGGTGGCCGTCGGCCGTCGAGCGGATCGCCCGGGCCAGCGCGGTGGCGGTGCCGGGGTCGCAGACGTGGAGGTCGTCCAGGACGACGACGAGGCCGGGGCGGGCCGTGCGGTCGTCGTCGGCGTACCCGCCAGGCCCGTCACCAGGCCCGTCACCAAGGCCGTCGCCCGGGCTGCGCCGTACGACGGCCACGCCCCGCTCCGCCGCCCGGTCGGCCAGGGCGTCGGCAAGCGCCGTCTTGCCGCTGCCCGGATCACCGGCGATCTCCACGATCCCGCCCCGGCCCGCCGCGAGCCCGGCGAGCAGCCGGTCGAACCCGGCGGCCACGGCTTCCGGCGGACGAGGCGCCCCGGCCACCACAGCGCCCACGCCCCTACCCCCCAGCAGCACTCGACAACGCACCCCCCGGCACGCCTCGCGGCAACTTTACAGAAACATGGGGAACCGAACGGAATTCTCATCTCCCGGCCCGCGCCCGGTCGTTCACCGCCAGGCGCTCCGTTTAGGTGGTCCGTTAGGTGTTTTCACGGCAGCGCCCCGGAGCCCGCGCCGGACAGACTGCGGCCTGCTCCAGACCCTGAAGGACCGGAGGAACCGTGAAGCTCCGCAAGATGATGGTCGCCGCCGCACTCGGCGCGACCGTGCTCACCGTCGTACCGGCGGTGACCGCCCCGTACACCGCCTACGCCTGCGAGGACAACCAGACCAACTGCGACCACCCCGACGAGCCGGAGTACCCCGAGCCGGAGGACCCGTGGGAGTACCCGGGCGGCGGTGGCGGCGGGGACCAGGGCGGCGGTGGCTGGTCCGGCGGGGGGCTCGACATGGACAACGGCGTGCCGAACATGCCGGTGGACGCCACGCTGCCCGGGGTCGTCGTCGACGGCAAGGCCACCCGGCCGCCGACCCCCATGGACCCGCAGATACCTCCCACGAGCGGCGCCGCCGGGGGCTCCGGCAGCGGCCCCGGCATCGTCCAGGCGGGCGAGAAGTTCGAGCGCCACACCGACTGCCACCGCAACGCCAACACCATGCCGGTGCGCATCAACACCGGGGTCAAGTACCAGGTGTCCTACCAGGCCAGCGCCAACCTGTCGGTGAAGGGCGCGGAGGTCCTGACCGCGGCCCTGGGCGTCCAGCTCAACACCCAGATCGAGCGCACCTACAGCGTGGACGTCACCCTCAACCCGGGCCAGTCCTGGGCCCTGTTCATCGAGTACCAGGAGTTCACCTACTCGGTCACCACGACGAACTGGCTCGGCTACAGCAGCACCGAGTACGCCAAGGTGATCCAGCCGACCGGCAAGATCACCAGCCGGTGGTGCTGATGACGGCACGCCCCTCGGGGCAGGCGGTACGACGGGTCGGCCCCGTCGTACCGCCGCTGGACGTGGCGGCCGTGCCCGGGCCCGAGCGGGCCGCCGCCGCCGCGGCCCTGGCCACCCTCGCCGAGACGGCCCGCCGCCACCTGGACGACCCCGACCTGTTCCACCGGCCCCGGTTCCGTACGGCCGTGCACAGCCGCCATGTCGCCCGCGTCCCCGGCAACCAGGTCACCGGGCTGATCGCCGGAGCCGCCGAACAGCGGGCCGCCGCCGGGCTGCTCGCCGTCGCCTCGGTCCGCGCCGAGGTGCGCGAACACCCCGGCCGCAGGCCCTGTTTCACCCCGGACGCGCTGTGCGAGCTGCACGAGATGATCGTCGCCGGGGACCCCAGCATCCCCGCGACGGGCGGTTTCCGCCGCACCACGGCCAGGATCACCTGGGCCGACGGCCGGGTCTTCACCATCGCCGTCGCGCCGGGGCGTGAGCTGCGCGACCACATGGAGCGCTGGCACCGCTGGGCCGAGCGGACGACCGCGCCCGCCCTCGACGCGGCGGCCTTCGGCATGGCCCGGCTGATCACCGTCCACCCGTTCCCCGACGGCAACGGCCGCACCGCGCGGCTGCTCGCCCAGTGCGACCTGGTGGCGGCCGGCCTGCTGCCGGGGCTGCTGCTCGACCTGGAGGGCTGGACCCACGCCCACCGCCTCGCCGCCGACGAGGCGCTCGTCGCCGCCGCCCAGGGCCGGCCGGTCCCGTGGGCGGCCCTGTTCGCCCGGATGGTCACCGAGACCTGCCGCCACCGCACCGCCACCATCCTCCGCTTCTCCACCCTGCTCGCGGCGGCGGCCGGGCGGTACGGCGACGACCCGGCGGCGCGGGCGGTGCTGCGCCGCCTGCGCGGGACACCCGCCGTCTCCGCGGACTGGCTGCGCGAGCGCATCCCGTACGACCCGGGGCCCGCACTCGCCCGGCTGGCGGCCGACGGCGTCCTGACGCCGCACCCCCGCCTGCCGGGGGCCCTGGTGCACGCCCCGTCCCTGGCGGTGCTCGACGAGCCCTGGGCGCCGGAGGCCCCGGTCTGAGGCAGGTGGCCGGGCGGGCGGTCACGGGCCCCGGACTTGTATCATGTGCGACGGTCGTGGCCCCGGACCTGTCATCCGGGGCAAGGGGTCGCAGGTGGACATCAGGACAACTGTGGCCCCGGCTCGGAAGAGCCGTACACCGGAGGCCGTACCGGAGGCGCGCGAAGCGTCCGGTACGGCCTCCGACGCGATGGGGGAAGCGGGCGAAGGTCCGGCATGCCCTGAGTGGGCGTGCGGCGTCCTGCCTGCCCGTGTGAAGAGAAGACCCCCAGGGAGAAGTGAGGTATGCCGGTGATCTGCGTCGGAGGCATGATCGGGATCGGCAAGACGAGCGTCGCCGAGCTGCTGGCGAAGGAGCTCGGCAGCGACGTCTTCTACGAGAGCGTGGACGACAACCCGATCCTGCCGCTCTTCTACACGGCGAGCCCCGAGGAGATCCAGGCGAACCGTTACCCCTTCCTGCTCCAGCTGTACTTCCTGCAGACGCGCTTCGCCGCGATCAAGGAGGCGTACAAGCAGGGGGACAACGTCCTGGACCGGTCCCTCTACGAGGACTGGTACTTCGCCAAGGTCAACCACGACCTCGGCCGGATCAGCTCGCTCGAGATGCAGGTGTACGAGGGGCTGCTCGGCGAGATGATGCGGGAGATCGACGGCCTGCCGTACCGCAAGGCGCCCGACCTCATGGTCTACCTCAAGGCGGACTTCGAGACGGTCCTGCACCGGATCGGCCTGCGCGGCCGTGACTTCGAGCAGGACGAGGGCCTGATCGAGTACTACCGGATCCTGTGGTCCGGCTACGACGACTGGGTGCACCACCACTACTCGGCCAGCGAGGTGCTCGTGGTCGACATGAACCACACCGACGTGGTCAACAACCCCGAGGACGCGGCCCGCGTGGTGCGCGAGGTCAAGGCCGCCCTGGCGACCTCTGGCTGATGTTCCGCCTCCGCATGGCTGATTTGCGGTCGGGCTAAGAGCGGGTTAAAGTTGCGCCCGATCGATCCCGATCACAGGGTTGTTACTCCCCACCTGGACATGGCCGTCCGGGTGAGGCGAGGCAAGGCCTGGGAAGCGCCGTCTGGCGCGACCCGGGCCTTTTTTGTTGCCCGGAACCCGGGTGGGGAGCGATCGCGTACCGCAGGAATCCCAGGATGCGAGGAAGCGTCATGAGTACAGCCGCACAAGGCACCGAAGCGTTGGCGGAGGCCATCCTCCGCGGTGTGGGCGGGCCCGGGAACATCGAGAGCCTCACGCACTGCGCGACCCGGCTGCGCTTCCAGCTCCATGACGGGACCAAGGCCGACCAGGCCGCGCTCGACGCCCTCGGCGGGGTCATGGCCACCGTGCCGCAGTCCGGCGACCGCCTCCAGATCGTGATCGGCGGCGCCGTCGCCAACGTCCACTCCGCGATCATGAACCTGCCCGCGATGCGCGCCGGCGGCTCGCCGCGCCCGCAGTCCGACGCGGACGTCAAGGCCGCCGCCCGGGCCAAGGGCCGGGGCCGCTACGCCATGGTCGACAACTTCTTCGAGTACCTCTCGGACTCGTTCCGCCCGCTGATGGGCGTCCTGCTCGGCTCCTCGCTGATCATCGCGATCGCCTCCGTCCTCGACGCCGTCGGCCTGGTCGACTTCCGCGCCGCCGACAAGTCCGCGAGCTGGGTGTTCGTCGACGCCATGTGGCGCTCGGTGCTCTACTTCCTGCCGATCATGGTCGCGTACAACGCCGCCAAGAAGCTGAAGGTCGACCCCTGGGTCGGCGCCGCCGTGATGGCCGCCGTGATGACCCCGAACTTCACCGGGATGCTCAACCCGAAGTCCGGCATCCCCGGCGTGACCTGCACCACCAACGGCACCCTCGGCACCCAGGAGTGCGTGGCGCACGTCTTCGGGCTGCCGATGCAGCTCAACGACTACGGCGGCCAGGTCTTCGTGCCGCTGCTGATGGTCGGCGTGCTCGCGCTCGTCTACAAGGGCCTGCAGCGGATCTTCCCGGAGACCGTCCACCTGGTCTTCGTCCCGTTCTTCAGCATGCTGATCATGATCCCGGTGACCGCCTTCCTCATCGGCCCCATGGGCGTCTGGGCCGGCAACGGTCTCGGTGAGGGCCTGTCCTGGCTGAACAGCAACGCCCCGATCGTCTTCGCGATCCTCATCCCGCTGCTCTACCCGTTCCTGGTGCCGCTGGGCCTGCACTGGCCGCTGAACGCGCTCATGCTCGTCAACATCAACACCATCGGGTACGACTTCATCCAGGGCCCCATGGGCGCGTGGAACTTCGCCTGCTTCGGCGCCACCGCCGGTGTGCTGCTGCTCTCGATCCGCCACCGCGAGAAGGAGATGCGGCAGACCGCGACCGGCGCCCTCGCCGCGGGTCTGTTCGGCGGCATCTCGGAGCCCTCGCTCTACGGCATCCACCTGCGCTTCAAGCGGATCTACCCGCGCATGCTCGTCGGCTGCCTCGTCGGCGGTGTGATCGTGGGCGTGCTCGGCGGCGTCGACACCAACGCCTTCGCCTTCACCTCGCTGCTGACCATCCCGGTCTTCTCGCCCACGGCCACCTACCTCATCGCGATCACCGCCGCCTTCGTGATCTCGATGGCGCTCGTGTACTTCTCCGACTACCTCACCCCGGAGCAGCGCGCCGCGGCGACCGCCGAGCGTGACGCGGCCGAGGCCGCCGCCGCGACCGCCGAGTCGGTGTCCGTGTCCGAGCCGGCCGAGGCCGCCGACCGCGAGCTCGTCACCGTCGGTGCCACGGCCACGGCCACCGCCACCGCCACGAGCAAGACCGCCGCCGCCCCGGCTGTCACCGCCACCCCGGGCACCGAGCTCGCCGCGCCCGTCGCGGGCCGGGTCATCGCGCTCGACGAGGCCGGGGACCCGGTCTTCGCCTCCCGGGCGCTCGGCGAGGGCGTCGGCATCGAGCCGGCCGACGGCCACGTCGTCGCCCCGGTCGACGGAGAACTGGTCACGGTCGTCGACTCCGGCCACGCCTTCGGCATCCGCACCCCCGACGGCATCGAGGTGCTGATCCACGTCGGCATCGACACCGTCCAGATGAAGGGCGCGGGCTTCGACGTCCGGGTCGCCTCCGGGCAGCAGGTGAAGGCCGGTGACCTGCTCGTCGAGGTCGACCTCGACGCCGTACGCGCCGCCGGGCACCCGACGGTCACCCTGATGACGGTCACCAACACCGCGGAGCTCGCCTCGGTGGTCCCGCACACCGGCCGGCCGGTCGCCGTCGGTGACCCGGTGGTGACGGTCACCCGCTAGGGCGCAACACGCCCTAGCGGCCCCGGCGGGCCGCGTCCCCCACCATCCGCCGATCCCGGCCTTAGGGCCGGGATTGGCGTCGACGGGGGACGATACGGGATCATCGAACAGGAATCGGACTAGGGACGGGAAGGAGGGCCGGTGGAGGCACTACGCGTCCTCAACAACAACGTGGTCCTCGCGCGCGACGGCAAGGGCCAAGAGGTCATCCTCACCGGCCGGGGCATCGGCTTCGTCTCCCGCCAGGGCAAGCCCATCGACCCGTCCCTGATCGTGCGCGTCTTCGTCCCCGCCGACGGACGTGATCCCGATCACCTGGCCGAGGTGTTCGCGCTGATCGGCGAGGACGTGCTGCGGGCCGTCGTCATCGCCCTCGAAGAGGTCGGCATCGAGGGCCGCGAGTCCACCCGCCCCACCCTCGCCATCGCGATCGCGGACCATGTCGCCGGGGCGCTCGACCGGACCGCCAAGGGCGTCGTCATCGAGTACCCGCTGCGGGCCGAGACCCAGGCGCTCTACCCCACCGAGTACGCCCAGGCCCAGCGGCTCCTGGCGGCCGTCAACGAACGCGTCGACCCCCGCCTCGACCCCTCCGAGGCGACCGCGCTCGCCCTCCACCTGGTCAACGCGGGCTTCGCCTCGGGCGACCTGTCCTTCACGTACAAGATGACCGGCGTCATCCAGCAGATGCTCGCCGTGGTGGGGGAGCGGTACGGCATCGACGTCTCCCAGGAGTCGATGAACGCGGCCCGCTTCATCACCCACGTGCGGTACCTCTTCGTCCGGATCCAGCAGCACCAGCAGCTGAAGGGCCACGAGTCCACCATCGGCAAGGGCATCCGCCACCACTACCCCGAGGCCACCGTCACCGCCCAGAAACTGGCCACGATCGTCGAGCTGCGCCTCGGCGAGCGGCTGAGCGAGGACGAGGTCTCGTACCTGGCCCTGCACGTGGCCCGGATGACCATGGACGCGGACGGCGCCACCCCGCTGCCCTGACCCTCCTGGTGCCCCCCGGTACGGCCTTCGGCTCGTCACGCGTGCGTCGAGTTCGAGCCAACTCCGTTGAGCTGTAAGGGATTTGCCGCGCCCTCCTGCTAGCTTCGCGAGCGTCCGACGGAGCCGGGGGGTCTCATGGGGCGCAGCAGGGCGGTCAGGCGTACGTCGGTGCGTCGTCGTGCCGAGACCGGCCGGGCGGTGCGGTGAGCACGCCGTCGCCGGGCCCGTCCGGGACCGCGACACCGAGTCCCGGGTCCACATCGACCCCGACCGCACCGACCCCGACCACGACGCCCACGCCCGGGACCACCCACCTGCCGTCCCCGGGCCAGTCACCGGGGCAGCCGAGTCCGCAGCAGTTGCCGTCGCCGAGCCCGAACTCGGCGCCGCAGGGTCCCGCCAAGCCCGCGGGCCCGCCGAAACAGTTACCGCCCGCGATCCCGCCGACGGTGTCGAGTCCCTGGACGGGCCCCGGCACCATCGACGTACAGCCGCTGCAGCTGTACCAGGTGTCGGCGGCCCTCGCCGTCGAGCAGCAGTCGTTCCACAGGGCGCTCACCCAGTTCCTCGACGTCCACACCTGGTACGCCAAGGTCGGCGGCTCCGGCACCGACACGGCCGCGTTCGCCACCGCCTACGCCGAGGTCGTGGCCCTGCTCATGGAGGTGCACGGCAAGGCCGTGGTCGCGATCGGCGGTGCGGCGGTCGGGTTCACCACCACCGCCAACAACTTCGGCCAGGCGGACGCGGCTACCCACCCCGGTAACCCGCCCTTCACACCGCAGCCGCCGCCCGTGGTGATCGACAGGCCGCCGACGTACCCGCTCCCGCCGCCGTTCGGCGTCCGGGACGGCAACCCCGTCGACGACTTCCTCGACGTCTTCGACGGCGGCATCGCGGGCGACCTGATGCGCGAGGTCGTCGAGGCGGCCTTGCGCACGGGCCGGGCGCTGGAGATCCTGCCGCTCCCCGACTACCTCAAGGTCAACGACCTCTCCCAGGCGTGGCTGCCGCTCCAGACCGGCATCGGCATGATCCAGGGCCAGCTCCAGGACACCATCAACATGGTCACCAACCACGAGAACGCGGAGTGGCACATCGCGATGCGCCAGTTCGTGTCCTCGCTGTGGGGCACGACCGCCTGGGGCAAGAACACCGTCGGCCTGGAGTGGGGCCACAAGCCGCCGACAGGACCGGGCACCAGCATGCCGGTCTTCGCCGTCCTCAGCACCACGGCGCAGCTGCTGGCCCAGTACCTGCGGGAGTACGCCGAAGCCGCCGAGGCGGTGCGCCGCGCACTGCGCGAGATCCTGCACACCGCGTTCCAGCGGGCCTTCGCGGTGCTCGACCTCAGTGACATCAAGCGCACCTTCAAGAACCTCTGGGACCGGGTGAAGAAGCTGACGAAGGGGCTGCTCGCCGCCGTGCTCCTGAACATCGACACGGGCAAGGTCAACGAGGCCGTCGACATCTACGAGAGCAAGTTGCGGGAGCTCACGCAGAAGGTCAAGAACCTGATGGACCAGCTGCGGGAGGCGTCGATCGCCGTACCGACCTTCCAGGCCGAGACGGCGCGGGCCGAGGCGTACGCCTCGCGCTCGCTCTTCGAGTTCGACCGCTCGCTCTACCCGCTCAACGCGCAGTCACGGGACCCGAACAACCACTTCGGCCTCGACCTGGCGTCGATGGAGTGGGCGACCAACCCGTTCCAGCCACCGAACGGTGACCCGCTCAGGGAGGGCAAGGACGCCCACACCATCGACCGGCATGTCGGCCTCACGCCTGAGCAGTTGAAGGCGCGGGTCCGGGACCAGGGCGTCGACGCCTCGGCGTTCCCGGACCTGCAGACGGCGGAGAAGGCCGTCCAAGCCGCACTGAACGATCAGCAGAACATCACCATCATCGAGACCTGGATGAACAAGCAGAAGCAGAAGGTGGCGAACGGGACGTTCAGCCCTGGCTCCGCTCCGGAGCTCAACGTCGTCACCCTCACGGACGTGACAGGTTCCACCATCTCGAAGGCCGATTTCGACGCGTCCGGCTTCGCCGCCCAGCCGGTCCCCGTCCACAGTGCCAAGGTGATCCTCGCCTACTCGCCCGAGTCCGGGACGTTCTACGTCCGGACCGCCTTCCCGAAGGCCCCGTAGCATGCCGACCGTGTCGACGAAACACCATGAACTCCTCACCCATGGCGCGGTGGGGCTGCTGCTGCGTGTCGCGGCGGCGTCCCGCACGCCCGGTGCCGCGCCGCTGGAGGACGAACTCCAGCGGCTGTCCCGGGTCCTCACGGACAACCGCGCCACGGCGGCCATGATGCCCACTGTGGTCCTCGCGTCGTTGCTCGACCTCCTGGCCGACGAGGTCGGCACGGAGGCGTTCCAGGACCGGCCGTCCGACTACCGGCGGCAGCTGGCCGAGGCAGCCGGTGGTGATCAGCCCGCCGACTTCCTGCGCTCGCTCGCCGAGCTCATCCGTGACCCCTGGTTCCGGCTCCCCCCAGGCCCCGCCGAGCTGCCGCTGTCCGGATGGGAGGCGACCGCGCGCTTCTCGCTCACCTCGGCCTTCGTCTCCTCAATGGTCGCGAGCGAGTACAACAGCGTGGACGAGGCCCTGGACGAGATCCTCAACAGCGAGCATCCCGAGGATTGCCACGAGCGGCTCGGGAACCTCGCCGGAGAGCTGCAGCGGGTCCTGTACCTGTTCGGCGGCCCGGCCGAACTCGACGCGGCCTTCGCCGCCGTCATGCCCGAAGTGACCCATGCGCGCGTGCGCCGTCTTCTGGACGCCGTGCACGCGCACTTCGCCGAGCTGCACTGACCGAGCGACCGAGGGAAGGAGCCGCCGCCATGTCCACCGAGCCGAACCTCGCGGTGACCGACGAGGACCTGAGGCGTCTCGCCGACGACCTCGACGCCATGCGGGCGCACATCGACGGACAGGTGCGCCGGATGGACGCGCTCGTCGACCGGGCCGAGGCGCGCTGGCGCAGCGAGGCGGCGACGGCATACCGGAAACTGCACCGGGAGGCCGGAGCGGACGCGGTGCGTATCCGGGAGATCCTGGGGGTGCTCGCGAAGGCGGTGCGGATGAGCCGGGACGGCTTCACCCGGCAGGAGCTGGACGTGCTGCGGGAGTTCCGGGCCGAGATGCGGAAGGTCGACATCGACGCCGAGGTGCGCGAGCTGTCCGGCGAGGGGTCGGGCGGCGCGGGACCCGGCGGGGGCTCCGGTACGAGTCCGGCGGCGGCGCCGACCAGCAGGATCAACGACATCTGAGTGGGGGCATGACGTGAGGGCGGGGGACATGGCATGAGTGACGACGGATCCATCACCGTCGACCTGGCCGCGCTGCGCGAGATCGCCGGCGAGCTGGAGGGCATCCTGAAGGCGCTCGACGAGCGGCTGACGGTGCTGTACGACCGTACGGTGCCGGTCGTCCTGGCCTGGCAGGGCGAGGCGCGCGAGGCGTTCGTCGACGAACTCGACCGCTGGGACCGGCAGGTGGGGGACCTGCAGGCGGCACAGCGGTGGCTGCATGCCATCGTGACCACCGGGCACGCCAACTACGCCTCCGCCCAACGGGCCACCCTGCGCGGCTGGGGCGGTGCCTGAGATGACCGACGCACCGGACGACAGCACGCCCGAGGTCGACCTCACGAAGCCCTCTGCGGCACCGGCACCGGCACCCGACCCGGAACCCGTTCCGGCTCCCGCGCCCGCGCGCGCCGACCGGGCCGCGACCTTCCCGGACCGGGCCACCGCCCAATGGGCCGTCCAGCAGGTGATCGCCCTGAACGAGCAGACCATCCACCGCTGGCTCGCCCAGTCCACCCGGCGGCGCCTTGTCGTCGAGGCGGCCTGGCCGTCCAGGACCGACCCGGTGGGCACGGTGCTCACCACCGGGATGATGCTGGCCGGACAGCAGCCGATCGAGGTCCGCGCCGCGCGGGTCGTGCTGCTGCGCGCCGCAGCCGACCAGGCCGGGGTGCCCCCCTTCTCCATCCGTTCCTTCCTGCCCGTCATCCTGTAGAGGCCGCAGTGTCCCTGAACCCCGCCGAGCACGACCGCAAGTACGGCGAGCTCGACCAGGTCGTCCGCGCCCACCTGGGCCTCGGCCCGCACGCTCCCGAGGCCCTGGCCGGATATCTGCGGCAGACCTGGCGCACCCGGCCCTGGGCCATCGCCGTCGCCGCCGAGCAGCTCCGCACGTACGCGGACAACCCGCCGGGACGGCTCCGGCTCCGGCTCGGCGAGTACTACCGGCTGCCCGACCTGGGGCTGCCGCCCGAGGAGCTCCGGGAGTGGCTGGTCGGGCTCGCCGACCGGCTCGACGAGAGCCTGGCGAACGGACAGGCGCCGCCGCCCGGGCCACCCGTCACGCCCTGGGAGTGGCGGGCCCGGTTCCCCGAGCTGGCGCAGCTGCTCGGCGGCTGGTTCACGCAGGACATGCCGGAGGAGTTCGGCGACCACGAGGCCGCGCTCGCCGACTACCTGGAGGGCACCGACCCCGGGCTCGTCGCCCAGCTCACCGGCGAACTCCACGACCTCCTCGCCCTCGGCCTCGGCGAGGAGGGTCTCGCCCTGGCGCTGGTCGCGCTCGGCGCCGAGACCGAGCCCCCGGTGCCGTACACCCCGGACGCCTGGCTTGCCGTCCTCGCCGTACGGCTGCGCGGCTGACCTCCGACGATGGCGAAGTGGGCGCGGAGGGACGGTTCATGATGAGGCGTCAAGCCGTCGTCGTCGGGGCCGGGGTCGGTGGGCTCACCGCGGCCGTGGCGCTGGTACGGCGGGGCTGGCGGGTCACCGTGTGCGAGCGGGCGGTCGAAGCGCCCGTCACCGGGGCCGGGATCGGGCTCGCGCCCAACGCGCTGCGCGCGCTGCGGGCCGTCGAGGTCGACGTCACGCGGGTGACCGGCGGCGCCGTGCCGGACACGATGGGGGTGCGGCGTGCCGACGGGCGGTGGCTCGTCCGGACCTCGACCGCCGATCTCGCGGCGCGCTACGGGATGCCGCCGATCGCCGTGCCGCGCCCGGCCCTCACGGTCGCGCTGACCGGCGCGCTGCCCGGCGGGGTGCTGCGGTACGGCACTGCCGTCACCCGGGTCGACGGCGCCGGGGCCCGGGCGGTGGTGCACACCGAGGGCGGCGAGGAGCTGGCGGCCGATCTGGTCGTCGCCGCCGACGGGATCCACAGCCCGCTGCGCCGCGCGTATTTCCCCGGCCACCCCGGGCTCCGGCATCTCGGCGAGACCGCCTGGCGGGCCCTGGTCGAGGCCCCCGACGTGCCGGTCCCGGCGATGAGCGAGACCTGGGGCCGTGGTGAGCGGTTCGGGGTGACCCCGCTGTCCGACGGCCGCTCCTACCTGTACGCCACCGCGACCCTGCCGCCGGGCGGCGCCGGGGCGGGCGATCCCCGGGCCGAGCTGCGGCGCCGTTTCGGCTCCTGGCACGACCCGATCCCCGCGCTGCTCGACCGGATCGACCGACTGGCCGAGGCGGACGTGCTGCGGCACGACCTGTACGAACTGGCGGCGCCGCTGCCGCGCCTGCACCAGGGCCGGATCGCCTGGCTCGGCGACGCCGCCCACGCGATGGCCCCGAACCTCGGCCAGGGCGGCTGCCAGGCCGTCGAGGACGCCGTGGTCCTCGCCCATCTGCTGCCGCGCGGCGACACACCGGCTTGCGGTGCGGGAGACGTCCCGGCCGCCCTCGCCGCGTACACCGCCGCCCGTCGTGACCGTACCGACGCCGTCCGGGTACGGGCCCGCCGGGTCGGCGCGCTCGGGCAGCTGCGGCACCCGCTGGCCGTCGCGGCCCGCGATCTCGCGGTCCGCGCCACCCCGGTGCGGCTGGCGCTGCGCGGGATGGACGACCTGTTCGACGGGTTCAGGCTGCCGGAGCGGCCGGGGTCGCCGGGACGCTGACGGGCGCCGCCGGGAGCGTGTCGAGGAAGGCCAGCACCGTGGCGGCGAACTCCTCCGGCGCACCGGTGTAGACGAGGTGGTCGGCGTCCAGCTCCGCCGCGACCGTGTGCGCCCGGCGCTCGGTCATGGCGCGGACCTGCTCCGCCGGGATCACGCCCCGGGTGCCGTGCACGAGGAGGGCGGGGCAGTCGGTCGCCGTCCAGTCGGCCCAGTGGTCGCCGTGGACCAGTTCCTCGGACCGGTACATGTCCTCCGGGTGGAACGGCAGCCGCCAGCCGCCGTCCGGCTCCCGGCGCAGCCGCTCGGCGAAGTACGGCGCCGCCGGACCCATGCCCGCGAGCAGTTCCTCCCGGCTCGCCGCCCGGTAGGGCAGGTTCAGCAGGAAGCCGAAGGGGTTGGCGCCGTCGAGGCCGAGCGAGGCCGGGCCCTCGGCGTTGATCAGCGCCGAGACGCGCTCGGGGTGCCGGGCGGCGAACTGGTAGGCGTTGACGGCGCCGAGCGAGTGGCCGAGCAGGGTGACCCGGTCGAGTCCCAGGTGGTCCAGGAGGGCGCCGAGATCGGCCAGATAGCCGTCGCGCCCGTAGTCGGCGGCGCGGTCCGACTCGCCGTGGCCGCGCTGGTCGGGGGCGATCAGCCGCCACCGCGGCGACAGCGCCTCGGCGAGCGCGGCGAAGGTCGCGCCCTCGGAGAGGTGGCCGTGCAGGGCGACCAGGGGGCGCCCCGTACCGCCGAAGTCGAGGTAGGACAGCGTGCGGCCGTCGACGGTGAGGGCGGAGCGGACGGCGGTGGCGGGCGTCGTGGTGCCGGACATGGAGGCTCCTCGGATCGGTGGGGAGGCGGTGGGGAGGCGATGCGGCGGCCGTGCCGTGCGGTGCCGTGCGGTGCCGTGCGGTGCGCCTCGGTGGCGATGACGAGAACGCTAGCGAGGATTTGGGCGTACGCGCAAGACGTGCGCCTAAGGCATTTGCGCGAGGCGAGCGTGCGAGACGTACGCACAAGGCGGACGCACAAGACATGCGCGTAAGACTTGCGCGTAAGACGTTCGCCTGAGGCGTGCGCCTTGTGCGAGCGCCCGAGCGCTCGCTAGCCTCCGGGCATGGGAAATCGTGAAGACCTGCTCGCCGGAGCCCGCCGCTGCCTGGAGGAGAAGGGCTGGGCGCGCACCACCGTGCGCGACATCGCGGGCGCGGCCGACGTCAGCATGGCCGCCATCGGCTACCACTTCGGCTCCCGCGAGGCCCTGCTCAACGCCGCGCTCATCGACGCCATCGACGAATGGGGCACCCAGGTCGGCCGTCGTCTCGCCGACTTCGGGGCGGCGGGGGCGACCCCGGGCGAGCGCTACGAGGCCATGTGGGACCGGGTCGTCGAGTCCTTCGCCGACCACCGCGCGCTGTGGCTCGCCACGCTCGAAGCGCTCGTCCAGGCCGAGCACTCCGAGGACCTGCGCCGCTATCTGGCCGGCGGACAGGCCGGTGGGCGCCGGGGCCTGGCGGCCATCCTCGGCGGGGTGGCCGAGGACGAGGTCGACGACACCACGGCCCGCACCCTGGGCGCCGTGCAGATGGCCCTGCTGACCGGTCTGATGACCCAGTGGCTCACCGATCCCGAACAGGCGCCGACCGGTGCCGACATGCTGGCGGGGGTACGCGCGCTGGCGCGCGTGACCGGGGCCTGAACCCGGCCGCGGGCACGCGGGGCGGGGGCCTGAGGCCGGGTTCAGGCCCCGGTCCCCGTGGGGGTCAGCCCGCCGGGGTGAGGGTCGCGCCGACCGTGCTGCGCAGGGCCGCGCTTGGCGCGTTGAGGCCCGTGATGTCGAGGGTCTTGCCGCGCTGCGCGTACCGCTGCTCGATCGTGTCGAGCACCGCCACCGACGACGCGTCCCAGATGTGCGCGGCGGACAGGTCGAGGACGATCCGGTCCGGGTCGCCCGCGTAGTCGAAGCGGTCGACGAGTTCGTTGGCGGAGGCGAAGAACAGCTGGCCGGTGACCGTGTAGACGATCCGGCCGCCGTCCGGGTCGAGCACGGAGCCGAGGTCGGCGTGCCGGGCGACCCGCCGGGCGAAGACGACCATCGCGGTCACCGAGCCGACGACCACGCCGACCGCCAGGTTGTGGGTGGCGACCACGCACACCACGGTGATCACCATGACCAGGATCTCGCCCGCGGGCATCCGCCGCAGCGTGCCGGGGGCGACCGACCGCCAGTCGAAGGTCGCGAAGCAGACCATGACCATGACGGCGACAAGGGCCGCCATCGGGATGTCGGAGACGACCGGCCCGAAGGCGATGCAGAGCACCATCAGGAACGCCCCGGCGAGGAACGTCGAAAGCCGGGTCCTGGCCCCCGACACCTTCACGTTGACCATGGTCTGGCCGATCATGGCGCAGCCGCCCATGCCGCCGAAGAAGCCCGTGACGATGTTCGCGACGCCCTGCCCGACCGCCTCCCGGGTCTTCGAGGAGCGGGTGTCGGTGATCTCGTCGACGAGCTGTGCCGTCATCAGCGACTCCATCAGGCCGACGAGCGCCATCGCGAAGGCGTACGGGGCGATGGTGGTGAGGGTGTCGAGCGTGAAGGGCACGTCGGGGAGCCCGGGGACGGGCAGCGAGGAGGGCAGCGCGCCCTTGTCGCCGACGGTCGGTACGGCGATGCCCGCGGCGACCGTGATCACGGTGAGGGCCACGATCGAGACCAGCGGCGCCGGGATCACGGTGGTGAGCCGCGGCAGGAACACCATCAGGGCGAGGCCCGCGGCGAACAATGGGTACACCGGCCACGGCACGTGCCACAGCTGCGGCACCTGGGCCATGAACACCAGGATCGCCAGGGAGTTGACGAAGCCGACCGTCACCGACCGGGGTATGAACCGCATCAGCCGGCCCACGCCCAGCGCGCCGAGCACGATCTGGAAGACACCGGCCAGGACGACGGCGGCGATCAGATAGCCGAAGCCGTGCTCCCGGTTGAGCGGGGCGATCACCAGGGCCACCGCGCCCGTCGCGGCCGAGATCATCGCGGGCCGCCCGCCGACCACCGCGATGGTGACCGCCATGGTGAAGGACGCGAACAGGCCGATCGCCGGGTCCACCCCGGCGATGATCGAGAACGAGATCGCCTCCGGGATCAGCGCCAGGGCGACCACGAGCCCGGCGAGCACCTCGGTGCGCAGCACCTTCGGCGAGAGCCACGACGGACGCGGCGGAAGGAGTGAGCTGATCCGGGGCGCGGGTGCGGACGCGGGTGCCGGTACCGGCGTGGGCGTGGCGGAATCGGACGAGACGGTCACGTGGGGCGAACCTGTCGGGCGGGCACACCGCCGGGGGACAGGCGAGCGTACGGGGATACGGGACGACCGGCCAGCCTACCGGCGCGCCGGGCGCGGCCCGCACGGTGTCCACGGCACCGCCGTCCGTGCGCCTGTCCGTCCGTGCGCCTGTCCGCCTGTCCGTCTCTCCGCCTGTCCGTCCGGACCGTGTCCCCAGCTCCGCCGGCCCTCCGCTCAACCGTCCACGCGGCGCAGCTCGATCAGCGCGCTCGCGTGGTCCCCGCGCGGCAGCCGCAGCGGCAGGCCGCGGTGGACCAGGTCGGCGCCGTGGTGCAGCAGCCCGGTCTCCTCCTCCCGGTACACCGCGGCGGGGTCGAGGGACGGCAGCCGGAGCGGGGCCGGGGGGTGGCCGAAGACGGTGGTGGGGCGCCAGGCGAGGACGGCGTGGGCGGTGCCGTCCGGGGACGCGTGGTGGACCGCCGTCAGCGGAGCGGACGGGGGAGCGAGGCGGTACTGGATGCCGTGCTGGACCAGGGGGCGGATCCGTTTGTACGTGGCGACCAGCTCGGCGGCCTCCGCGAGGTCGGCCTCCGGCCAGGCGGCGAGGTCGCCGCCGAGGCCGAGCGCGCCCGCCATGGCGACATGGAAGCGGAAGCGCAGCGGGGTGGAGCGGCCGGTGGCGGGGGTGGGGCTGTCGGTGACCCAGGCCGCCATCGCCTGCGCCGGGAACAGCTGCGAGAAGCCGTGCTGGATGCCGATCCGGTCGACCGGGTCGGTGTTGTCCGAGGTCCACGCCTGGTCGGTGCGGGCGAGCATGGCGAGGTCCACCCGGCCGCCGCCGCCCGCGCACGCCTCGATGCGCAGTCCGGGGTGGTCGGCGCGGAGCCGGTCCATGATCCGGTGGACCGCGCGGGTGTGGTCGATCCACAGCCGGTCCGGGTCCCGGTGGCCGTCCCAGCCCGCCTCGGTGAAGGGACGGTTGGCGTCCCATTTGAACCAGTCGACGGCGTGGTCGCGGACCAGGCCGTCCAGGGTCCCGCGCACCCACTCCTCGACCTCGGGCCTGGCCAGGTTCAGCATCAGCTGATGGCGCAGCTCGGTCGCGGCGAGCCGGGGCGAGTGCAGCACCCAGTCCGGGTGCTCGCGGTACAACTCGCTGTCCCGGTTGACCATTTCGGGTTCCACCCACAGGCCGAACGCCATGCCGAGCCGGTGCACCTCGGCGGCGAGCGGGCGCAGTCCGCGCGGGAACGCCTCGGGGCGCGGGGTCCAGTCACCCAGGCCCGCCCGGTCGTCGCGGCGGCGCCCGAACCAGCCGTCGTCCAGGACGAACAGTTCCGCGCCGAGCCGCGCGGCCCGCCGGGCCAGTTCGATCTGTCCGGCCTCGTCGACGTCGAACCCGGTCGCCTCCCAGGAGTTGTAGAGCACCGGCCGGTCCCGCCCGGGCTCCGGCAGGACGTGCTCCCGTACGTACGCGTGCCAGGCCCGGCTCGCGGCGCCGAAGCCGTCCGGGGTGTACAGGCCCGCGTACACCGGGGTGCTCAGGGTCTCGCCCGGCCGCAGCGACCAGCTGAGCCCCTCGTGCCCGAAGCCGCCGGTCCAGGTGGTCCGGCCGACCGGGTCCCGGTGCACGGTGACCCGCCAACTCCCGCTCCAGGCCAAGGCGGTGCTCCACACCTCGCCCGACTCCTCGGCGGCCGTGCCGTCGTCGAGGGCCAGCCACGGGCTCGCGTGATGGCCCGTCAGACCCCGGCGGCTGGTCAGCACGGTCTCGGCGACCGGCAACCGGTCCCGCTGGAGCTGGAACTCACTGTTCCAGCCGCCGACCAGATGGCTGAGCCGGTAGTCGGCGAGCGGCGGCGCGGTCCAGGAGGCCGAGTCGAGACGGCTGACGGTGACCGGGTCCGGCGCCCCGTCCGTGGCCGCGCCGGTGTGGGTCAGCTCCGTCCAGCGTTCGATCACATCGGTGTCCTGCCGTACCCGGTAGCAGAGTTCGGCCCGCAGCGGACGATGCCGGTCCGCCAGGCGCAGCCGCAGTTCACCGCCTGTCACCCGGTGTCCCGCGAACCGCCACTGCGTGCCCCGGGTGCCGTCGGCGAAGCGGACCTGGAGGCCGGCCGGGCCGAACCGGGCGCCGGTCTCCGGTGCCAGCTCATCGGCCGCCGCCTCCGTCTCGAAGCTGCTCGCCGCCGCCGACACCGCGCCCGGCGTCCCGGCCAGCGCGTCGAGGCCGAGCGGCGCGCCCCAGTGCAGATGGCGCGGGCTGCCGTCGGCGCCGACCCGGAGCGCGTACGTGGTGTGCGGGGTCCGCAGCACCGCGAGGCCGCGGTCGGGGTCGAAGGTGACGGGCGGGTGCGGATCGCGTGGCACGAAGGGTCCCCTGACGTTCAGTCTTCAACAGCCCTTAGCCCCACGGGGGTTCGGGCACGGAGGCGGGCCCGAGCGTAGGTCCGGGATGTCAACTAAATCAATACTGGCCGAAGTTATTTATTTGCTCTACGTTGCACCCGTGTTTCGAACCCACTCCCAGCCGCTCGTCAGCGCGCCCGCCGAGACCGCCGTGCTCGCCCTGCTCCTCGCCGAGGGCCCGCTCAGCCGGGTCGAACTGGCCCGCAGGACGGGGCTCTCGTCCACGGCCGTCACCAAGGCCGCCCGGCCGCTCATCGACGACGGCTATCTGTACGAGCTGCCGCCGGAACGCACCGCGCCGGGCGCCGGACGGCCGGTGAACCCGCTCGCGGTGGCGCCCGACCGGGAGTTCTTCATCGGGCTCAAGATCAGCTCCGACCAGCTCTTCGGCGCGGTCTGCGATCTGCGGGCCGGGATCAGGACCACCGCCGCCCGCCCGCTCGAACGTTGCACCCCCGACGCGGTCGCGCCGCTCGCCGCCGAACTCGTCGGCGAACTCCTCGACGCCGAGCCGGTGTTCCGTGACCGCACCCGTCACCTCGGGGTCGCGGTCAACGGCGACGTGGACCGGGCGGCCGGACTGCTGCGCCACTCCGGGCTGCTCGGCTGGCGCGACGTACCGCTCGCCGCGCAGCTCGCCACTGCCACCGGCCTCGCCGTCACCGTCGAGAACGACGTCCGGGCCCTCACCGTCGCCGAGCACTGGTTCGGCGAGGGCATCGGCACCGACTACTTCGCCCTGGTCACCATCGGCGCGGGCATCGGCTCCGCGCTCGTCGTCGGCGGGCAGCTGCTGACCGGCGCGCACGGCGTGTCCGGCGAGGTCGGACACCTCTGCGTCGACCCGGCCGGGCCGCCCTGCCGGTGCGGTGCCCGGGGCTGCGTCGAGGCCATCGCGTCCACCGACGCCATCCTCACCGCGCTCCGCGAGGCCAGCGGGAAGCCCAGGCTCACCTTCGACGCGGCCGTCGCGCTCGCCCGCGGCGGCGACCCCGTCGCCCGCGCCGCGTTCGCCAGGGCCGGGCAGGCGATCGGCGTCGGCATCGCCAACCTGGTCAATCTCGTCGGGCCCGAACGGGTCGTCGTCAGCGGCGAAGGCGCCGACGCCTACGATCTGTTCAGCCGCCACATCCAGACCGCCTACGCGGCCCACGCGTTCGGCGCCGCCGCCCGCTGCACGCTCTCGCTGCGCCCGCTGCCCTGGGAGGAATGGGCCCGCGGCGGCGCCGCCGTGGCCATCCAGGCACTGTTCCCGCGCTACGCCGCCAGCTCGACCGTGGCCACCGGACGCTGAACACCCGGCGCCCGCACCGCAGTTCCGCACCTCCGCACCGCTCCCGTACCACCGCCTCCGTACCACCGCTCCCGCACCACCGCTCCCGTATCACTGCTTCCGCACCACCGCTCCCGTACCACCGACTCCGTACACACCCTCACCGAAGGACAAGGGACATGAGCGCACGCAGAGCCGAGCTCAGCCGCCGAGGCTTCCTCACCGGGTCGCTGCTCGTCGCCGCCGGATCGGTCGTCACGACCGCCTGCACCACCGATCCCACCGGCTCCGGCTCCGGCTCCGGCGCGAAGACCACCCTGAACGTCTGGTTCCACGCCTACGGCGAGGCGGGCGCGCAGGACGCCGCCCTCCGCTACGCCAAGGACTTCACCAAGGCCAACCCGGACATCGCCGTCAAGGTCTCCTGGGTGCCCGGCGACTACACCGCCAAGCTCAACGCCACCCTGCTCACCAGCGGCGCCCCCGACGTCTTCGAGATCGGCGACTTCAGCGAGGGCATGGCCCGGCGCGGCCAGACAGCCGCGCTCGACGACATCTACGGCAGCGCCGAGGAGGACTTCAACAAGGCCGCCCGCGCGTACGTGACGGTCGACGGCAAGAAGTACGGCGTCAAGATGGTCGACGACGTGATGATGCTCTACTACCGCAAGAGCGTCCTCGCCAAGGCCGGCGTCGCCCCGCCCGCCACCTTCGACGCGCTGCGCGCCGCCGCCAAGAAGCTCACCACCGCCAAGAACAAGGGCCTGTACCTCGGCAACGACGGCCTCGGCGACGCCCCGCTGATGGCGGTCTGGTCCACCGGCGGCAACCTGGTGGCCGACGGCAAGGTCGGCTACGCCGCACCCGCCGCCGTCGAGGCGGTCGCCGCGCTGAAGCAGCTCCACGACGACAAGTCGCTGCTGATCGGCTTCACCACCGACTGGTGGGACCCCTCCGCGTTCGCCCAGGGTGTCGTCCCGATCCAGTGGAGCGGACTGTGGGCGATGCCCGCGATCAAGGAGGCGCTCGGCGACGACTTCGGGGTCATCCCCTGGCCCGCCTTCAAGGCCGGGGGCACCCCCGCCGTCCGGGTCGGCGGCTGGACCAGCTGTGTCAACGCCAAGGGCAAGCACGTCGCCGCGGCCAAGCGGTTCGTGCAGTGGCTGTGGGTCGAACAGACCACCCTGCAGAAGGACTTCGCCGAGAGCTACGGATTCCACGTGTCGCCCCGGACCTCGGTCGCCGCCACCGCGGGCAAGCTGTCGCAGGGCGCCGCCAAGGACACCGTCGGGCTCGCCGCCCGCTACGGCCGGTCCAATCCGAGCACCTGGGACACCGCGACCGCCACCCCGCTCGCCGCCGCCGCCAACAAGATCGTCCGGGGCGAGGGCGACCCGGCCCGGCTGCTCGCCGACGCCGCCCGGCAGTCCCAGACGGCCGTGGACAAGCAGCGGTCCTGATGGCCACCGTCTCCGAGACCACCGGCGGCACCGGGTCCGCGACCGCCGCCCCGGCCCCGGCCGGCCGGCGGGCCACCCGGGGGCGGCGCGCCGACCGCCGCTCCTGGGGAGCGTTCCTGCTGCTCACCGCGCCCGTCCTGATCGGACTCGGCGTCTTCAAGTACGTCGCCATCGGCTGGAGTTTCCTGCTCAGCCTCTCCGACGCCCAGGGCACCATCGCCCTCGGCGAGTGGGTGGGCCTCGACAACTACCGCCAGCTGCTCGCCGATCCGGCGTTCCGCGAATCGCTCGGCAAGATCCTGCTCTTCACCCTCTTCATCGTGCCGGTCACCTTCGCCGTCTCGCTCGGCCTCGCCCTGCTCGTGCACCGGGTGCGGCGCGGCCGGGCCGTGGTGCGCACCGCGTTCCTGATCCCGGCGGCCGTCTCGTACGTCGCGGCCTCGCTCCTGTGGAAGATGTCGCTGTTCAACGGGCTGCCCGGCGGCATCGCCAACATGATCGGCGGCTGGTTCGGCAGGGAGCCGGTGCCCTGGATCCAGACCACCGACCCGCCGCTGTACTGGGTCGCCCTGGTGACCCTGCGCCTCTGGCTCCAGGTCGGCTTCTACATGGTGCTGTTCCTCGCCGGACTCCAGACCGTCCCGAAGGAGATCGACGAGGCCGCCGCCCTCGACGGGGCCACCGGCTGGCGCCTGCTGCGCCGGATCACCCTGCCGATGCTGCGGAACACCTCGGTCGCGGTCCTCATGCTCCAGTTCATCGCCGCCTTCCAGGCGTTCGACGAGTTCTACAACCTCTTCAACAGCGGCCTCTCGGGCGGCGGCACCGCCCCCGTGCAGCCCCCGCTGGTCTACCTCTACAACACCGCGATGGGTGCCCAGAACTACGGACTCGGCTCGGCCGGTGCCTTCGTGCTCACCGCGCTGATCGTGGCCGTCACCCTGATCCAGGGCCGGATCACCGGCTTCGGCAAGGGCGAGGAGTGAGCGCCGGATGAAGCCGATGAACCCGATGAACCCGAAAGTGAACACCCTTATCGGACAGGCGGGTTGGTGGCGGCCCGGCGTACGCGGACTGCTCATCGGTCTGCTGACCCTGGTCTTCCTCGCACCCTTCTACCTGATGCTGCGCAACGCGCTGATGGACTCGCGGAGCCTCACCTCGCCCGACTGGACCTGGTGGCCCTCGGACATGCGCTGGGACAACTTCTCGGCGCTGTTCGCGGACCCGACGCTCCACATGGGCCAGGCGCTGGGCAACTCCCTGCTGATCGCCGGGATCACCGCCCCGCTCTCCACCCTGCTGGCGTCCGCCGCCGGATACGCCCTCGCGCGCATCCCGGTGCCAGGGCGCGGAGTGGTCCTCGCCCTGGTGGTCGGCACCCTGATGATCCCGGGCTCGGCCACCTTCGTGCCGACCTTCGTCGTCGTCGGCTCGCTCGGCGGCGTCAACACCCTCTGGGGCCTGATCGTGCCGGGCCTCTTCAACCCCTTCGCCGTGCTGCTCTTCCGCAACTTCTATCTGCGCTTCCCCGCCGAGATCGAGGAGGCGGGGCGCCTGGACGGGCTCGGCTGGCTCGGTCTGTACGGGCGGATCGCGCTGCCCGGTTCGGGTGCGATGCTCGCCTCGCTCGGCGCGCTCGCCTTCATCGACAGCTGGAACTCCTTCCTGTGGCCGCTGGTCATCGGACAGGACCCGTCGGCCTGGACCGCGCAGATCGCGCTCTCCACCTTCCTCACCTCGCAGACGATCAACCTTCCCGGACTGTTCGCCGGGGCGGTGGTGACCATCGCCCCGCTGGTGGCGATGTTCGTGATAGCCCAGCGCTACATCGTCGAGGGCATCGCGACCAGCGGCCTGAAGGGCTGACCCGCCACACTCGCCCCCCCACCGACAGCACCACGCACCACCCCCGCTCCCTCACCCCACCCCCTCCGGAGGGAAACACCATGCGCAGACCTGCCCTGTCCGCCCTGCTGGCGACGGCGGCGCTGCTCGCCGGCGCCGCCGCGCCCGGCGCGGCCGCCGCCCCGCCGCCGACCACGCCCCTGACCGTCGCCGCCCCGATGACCGGTGCGCAGCTCGCCGCCTCCTGGACCGCGCCGCTGTCCACCCGGGGCCGCTACGTCGTCGACGCCGACGGCGACCGCTTCAAGCTGAAGTCGGGCAACTGGGCCGGTGCCCAGGGCACGTACGAAGGCAGCGGCGACATCAATGATGTGACGAACCATCAGGCCGACCAGAACTCGCACAACCTGCCGCTCGGCCTGGACCGCGCCCCGCTCGACCGGATCCTCGCCGACTTCCACGCCCTCGGCCTCAACAGCATCCGGCTGCCGTTCGCCAACGCGCTGCTGCACGACACCAGCACCGTCCCCGACGCGGCCGTCGCCGCCAACCCGCAGCTGAAGGGCCGCACCCCGCTCCAGGTCTTCGACGCCGTCGTGAAGGCGCTCACCGACGACGGCTTCGCGGTCATCCTGAACAACCACACCACCAGCTACCGCTTCTGCTGCGGCCTCGACGGCAACGAACGCTGGAACAGCGGCCAGTCCACCCAGGCGTGGGAGGACGACTGGCTGTTCCTGGTCAACCGGTACAAGAACGACAAGCGCGTGGTCGGCGTCGACCTGCGCAACGAGATCCGCCGCGACACCTGGGACGACCCCAACTGGGGCTGGGGCGACGACCACGACGCGTACGCCGCGTACGAGAACGCCGGGAACCGGATCCTCCAGGCCAACCCCGATCTGCTGATCGTGATGGAAGGCATCAACTGGTACGGCATCCCCACCGACATCACCAGCCATGGACGGCCCAACCTCAAGCCGGTCCGCAACCTCTCCCACACCCTGATCCGGTCCGGGAAGCTGGTCTACGCCGCCCATGTGTACGCCTTCACCGGGCCCAAGCACAGCGGCGCGAGCGACGACGGCTGGGGCTCCACCCACGACAGCCGCTACCAGGACTTCACCGCCGAGGAACTGGCCCGGGTCGTCGACGAGGAGGCCCTGTTCGTCACCCAGGACGGCCGGCACTTCACCGCGCCCGTCTGGCTCAGCGAGTTCGGGGCCGGTGGACGCGGCTCGGACAACGCCAAGGAACAGGCGTGGTTCCGCAACTTCACCGACATCCTGGTCCGCAACGACACCGACTTCGCCGTCTGGCCGCTGGTCGGCTGGGCCGACGCCACCGGCAGGCCGAACGACAACTGGGCGCTGGTCTCGTACGACACGGCCGGCCGCAAGACCTCCCTCGACCAGCCCGGCGACTGGCGCACGGCCGACTGGCGCAAGCTGGTCGACGCCCCCGCCCGCGAAGGCCGGATCGCCCCCACCGACCGCTGGAACATGCTGAACCTGGACTTCGGCGACCAGAACCTCTCCGAGACCCTGCGCGTCCAGCCCGACTGGAGCCAGGGCAACCGCAAGGGCAACTGCCCCGACTCCCAGCGCGTGGTCGCCCTCGCCCGCAGCTCCAACCGCGGCCTGTGCACCGACGCGGGCCAGCCCGCCAAGGCGGCCGGGGCCTGGACCACCGTCACCGACGAGCGCTACGTCACCCACGGCGACTGGGCGAGCGGCTACAACAAGCTCCAGTGCCCCGACCACACCTTCGCCGTCGGCTACAGCGTCAACGGCAACAGCATGGCCGCGCTGAAGTGCGCGCCCGCCGACCGCGCGCTGCCGCTCACCCAGCGGCTCGTCTGGTTCGACCACGGCGACAACCGCCCGGCCACCGGCGGCGCCACCGCCGACGACTGGGCACCGGGCCACTACAAGGGCCAGTGCGCCGACGGGGAGTACCTCGCCGGGGTCGCCTACACCTGGAAGTGGAACCACGGCGGGGTGCCCGACGCCCTGCTCTGCCGCCCGCTGCGCTGACCCGCGCCCACCGCCTCAGCTAGGGCGTGTCCGGTGGATCATGGCCGGGGCCGGGACGCCCGGCACGGCACCTCGCTCCCTAGGTTCTGTCGTCAAATGTCACGCCCACATCAGGAGTGATGCGAGGGTGACGGCTGCTTCGTAGGACTGTGCGGTCTTGTCGTAGCGGGTG
>NZ_JBIVFL010000017.1:27940-180387 GCF_044748125.1 Streptomyces sp. NPDC090025 | reverse complement strand
CGTTGATTTTTGGCACGCTGTTGAGTTCTCAAGGTGCGGACGCTTCCTTTGTACTCACCCTCGCGGGCTTTCCTCCGGGCGCTTCCTTCGTTCTTGCGTTTCCGACTCTATCAGATCTTTCCGATCCGATTTCCTCGGTGCTTTCCGGTCCCTTTAGCTCCGACTTTCGTCTTTGCTTTCCGGGCCCTTCCGGCGTGGTCCGACTTTATCAGAAGTTCTGAGCCGGTTTTCCCACCCGCCGGTTCCCCTTCACGGCGCACTGTGGCGCTCGCTGGTTCCCCGCTGGCGGAGCCGTAAACGTACTGGAGGGGGGCGCCCCGATGCAAATCGAGGTGCCCCCCTCCAGGAGACCTGCTAGTCGGCCGGTCGGACCGGCCGGCCCCGTCAGACCTCCACGACCACCGGGAGGATCATCGGGCGGCGGCGGTAGGTGTCGGACACCCACTTGCCGACCGTGCGACGGATCAGCTGCTGGACCTGGTGCGGCTCGACCACGCCGTCCTGGGCGGACTTGTTCAGGGCCTGGTCGATCTTCGGGAGCACCGCGTCGAACGCGGCGTCCTCGATGCCGGAGCCCCTGGCGTGGACGTTCGGGCCGCCGACGATCTTGCCGGTGGAGGAGTCCACCACCACGAAGACCGAGATGATGCCCTCCTCGCCGAGGATGCGGCGGTCCTTCAGGGACGCCTCGGTGACATCGCCGACCGACAGGCCGTCGACGTACACGTAGCCCGCCTGGACCTTGCCGGTGATCCGGGCGCGGCCGTCGATCAGGTCGACGACGACGCCGTCCTCGGCGATGACGATGTGGTCCTTCGGGATACCCGTCATCGCGCCGAGCTCGGCGTTGGCCCGCAGGTGGCGCCATTCGCCGTGGACCGGCATCAGGTTCTTCGGGCGGCAGATGTTGTAGAAGTACAACAGCTCGCCGGCCGAGGCGTGGCCCGAGACGTGGACCTTGGCGTTGCCCTTGTGGACGACGTTGGCGCCCCATCGGGTCAGGCCGTTGATCACGCGGTAGACCGCGTTCTCGTTGCCCGGGATCAGCGACGACGCCAGGATCACGGTGTCGCCGGGGACGATCCGGATCTGGTGGTCCCGGTTGGCCATCCGGGACAGGGCGGCCATCGGCTCGCCCTGGGAGCCGGTGCAGACCAGCACGACCTCGTCGTCCGGGAGGTCGTCCAGCGTCTTGACGTCGACGACCAGGCCGGCCGGGACGCGCAGATAGCCGAGGTCCCGGGCGATGCCCATGTTGCGGACCATGGAGCGGCCGACGAAGGCGACCCTGCGGCCGTACTCGTGGGCGGCGTCCAGGATCTGCTGGATGCGGTGCACGTGGCTGGCGAAGCTGGCCACGATGATGCGCTTCTGGGCGTTGGCGAAGACGTTCCGCAGGACGTTGGAGATGTCGCGCTCGTGCGCGGTGAACCCCGGGACCTCGGCGTTCGTCGAGTCCGTGAGCAGGAGGTCGATGCCCTCGTCGCTCAGGCGCGCGAACGCGTGGAGGTCGGTCAGGCGGTTGTCCAGCGGGAGCTGGTCCATCTTGAAGTCGCCGGTGTGGACGACCATGCCCGCGGGGGTGCGGATGGCCACGGCCAGCGCGTCCGGGATGGAGTGGTTGACGGCGATGAACTCGCAGTCGAAGGGGCCGAACCGCTCGCGGTTCCCCTCGGCCACCTCAAGGGTGTACGGGCGGATCCGGTGCTCCTGGAGCTTGGCCTCGATGAGGGCGAGGGTCAGCTTGGAGCCGATGAGCGGGATGTCCGGCTTCATGCGGAGCAGGAACGGCACACCACCGATGTGGTCCTCGTGGCCGTGGGTCAGGACGATGCCCTCGATGTCGTCGAGGCGGTCCTGGATGGTGGTGAAGTCGGGCAGGATCAGGTCGACGCCCGGCTGCTCCTCCTCGGGGAAGAGGACACCGCAGTCGACGATCAGCAGACGGCCGTCGTACTCGAAGACCGTCATGTTCCGGCCGATCTCACCGAGACCGCCGAGCGGGGTGACGCGCAGGCCGCCCTTGGCCAGCTTGGGCGGGGCGCCGAGTTCAGGATGCGGATGGCTCAAAAGACTCTCCTCACCACGCACGCCACGTACCGCTCGGCACGTGGCGCGCATGACATTCGTGCACTTGCTGTTGTTTTGGTTGCCGATGTTCAGTTGCGCGTATTCGGTTGCGATCTTCAGTTGTGAAGTCTTGTGAAGTCCGGTGTCAGAGCTGTACCCCGCCGGCCGCGAGATCGAGCCTGAGCTGGTCGGTCTGCTCGTCGGTCAGTCCGATGAGCGGGAGGCGCAGCGGTCCGGCGGGCTGACCCTGGAGGTTCAGGGCGGTCTTGGTGGTCATGACGCCCTGGGTGCGGAACATGCCGGTGAACACCGGGAGCAGCCGCTGGTGGATCTCGGTGGCCTTCTGGACGTCACCGGCGAGGTAGGCGTCGAGCATGGCGCGGAGCTCGGGGGCGACGACGTGGCCGACCACCGAGACGAAGCCGCAGGCGCCCACGGAGAGCAGCGGCAGGTTGAGCATGTCGTCACCGGAGTACCAGGCGAGGCCCGAGCGTGCGATGGCCCAGCTGGCGCGGCCGAGGTCGCCCTTGGCGTCCTTGTTGGCGACGATGCGGGGGTGCTCGGCGAGCCGGACCAGGGTCTCGGTGTCGATCGGGACGCCGCTGCGGCCGGGGATGTCGTAGAGCATCACGGGCAGCTCGGTGGCGTCGGCGATGGCCGAGAAGTGCCGGTACAGGCCCTCTTGCGGAGGCTTGTTGTAGTACGGGGTGACGGCGAGGAGGCCGTGCGCGCCGTCGCGTTCGGCGGTGCGGGCGAGCTCCAGGGTGTGCCGGGTGTCGTTGGTGCCGATGCCCGCGACCACGTGGGCGCGGTCGCCGACCGCTTCGAGCACGGCCCGTACGAGCTGCGATTTCTCCGCGTCGCTGGTGGTCGGGGACTCGCCGGTGGTCCCGTTGACGATCAGGCCGTCGTTGCCCGCGTCGACGAGGTGGGTGGCGAGTCGCCGGGCGCCGTCGAGGTCGAGTGCGCCGTCCGCCGTGAAGGGCGTGACCATGGCGGTGAGGACCCGCCCGAAGGGGGTCTGCGGAGTGGAGATCGGAGCCATGGGTGACACGCTACTCGCTGCTCAGCGCCGGGGGTCCCCTCGGGGGACGCGATAAAGGGAGCCCGGCACTGCCTGCTCGGGGGTTCAAGCAGTGCCGGGTCCGTTTGATCAGCCTAGATGAACTTCGTGAAACGTCGCAATACGGACACTTCGCTCGCGAAGTTCGTACTTATGTGCACGGCCGGGCCGATGCGGGGCCGATTACGGCGCCACCCGGCCGTTCTTGTTGAAGGCGCCGTGGGTCAGCGGCATCAGCCGGGCCCAGTGCCCCTCCATCTTCTCGCCCACCATCTCGATCTCCCGCTGCGGGAACGACGGCACCGCGGCGAGCTCGTGCTGGGTGCGCAGACCGAGGAAGTGCATCAGCGAACGCGCGTTGCAGGTGGCGTACATCGAGGAGTACAGACCGACCGGCAGGACCGAACGGGCGACCTCGCGGGCCACACCGGCCGCCAGCATCTCCTGGTAGGTCGCGTACGCCTGCCGGTACGAGTCGTCCATCGCACGGCCGACCAGCTCGTGCTGGGCCTCGGTGCCCTCGACGAAGACGTACTTGCCCGGGCGGCCCTCCTGGACCAGCTTGCGGGCGGTGTCCGGGACGTAGAAGACCGGCTGGAGCTCCCTGTAGCGGCCCGATTCCTCGTTGTACGACCAGCCGACCCGGTGCCGCATGAACTCGCGGAACACGAAGATCGGGGCGCTGATGAAGAACGTCATCGAGTTGTGCTCGAAGGGGCTGCCGTGGCGGTCCCGCATCAGGTAGTTGATCAGGCCCTTGGACCGCTCGGGGTCCTTCTGCAGCTCTTCGAGGGACTGCTCGCCCGCGGTGGACACCCGGGCCGCCCAGAGGACGTCGGAGTCGCTCGCGGCGCTCTTGACCAGTTCGACGGTGACGTCGCTCCTGAGGTCGATCTTCGCGTCGTCGTTGTCGGTGGGGGTGTCGGTCACCGGCGGTCCTTCCAGCTGGCGGGCTTTGCAGTCGCCCACTCTAACGAGATCCCGGCGGGGTCCTCCTCGAGGATGAGATTCGGCCGCTTTGATGAAAAAACGGCACCAAAGCGCCGGTTCTCTCGTCTGTACCGGTGACAGGCACGTTCGACCTTCGACATCCCAGGAGAGTGGCCCTATGCTGCGCCGGCGAGAGGCCGTACCGTTCGCGTTCGTCGCGGAGTCCGACCGCTTCCGCAGTAACGTCACTCCGCCACCGCGAGAACGGCTCACGGTGCCGCAGCTGGTCGGCCGCGGACTCATCGGACTGACCGTGGTCGCCGGAATCGTCGGCTCCATGGTGTTCGGGATGCCCGCCCTCGACGCCGGGAACTCGGGCGGCCGGCAGCATCAGTCCGAGGCTTCCGACGGTCGCTGAGGTAGCCTCACCGGGCACCGTCACCGAACGTGCTTGTGAGTGAGGACCCGTCGTGCCCCTGCCCTTCCTGACGGCCGACCGCGCCTTTGACGCGGAGGACGCCGTCGCGCTGCCGTTCGCCGACCACGACCAGTGGCGTCGGCCGTACCGGCCCGGACCGTGGCGGGTGGGGCTCGCCGCGCTCGCGCTGCTGCTCGCCTCGTTCGTGCTGCTCGCCGCCGTCATCATCGCCGTCGCCGGAGCCTTCGGCGGCGGCCTGCTGACCTTCGGCATCGCCCTGCTCGTCATCGGCTCCGCGCTGCGCATACTGCGCGTCGGCGTCTGGGTGAGCCGCGCCGGAGTGCGCCAGGTGAAGTTCCCGCGCACCTCGACCGTGCCGTGGGCCCAGGTGGCCGCCGTGCGCACGGTCCAGCAGCCGGTGCGCTGGCTGGGGCTCCCCCGTACCGTCCAGGGCCAGGCCCTGCTCCTGGTCCGCCGCAGCGGTGAGCAGACGCTGCTGCTCACCGACCACAACGCCGACTTCCTGTCCCGGGTCGAGGCGTTCGACCGGGCAGCGGACACCGTCGAGGCGTGGAACGCCGAGTACGGCGCCCGCTGACCCGTAAAGGCACCCCGAAGAGGAACCCCGAAGGGCGCGCCGTGGCCTCAGGCCGCGGCGCGCCCTTCGCGCAGGCTGATCGCCCGCTGCATCGCCTGGCGGGCGCGCGGGGTGTCACGGGCGTCGTGGTAGGCCACGGCGAGCCGGAACCAGCAGCGCCAGTCGTCCGGGGCGTCCTCGGTCTCGGCCTTGCGCCGGGCGAAGACCTCGTCGGCCGAGTCACGGTCGATCCGGCCGCCCTCGGTGCGCCTCAGTTCGTCGACCGGCAGGCCGCCCTCGGCCTCCAGCTCGGCCGCGAGCCGGTTCGCCTGCCGGGCGAAGCGGGTGTTCTTCCACAGGAACCAGCCGCCGACCACGGGCAGCAGGAACGCGATGGCGCCCATGCCCATGGCGGCCGGTTCCCCGGTGAGGAGGAGCAGGACGCCCTCCATGCCGACCACCGCGAAGACCAGCACGAGCACGGTGGAGAGGAAGACGTAGGTGATCTTTCCGCCCATGACCGTCAGCCCAGGTCCAGGAAGTGTTCCAGGCCGAAGGTGAGGCCCGGGGTGGTCACCACCCGGCGGGCGCCCAGCAGGATGCCCGGCATGAAGCTGGAGTGGTGCAGCGAGTCGTGCCGGACGGTGAGGGTCTCGCCCTCGCCGCCGAGCAGCACCTCCTGGTGGGCCAGCAGGCCCTTGAGCCGTACCGCGTGCACCCGGACGCCGTCCACGTCGGCGCCGCGGGCGCCCTCGACACCGGTCTCGGTGGCGTCCGGCTGGGCGCCGAGACCCGCGTCGGCGCGGGCCTTGGCGATCAGCTGGGCGGTGCGGGTCGCGGTGCCGGAGGGGGCGTCGGCCTTGTGCGGGTGGTGCAGCTCGACGACCTCGACCGACTCGAAGTACGGCGCGGCGATCTGCGCGAACTTCATGGTGAGGACGGCGCCGATGGAGAAGTTCGGCGCGATGAGCACGCCGGTCTCCGGGGACTGGTCGAGCCAGCCCCCGAGCTGCGCGAGGCGCTCCTCGGTCCAGCCGGTGGTGCCGACGACCGCGTGGATGCCGTGGCGCACGCAGAAGTCGAGGTTGCCCATCACCGAACCGGGCGTGGTCAGCTCGACGGCGACCTGGGCGCCCGCGTCGGCGAGCGCCTCCAGCTTGTCGCCGCGGCCGAGCGCCGCGACCAGTTCCATGTCCTCGGCGGCCTCGACGGCCCTGACCGCCTCGGACCCGATCCGGCCCTGGGCTCCGAGTACCGCCACGCGCAGCTTGCTCATCTGATTCCTTAAGGTGCGGAAAAGGGTGCTCAGGCGACCGCGTGGTGCAGCCGGTCGGCCTGCTTGTCCTTCAGCGGGCCTATCACCGACAGCGAGGGCCGCTGGTCCAGTACATCCCGGGCGACCTCGCGCACGTCGTCCGGGGTGACCTGGGCGATGCGGGTCAGCATGTCGTCGACCGACATCTGGGTGCCCCAGCACAGCTCGCTCTTGCCGATCCGGTTCATCAGGGCGCCGGTGTCCTCGAGGCCGAGGACGGTGGAGCCCGACAGCTGGCCGATCGCGCGGGCGATCTCGTCGTCGGTGAGGCCGTCGGCCGCCACCTTGTCGAGCTCGTCCCGGCAGATCTTCAGCACGTCGTGGACCTGGCTCGGGCGGCAGCCCGCGTACACGCCGAACAGGCCGCAGTCGGCGAAGCCCGAGGTGTACGAGTACACGCTGTAGGCCAGGCCGCGCTTCTCCCGGACCTCCTGGAAGAGCCGGGAGGACATGCCGCCGCCGAGGGCGGTGTTCAGCACGCCGAGCGCCCAGCGGCGCTCGTCGGTACGGGCCAGGCCCGGCATGCCGAGGACCACATGCGCCTGCTCGGTCTTGCGGTTGAGCAGTTCGACCTTCCCGGCGGTGCGGATGGTGCGGTGCCCGTCGCGCGGGGCGATCGGGACCGCGTCCGTACGGGTCAGGGCGCCGGCCCGGTCGAAGGCGCGGCGGACCTGCCGTACCACCGTGGCGTGGTCGACGTTCCCGGCGGCGGCGACGACCAGCCGGGTGGGGTCGTAGTGCTTCTTGTAGAAGCGGGCGACCTGGTCGCGGGTGAGCGCGTTGATGGTGTCGACGGTGCCGAGGACCGGGCGGCCCAGCGGGGTGTCGCCGAACATCGTCTGTGCGAACAGGTCGTGCACCACGTCACCGGGGTCGTCCTCGGTCATCGCGATCTCTTCGAGGATCACGCCGCGCTCGGCGTCCACGTCGGAGTCGAGGATGAGCGAGCCCGTGAGCATGTCGCAGACGACGTCGATCGCCAGCGGCAGGTCGGTGTCGAGGACCCGCGCGTAGTAGCAGGTGTACTCCTTCGCCGTGAAGGCGTTCATCTCGCCGCCGACCGCGTCGATCGCGGCGGAGATGTCGAGGGCGGAGCGGCGCTCGGTGCCCTTGAAGAGGAGGTGCTCCAGGTAGTGGGTGGCGCCGTTGAGGCTCGGGGTCTCGTCCCGGGAGCCGACGTTCGCCCAGATGCCGAAGGTGGCGGAGCGCACCGACGGCAGGGTCTCGGTGACGACCCGGAGGCCGCCGGGCAGGGTGGTGCGGCGGACGGTGCCGATGCCGTCCTTGCCGGGCAGAAGCGTTTGGGTACGGGCGACGGCCCGCCCCCGGGAGGGGCGGGCCGTCGTCACGGAACTGCGGGACGTCACTGGTCGGTGTCGTCCTTCGCCTCGTCGGCGGCCTCGCCCTCGATCACGGGGATCAGGGAGAGCTTGCCGCGCTGGTCGATCTCGGCGATCTCGACCTGGACCTTGGAGCCGATCGCGAGCACGTCCTCGACGTTCTCCACGCGCTTGCCACCGGCGAGCTTGCGGATCTGCGAGATGTGCAGCAGGCCGTCCTTGCCCGGGAGCAGGGACACGAACGCACCGAAGGTGGTGGTCTTGACGACCGTGCCCAGGTAGCGCTCGCCGACCTCCGGCATGGTCGGGTTGGCGATGCCGTTGATCGTGGCGCGGGCGGCCTCGGCGGCCGGGCCGTCGGCGGCACCGATGTAGATGGTGCCGTCGTCCTCGATCGTGATCTCGGCGCCGGTGTCCTCCTGGATCTGGTTGATCATCTTGCCCTTGGGGCCGATGACCTCACCGATCTTGTCCACGGGGATCTTGACCGTGATGATCCGCGGGGCGTTCGGGGACATCTCGTCCGGCGTGTCGATCGCTTCCATCATCACGTCGAGGATGTGGAGGCGGGCGTCGCGGGCCTGCTTGAGGGCCGCGGCCAGGACGGAGGCCGGGATGCCGTCCAGCTTGGTGTCGAGCTGGAGGGCGGTGACGAACTCCTTCGTACCGGCGACCTTGAAGTCCATGTCGCCGAAGGCGTCCTCCGCACCGAGGATGTCGGTGAGGGCGACGTAGTGCGTCTCGCCGTTGATCTCCTGGGAGATCAGGCCCATGGCGATACCGGCGACGGGGGCCTTCAGCGGCACACCGGCGTTCAGCAGCGACATGGTGGAGGCGCAGACCGAGCCCATGGACGTCGAACCGTTGGAGCCGAGGGCCTCGGACACCTGACGGATCGCGTAGGGGAACTCCTCGCGGGTCGGCAGGACCGGCACGATCGCGCGCTCGGCGAGCGCGCCGTGGCCGATCTCGCGGCGCTTCGGGGAGCCGACGCGGCCGGTCTCGCCGACGGAGTACGGCGGGAAGTTGTAGTTGTGCATGTAGCGCTTGCGGGTCACCGGGGAGAGGGTGTCCAGCTGCTGCTCCATGCGGAGCATGTTGAGGGTGGTGACGCCCAGGATCTGGGTCTCGCCACGCTCGAACAGCGCCGAGCCGTGCACGCGCGGGATGGCCTCGACCTCGGCGGCGAGGGTACGGATGTCCGTGATCCCGCGGCCGTCGATGCGGACCTTGTCCTTGATGACGCGCTCGCGGACCAGCGCCTTGGTGAGGCTGCGGTAGGCGGCGGAGATCTCCTTCTCGCGGCCCTCGAAGGCCGGGAGGAGCTTCTCGGCGGCGAGCTCCTTGACGCGGTCGAGCTCGGCCTCGCGGTCCTGCTTGCCCGCGATGGTCAGCGCCTGGGCGAGCTCGCCCCGGACCGCGGCGGCGAGCGCCTCGTACACGTCGTCCTGGTAGTCCAGGAAGACCGGGAACTCGCCCTCGGGCTTGGCGGCCTTGGCGGCGAGGTCGGCCTGGGCCTTGCAGAGGACCTTGATGAAGGGCTTCGCGGCCTCGAGACCGGCGGCGACGACCTCCTCGGTCGGGGCCTCGGCGCCGCCCTTGACGAGCTGGATGGTCTTCTCGGTGGCCTCGGCCTCGACCATCATGATCGCGACGTCGCCGTCCTCCAGGGCGCGGCCCGCGACGACCATGTCGAAGACGGCGTCCTCGAGCTCGGTGTGCGTCGGGAACGCGACCCACTGGCCCTTGATCAGCGCGACGCGGACGCCGCCGATCGGACCGGAGAAGGGCAGACCGGCCAGCTGGGTGGACGCGGACGCGGCGTTGATCGCGATGACGTCGTACAGGTGGTCGGGGTTGAGCGCCATGACCGTGGCGACGACCTGGATCTCGTTGCGCAGGCCCTTCTTGAAGGACGGGCGCAGCGGGCGGTCGATCAGGCGGCAGGTGAGGATCGCGTCCTCGGAGGGGCGGCCCTCCCGGCGGAAGAAGGAGCCGGGGATCTTGCCGGCGGCGTACATCCGCTCCTCGACGTCCACCGTGAGGGGGAAGAAGTCGAGCTGGTCCTTGGGCTTCTTCGAGGCGGTGGTCGCCGAGAGCACCATGGTGTCGTCGTCGAGGTAGGCGACGGCGGAGCCGGCGGCCTGACGGGCCAGCCGGCCGGTCTCGAAGCGGATGGTGCGGGTGCCGAAGGCGCCATTGTCGATGACGGCCTCGGCGTAGTGGGTCTCGTTCTCCACTAGCGGTTTCTCCTACGTCTTCGTCTTCGCGTCCCGGTGCCCGTGTGGCGCGGGGACGGTGCGGGAGAAGCGGTGTGGTGGCGGGGCCGGTCTTCGATCGAAGCTCCCGGGACGGTGCTCCGGGGGCCACTACCGAGGACCGGCGACGGGCCGGCTGCTTCTCGCGCGGTATGTGTGGCGTTGCGTGACCAGACTAAATGCCGGTACCCACATCGCGCACGTACAGCAAAGGGAGCGGCCCCCTGAAAGTGGGAACCGCTCCCTTCACCAGCTGCTTACTTGGCGCCGCCGGCCGCACCGCGGCGGATGCCCAGGCGGTCGACCAGCGCACGGAAGCGCTGGATGTCCTTCTTGGCCAGGTACTGCAGCAGGCGGCGGCGCTGACCGACCAGGATCAGCAGACCACGACGGGAGTGGTGGTCGTGCTTGTGGGTCTTGAGGTGCTCGGTCAGGTCCGAGATACGGCGGGACAGCATGGCCACCTGGACCTCGGGGGAGCCGGTGTCGCCCTCCTTGGTACCGAAGTCGGCCATGATCTGCTTCTTGACGGCGGCGTCGAGAGCCACGCGGTTCTCCTCTTGGTTCGTGCGCCCGCGAGTGCCCCTGGTCTTGGTCTCAGGGGAATCTTCTGTGACTCGGCGGGCGGAAGGTCCGATGAGCGCTGCCCCCAGGCCCGCGAGGGGTTTCCGGGAGCGCGTACACGAACGGCCGTCACACAGCGTACCAGCTCGCGGGTACGGCCCGGCCGCGGGCCCGTGCCCCGCCCAGGGTCCAGGGGACCGGGCCGTGCGGGCCCGGCTCAGCCGGTGAGCGAGCGGGCCCGCATGAAGACGTCGAGGACGGCGAGGCAGAGCGGGACCAGGGCGAGCAGCACGAAGCCCTCGGTGAGGTCGAGCAGCCGGCCCCAGAACGGGGACAGGCCCTTCCTGGGGATGATCAGGCCGATCGCGGTGATCAGGGCGGCTCCGGCGGCGACGGCCGCGGCGAGCCAGATGGTACGGATGTCGAGGCCGCCGCGGTCGCCGTGCACCAGCAGGTCCCGCACCAGGTCGGCCGGCGGGTTCAGGGACAGGCCGAGGACGAGCAGCGCGATCGAGGCGAGTCCGGCGACCAGGACGCAGGCGACCTGCGAGGTGTAGCGGAACAGCCGGGCGCGCAGCAGCATCGCGAGGCCCGCGGCGAGGGCGAGCAGCTGGCCCCAGACGTTCCCGGCGAAGCCGAGCACCGCGCAGGCGCCGACGACGACCGCGGCGCAGCCGCCGACCAGGCCGAGCAGCATCTCGTGGCCGCGCCTGGCCTGCAGCGCGATGCGCTCGCCGTCGACCGGGCGGCCCTCGGCGGCGGGCTGGTGCGGGTCGGCGTGGAACTCCTCGTCGGCGGCGCTGCGCGGCGAGGCGTAGCCGATGGGCAGCCGGGCGAAGCGGGCGGAGAGGCCGGGCAGGAAGGCGACCAGGCCGATGGCGGCGGGGACGCAGACGGCGGCGGTGCCGGTGGCGGACGCCTCGGTGAGGATCGCGAGGAAGGTCGCGAGGGTGCCGACGACGGCCAGGAAGGTGGCGGCGACGAACGGGGCGTCGCCGCTGGGAGTGAGCGCGACCAGGGTGACGGAGGCCACCAGGACGGTGACGCAGCCGAGCAGGAACTGGAGGCGTCCCGGTCCCTGGCCGGGGTCGGCGGCGACGATGCCGGAGCCCGCGATGAGCAGCAGCGGGAGCGCGCCGAGACCGAGGGCGACGGCGGTGGCCCGGTCGCCGTACACCCGGGCGCGGACCCCGGCGAAGGCGGTGAGCAGGACACCGGCGGCGCCCGCGATGACGCCGGGCAGGCTGTGCATGTCGTGCCGGACCGGGTCGGCGAACCAGAGCACGAAGCCCATCAGGATGAGCAGCAGCACCCCGCCGGCGAGTCCGGCGCCGCGCAGCAGCTCGTCGCTCCACAGGTGGCGGTCGCGGCCGACGGCGGAGGCGACGGCGTCGGAGACGTCGTCGTAGACGGCGGGCGGCAGCGACGCGGCGAACGGGCGCAGGCTGAGCACCTCGCCGTCGAGGATCCGCTGGGCGGCCAGGGTGCGGGCGCCGTCGAGGACGGAGCCGTCGCGGCGCACCAGGTGGTAGCCGGTGGGTGCGCCGACGGGCTGGGTCTGGCCGGTGAGCCGGAGGATCTCGGGGTAGACGTCGGCGACGGCGATGTCCTCCGGGAGTGCGACGTCGATGCGGCTGTCCGGCGCCACGACGGTGACGCGGCAGAAGCCGGTCGCTGCGGTCGTACTCACGTGTCTGGACCCCCTGATTCGCGGTTGCGCACGATGCGGCGTCACCCTACCGGGGCGGGGCGCCGACGGCTGCAAGTAGGATCCTGCTCTCACGGGGAGTCCGCATCGAACACAGTCGACGGGGGCGCTGGTGCGGTGAACTCTCCACGAGCCCGCCCGTAACGAGGGATTGATGCGCCGGTGAGCCAGATCGTCGTCAAACGCCCGCCGAGGTCCCTGCCGCCGGAAGTCCCCGGCGAGGAACTGGTCCTGGAGGCTCCGCCGGAACTGCCGCGGGGGCAGCAGGAGTCGGCGTTGATGCAGCTCCTGCCGATGCTCGGCATGGGTTCGTCGGTGGTGTTCTTCTTCATGACGCCGTCGCCGATCATGCGGATCATGGGCACGCTGATGCTCGCGTCGACGGTCGGCATGGCCATCGCGCAGTTCGTCAGATTCCGTCGCGGGTCGCAGGGGCAAATGGCCGATGTGCGGCGGGACTACCTCAAATACCTCGCCCAGACCCGGCGTGCGGTCCGGCGCACGGCGCGCCGTCAGCGGGACGCGCAGCTCTATCTGCACCCGGCGCCCGAGCAGTTGTGGTCGGTGGTCGCGGAGGGTTCGCGGGTGTGGGAGCGCCGGGTCGGCGACCACGACTTCGCGCAGGCCAGGATCGGGCTGGGGGCGCAGCAGCTGGCGACGCCGCTGGTGGCTCCGGAGACGGCGCCGGTGGACGAGCTGGAGCCGCTGTGCGCGGGCGCGATGCAGCAGTTCCTCGCGGTGCACGGCACGCTGGACGGGCTGCCGATGGCGGTGTCGATGCGGGCCTTCTACCACGTGACGGTGTCCGGCGATCCGGAGTCGGCGCAGGCCGCGGCGCGCGCCCTGGTGGCGCAGCTGGTGACGCTGCACTCCCCCGAGGACCTGATGGTGGCCGTGGTGGCGGCCCGGGGCGCGCAGGAGCGCTGGGACTGGACGAAGTGGCTGCCGCACACTCAGGTGCCGGGCACGGTCGACGGGGCCGGGACGAAGCGGCTGTTCGGCGACGATCTGAGCGAGCTCGAGCAGTTGATCCGGGGGCGGCTCGACGGCCGGCCGCGGTTCGGCCGGGACAGCCAGCCGGTGCTCGACCAGCCGCATGTGGTGGTGGTGCTCGACCCGGACTCGCCGCGCGGCGGGCTCGTACCGCCGGACTCGCTGTTCGCGGCGGCCGAGGGGCTGCAGGGCGTGACCATCGTGGAGGTGGTGTCGGGCGAGCTCGACGAGCCGCGCGGCGGTCTCTCCGTGGTGGTGCGGCCGGGCCGGCTGCGGCTGGAGTCGGGGGGCGGTTTCGCGTACGAGGGCGTGCCGGACGGCATGTCCCGGGAGGCGGCCGAGGCGCTGGCCCGGCAGCTGGCGCCGCTGCGGATGGGCGGCGGTGACGACGACGAGCCGCTGCTCGCCAATCTGGACTTCACGGATCTGCTGAATCTGGGCGACGCGGGTTCGGTGGACGTGGCGCGGACCTGGCGGCCGCGGTCGGTGGCGGAGCGGCTGCGGGTGCCGATCGGTGTCGGCGAGGACGGCCAGCCGGTCATGCTGGACCTGAAGGAGGCGGCGCAGGAGGGCATGGGCCCGCACGGCCTGTGCGTGGGCGCGACCGGTTCCGGCAAGTCGGAGCTGCTGCGGACGCTGGTGCTCGGGCTCGCGGTGACGCACTCGTCGGAGACGCTGAACTTCGTCCTCGCCGACTTCAAGGGCGGCGCGACCTTCGCGGGCATGTCGCAGATGCCGCACGTGGCGGCGGTCATCACCAACCTGTCGGACGACCTGACGCTGGTCGACCGGATGGGCGACGCGATCCGCGGCGAGCTGCAGCGCCGCCAGGAGCTGCTGCGGTCGGCGGGCAACTACGCCAACATCCACGACTACGAGAAGGCCCGGGCGGCCGGTGCGCCGCTGGAGCCGCTGGCGTCGCTGGTGCTCGTCATCGACGAGTTCAGCGAGCTGCTCACGGCGAAGCCGGACTTCATCGACATGTTCATCCAGATCGGCCGGATCGGCCGTTCGCTGGGTGTGCACCTGCTGCTCGCGTCGCAGCGCCTGGAGGAGGGCAAGCTGCGCGGCCTGGACACGTACCTGTCGTACCGGATCGGTCTGCGGACCTTCTCGGCGGCGGAGTCGCGGACGGCGATCGGTGTGCCGGACGCCTACCACCTGCCGTCGGTGCCGGGTTCGGGCTATCTGAAGTTCGGTACGGACGAGATGACCCGGTTCAAGGCGGCGTACGTCTCCGGCACCTACCGCTCGGACGGGCCGCGGCTCGAACTGGGCAGTCTGCCGATCGAGCGGCGGCCCGCGCTGTTCACGGCGACGCCGGTGCCGGTGGTGTACGCGGCGCCCGACCCGGCGTATCTGACGGCGGGGCGCGGCGAGGACGACGACGCGCTCGCGGACACCGTGCTCGACGTGATCGTGCGGCGGCTTGAGGGTCAGGGGGTGCCGGCGCACCAGGTGTGGCTGCCGCCGCTCGACCAGGCGCCGTCGCTCGACCAGTTGCTGCCGGGGCTCGCGCAGACCGCGGACCGGGGCCTGACGGCGACGGAGTACACCCGCTCGGGCGGGCTCACGGTGCCGCTCGGGCTCATCGACAAGCCGTTCGAGCAGCGGCGTGAGGTGCTGTACCGGGACTTCTCGGGCGCGGCGGGCCACATGATGGTGGTCGGCGGTCCGCAGTCGGGCAAGTCGACGCTGATGCGCACCCTGGTGTCGTCGTTCGCGCTCACCCACACCCCGGCCGAGGTGCAGTTCTACTGCCTGGACTTCGGTGGCGGCGGCATGTCGCTGCTCGCGGACCTGCCGCACGTGGGCGGGGTCGCCTCGCGGCTCGACCCGGAGCGGGTGCGGCGCACGGTGGCCGAGGTGCTCGGGGTGCTGAACCGGCGCGAGGAGTTCTTCCGGGCGCACAACATCGACTCGATGGCGACGTACCGGCGCAAGCGGGCCGCGGGTGAGCTGCCTTCCGAGGTGTACGGGGACGTCTTCCTGGTCGTGGACGGCTGGGGCGGTTTCCGGACCGAGTACGAGGGCCTGGAGGCGTCCGTCTCCGACCTGGCCGCGCGGGGCCTCGGCTACGGCATCCATGTGATCGTCACGGCGGCCCGCTACATGGAGGTCCGGGCGGCCCTGAAGGACCAGATGCTGGGCCGTCTGGAGCTGCGGCTCGGTGACGTGATGGACTCGGAGTTCGACCGCAAGGTCGCGGCGAACGTGCCGACCGGGGTGCCGGGCCGCGGCCAGGTCCCGGAGAAGCTGCACTTCATGGGCGCGCTGCCGCGGATCGACGGTTCGAGCTCGGCGCAGGACCTGGCGGCCGGGACGACCGCGTTCGTGGAGGCGGTCGCGTCCGCGTGGCACGGCCCGGCGACCCCGCCGGTCCGGCTGCTCCCGCACCAGTTGCCGGCCGACCGGCTGCCGAAGGGGTTCGAGTTCCCGCAGCACGGCATCGCGATCGGCATCGACGAGACGCGTCTGGAGCCGGTGTTCGTCAACTTCGACACCGACCCGTTCTTCCTGGTGTTCGGCGAGAGCGAGTCCGGCAAGACCAACCTGCTGCGGCTGATCGCCAAGCAGATCGGCGAGCGCTACTCCCCCGACGAGGCGAAGCTGGTCGTCGGCGACTACCGGCGTTCGCTGCTCGGCAGCCTGCCGGAGGAGCACCTGCTCGAGTACGCGCCGATGGCGAGCTCCCTGCAGATGCACATGGAGGCGCTGGGCGGGGTGTTCGCGCGGCGCCAGCCGCCGCAGGACGTGACGCCGCAGCAGCTGCGGGACCGCAGCTGGTGGTCGGGCCCGCAGGTGTTCATCATGATCGACGACTACGACCTGGTGGCGACGAGCGCGGGCAACCCGCTGGCGCCGCTGGCCGAGTTCCTGCCGTTCGCGCGGGACACCGGGGTGCGCTTCATCATCGCCCGCAACAGCGCGGGCGCCTCGCGGTCGATGTACGAGTCGTTCATGCAGCGCATCAAGGAGCTGGGCGCGCAGGGCGTGGTGCTGTCGGGCGACCCGGGCGAGGGCGATCTGCTCGGCAACGCGCGGCCCCGGCCGATGCCGCCCGGCCGTGGTCTGTTCGTCTCGCGGCGGGGCCAGGCTTCGCTGGTGCAGACGGGCCGGTTGCCGGAGCGATGAAGTCCGATACGGGCGCTGCCGGGAGATGGCGCCCGTATTTCACCGGTATGGGGTCACGGTTCGGGTGCGACTTCCGACCGTGGCCCTTTTCATGGGGACATGATCACTTCGGAACTGCAAATATCGTGCCACTGATGTGAAGGGGGCTGCCGTGGCACTCGACTCGTTCGCCGAGGAATGGTCGCAAGCCAAGAACACCGCTCTGTCCGGCGCGTCGCCGGACCCGTCCGGCGCGGCGGCGTCGGGGCCAGGCCAGGGGCAGGAGTCGGCCATGCGGCTGAACCAGGCGCCCGGTGCCGGGCCCGGGTCGGGGAACACGGACCTCGCGACCACGCCGGAGAAGAAGAAGGCGGCGGCCGGGGTCATCGAGAACCACATCCAGCCGGACACCAAGGCAGCGGCGGACGCGGCCGACGAGGGCACCAACGGGGCCGTCACGGAGCTCAAGGGCTGGGACACGGCGGCCGGTCTGAAGCAGGCGCACGAGCACTGGGACGGCCAGGTGAAGCGGCTGATGGCGCGCTTCGACTCGGAGAAGACGTCGCTGCGGAGCGCGTCGAACCTGTTCCAGGGCAATGACATCGACACCCGGTTCACCTTCACGCCGGTGCAGCAGTCGAAGGTGTCGGGGCTGTAGCGGGGTCGGGGCGGTAGCGGAAACCGCCTCACGGCGATCACGGGGAGACCGGAAATGCCGACGTACCAGGAGATCATGCAGACCGACCTCGGCAAGCTGAACACGGCCGCCGAGGGCTGGAAGAGCATGGCCGAGAAGTTCAAGAAGGTCGAGGAGCAGTACGGCAAGGAGGTCCAGAGCGTCGCCACCGGCGGCCCGCTGTGGACCGGCCAGGCCCAGCAGTTCGGCAACATGTCCTTCGGCATCACCCGCAAGGAGCTGGCGTCGGCGCAGAAGGAGGCGCTGGCCATGGAGTCGCTGCTGCGCGACGCCTATGGCACGCTCACCGAGCTCAAGGGCCGGGTGAAGTCCGCCGTCGACGAGGCGGTCACGGCCGGGATGAAGGTCAACGAGTCGGGCAGCGCGAGCTTCGACTACAGCAAGGTGGACGCGCAGTCGGCGAACTCGATCCGGCACGACCCCGATCTGCGGGAGACGGAGCTGTCGTACACCCGCAAGATCAGCGACGCGGTGAAGGCGGTGAGCGACTTCGACGCGGACGTGAAGGTCGCCCTCCTGAACGCGTCGGGCGCCGACGGCACGGCGGCGCTCGGCTTCAACTCCAAGCCGGTCGGCGACGTCGAGGCGGTGGAGGCGCTGGCGCTCTCGGACAAGGTCCGCGACGGCAAGGCGTCGAAGGAGGAGCTGGCCCACTACCGCGATCTGCTGGCCCAGAACTCCAAGGACAAGCACTTCAGCGAGGCGTACCTGGACGGCCTCGGCGCCAAGGACGCCCTGAAGATCGCCGACCGGATGAACCTGGCGGCGAACGAACGCGGCCTGTCGGACGCCGACAAGAAGCTGTACCAGTCGATCAACACCGGCCTCGCGGACACGATCGCGGCGGGCACCAGCGACCCGAAGAGCTACGCGTACCGGCCGTTCGTCGACGGCCTGAAGGAGCTCGGCGGCCAGAACCTCGCGAGCAACACCCAGCCGACGCTGGGCTACCAGATGCTGGCGACGCTGATGAACGCGGGCGACCCCAAGGCGTACGGCAAGGAGTTCCTCAACGAGATCGGCGACCACATGATCGCCATCGAGAAGGACAAGCCGCAGGTCTGGCTGCACTTCTTCGACGGAACCCGCCCGAACATCGTCAACGACCCGCTGGACGCGGTCCTCAACATCATGAGCAAGGACCCGGGCGACGCCGAGTACTTCCTCGACCCGAAGGCCCCCGGGAACACCAACGAGCACCTCAAGTTCCTGCTCAGCGACCGCAAGTGGCCCGACCCGCTGATGAACACCCTCTACTCGGCCCCGATGGAGATGGCGGACCCGACAAAGGCCCAGGGCCTCGGCAACGCGATCCAGGCGGCGGCGACGGGGCACGCGCCGGGCGAGCCGCTGGGGGCGGTGGGGGCGCACACGGAGGGGCAGGCGCGGGTGATGCAGAGCGCGATCCAGATCCTGGACGACGACAAGGGCGGCGACGAGTTCGACGACAACCTCGCCAACATCCGGCAGCCGATGGCGCGGGCGCTCGCGGACTACGTGGCGGACACGCACATCACGCTGAACGGGCAGGAGTCGGACTACGGGGAGGTCGACGGCAAGGACGACATCACCACCCTCGCGGGTCCCGGCGAGAACTCCCACATCGCCGTCGGCCAGGGCAGCCTGATCCGTGTCATGCGCGGGATCGCCGACGACGGCCCGTCGTACGCGCTGCTCTACGAGGCCGAGCGGGCCTACTCGGCCCACCAGCTCGGCGAGGCACCGCCGTTCTCCGGGGACCCGAAGCATTCGTCCAGCGCCGAGTGGGACCACCGGTCGCGGAACATCGGCATGGCCATGGGCGCCCTGAACGAGATCGGGGCCGATGTCTACATGGACAAGGAGGACGACCGGGTGAAGTGGGCCGAGGGCACCTCGGAGCACACCGCCGCCGCGGTCAACGGAATGATCGGGGAGATCCCGGTGGTCGGCACCGTCGGCGGTTCGATCATCGACTCGGTCAAGTACGAATGGGTGAAGGACGTCACCGACCTCGCGGAGGAGGAGCGGAAGAAGGAGATCAGCAACAACTTCGCCTCGGGGAAACAGGGAATGACCAAGATCTTCAACGAGTGGCAGCGGCAGGAGCACCTGGACACCGGTCCGTTCAACTCCGCGCGCGACTCCGCGTACGAAGGTCACGACGCAGGTATCAACGAGGCCAAGAAGCACCTGGGATGAACGATCTGACCCGCCGTACGCGGCTCGCGCTCGCGGCCCTCGCGGCCCTCGCCCTGACCTCCTGCTCGCCCCAGCCGGCGAGCCCGCCCGAGGACCGCCTCTGTAAGGTCGAGCCCGGCTCCGCCGAGGAGCGGCTGCTGCGAACGGTGATCCGTACGAAGAACTTCCGGACCGACTGGTACCAGCCCAGCGACCGGCGCTGGGCGGAGCGAATGGAAGAGACCCTCCGCGACATCGCGGATCCGGCGGCGACCTACACCGTCTCGGGCTGCGCCTATGTGCCGAACGGGCAGCCCGGGGTGGGCCGCGCCACGGTCAACTTCGCGTGGGTGCCCTCGCCGGTGCCGGCGCGGCGGCCCGACGACAAGGAGAGCCGGGAGTACCGGGTCAACGGCGCGACCGGGCGGTCCGACGACATCTCGACGCACCTCTACGTCTCGTGCGTCCTGCCCGGCAGCCTTCAGGAGTCGTCGCGGAAGGTGCTGTTGCACGCGGACGCCGCATTCACGATGAACCTGGGCCCGGTGCGGGATCACGGCACTCAGGATCAACAGCTGGAGTTCGTCTACCGCATGACGCACCGCGCCACCGAGGTCCTGGGCTGCGAGAACAAGCCGTTGGCGAAGGAACCGGTCGTGAAGGCGGTCGACGCGCCGGTGAAGGAGCCGGGAACCCCGACGCCGTCGAGGACGCCGTGAGCGGTCGGCCCGGGGCGCGCGGCCTCGCCGCCGCGGCCCTGGCGGCGGCGCTCGCCCTGGGCGCCGCGGCCTGCACCTCGGGCGGGGACTCCGGCCAGGTGCGGGGCCTGTGCGGCCCAGCGGCGGCGTCGGCGACCGGGCAGGCGCTGCGCGCGGTCCTGGGTACGGACGAGTTCACCGCCAAGGTGGAGACGCCGGACGAGGACTTCGTGGCGCGCATGAGGAAGAACCTGCGCGAGCGCGAGGACCGCCGCTCCACCGTCCCCACCTACCTCTGCGGGTACTTCCCCGAGGGCAGCGAGGAGCGGATGGTCCTCGACTACGCCTGGAACCCCGCCGACCAGCGCGGCCAGGACTCGGCCGAGCGCTACGGCCTGAACGGCGCCACGGGCGTCACCGGCCCTCTCTCCGCCGGTCTGTACGTCGAGTGCACCCTGCCGGGCGACCTCGCCGAGCCGTCCCGCTCGGCGGTGCTGCGCGCCGACGCGGCACTGACGATCGACCGAGGGCGGGACTTGGACGAGGCGGCGCGGGAGCAGCGGCTCAGGTACCTGTATCTGATGACGCGTGATGTCACGGAAATGCTGGGCTGCGAGAACAAGCCGTTGGCGAAGGAACCGGTCGTCGCGCCGGAGACGAAGAGGAGCGGGTCGTGAGGCGGGTGCGGGGCGGGGTTCGGAGTGGAGTGCTGGCCGTGGTGCTGGGCGCCGGGCTGGTCGGGGTCGTCGGGTGTGGCGGGGGCGAGGGCGGTTCCGGGGCCGGGGCCGGGGCGATGGGGCTCGATCGGGTGATCGAGCTGTCGGAGCGGACCCAGAAGGACGCGAAGAGCGGCACCGGCACAGCGGCGGACTGTCCGCTGCCGGTCGACGTGAAGGCGGCGGCCGGTGACGCCGGGCTGACCGCGCCCGTCGAGCCGGGCGGGCGCGGTGCCGGCGCGGACGAGCCCGTGGCCGAGGCGGAGGGCGGGCGGTCGACGGACCCGCAGTCCTTCTGGGGCGGCAAGCCCGGCGCCACCATCAGCTGCACCTATCACGTGGGCGCCGACGAGCTCGTCGTCCACGTCATCGCCACGGAACAGGGCTCCGCCCTCAACGGGCTCGCCCCCGCGATGCAGTTCGCCACCGGATCCCCGGTCGACGCGCTGCGGGCCGACCTCGACAAGGCCATGAAGGCCGAGCGGGGCACGGCGGTCCCGACGGCCGGCGGCAACGTGGTGACCGTACGGCTCGACCCCGGCGGCAAGGGCGATGTGGCCCTGATGGTGACCGCGGGCGAGGCCGGGAAGTCGGCGGTCCCGGGCGACGCGATCCGGAAGCTGGCCGAGAGCCTCGCCGCGCAGCTGTGACACCGCCGTGGATCCGGCCGGGATCCGGCGGGGAGAGACCGCCCACGTTCCGGTGGGGCCGATTCCGGCGTCAGGCTGACAGCCGTGCCGCCGGGCGGCGATGATTGATCCGCAACGACGAGAGGGAGCAGCCGGATGGGCACTCAGCAGGAGAAGGACGAGCTGTACGCGCTCGACATCAGCGGCGTCGACTGGCAGGGCGCCCCGGGGACCAGCCCCGACGAGGAGCGGGTGGAGATCGCCCATCTGCCGGGCGGCGCGATCGCCATGCGGTCGTCCCTCGACCACGACACCGTGCTGCGGTACACGAAGGCGGAGTGGGACGCGTTCGTGCTCGGCGCGAAGGACGGCGAGTTCGACCTCGCGTAGCGCCGGCGCGGCACGACGCGCGTACGAGAAGGGCCCGCTCCGGTGAGGAGCGGGCCCTTCTCGTCGTACGACGCGTACGGGTGCCCGGCTGCGTCGCCTACCGGACCGGTCAGAAGGACTCGGTGAAGAGGCGCGACGCCTTGACGTCGGTCGAGCGGTAGCTGTCCTTGCCCTGCTCGATGATCTTCGCCGTCTTCTCGAGGCGGTCCTTCATGTCCTCGGCGCGCTTCTTGTACTTGCCCTGCAGGATCTCGTACTCCCGGTGGGCGTCACCGTCCCACGTGTCGGTGACGACCTTCAGGGCCGCGTCCATCTCCTGGAGGTCCTTGATGATGTTCTGCGAGACCGTGCGGAGGCGGTTGGCCATCTCCTGGACGCTCTCGTACCGAACCCGGGTGCCGGCGTTGTCGACAGACATGCTCTCGTCCCCCTTCTACGTCAGATGTTGTTGAGCGAGGAGTGGTTCACGGCGGCGAACGTGGCGCGCACGTCGTCGTCGTTGGCGTTGCTCAGGTTCTTCGTCTCGCCGACGGCGGTGAGCAGCACGTTCAGCAGGCGACGGATGGTGTCGTGGTCCTCGTTGAGGAGGGTCTGCGCCTGCTTGAAGCCGACCGCACCGACACCCGTCCAGCCCGCGCTGCAGGTCTCGAGGATGTTGGCCATCTCGCGGGCCTGCTTGCTCACCGCGTCGGCGGTCTCAGTGATCTTGTTCTTGGCTTTGACGACCGGGTCGTCGGCAAGTCCGAACCCACCTGCGGGAGTGCCCATTGTGAAGCTCCTCGTTGTTGTCGATGGCGTTGTTCATGCGTCTGTCGACGCTCTCCTGCGTACTCCCGCCAGCACGACGAAGCCGATCACGGCAACGACGGCGACGGCACCGGCGACGATGACCCAGAGCGGGAACCCGCCCTCGTCGGGCGCTGCGGCCCGGTCCGCGACCTGGCCTTCGTCACCTGCCCCCGTGTTCTCAGGAGAGGGGGAGGTCTTGGGTGTTGTCTTCGGTGTTGCGGGGGTGGCGCCCGCGCCGACGCCCTGGGCGGCGAGCAGCGGGTTGACGTTCGGGTCGCCGGGGTCGCCCTTGCCCTCGAGGAGGACCTGGGCGGGGCGGACCGTTCCGTAGCCGATGTACTTGGACGGGACCGGCCCGTTGTGGCCCGCCGTCTCCATCATGACGCGGAGGACCTGGTTGGCGGTCCAGTCGGGGTGCGCCGACCAGATGAGGGCGGCGGAGCCGGAGGCGATGGCGGTGGCCTGGCTGGTGCCCTCGCCCGCGCAGAACTTGGTCTTGTCCTTCGTGCAGCGCCCGGGGATCTCGACGCCGGGGGCGGCGAGGGCGAGGTGCGGCCCGTAGTTGGAGAACGTGGCGACCGAGCCCTTGGTGTCCACGGCCCCGACGGCGACGACTCCGGGGATGGACGCCGGGTAGGACGGGCTTCCGCTCCGGTCGTTGCCGGAACCGGCGAAGACCAACGCCCCCTTCTTGAGGGCGTAGTCGACCGTCTTCCGCCACTCGGCCGTGTACTCCTTGAGCGCGGGACCGCCACGCGAGACGTTGATCACGCGGGCACCGTTGTCCACGGCGTACTTGATGCCCTTGTGCGTCGCCGTCCAGTCGAAGTTCCAGTTGGCGCCGGTCTTCACGGGGAGGATGGTCGCGTCCGGGGCGATGCCCTTCACGCCGCCGTCGGCCCCGCTGCCCGCGATCGTGAGAGCCATGTTCGTACCGTGCCGGTCGGTGTCCTCGTCGTCCACCCTGCCCGCGCCGCCGGTGTCGAAATTGCGCCCCGGCAGCACCTTCCCCCGCAGTTCCGGCAGCGTCGAGTCGACACCCGTGTCGATGACGGCGACGGTGATGCCCTTGCCCGTCGCCACCTTCCACATCTGGTCCGCCTTCATCGCGTCCAGGTACCACTCGCGCGACCGCATGTCGTCCGCCGTGGCCGCAGGGGCCGTGACGGTCAGCGTCGCGGCGGCGGCCGTCAGCGCGCCGAGCAGGGCTGCTGCTCGGCGACGGGCGACGCGGGTGAAGGGGGACATGTGCGGCGGGCTCCTAGTCGATGACGGGCGGGACGATCTGGCGCTGGCCCGAGGTCCACGTCTCCTCGTCCTCGGACAGATAGTCGGGGCGGTTGCGGGGGCTGCGCCGTTCCTCCTCGCCCGACTGCGTCGAAGCGGGGGGACGCACCAGACCCGTACCACCGGGGGTGAAGGCCGAGCGTCCACTCACACCGGACGCCGGCCGGCCGCCGACGGTTCCACCGGGCTGGGTCGCCAGGCGGCGGCCCGCGCCGGTCTGGCCACCGACGGGGCTGCCGCCGGAGACACCGCCGCCGGGGCCGTGCATGCCCGCGCCGCCACGGCCGTACGGAGACGAGCCGCGCTCCTCGCCGATCACGGTGCCCATCGGCGACCGGCCCATCGGCTGGCCCGTCATCGGGCGGCCGGGGACCTGACGGCCGCCCGTGATGCCCTCGGGGCGCGCCATCGGACCGAGGGTGCTCGGGCCGCCGGGAAGTCCGGTGCGGGTCGCCGGGCTCGGCAGACCCGTGACGGGCGTACGGGACGGCTGGACGCCGTTCGGCTGGCCCAGCGGCGGAACCGTGGGCGGCAGCGGAACCGGCAGCTGCTGGTGCGGCGCCGGAGGCGGCGTGGTGACCGGGGGCTGCACGGGCGGCGGCGTGGTCGTGACCGGCGGCGGCGTGAGCGTCACCGAGTCCAGGTCGGTGCTCACGTCGGGGTGGGTCGGGCGCGGCGGCGTGACCGGCGAGTGACCCACCGACGGCGGGTTGACCGGATCCGGCACGTGCCGCCCGGTGTCGTCCGTGGCGGGCGGCTGGACCGCATGCTTGAGCGAGACGTGGTCGACCGTGGACGAACCCCGGTCCGTGGACGAACGGTTGCCCGTGGTGGTGGTGTTGCCGGGGCCGTACTCGCGCTCGTTCCCGGTGAAGCCCGCGTCGCCCATCGGCTTGAACTCCGGCTGCCGCTCCGACGCCAGCCGGTTGCTCGTCGTCGTGTAGTACGACGAAAGCCGCTCCATCTGGTGCATGGCCTCCTGGAGCTTCGGACCGGTCTCCGCCGCCAGGCGGGCCTTCTCCTTCTCCGGGTCCGCGAAGCACATGCCCGCGGGCTTCGGCACGGCGGCCTTCGCCTCCGTGAGGGCCTGGCCCGCGGTCTTCATCTCCGTGGACACGACCTTGGTGAAGTCACCGAGGACCAGCGTCTCGGAGACCATCCCGGCGGCCCAGGTGCGGAAGGCGTCGCCACCCGCGCCCTCCCACTCCACGCGGGAGACGTAGTGCCGCAGATCCGCCGCTATGGCGAGGATCTTCGGGGCCGCCGCCGCGAGCGCCGTCCCGGCGCCGCTGATCTCCTCGGGCTTCGCCGAGGCGATCATCGCGTACAGAGCGTCCAGGGACTTGCCCTCGAACTCTCCAGACATCGTGCTGCCCTCCCCCGTCTAGCTGAATCCACCGGAATCGGTGCCGGTCGTCGGCTTGGCCGGCTGCTCCGGCTTGGCCGCGCCCGGAACATCCGTTCCGTAGTGCTTGTCGTGATCGTCCTTCGTGGTCTTCTGGATCGCGCGGTACCGGTCCAACTGCTCCTGGTCCACGCCCGCGTAACCCTTGTCCGCGATCCTCGCGCGGATCCCCATCGCCTCGATCGTCTCGCCGAAGATCTTCGTCAGCTCTTCGAGCCGCGTGCGCACCTTCTCGTACGCCCCGTGCAGCTCACCCGCCGCCGCGAAGCCCGTGCCGTACGACGCGGCCGTGACCTTCTGCTCGCCGATCTTGCTGTGCTCGGCCGGTGAACCCTTGAGCTCGTCGACCAGCTTCTGCATACGCGACTGGAAGGTCAGGAGCGTCACGTCACCGACGTCGAGCCCCTGGTTACCGCCGTCCCCGTTCGGCCCCGCCACTTCAGCTCCCCCTCGTCACCCGCACGAACTCGCCCACTCTAACGACTCGGTACGACAGTTCCAACTGCAAAGTTACCTAGGTATTCCTACTCAGATACGTCTCCCGGCGGCGCCGCCCGTCGCGGATCACCACCGCCGTGCCCGCCACCACCGCCACCAGTACGCCGCCGATGCCGAGCGCGTACGTGGCGAGCCGCTCGTCGCGCTCCTGCGGGGTCTCCGAGGCGGCCAGGGCGGCCGGTTCGGGGGCCTGGGCCTTCGGGGGGCCCGGGTCGGGGGTCGGGCCCGTGGTCGGGGGTTCGGGGCCGTCCGCGAGGGCGCGGACCGGGTCGATGACGCCCCAACCCACGTGGTCGTCCCGGCCGTTGACGGAGCGGGTGGCGGTCTGTTCGATCCGGGTGACGATCTGCGCGGCCGTCCAGTCCGGGTACTTGGCGCGCAGCAGGGCCGCCACGCCCGCCACATAGGGGGCGGAGAAGCTGGTGCCGTTGTCGACGCACTGGCCGCCGAGGGGCACGGTCGAGACGATGTCGACGCCGGGCGCGGCGACGCCCACGAAGTCGCCGGACTGGGAGAACGCGGCGCGCTCGTTGTTGCGGTCGCTGGAGCCGACGGCCAGCACTCCGGGGAAGGCGGCGGGATAGGTGTCCTTGAGTTTGCCGTCCATGCCGTCGTTGCCCGCGGAGGCGACGACCACCACGTTCTTCGACAGTGCCTCCGCGACCGCGCGGCCCAGTGACGATCCGGGGCCGAGCGGCTGGGTGGTGTCCTGCGAGATGTTGATGACCTGCGCGCCCTTGGCGAGGGCGTGCTTGATGGCGTCGGCCATCGTGTCCGACTTGCCGCTGTTCTTCTCGTCGTTCTGCCGGATCGGGATGATCGTCGCCTCCGGCGCGATCCCCACGAACCCGGTGCCCTTGTCCGGCCTGGCGGCGATGATTCCGGCGACCTTGGTGCCGTGGCCGACGATGTCCTCGGTGCCGCCGGTCTTCCCGCGCCTGTCGTTGTCCGGGCCAGGGTTCTGCTTGTCGGGCTTCAGGTAGTCCTTGCCCGCCTTGGCGTCCACGGCCTTCTTCAACTGCGGGTTCTTGATGTCCACGCCGGTGTCGATGACGGCGACCCGGACACCCTTGCCCTTGGTGTCCTTCCACAGCTCGTCGAACAGCACCCGCTGCAACGGCCAGGGGACGCCCTCGATCTGGCGCTTCATCGGGAAGGTGCACTCGCCGCCGCCGTCGAGGACCGTCGGCGGCGCCCCGGTTGCCTCCGTGGCCCCGGCGGGCGGTGCCGCGAGCAGCAGCGAGCCCGCCGTGAGCGCCGTCACCGCGAGCAACGCCCCGGTTCGGCGCGCCCCTTCGCCCCCCGCGCACCTGGCGCGCTCGGCCCTCATCGTCACCGGAGTCACCGGATGCCGTCCCCTCACGACTCGACCCACGAACCGACCCACGAACCGACTCACGAACCCTGCGGCTGCCGCGCGCTGTTGGTGTCGAGGCGCGGCCCCTTCGACAGGAACTCCGACCATTCCTGCGGTACGAGCACCGGCGTCACGTTCGCGTAGCCGAGCCGCTTCTGCGCGTCCGAGGGCTCCGGGCGGCCGTCGGAGGTCTTCTGCTGGTCCCCGGTGCCGATGTTCGAACGGCTCGCGTCGCTGTCGCCGTTGGCCTGCACCGCGTACCGCAGTCCGGTGTCGGTGACGAGGAACAGCGAGCCGCCGTTCGGGCGGGACTGCTGGCCCTGGGTCTGCATGTAGAGCAGTCCGGTGCCCGGGGTGACGTACGTGCTGGTGCCGCCGGTCGTGATGTCGGCGGGGTACTCGGGGCCCGCCCAGGTCGACAGGGTGGTCTCGCCCTTCTCGCCGACGTGCTCCAGGACCGAGCAGACGGTGTCCCGGGCGCCCGCGCCGCCCACCGTGTTGACCTGCCGGACCTGGCGCTGCGGCCAATTCCGCTCGCCCGCGAAGGGCTTCCGGTCCGCGCCGCTGACGGCGGCCACGTCGACCGTGCTGGCCTTGCCCTCCATGCCGATGCCCGACGAGGCGTTGATGAGCAGCCAGGCGGTGAAGTCGGACACCGGCTGGACCTTTCCTGGCAGCACCACATAGTGCTGCGGTCCCGCGCCGGTCTGGGCGAGCAGGACCATGCCCACCTTGTCCTGCTCCTTGTCGAGTCCCGCTCCCGCCGTGGTGCCCGCGGGGGCCGGCAGCACCGGGAAGTCGATCCGGTCGCCGGTCTTCAGGGTGTCCAGCCAGTCGTCGGTGACCTGCTGCGGCTTCTGGTCCTGCCCGATCAGGGCCACCATCAGGCTCGGCACCTTCTCGTTGATCCGGTACTTGGTGCCGATGTCGTCGATCAGATACTGCGCCGAGTCCTTCTGGCCCTTCACGTACAGCATCTGACCGGGGCCCAGCTTGTTGCGGCCGGCCGCCCGGTCCTTGTCACGTTTGGCGAAGACGAAGGCGGCCTTCTGCACGCTGCCGCCGCTGCCGCCGCCGGGCTGTTCGCAGACCGCCCAGCGCTTGGCGGTGCCCGCGTCCTCGGCGGCGGGCAGCCGGTCGGGGGCGTACGGGATGCCGAGGATCGGGCCGCGCGGCGGCTTGCCGAGGTCCAGCGTCTTGTCGTCGACCTGGACGACCTGGAAGTCGTCCGGGTTGAGCAGCAGCCGGGCGGAGGCGAGGTTGAGCACCGGGTGCAGCAGGGTCTTCTTGTCCTTGCCCTTGCCGGTGCTCAGCACGACATAGCGGGTGGTGGACTGCTTGCCGACGATCACCTTCCGGCCGGGGTCGTCCCAGCCCTTGGGCGCGGTCGGCCGGAACATCCCCCAGGCGCCGAAACCGGCGATCACGAGCGCGCCGACGACGAGCCCCGGGACGAGCGCCCGCAGCGGCTTGGGCGCCCCCTCCTCCGTACCCGAGGGGGAAGGTTGGAGGAATGCCGCGACCGTGCGCTTCTTCGCAAAGGTGTACGCGTTGAGCTCGTCCCGCCGTGATGCCATGAGTCCCCATTTTCGTCAGGCGCAGTCGTCGCGCGGGGTCCGGGGAGCATGGCGCCCGGGCCCCGGCTGTCGGACCGGCCCCCTACTATGCCTGCTGTACCCCGCCGTGTGGGGGGCGGGTAGGGTGATCCGGCCGCCAATGGCCTGGCGGGCCAGGGTGATCGGGACGAATTGAGGGGGATTCTCCATCATGGCTTCCGCGACGCGGACGCGGCCCGGACGGGCCCGACGCGCTTCCGCGCGCTCCGTCTCCCCCACTCAGGGGCCCGGTTCGCCGGATTCGTCCACGGTGTCCTCCTCGGCCTCGCCGAGGCTCCAGGCCCGCCCGGGACACTTCGGTGCGTTCCGATTGCAACAGCTCGTGCTGATCGAGGTGGCGGCCGCCGCGCTGGTCGTCGCGGCCGTCGTCGACAAGCTGATGCTGGTGCCCGCGGGCGTGGTCGCCGCGCTGCTCGTGCTGCTCGCGGTGGTGCGCAGGCACCGGCGTTCGCTGCCCGAGTGGCTGACCACCTTCCTCGCGCTGCGCGCCCGCACCCGCCGCGCCGCCTCCTTCACCGTGCCCGAGGGCACCGAGCCGGGGCTCGCCCCGGTCGTCGAGTGCGACCCGGCGCTGCGCACCTACACGTACAGCGACCGCGACCGGCGCCCGATCGGGATGATCGGCGACGGCACGTTCCTGACGGCGGTCGTGCGGATCGAGTCGGAGTCGACGGCGCTGCGGACCGACCGCGGCGCCAAGCCGCTGCCGGTGGGCCTGGTCAGGGACGTGCTCGCGGTCGACGGCGTCCGGCTCGAGTCGGCGCAGATCGTGCAGCACACCCAGCCCGCGCCCGCGCCGCACCTGCCCGCGCAGTCCATGGCCGCCCGCAACTACGGCCCGCTGCAGGCCCAGACGGGTTCGCCGGCGGTCCGCATCACCTGGATCGCGCTCAAACTCGACCCCGAGCTCTGCCCGGAGGCCGTCGACGCGCGCGGTGGCGGTCTGGAGGGCGCGCAGAAGTGCCTGGTCCGGGCGGCGGACCAGCTCGCGAGCCGGCTCGCGGGCGCGGGCTTCACCGCCACCCTGCTCGGCGAGCAGGAACTGACGGCGGCGCTCGCCACCTCCACCTGCGCCAGCCCGATGGCGATAGCGCAGGCGGGCCGCGGCCAGGCGCCGGGCCGTCGCACCCAGGAGACCGCCCGCACCTGGCGGGTCGACGACCGCCGCCACACCACGTACTGGGTGGGCCGCTGGCCCCAGCTCGGCGGTGCGGGCGGCGCCGGGGCCGCGCTGCCGCAGCTGGTGGCGCTGCTCACCTCGCTGCCCGCGCTGGCCACGACGTTCAGCCTCACGCTGAGCGGCGGCGACCGGCAGGAGGTCGCGGTGGCCGGGCACGTCCGGATCACCGGGCGCAGCGACGAGGAACTGATCGCCGCCCGGCACGAGTTGGAGCGGGTGGCCCGCGGGGTGAAGACCGGTCTGGTGCGGCTCGACCGCGAGCAGGTGCCGGGGATGCTGGCGACGCTGCCGTTGGGGGGTGCGCGCTGATGACGAGTCCGGGCGGTCCGACGAACCAGATGAACCAGCAGATGAACCCGATGAATCAGGCTCAGCCGGGGTATCCGGCGCACTCCGCTCCGGGCGCCGTTCCGGGTGCCGGGAACGGCACGAGTCCGTCAGGTCCGGCGGGCGCGTCGGTTCCGGCGGGGTCGGACAGCGGGATAGTGGGCGGCACGCCGCCCGGTGCCTTCGCTCCGGTACGGCGCGGGGGCGCGTCCGGCGGTCATGGCGACCGGCGTACGGGGCGGGGCGGCAAGCCCCGCTTCGGCTTCGGGCTCGTCGGGCCGCGCCGCGAGCGGCACGCGGTCCCGGTGGACCAGCTCGGCGCGCTGGCGCTGCCGGTGGGCGACGACGGCGTGGTCGTCGGCGTCGACGCCGAGGGGCGGCCCGCGGTGCTCGGCATCAACCGGCCCACCGCGTACGACGTCACGCTGATCGGCGGGCTCTGGACGGCGCAGGTGCTCGCGCTGCGGGCGGCGGCGACCGGTGCGCGGATCGCCGTCGAGACCGGCCGCGCGCAGGTGTGGACGGCGCTCGCCCAGGCGGCGGGCGGCGGACAGCCCTGCATCGCGCTGCATGACGTCGGCCGGGTGCCGCCGCAGGGCGCGTCCGCGGGCAGCCCCGTGGTGGTGATCCGCGACTGCGGGATGCGGCCGCCGCGCGGCCGGGTCGTCTCCGGGCCCTGGCAGTCGGTGGTGACGCTGCTGCCCTATCTGAGCCCGGTGGCCCCGCGCCTCCTGGAGAAGTCCTCGCTCGTCGGGGTGCAGCGGGTGTCCCCCGACGAGGCCGCCAGGATCGGCCGCATCATGGGCCTCCAGCAGGCCGAGTGGGAGGCCCTGTCGACGCTCGCCGACGGCGTGACGCTGTGGTGCACCCCCGGCGACCGCCAGTTCGTGATGACGCAGGCCACCGACGCCGAGACCGGGCTGCTCGGCGGCGCCCGCCGGATGGACTGACCGGCCGGGGCCGCAGGGCGGCCGTACGACATCACCGGGACCGTCCGCTTTTGCGACGGTTCGGAACACCGGGGGTTTCACTCTCCGGTACCCGTGGGTCACTTGGGGGATCACCGGGCCGTACGGGCCCGCCCACGGGAGGGGTGGCGGCAGGTCCGTCCGCCCTGCCCCACGGACACGGTTGGCGTTTAGGGTGGGAGGTGCCCGCCCGTACGGCACAGGGTGCGCGACCACACCAGGAGGCAAAGTGAACCGCGATCGCGACGAGATCAACGGGGGTTGGAACGTGCCCGCGGACGATCAGTCCGACGCTGATCCCGCCGAGCTGACGGGTGAGTTCACCATCGACTACACCCCGCCCGCCTGGTACACGCAGAACGCGGCCGGAACGGGAACCTCCGGCGGCGCGCCGGGTACGGCCACCCCGCTGCCCCCGCCGCCGGGCGCCGCGCCGGTGCCGGTGCCGGGTCCCGTGCCGGGGTCCGACCCGGTGCCCGGGCTTCCCGCGCCCGGTCTTCCGGCGGGCGGCGGCTTCGAGCCGAACTGGTCGGCGCAGCCCGGTCCGGTCGCGCCGGGCATGGCCGCGCCCCCGGCCGCCCCGGGTCCGGTCCAGCCGGGACCGGTGGCGCCCGGACCGGTGGCTCCTGGGCCCGTGCAGCCCGGTCCGGTGGCGCCCGGGCAGTACGCGCCCGTCGCCCCGGTCGCATCCGCTGCCCCGATCGCCCCGATCGCTCCGGTCGCGCCTGCCGCTCCGGTCGCTCCCCCTGCCTCCGTCGCTCCGATCGCCCCGGCCGTTCCGGCGCTGCCGCCGGTGACCGAGCCCGCGCCCGCGCCGTACACGCCTCCCGCCGTGTCCTTCGGCGGTGGTGACGTGGAGAGCGGGGCGACGATGCGCTTCTCCCCCGCCGCGCTGAAGCGCGAGATGGCGGAGATCGCGGAGGCCGACACCGGGTCGAGCACCGAGGCGAACGCCGTGGCGGCCGAGACCGGTTCCGGCACGCCGGACGAGCCCGTCGTACCCGCTGCTCCGGCCACTCCCGCCGCTCCGGCCGCTCCCACCGAGACTGTCGTCGAGGCCGATGAGCCCGCCGAGGACGTCGTCACGGAGTCGGCGGACGGGGAGCCGGGCGAGCACGCCGAGGCCGTCGAGGACACCGAGAACGCCAACCGGACCGACGGCACCGACGGCACCGACGACGCCGGTGCGGACGAGGACGGCCCGGCCGTGGACCCCGCCCCCGCCCCCGTTGCCGTCTCCGCCGAGGCGGCGCACACCGCTGACGCCACGGATCCGGTTCCGGACGTCGCCGAGCCCCAGGACGCCGTACCGGCCGTCCTGCCGCCCGCCGCGCTTCCGCCCGTACCGGCGCAGCCCGCCGGACTGCCGCCGCTGCCGCCGTCGTTCCAGCCCGCGACCCCCGGCTCCGCGCCGCAGTGGCCCGCCCAGGGCGAGGCCCCGGTCGCGCCCGCCGTGGCCTGGGGTGCCCCCGTACCGCCGCAGGCTCCGGTGCCCCCGCAGCCCGCGCCCGGCGGATACGGCTTCCCCCCGCAGCAGCAACCCCCGCAGCCGCAGGGCGGGTACGGCTTCCCGCACCCGGCCACCGCGCAGCAGCCCGTACCCCCGCAGGCACCTCAGGCACCGCAGAGCGGGTACGGATTCCCCCAGCAGCAGCCGCAGCCGCAGCCCGAGCCGTCCGGCTACGGCTTCCCGCACCCGGGGGCGCCGCAGCCGCCCGTGCCCGCGCAGGACTCCTACGCGCTCCCGCAGCCGCAGCCCCTGCCCCTGCCGGAGCAGCAGGCACCGCAGCCGCCGCAGGCGTACGCGCCGCCCGTGGATCCGCGGACCGGGGCCGCGTGGCCGTCGGCCGTGACGCACGACCAGCGGGAGCGGTCGGTGCCGGGCGCGCCGCTCGGGTACAACGCGGCGGTGGAGCTGTCGTCGGACCGGCTGCTGCGCAACACCAAGCAGAAGGCCAAGTCCTCCCGGAATCCGGCCGCTTCGTCGCGCTTCAAGCTGGGCGGCAAGCGGGAGGAGGCGGAGCGGCAGCGGAAGCTGGAGCTGATCAGGACGCCGGTGCTGTCGTGCTACCGGATCGCGGTGATCTCGCTGAAGGGTGGTGTCGGCAAGACGACGACCACCACCGCGCTCGGCTCGACGCTGGCCACCGAGCGGCAGGACAAGATCCTGGCGATCGACGCCAACCCGGACGCGGGCACGCTCGGGCGCCGGGTGCGGCGGGAGACCGGGGCGACCATCCGGGACCTGGTGCAGGCGATCCCGTACCTCAACTCGTACATGGACATCCGCCGGTTCACCTCGCAGGCGCCGTCCGGCCTGGAGATCATCGCCAACGACGTGGACCCGGCGGTCTCGACGACGTTCAACGACGAGGACTACCGGCGCGCGATCGACGTGCTCGGCAAGCAGTACCCGGTCATCCTGACGGACTCCGGCACCGGTCTGCTGTACAGCGCGATGCGCGGGGTGCTCGATCTGGCCGATCAGCTGATCATCATCTCGACCCCGTCGGTGGACGGCGCCTCCAGCGCCTCGACGACGCTGGACTGGCTGTCGGCGCACGGGTACGCGGATCTGGTGCAGCGCTCGATCACGGTGATCTCCGGGGTCCGCGAGACCGGGAAGATGATCAAGGTCGAGGACATCGTGCAGCACTTCCAGACCCGTTGCCGCGGGGTGGTCGTGGTGCCGTTCGACGAGCATCTGGCGGCCGGTGCCGAGGTCGACCTCGACATGATGCGGCCGAAGACCCGCGAGGCGTACTTCAACCTCTCGGCGATGGTCGCGGAGGACTTCGTCCGGGCGCAGCAGGCGCAGGGGCTGTGGACCGCGGACGGGCAGGGTTCGCTGCCGCCGCACATGGCGCCGCCGATGCCGGGCGGCCAGCAGCCGCCCGGTCAGCCGATGCCGGGCCAGCCCGCGCCGGGGCAGGTCCCGGGGCAGGTCCCCGGTCAGGTCCTGCCGCAGGGCCAGCAGCCGTACCCGGGGGCGCCCGGCGCCCCGGCCGGGTATCCGGCGCCGGGTCAGCCGTACCCGCCGCAGCCCCCGGCGCCCGGCCGGCCCTACCCGTACCCGCCGCAACCGCAGCAGCACCAGGGCCCGCCGCAGGCGGCCTACCCGCAGCCGTATCCGCAGGCGCCGGGGCAGCCGCCCGTGCCGGGTCAGCCGTATGGCGGACCGCCCGTCCCCGGACAGGTGTACGGGGCCCAGCCCGGGCAGCCGGCCGTGCCGCAGGGCTGGCAGCAGGCTCCGGGGCAGCCGCTGCCGCCGCCCGCCGACCCGCGGGCGCAGGTCCCGGGTGAGCTGCCGGGGCAGGTTCCGCCGCCCAACTGGCAGCAGCAGCCGCAGGACCAGCCGCCGCAGCCGCCGCCAGCCCCTCAGCAGTAAGGCGTCACAGGAGTAGACCTCCGCAGGCCCCGTACCGGTGTTCCGGTACGGGGCCTTTCGGCATTCCCGCAGCCCACACGGGGTTTGAGGCGTCGTTGACGACGGCAGACCACCGCTGATACACCTTCGCTTCATCCATCGGCAGTCCAAGATCCACGGCACCACCCCCCGACGCACGCATCCCGACGCGAGGTCACGCCCCATGGTCATGGTCACGAAGGCTCCATCCCGTCCGGCGGGTCCGCGCGGCGCCGCCGCCCGCTCCCGCGCCCGGCGTCCGCTGCTCGCGGCCGGGCTGGTCGGCGGCCTGGTCGCCGCGCTGGTGGCGGTCCCGCAGTCGGCGGGGGCCGCCGGGGCGGCCGGCACCCGGGACGACCCGAAGAGCGGCTCCTCGCGGACGCTCACGGTCGCCGTCGCGCAGAGCGTGGACTCGCTGTCGCCGTTCCTCGCGCAGAAGCTGGTGTCGACGAGCATCCACCGGCTCGCCTACGAGTACCTGACGAACTACGACCCCAAGGACGCGCATCCGGTCCCGGGGCTCGCGACCGCGTGGCAGGCGTCGCCGGACAAGCTCACCTGGACGTACACGATCCGCGAGGACTCGCTCTGGTCCGACGGGCAGCGGGCGACCGCCGAGGACGCCGCGTGGACCTTCAACAAGATGATGACCGATCCGAACGCGGCCACCGCGAACGGCAGTTTCACCGCGAACTTCAAGAAGGTCAGCGCGCCCGATCCGCGGACCCTGGTCATAGAGCTGAAGAAACCGCAGGCGACGATGACGGCGCTCGACGTGCCGATCGTGCCCAAGCACGTGTGGGAGAAGGTCGGCGACTTCTCGAAGTTCAACAACGACCGGACCTTCCCGATCGTCGGCAACGGGCCTTTCGTCATCACCGACTTCAAGGTCGACCAGTACATCAAGCTGAAGCCGAACAAGAAGTTCTGGCGCGGCGCCCCGAAGTTCGACGAGCTGGTCTTCAAGTACTACAAGGACGGTGACGCGGCCGTCGCCGCCCTCCAGAAGGGTGAGGTGTCCTTCGTACCGAATCTGACGCCCGCTCAGGCCGCCGCCCTCAAGGGGCAGTCGGACATCAAGGTGAACGACGCCCCCGGCCGCCGCTTCTACGCGCTCGCCACCAACCCGGGCGCCCGCGCGAAGGACGGCAAGACCTTCGGCAACGGCAACAAGGCGCTGCTCGACCCGGCCGTGCGCAAGGCGCTGTTCCAGGCCGTGGACCGGGCCACGCTGGTCGACAAGGTGTTCCAGGACCACGCGGTGGAGGGCGAGGGGTACATCCCGCCGCGCTTCGACACCTACTTCTGGCAGCCGTCGGCCGGTCAGAAGCGGGCGTACGACCCCGCCGCCGCGGCCCGCACCCTGGACGCGGCCGGGTACCGGAAGGGCGCCGACGGCAAGCGGCTCGGCAAGGACGGCAAGCCGCTCGCCCTGCGCATCCTGTGCCACGCCACCGACCCGAACGACAAGGCGTCGGCGAAGTACCTCCAGGAGTGGTGGGGCGAGCTCGGCATCACGCTCAAGGTCGACTGCCTGGACAGCGTCTCCGACCCGTGGGTGAAGGGCGACTACGACCTCGCCTTCGACGGCTGGTCGGTCAACCCCGACCCCGACTACGTGCTCTCCATCCACACCTGCGGCACGCTGCCCGCGACCCCCAAGGACAGCGGCGCCACCGACAACTTCATCTGCGACCCGGAGTTCGACTCCCTCTACGCCCAACAGGCCGTCGAGTACGACGCGGCGAAGCGGGCCGACCTGGTGAAGCGGATGCAGTCGCGCCTGTACGACACCGGGTACATGAACGTCCTCGCGTACCCCAACGCCCTGGAGGCGTACCGCACCGACCAGATCGCCTCGATCACCACCATGCCCGAGGCGGCCGGCAACCTCTGGGGCCAGGACGGCTACTGGAGCTGGTGGTCCGCCGCCCCCACCGCGCAGGCGTCCGACAGCGGCTCCGGCGGCTCGTCGACCGGTGTCGTCATCGGTATCGGCGCGGCCGTGGTGGTCGTGGTCGGCATCGGGATCGTCCTCGGCCTGCGCCGCCGTTCCACCGCCGACGACCGCGAGTAGCCGCCCATGACCAGCGCAAGCACCCCCGCACCCGGTCCCGCCTCAGGCCCCGCCGGTCCCGCACCCGGTCCCGCCCCGCTCGACGGCGCCGATGCCGGGGCCGGGGCCGGGCGGCCCGCCCGTACCGCCGAGGACGGCGCGCCGTCGTCCGTACGAAGCTCCGCCGCCGCCCTCGGCTATCTGCGGCACGCCGCCGGGAAGGTGGCCGGGGCCGCGGTGTCCCTGCTCGCCGTCCTCGTCACCAGCTTCTTCCTGTTCCGGATCATCCCCGGCGACCCGGTGAAGACGATGACCCACGGCATGCCCACCACCGCCGAACAACTCGCCACCCTCCGCCACCAGTTCGGGCTCGACCTGCCGCTGTGGCAGCAGTTCACCGACTACTGCGGCAAGGCCCTCACCGGCGACCTCGGCACCTCGTACCAGTTCCGGGCGCCGGTCGGTGAGCTCATCGCGCAGAAACTCCCCGCGACGCTGCTGCTCACCGGCACCGCCGTGCTGCTCTACTCGGCGCTCGGGCTGTGGCTCGGCACCCGGTCCGCGTGGCGGCACGGCAGCCTCGGCGACAAGGTGAACACCGGTGTGGCGCTGACCCTGTGGTCGGTGCCGTCGTTCTGGCTCGGACTGCTGCTCATCATCGTCTTCTCGGTGGGCATGGGCCCGATCCCTGGCCTCTTCCCCACCGGCGGCATGGAGTCCGGCAACGGCGACACCGGCTTCGCCCATGTCCTCGACGTGGCCCACCACATGGTGCTCCCGGTGCTCACCCTGGTCGCCGTCGGCTACGCCCAGACGCTCCTCGTGATGCGGTCCTCGCTGCTCGACGAGATGGGCAGCGACTACCTCACCACCGCCCGCGCCAAGGGACTGCGGGACGACCTGGTGCGGCGGCGGCACGCGGTGCCCAACGCGCTGCTGCCGACCGTGACGATGGTCTTCATCAACCTCGGCCATGTGGCCGCCGGATCCATCCTGGTGGAGACGGTGTTCTCCTGGCCCGGCCTCGGCGGACTGTTCTACCAGGCGCTCAGCGTGCCCGATCTGCCGCTCGTACAGGGCCTGTTCGTGGTCTTCGCGGGCGCGATGATCGTGATGAACCTGCTCGCCGACCTGCTCTATCCGCTGCTCGACCCCCGGGTGGGCCGATGACCTCGCCGACGACCTCACTGGCCTGGGAGCGCCGCCGCTCCTCCGCCGCCCGCTTCTGGAAGGCGTACCGGTCCCACCGGGCCGGGCTCTGGGGCCTCGCCGGGCTCGCCCTGATCGGGCTGCTCGCGCTCGCCGCGCCGCTCGTCGTCGGCGCCGACGTGCAGTCGGTGACCGACGCCCCCGGCGACGCCCTCGAATCCCCCAGCGCCGAATTCCCGCTCGGCACCGACCAGTTCGGCCGCTCCCTGCTCGGACTGCTGATCTGGGGCGCCCGGATCTCGCTGCTCGTCGGACTGCTCGCCGCGGTCCTCTCGGTGGCCATCGGCACCCTGGTGGGCGTGGTCGCGGGCCACTACGGCGGCTGGTTCTCCACCGTCGTCATGCGGATCACCGACTGGTTCCTGGTGATGCCCACCCTGGTCCTCGCCATCGTGCTGGCGACCGTCCTCTCCCGCTCCATGTGGACGGTGATCCTCGCGATCGGCGTCACCAGCTGGCCCACCACCGCCCGCCTGGTGCGGGCCCAGACCATCGCCGTCGAGTCCCGCCCCTACATCGAGCGGGCCACCGCCCTCGGCGGCGGCCACCGGCACGTGATGACCCGGCACGTGCTGCCGAACGTGATGCCGCTCGTCCTCGCCCAGACCACCCTCGGCATCTCCACCGCCATCCTCACCGAGGCCACCCTCGCGTTCCTCGGCCTCGGCGACCCGACCGTGGTCTCCTGGGGCGGCATGCTCCAGGACGCCCGCGAGGCGGGCGCCGTCTCCTCCGGCCACTGGTGGTACCTGGCGCCGCCCGGCATCGCCATCGCGCTGGTCGCGCTCGCGTTCACACTGTGCGGGCGGGCCGTCGAATCCGTCCTCAACCCGAAGCTGGGGGTGGGCCGATGACCCTCCTGGACGTACGGAACCTGACCGTCACCTACGGGACGGGCGCGGCCGCCGTCCCCGCCGTGCGCGGCATCGACCTCAGCCTGCCCGCCGGGACCAAGCTCGGCGTGGCCGGCGAGTCCGGCTGCGGGAAGTCGACGATGGCGCTCGCGCTGCTCCGGCTGCTGCCGCCCTCCGCGCGGACGACCGGCGAGATCCTGCTCGACGGCGAGGACGTCCTCACCATGAAATGGGGGCGGCTGCGGGCCGTCCGCTGGGCGGGCGCCTCCATCGTCTTCCAGGGCGCCATGCACTCCCTCAACGCGGTACGGCGGATCGGCGACCAGATCGCCGAACCGCTGCTCGTGCACGGCCGGGCCACCCCGGCCGCCGCCCGCACCCGCGCCGGGGAACTCCTCGAACAGGTCGGCCTCCCGGCCGCCCGCGCCGCCGCCCACCCCCACGAACTGTCCGGCGGCCAGCGCCAGCGCGTGATGATCGCGATGGCCCTCGCCTGCGACCCCCGGCTCATCGTCGCCGACGAGCCCACCACCGCGCTCGACGTGATGATCCAGGCGCAGATCCTCCGCCTGATCGAACAGCTCGTCCGGGACCAGGACATCGGCCTGCTGATGATCAGCCACGACCTCGCCGTCCTCGCCGACACCTGCGACCGGCTCGCCGTGATGTACGCGGGCCGGGTCGTCGAGGAAGGCCCCGCGCGGGCCGTGTACGAGGCCGCCGCCCACCCCTACGGGCGCGCCCTGTCCGCCGCGTTCCCCCGGATCGGCGACCCGGCCTCCCGGCGGGCCCCGCGCGGGCTGCCCGGCGACCCGCCGGACCCGGCGGCGCTGCCCGGCGGGTGCGCCTTCCATCCCCGGTGCCCGGTGGCGCTCGACAGCTGCGCCGGGACCGACCAGGAGCTGCGGGCCGCGGGCGCGGGGCGGCGGGCCGCCTGTGTGCACGTCGGGGCCGCGGCCGCGACCGGGACATCCGTGGGGAGTGCGTCATGAGTGGGGAACGTGTGGAGCCCCAGGGCGTGGGTGGGGCCGTGGGCGAGGCCGGGTTGCTCTCCGCGCGCGGGCTGCGCGTGTCCTTCCCCGGGCGCCGGGGCGCCCCCGCCGCCCGGGCCGTCGACGGCGTCGACCTCGACGTCGGCGCGGGCGAGATCGTCGCCCTGGTCGGCGAGTCCGGCTGCGGCAAGACCACCCTCGCCCGCTCGCTGCTCGGCCTGGTCCGCCCGACCGCCGGCACCGTCTCCTTCGCCGGCACCCCGCTCTCGTACACCGGCCGCGACCTCAAGGCGTACCGCCGCCGCGTCCAGCTCGTCCTCCAGGACCCCAGCGGCTCGCTGAACCCGCGGCACACCGTGTACGACGCCGTCGCCGAGGGCCTGCGGATCCACGGGTACGGCGGCTCCGCCGGGGACGAACGGGCCGCGGTCGCCGAGGCGCTGTCCCGGGCCGGACTGCGCCCGCCCGAGCGGTTCTTCCTGCGCTACCCGCACGAGCTGTCCGGCGGCCAGCGGCAGCGGGTGGTCATCGCGGGCGCGCTGGTCCTGGAGCCCGAACTGATCGTCGCCGACGAGCCGGTGGCCTCGCTCGACGCGTCGGTGCGGGGCGAGATCCTGGCGCTGCTGCTGCGGCTGCGCGACGAGCTGGGGCTTTCGGCGCTGGTGGTGACGCACGACCTGGGGCTCGCGTGGAACATCGCGGACCGGGTGGCGGTGATGTATCTGGGGCGGATCGTGGAGACGGGGCCGGTGGAGACGGTGCTGACGGCACCTCGGCATCCGTACACGAAGGCGTTGCTGTCGGTGCTGCCGGAGGCGGGGGGTGAGCCGGTGGTGCTGTCGGGGGAGCCGCCGGATCCGGGGCGGATTCCGGTGGGGTGCCGGTTCCATGTGCGGTGTCAGGTGTTGGCGTCGGGTGGGGCGGGGGGGTTGGCGGAGGCGTGTCGGACGGTGGATCTGCCGGTGCTGGGTGGGGGTGCGGGGGCGGGGGCGGCGTGCCATCTGATCGGCGAGGGGGTGTAGGCCGGGCCTGTCCGTGCGTGCGCGTGTGCCGGGTGGGGGCCGCGTTCCGGACTGCATGATTTACGGCGCGGTCAGGGCCTGCCATGGCGCGGGCCCCGCGGCCCGCGCCAACAAATCACGCTTTACGTCCGGAACGCGGCCCCCGCCCGTCCCCCGCTCCCGTTCGGATCGCCCGACCCGGTCGCCTTGATTCCCGGGAGGAGGAGGGGGAGGCGGCGGGGGTGCCGGTTATGCGACGGTGCGGACCGGGGTGGGGTGGGGGGTGTAGCCGACGATGCGGCGGGTGTCGAGGGACGGGGCCGGGGCCGTGTCGCCGGTGGTCCAGCGGCCGAGGCACATCTCGGCGGTGATGCCGGGGCCGAAGCCGGCCAGGATGCCCCGGGCGCCCTCGCGCAGGCCGCCCTCGTCGAAGAGGCGGCGCACCGCGTCGAGGACGACGGCGCTGGCGATGTTGCCGTACTCGGTGAGGGTGGAGCGGCTGAACCGGAAGGACTCCGGCGGGACTTCGAGGTAGTGGCTGAGGTCGTCGAGGATGCGCGGGCCGCCCGCGTGGATGATGTAGAAGTCGAGGTCGCCCGCGTCCCAGCCGTGCCGGCCCGCGAGGGTGCGCAGCGCGGGGGCCAGGGGTTCCATGGTGCCGGGGACCCGCTTGTCGAGCAGGAAGTGGAAGCCGGTGGCGCGGACGCTGTAGGCGATCCAGTCCTCGGTGTCGGGCACCAGGTGGGAGTCGTTGCGTTCCAGGGCGATGCCGGTGCCGCCGCGGCCGCGGACCACGGCGGACGCGACGGCGTCGCCGAACAGGCCGTTGGAGAGCAGCGAGCCGACGCCGAGGTCGGTGGGCTGGTAGCAGAGCGAGCAGAACTCGCAGGCGACGATGAGGACGTTGGCGTCGGGGTACGCGGTGCAGAAGTCGTGCGCCCGGTTCACGGCGGCGCCGCCCGCCGCGCAGCCGAGCTGGGCGATCGGCATCTGCCGGGTGTGGCTGGGGAAGCCCATCGTGTTGATCATCCAGGCGGTGAGCGAGGGCATCATGAAGCCCGTGCACGACACGTAGACGATCATGTCGATGTCGGCGGGGGCGAGTCCGGCGTTGGCCAGGGCCTCCTTGACGACGGCGGGCACCCGGGCCTTCGCCTCGGCCTCGTACACCTCGTTGCGCTCCTGGAAGCCGGGGTGCTCCAGGGTCTCCTCGATGGGGCGCACGAGGTGCCGCTGGTTCACCCCGGTGTTGGCGATCAGCCGCAGCGCGAGCGGGAGTTGGGGGTGCCCGGCATGACGTGAGCGGGCGAGGTCGAGGGTCTCCTCCATCGTGATCACGTACTCGGGTACGGACACCGCGGGCTTGCACAGAGTCACCACGACACGCGCTCCTTCGTCTCGTTCGCCGTGAACTGCGCCCACACTCACCCCGCCGGGGCCGCCCCGCAACCGCGAGCGTGGTCGGTTACTCGCGGAGCGTTACCGCCAGGCGGGCGAGCCGGGCCGGGTGGGGTGTGCTCCGTACGGGTGGCGGTCGTGGTTCGGCGTGTCGCGGCGGGGCGGGGGCGGTAACACCGTGCACATGACCTCCGAACCCGAGGCCGCCGAGCGGCCCGTACGGACCTGGGCGGTCGACGACCTGCCCGGTCTCGACTTCGATCCGCTGCTTCTGCGGTTGCTGCACGAGGAGCCGGTCGCGCGGATCCGGCTGCCGTTCGGCGGGGATCACGAGGCGTGGCTGGTCACCCGGTACGAGGACGTCCGTACGGTGACCTCCGACCCCCGGTTCAGCCGGACGGCGCTCCTGGAGCGTCAGGTGACCGGGATGACCGGGCACCGGGTGGCGTCCAGGGCGGCCCTGAACTACGCGGACCCGCCGTACCACACCCAGCTCCGCAAGGCGGTGACGAAGGCGTTCACCGGGCAGTCGGCCAAACGGCTGCGCCCGCTCGCCCAGGCCGGCTGCGACCGGCTCCTGGACGCCATGGAGGCGGCCGCCGCGGGTGGTGGTCCGGCGGATCTGGTGGCCGCGCTGCACGGGCCGCTGCCGATGGCGGTGGTGTGCGATCTGCTCGGGATCCCCGACGAGGACCGGGCCGAGCTGGCGGGCTGGCCGGATCTGATCCTGTCCTCGGGTCCCGGGCCCGAGGGCAGCCTGGCGGCCAAGGGCCGGATCCGCGACTACATCCTGCGGCATCTGGAGCGGCGGGCGGCGGAGCCCGCCGACGATCTGGGCGGGGTGCTCGCCGAGTCGCTCGCGGCCGGGCAGGTGGACCGCGACGAGGCCGTGTCGCTCGCCATGGCGATCCTGATCAGCGGTGCCCACGCGGTCCGCAACAACAGCGCCAACATGGTGTATCTGCTGCTGTCCCGGCCGGAGTTGGCGGACCGGCTGCGGGCCGGTCCTGAGCTGCTGCCGCAGGCGGTGGACGAGCTGCTGCGCTGGATCCCGCACCGCAACGGGGTCGGGCTGCCCCGGATCGCGCTGGCCGACGTGGTGGTCGGCGGGGTGCTCGTACGGGCCGGTGAGGCGGTGTACGCGTCCTACCTGGCGGCGAACCGGGACCCGGCGGTGTTCCCCGACCCGCACACCGTCGACTTCGACCGTACAGGCACCGGGCACCTGTCCTTCGGGCACGGGCCGCACCACTGCATGGGCGCGATGCTGACCCGGATGGAGTCCGAGGTGATGCTGTCGACGCTGCTCGCCCGCTACCCGGCGCTGCGGCTCGCGGGCCGCCCCGAGGACGTGGTGTTCCAGTCCAAGGGGCTGATCAGGGGCCCTCGGGAGCTGTACGTCCGCTGGTGACGGCTCCCGTGGCTCCCCGTGGCTCCCGCGAGGGGGTCAGCCGTGCTCGCGGTCGTACACCGCCGTCAGCTCGCGGCACCGCTTCACGTCGTCGGCCATCGCGACGAGCAGGTCGTCGAGGGTGTCGAACTTCAGCATGCCGCGCACATAGGCGAGGAAGTCGACGGTCACGTGCAGGCCGTACAGGTCCAGGCCCTCGCGGTCGATGGCGTACGCCTCGACGGTCCGCTCGGTGCCGTTGAACTGCGGGTTGGTGCCGACCGAGATCGCGGCGGGCATCCGCTCGCCCGCGGCGGTCAGCCAGCCCGCGTAGACGCCGTCGGCGGGGATCGCGGTGTGCGGCAGGGTCTCCACGTTGGCGGTGGGGAAGCCGAGTTCGCGGCCGCGCTGGGCGCCGCGCACCACGATGCCCTCGACCCGGTGCGGGCGGCCGAGGATCTCGGCGGCGCCCGCCATGTCGCCGTCGGCGACGAGGCGGCGGGTGAGCGTGGACGAGAACGGTTCGCCGCCGCCCGCCGCGCCGCGCACCCGCAGGTCGATGACCTCGACCTCGTAGTCGTAGGTGGCGCCGAGCTCGGTCAGGAAGCCGACGTTCCCGGCGGCGCGGTGGCCGAAGCGGAAGTTGGGGCCCTCGATGACGCAGCGCGCGTGCAGCTTGTCGACCAGGACCTTGACGATGAAGTCGGCCGGGGACAGCTGCGAGAACTCCGCCGTGAACGGCAGGACCAGGACGGCGTCGACGCCGAGTTCGGCCATCAGCTCGGCGCGCCGGTGGTGCGGGGCGAGCAGCGGCGGGTGGCTGCCGGGGCGGACGACCTCGGAGGGGTGCGGGTCGAAGGTGACGACGACCGAGGGGACGCCGAGTTCGCGGGCGCGCTCCACGGCCCGGCCGATGATCAGCTGGTGCCCGCGGTGCACCCCGTCGTAGGAGCCGATGGTGACGACGCTGCGCCCCCAGTCCTGGGGGATGTCCTCCAAGCCACGCCAGCGCTGCACTGTGACCGCTCCTCGTCCGCCTGTACCCATGTCCGCGTGTACGCCTGTTGGCGCAGGTCTAAGACTGCCATGAGCATGCGGCTGCGTCGGCATCGGCATGGTGTGCGCCATGTCTCGGAGTTCGCGCCGCAGGAACCGGGAGGCGCCGGTGCCGGGCGCGGCGAGCACCGGGGCGAGCGCCTCGCGGGCGGCGGGCAGCCGCAGCAGGCCGAGGACGAGGGGGTGCAGGACGCAGCGGGCGGCGGGGCCGTCCTCCAGGCGCCGGTCGACGAACGCGGCGACGAGCCGGGCGCCTTCGGGGTGCCGGTCGGCGTATTCGGCGACGAGGGCGGCGGCCCGGCGGGCGTGCCGCGGGGTGTCGACGGTGGCGAGGGCGGCGAGCACGCGGGCGGCGTCGGGCCGGGTGTCCGGCGCGGGCGCGGGCGCGCCGAGCAGTCGGGTCCTGAGGACGGCGAGGATCTGTTCGGGGGCGCCGGGCAGGGCGGCGACGAGGGCGTCGGCGGGGACGGTGGGGTCGGTGAGCGCCCGGGGCAGGAAGCGGTCGCGGGTGGCCGGGTCGCGCAGCAGCAGGCCGAGCGCGGCGCCGTGCAGGGCGCGGTCGCCGGGCCTGGCGAGCAGCGCGAGGGCGGCGTAGCGCAGGGTGTCCCGGTCGGCGGGGTCGAGGGGGTGCCGGGCCGCCAGGGCCCCGTACGCGGCGGCGGCGGCCCGGCGGTCGGGGCGGCCGTCGTCGTGGGCCCAGCGGTCGACGGCCCGGCACAGGGCGGCGGTCTCGTCCTCGGCGAGCGCGGCGAGCAGGCCGTCGGCGAGCGGGTGCGCGGTGGCGACCAGTGCTTCGCAGAGGTCGTCGACGGCGAGCCGCCGGTGGGTGTGCAGCAGGGCCTGGGCGGCGGCGCCGACGGTGGCGCCGGGTGCTCCGGCGAGGGTGCGTTCGTCGCCGAACCAGCGGCAGAGCAGGGGTTGCACCCCGCGCGGGTCGGCGGTGAGCCGGGCGGCGACGAGGTCGAGGAAGCGGCCGTACGGGGCCGGGTCGGCGCCCACCAGGCGGCGCAGCAGGTCGAGGCGTTCGTCCTCGGCGATCCGCAGGGCGGCCCAGAAGGCGGTGCCGAAGCCGTCGACGGGGCCGTGCGCGCCGATCCGGTCGGCGAGGCTCCGCAGTACGGGGAGGTACGGGCGGGGGTCGGCGGTGCCGCCGAGGAGGCCGCCGAGCAGCCGGGCGGCCCACCAGTGGCCTTCGGTACGGGACCGGTCCTCGGTACGGGACCGGTCTACGGTACGGGCGTCCGCCGGGTCGGCGCCGCTGTCGGGGGCGGGTGGGGGCTCCGGTGGCTGCCGGAGGGCGTCGACCAGGGTGAGCAGCCGGGGGGTGAGTCCTTCGGGGCCGTGGTCGCGGTGCAGCCGGCGCAGGGACTGCAGGACGGGGCCGATGCGGTGGCGGGGCACCGGGAGCGGCGGCGGGTGGTGGACGAGGGTGTCGAGGGCGCGGTCGACGTCGAGGTGGACGGCCTGGAGCCAGTCGGCGAGTTCCTCGTGGGCGAACCGGTAGCCGCCTCCGGCGGGCACCAGGAGGGCTTCGGTGAGCACGGCGGAGGCCCAGCCCGCCCGTCCTCCGGGTCCTTGGCCGGGGCGGGGGCCCCAGGGGAAGAGTTCCTCGAAGGACTCGCGGTCGAGTTCGCCCTGGCCGGGCCCGAGGCAGCGCCGGGCGGCCTCGTGGACCCGGCCCGCGACCTGGGCGGCGAGGCGGCGGACGGCGGTGCCGCGCAGCACGGGGCGGCCCGCGGCGGCGATCCGGACGGCGACCTTGAGGCACATCAGGTCGAGGTGGGCGCCGAAGATCTCGTCGCGGTCCGGTCGGCCGGGCAGGTCGCCGCGGGTGGCGGCCCTGACCTCGCCGAGCAGCCTGAGGGCGAGCGGGTGGCGGGCGTCCGCGGGGTCGACGGCGTCGTCGGGGACGCCGTGGCGGCGGCGGGCCTCGGCGGCCTCGCTGTCGGTGAGGTCGCCGAGGGCGGTTGCCGGGGGCTCGGCCCCGTACAGGGTGCTCGCCCGTTCCCAGTGCTCGGGGCGGCAGGCGATCACGAGGCGGGCGCCGTGGGTGGTGAGCCAGCTCTCGGTGGCGGTGGTCCAGGGAGCCAGCCGGTGGGCGAGCAGCGGGGGCATCTCCTCGGGGCCGTCGAGCAGCACGAGCAGCGGCCTGCCGGTGTCCCTGGCGAGGTCGGCGGCCTGGTCGGGGGTGACGGCGGCGGGGTCGCCGGGGGTGCCGGAGGCGGCGGCGACCCGGCCCGCGCGGCGCAGTGCGCGGCCGACGGCGGCGGCGAGGCAGGGGTCGTCGGCGCGCAGGTCGGCGCCGCGCAGCCAGACGGTGGGGCCGGGGGCGGCGCCGCGCGCGCGGTCGGCGGCGAGGCCCGCGAGGGCGGTGCTGCGGCCGGTGCCGGGGGCGCCGACGACGGCGCGGACGGGGGTGTCGGGGTCGTCGCGGAGCCGGGGCGGCGGCAGGTCGTCGAGGGCGCCGGTGGTGGTGGCGGTGAGTTCGAGGATCCCGGCGAGGTTGAGGTCCCGGCCGTAGCAGGGGACGGTGGCGGCGTTGCGGCGCAGCAGGGCGGCGAGCGGTCCGACGGGCGGGATCGGCAGGGCGTGTCCGGCGGCCCGGCGGTCGCCGTGGGCGGCGCTGCCGAGGACGGCGAGGACGGCTCCGGTGACCGGGTCGAGCACCGGGCCGCCGGCGGCGGGGCCGCCGTCGTGCAGGGCTTCGGCGCCCTCGGTGCCGATGGCGAGCTCCAGGGCGGTCCCGGTCCCGGTGCCGGTGCCGAGGACGCGGGCCTCGCGCCAGCCGTACGCGGAGATCCGGACGTACGAGCCGGGTTCGACGCCGTCCCGGACGGCCAGCGGCAGCGGGCGGGCGGCGAGGCCACCGGCCCGGATCAGGGCGAGGCCGGTGCCGGGCAGCGGGGTGATGTCGGCGGGACGGATCCGCCGGGGTGGTCCGGCGGGGGTGCGCAGGACCAGGGTGTCGTGGCCCGCGACGACCTCGTCGCCGGTGAGGAGGGTGCCCTGGTGGTCGGTGAGGAATCCGGTGCCGAGGGGGCGGCCGGACGGGTCCTCGATCCGTACCAGTGTCGCCAGGTCCCCGCTCCCCATGGTTCGACGGTAGGCGGGGGGTGATCGGCGGGAGAAGCACGCGAGCCGAACGCGCCCCCGCGCACGCCCCCGGTTCACTCCGAGCGCTTCTCCGTCAGGGTGAACGGAGCGGGGAAGCGGGCGCGGGCGTGGATCACCTGGCGGTGCGCACGGCGCTTCGCCCGGCGGTGCCGTGGCGGCCGGCATGGCGGTGGGGCGGGCACCTGTGTGCCCGCCCCACCGTCAGGGTCTTCCGGTCCTCGCCGGTGTCCGGCTCAGCCGAACACCGCCAGGCTCTTCGCCTTGCCCCGCTGGTCCTCCACGAGGGCCAGCAGCCGCCCGTCAGGTCCGAAGACCGCGACCGGGCCCGCCGGGTACGCCGGCATCTCCAGGCGGACGCCGTTGAGCAGCAGCTTCGCGCGGCGCTCGTCGACGTCCCAGCGCGGGAACGCCGCCGCGGCCGCGTCGGCGACCGGCATCACGGTCAGCTCCTCCTGGAGCTGGTCCAGGGTGCGGGCGCCGTCCAGCTTGTACGGGCCGACCCGGGTGCGGCGCAGTGCGGTCAGATGGCCGCCGACGCCCAGCCCGGCACCGAGGTCGCGGGCGAGCGCCCGGATGTAGGTGCCGGAGGAGCAGACGACGGACACGACCAGGTCCATGACCGGGGTGCCGTCCTCGGCGGTGGCCTCGCGCACGTCGTACACCTGGAACGAGGAGACGGTGACCGGCCGGGCCGGGATCTCGAACTCCTCGCCGCCGCGGACCCGCGCGTACGACCGCTTGCCGTCGATCTTGATCGCGGAGACCTTCGACGGCACCTGCATGATGGCGCCGGTCAGCTCCGCCACACCGGCGTCGATCTGCTCGCGGGTGACCTTCGAAGCGTCTGCCGACGCCGTGATCTCGCCCTCGGCGTCGTCGGTGACGGTGGTCTGCCCGAGCCTGATGGTGCCCAGGTACTCCTTCTCGGTCAGCGCGAGGTGACCGAGCAGCTTGGTGGCCCGCTCCACGCCGAGCACGAGGACGCCGGTCGCCATGGGGTCGAGCGTGCCCGCGTGCCCGACCCGGCGGGTCCTGGCGATGCCGCGCATCTTGGCCACCACGTCGTGCGAGGTGAAGCCGGACGGCTTGTCGACGACGACGAGCCCGTCGGCGGCCTGCGCCCGGGGGGAGTCCCCGGGCGTCTTCCGTGGGGTGCTCATTCGGCGGCTTCGTCCTCGCCCGGCTTCTTGTACGGGTCGGCCTCACCGGCGAACGCGGCGCCCGAGGACGCCTCGCGCACCTTGGCGTCGGAGGCGCGCGCCTTGTCGAGGAGGTCCTCGATGGTCTTGGCGTTCTCCGGCAGGGCGTCCGCGACGAAGGCGAGCGTCGGGGTGAACTTGGTGCCCGCGGCGCGGCCGACGGCCGACCGCAGGATGCCCTTGGCGCTCTCCAGGCCCGCCGCGGCGCTGGCCCGCTCCTCGTCGTCGCCGTAGACCGTGTAGAAGACCGTGGCCTCCCGCAGGTCGCCGGTGACACGGGTGTCCGTGATGGTCACGTGCGTACCCAGGCGCGGGTCCTTGATGCCGCGCTGCAGCTTCTCGGCGACCACCTCCCGGATGAGGTCCGCCAGCTTCTTCGCCCGCGCGTTGTCGGCCACTGGTCCGTCTCCTTCTTTGCCTTGCTCATTCAGTCTTCATCAGTGTGGAGCCTGCGGCGCACCGACAGCAGCTCCACCTCGGGCCGGGCCGCCACCAGCCGCTCGCAGCGGTCCAGGACGTCCGACACGAACCCCGGGTCCCCGGACACCAGCGCGACCCCGATGCGGGCCCTGCGATGGAGGTCCTGGTCGCCGACCTCGGCCGCGCTCACCGCGAACTTGCGCTGGAGCTCGGCGACGATCGGGCGGACGACGGAGCGTTTCTCCTTCAACGAATGAACGTCGCCGAGGAGCAGATCGAAGGACAGGGTCCCCACGTACATGCGGTGCCGGATGTCCCGCCGGTTCGGGTTCGACGTCCCGCCGGGACCAGACCCGGCGGGGGAACATCAAAACCGTACACGCAACGGCCGGGGCCGATCGACGGAAATAATTCCGTCGACCGGCCCCGGACACGGTCACGTACTACGCGCGCGGCTTCTCGCGCATCTCGTAGGTCGCGATGACGTCGTCGATCTTGATGTCGTTGAAGTTTCCGAGGTTGATACCACCCTCGTAGCCTTCGCGGATCTCGGTGACGTCGTCCTTGAAGCGGCGCAGACCCTCGATGTTGAGGTTCTCCGCGATGACCTTGCCGTCGCGGAGGAGGCGCGCCTTGGTGTTGCGCTTGACCTCGCCCGAGCGGATGAGGACACCGGCGATGTTGCCCAGCTTGGACGAGCGGAAGACCTCGCGGATCTCCGCCGTACCGAGCTCGACCTCTTCGTACTCCGGCTTGAGGAGACCCTTGAGGGCCGCCTCGATCTCCTCGATGGCCTGGTAGATCACCGAGTAGTACCGGACGTCGACGCCCTCGCGCTCCGCCATCTGCGCGGCACGGCCGGCCGCGCGGACGTTGTAGCCGATGACGATGGCGTCGGAGCCCATCGCCAGGTCGATGTCGGACTCGGTGACCGCACCCACGCCACGGTGCAGCACGCGGATGTCGACCTCCTCGCCGACGTCGAGCTGGAGCAGGGACGCCTCCAGGGCCTCGACCGCACCGGACGCGTCGCCCTTGATGATGAGGTTGAGTTCCTGGACCAGACCGGCCTTGAGCACCTTGTCGAGGTCCTCGAGGGACACCCGGCGGACGCGCTTGGCGAAGGCGGCGTTGCGCTCACGCGCGGCGCGCTTCTCGGCGATCTGACGGGCCGTACGGTCCTCGTCGACAACGATGAGGTTGTCGCCGGCACCCGGCACGTTGGTGAGACCGAGCACCAGGACGGGAGTCGACGGGGTCGCCTCCTCGACGTTGTTGCCCTTGTCGTCGAGCATCGCCCGGACGCGGCCGTACGCGTCGCCGACCACCACGGTGTCGCCGATGCGCAGCGTTCCGCGCTGGACCAGGACGGTCGAGACGGCACCACGACCACGGTCGAGGTGGGACTCGATCGCGATGCCCTGCGCGTCCTGGTTCGGGTTGGCCCGCAGGTCGAGCGAGGCGTCGGCGGTGAGGACGACGGCCTCGAGCAGGGAGTCGATGTGCAGACCCTGCTTGGCGGAGATGTCGACGAACATCGTGTCGCCGCCGTACTCCTCGGCCACCAGACCGAACTCGGTCAGCTGACCACGGACCTTGACCGGGTCCGCGCCCTCGACGTCGATCTTGTTGACCGCGACGACGATCGGGACGCCGGCGGCCTTGGCGTGGTTGAGCGCCTCGATCGTCTGCGGCATGACGCCGTCGTTGGCCGCGACCACGAGGATCGCGATGTCGGTCGACTTCGCACCACGGGCACGCATGGCGGTGAACGCCTCGTGACCCGGGGTGTCGATGAAGGTGATCTTGCGGTCCTCGCCGTTGACCTCGGTGCCCACCTGGTAGGCACCGATGCCCTGCGTGATGCCACCGGCCTCGCCCGCGACGACGTTCGTCTTGCGGATCGCGTCGAGCAGTCGGGTCTTTCCGTGGTCGACGTGACCCATGACGGTGACGACCGGCGGACGGGAGACCAGGGCCTCTTCGCCGCCCTCGTCCTCGCCGAACTCGATGTCGAAGGACTCCAGGAGCTCGCGGTCCTCCTCCTCCGGCGAGACGATCTGAACGGTGTAGTTCATCTCCTCGCCGAGCATCGTCAGCGTGTCGTCGGAGACGGACTGCGTGGCCGTGACCATCTCACCGAGGTTCATCATCACCGCGACGAGCGACGCCGGGTTGGCGCCGATCTTCTCGGCGAAGTCGGTGAGGGAGGCACCGCGCGACAGGCGAATGGTGTCGCCGTTGCCGCGAGGCAGCATCACGCCGCCCACGGACGGGGCCTGCATGGCCTCGTACTCCTGGCGCCTCTGACGCTTCGACTTGCGACCACGACGCGCGGGACCGCCGGGACGGCCGAAGGCGCCCTGCGTGCCACCACGGCCACCGGGGCCGCCGGGACGGCCACCGAAGCCACCGGGACGACCGCCGAAGCCGCCGCCACCGCCACCGGGACCACCGGGACGACCGCCGCCGCCACCGCCGGGACCACCCGGACGGCCGGCGAAGCCGCCGCCACCGCCACCGGGACCCGCCGGACGACCGGCGAAGCCGGGACGACCGCCGCCGCCACCGCCGGGACCACCCGGACGGCCGCCGGGGCCACCCGGGCCACGGCCGCCGGGGCCCGGACGCGGACCCGCGGCCGGACGCTGCGGCATCATGCCGGGGTTCGGACGGTTGCCGCCGGGCGCGCCACCGGGGCGCGGAGCCTGCGGACGGGGCATGCCACCGGGGGTCGGACGGGCGCCGCCCTGACCCTGCGGACGCGGGGCACCGGGAACACCGGAACCGCCCTGCGGACGCGGGGCGCCGGGCGCGGCACCGGGGCCGCCGGGGCGCGGCGCGCCGCCACCCTGCGGACGCGGCGACTGCGGGCGCGCCATGCCGGTGGAGCCACCGGAGGTGAAGGGGTTGTTCCCCGGACGGGGACCGGCCGGACGACCACCCGGGCGGGCGGCCTGCTGACCGGGGCGCGGGGCCTGCTGGCCCGGACGCGGCGCCTGCTGGCCCGGACGGGCAGCGGGGCGCGGGCCGGGAGTGGCACCGCCGGAGCGCTGACCGGCGGCCGGAGCGGCCGGGGGCGCGGTGAACTCCGGGGCGGCCGGCGCGGGCGCGGCCGGAGCCGGCTTGGGCGCGGGCTTCGGACCCGGACGGGGACCCGCGGCCGGAGCCGGGGCGGGGGTGCTGCTCTCGGGCGCGGCCGGGGTGACCGGCGCGGCCGCCGCGGCGGGGGCCGGCTTGGGGGCCGGGGCGCCGGGCTTGGGGGCAGCGGTGGGACGTGCCGCGGCGGCCGGAGCCGGTGCCGCGGGCTTGGGGGCGGGCGCCGCCTTGCGGGGCGCACCAGGCTTCGCAGCGGTCTTCCCGGCGCCTCCGCCGGGACCCTGCAACGCGTCAGTCAACTTGCGCACGACCGGCGCCTCGATCGTCGAGGACGCCGAACGGACGAATTCACCGAGTTCTTGGAGCTTGGCCATGACGACCTTGCTCTCCACGCCGAACTCCTTGGCGAGTTCGTATACCCGGACCTTAGCCACTTCGCTCCTTTGTGAGGTCCGGTTACCGCCGGACCGTCGCTACTTCATGGGCGTACTCATCGCGTACTCATCGAGTGCTCATCGCAATCTCGACCTACTTCCAACTCGCGAGGTACCTGACCGCACGGGACTCCGTGCCGTACTTCTGTGCTGCCGTATTACGTCAATGCCGTACTACGTCTACGGTCCGGCCCGCTCCACCCGCGCGCGGAGCGCAGCCGTGTCGAGCGGTCCCTGGACCTTGAAGGCCCGAAGGAAAGCTCGGCGGCGCACCGCGAGGTCGAGACAGACCACGGCGGGGTGCAGGTACGCACCCCGGCCGGGCAGCGTACCGCGATGATCGGGGACGCACTCGTCCTTATTCACCACGATCCGCAGCAGATCGCTCTTGGCCGCTCGCTCCCGGCATCCCACACAGGTTCGCTCAGGGCACGCGCGGGCATGCGTCCGGCCAGACACGCTTAAGTCTACCTCCCCGTACCGACCTCACCCGTTTGGGGCAAAGATCGAACAGTCGTTGGCCAAAAAGGATCAGCTTCGGTACGGGGTGGGGAACACCTGGTACCCGGTCGCGGGCCCGGCCCGGCCTAGCGGTCCGCGTCCTCCGCGGGCTGCTCGGTGTCCGGGCGGATGTCGATCCGCCAGCCGGTCAGGCGGGCGGCGAGGCGGGCGTTCTGGCCCTCCTTGCCGATCGCGAGCGACAGCTGGTAGTCCGGCACCGTGACCCGGGCGGAGCGGGCCGCCAGGTCCACGACCTCGACCTTGGAGACCCGGGCCGGGGAGAGCGCGTTCGCCACCATCTCGGCCGGGTCGTCCGACCAGTCGACGATGTCGATCTTCTCGCCCATCAGCTCGGCCATCACGTTGCGCACCCGGCTGCCCATCGGGCCGATGCAGGCGCCCTTGGCGTTCAGGCCCGAACGGGTGGACCGCACGGCGATCTTGGTGCGGTGACCGGCCTCACGCGCGATGGCGGAGATCTCGACGGAACCGTCGGCGATCTCCGGCACCTCCAGGGCGAACAGCTTCTTCACCAGATTGGGGTGGGTGCGCGAAAGGGTGACGGACGGACCGCGGACACCCTTCGCCACCCGGACGACGTACGTGCGCAGCCGCAGACCGTGCGTGTAGTCCTCGCCCGGCACCTGCTCCTGCACCGGAAGGATGGCCTCCAGCTTGTCGTCCAGCTTGACGAGGACGTTCTTCGGGTCCTTGCCCTGCTGCACCTGGCCGGCCACGATGTCGCCCTCGCGGCGGGCGTACTCGCCGAAGGTGACGTCGTTCTCGGCGTCGCGCAGCCGCTGCTGGATGACCTGGCGGGCGGTGCTCGCGGCGATCCGGCCGAAGTCCGACGGCGTGTCGTCGAACTCCTTCGGCTGCTGACCCTCCTCCAGCTCGGCCGGGTCCTCCTTCGCCCACACGGTCACGTGACCGGTCTTGCGGTCCAGCTCCACGCGCGCGTGGCGGCGGGCGGACGGAGTGCGGTGGTAGGCGATGAGGAGGGCCGACTCGATCGCCTCGACCAGCATCTCGAAGGAGATGTCCTTCTCCTGCGCCAAGCCCTTCAGAAGCTTCACGTCGATGTCCACGGCTACGCCTCCTCTTCCTTCTTGTCCTTGCGGTTGAACTCGATCTCGACACGCGCCTTGGCGATCTCGGCGAACTCCACCCGGCGGGCGGTGGCCTTGCGGCCCTTCACGCCCGGCACCTCGGTGTCCAGACCGGCCTCGTCCACCGCGAGGATCCGGGTGACCAGCTCGCCGCCGCCCGCCTCGGGCGTCAGCTGGAGCTTCACCAGGCGGCCTTCGGCGCGCACGTAGTGACGGTGTTCGGTGAGGGGGCGGTCGGCGCCCGGGGAACTGACCTCCAGGACGTACTCGCCGTCGCCCATGGCGTCGGTCTCGTCCAGCTTCTCGGAGATCTCGCGGCTCAGCTCGGCGCACAGGTCCAGCTCGACGCCCTCGTCCGAGTCGACGACGACCCTCAGCAGTCCGCGGCGGCCGGCCCGGGACACCTCGATCTCCTCGAGGTCGAGATCCTTGGCGGCGACGAGCGGCTCCAGAAGACCGCGCAGCCGTTCGCTCTGGGTGGTGCTCATCCGGGTGACTCCTCGGCCGCGTGTGCTGTTGTGGGTACGTCGCGTGGCATCGCGTGTTCGTCGCGTGTCAGATCAAAGGGTATCCGGTCCCGGAGGGTGTTGCCGTCCACCGGGCCCGCGGCCGCGGGTACGCTCGCCTGCGGCGATCTTCGAAGATCTTCGAACTGGCGGAATCCTGGCGAGGGAGGCGAAGCGTGACGACCGCGACGAGGGCGACGTCGGCGAGGGCGACGGTCGGCAGACGGAGGCTGCTCGCGGCGGGCGCGGCCGGGGCGGCCGCCGCCGCGACGACGCTCACCGGCTGCACCTCCGACGAGCGCCCGGGCCCCCGGCGCCCCGACGCCGCCGAACGGGCCGCGGCCGCCGAGGCCGCCCTGCGCACCCGCTCGGCCAGGACCGCCCGCACCCTGCTCGCCCGGTACGACGCGGTGCTCGCCGCCCACCCGGCGCTCGGCGCCCGGCTGACCCCGCTGCGCACCGCGACGGCGGCGCACGCGGCGGCCCTGGCCGAGGGCACGGGACCGACGGCCGCCCCAGGACCCACCGCCGCCTCCGCCTCCGCGAGCCCGGCCGGGACCCCTTCCGCGGCCCCCTCCGCGACGCCCTCGCCCACCGTGCCCGCCGACCCGGCCGCCGCCCTGAAGGACCTGGCCTCGGCCGTCCGGGCGAGCGCCGACACCCATACGGCGGCACTGCTCACCGCCCCGCCCGAGTACGCCAGGCTGCTCGCCTCGGTCGCCGCCGCCGGGGCCGCGCACGCCTATCTGCTCACCACGGGGAGCCGGGCATGACCGCGCTGGACGCCGCGCAGGCGGCGCTGGCCGCCGAGCACGCCGCCGTGTACGGCTACGGCGTCGTCGGCGCCAAGGTCGGCGAGGCCCGCCGCGCCGAGGCCACCGCCGCCTTCCAGGCCCACCGGGCCCGCCGGGACGGGCTGCGCCGCACCGTCCGTGACCTGGGCGGCGAGCCGGTCGCCGCGGCCGGCGGCTACCAGCTGCCGTTCGCCGTGCCCGACCCGGCCGCCGCCGTCCGGCTCGCCGCCTTCCTGGAGGACCGGGTCGCGGGCGTCTACTCGGACCTGGTGCGCTCCGCCGAGGGCCCGCTGCGCCGGGACGCGGCCGCCGCGCTGCGCGAGGCGGCGGTGCGGGCGGTGCGCTGGCGCGGCAGCGACGTAACCTTTCCTGGGCTCGCCGAACGGGCCTAGGGCTCCTCGGCAGGAGGGACCCGGCCGTCGAGGGAACGAAGGAAACAACGTACGTATGGGTTTCGAACCGCCGCAGCGACTGGTCCGGGCCCTCGGTGAGACGTACGGGGAGACGGCCGCCGCCGACTGGCTCGGCAAGCTTCCCGCGCTCGCCGAGGACACCCTGGAGCACGCCGGTCTGACCGCCGAGCGGGTGATGGCCCCCGGCGGGCGCAGCAGCCTCGTCGTCCTCGTCCCCGACGCCGCCGTCAAGATCGCCCCCGACTTCGCCCGGCCGGACCTGGAGCGGGCCGCGCTCGCCCACTGGGACGGCTGGGGCGCCGCCCGGCTGCTCGGCGGAACGCCGGAGGGCGGGCTGGTCCTGGAGCGGCTGCACCCGGAGGTGTCGCTGCGCTCGCTGCCCGAGGCGAAGGCGCTCCTGGAGGCGGCGGGCACCGTACGGCGGCTGTGGGTGGCGCCGCCCGAGGGGCACGGCTTCGAGTCGGTCGCCGAGCGCACCGAGCGGCAGGCCGGGCCGATGGAGGCGTACCGGGCCCACCAGGACGCGGGCGCCCTGGTCGGCGCCGCGCTGGACGCGCGGGCCGAGCTGACCGCCCACTCCCCCGAGACGCTGCTGCTCCACGGCCAGTTCCGGCAGGGCAAGGTACTCGGCGCCGACCGGGTGCCGTGGCTCGCGGTCGGCCCCGAGCCGCTGGTCGGCGAGCGGGCCTTCGACCTGGCCCGGCTGGTCAGGGACCGGGTGGAGGACCTGGTGGGCGGCACGGCGGGGGCGTCGACCGCCCGCCGCCGGGTGAACAAGCTCGCCGACTCGCTCGACGTCGACCGGGAGCGGCTGCGGGGCTGGACCCTGTTCCGCGCGGTGGAGTCCGCGACCCGGGCGCTGACGGCGGGGCGCCGGGCGGACGCGGAACTGCTCCTGGAGTTCGCGGACTGGCTGTGAGTCCGGGCCGCCGCGCGTGAGTCCGGCCCACGGCCGGGGGGAATAACCCTCATACAACCCTTTGTCAGGGGGCCGTGATGATCCAGGAACTGTTGATGGCGGTCGCGGGAGCGGGCGCGGCGGTCGCGGTGTACGCGGGGGCCGCGGCGCGGGTCGTGAAGCAGTACGAGCGCGGGGTGGTGTTCCGCTTCGGGCGGCTGCTCGGTGATGTGCGGCAGCCCGGGTTCACGATGATCCTGCCGGGCGTGGACCGGCTCACCAAGGTGAACATGCAGATCGTCACGATGCCGGTGCCCGCCCAGGAGGGCATCACCCGGGACAACGTGACGGTGCGGGTGGACGCGGTCGTCTACTTCAAGGTGGTCGACGCGGCGGAGGCGCTCGTCGGGGTCGAGGACTACAAGTTCGCCGTCTCGCAGATGGCGCAGACCTCGCTGCGGTCGATCATCGGCAAGAGCGATCTCGACGACCTGCTGTCGAACCGGGAGCAGCTGAACCAGGGCCTGGAGCTGATGCTGGACTCCCCCGCGATCGGCTGGGGCGTGCAGATCGACCGGGTGGAGATCAAGGACGTGTCGCTGCCGGAGACCATGAAGCGTTCGATGGCCCGGCAGGCGGAGGCGGACCGGGAGCGCCGGGCGCGGCTGATCAACGCGGACGCGGAGCTGCAGGCGTCGAAGAAGCTGGCGGAGGCGGCGCACCAGCTGGAGGACGCGCCCGCGGCGTTGCAGCTGCGGCTGCTGCAGACGGTGATGGCGGTGGCGGCGGAGAAGAACTCGACGCTGGTGCTGCCGATCCCGGTGGAACTGCTGCGGTTCCTGGAGCGGGCCGGTGGCGCACCACCGGCGGCTCCGGCGGCGCCTGCCGCCCCGGTGCCGCCGGAGGTGACGGCGGAGCCCGTACCGGAGAAGGACCCGGCGGAGCCCGTACCGGAGAAGGACCCGGCGGAGCCCGTACGGGCGGTGGATCCGGTGGAGGACCTCACCGGCCCGTCGGTGGACCCGTCCCCACCCGGGGACGGGTCCTGAGGGCGGCAGGGGTCAGGCGGACAGGCGCGCGATCGCGTCCTCGACCGACAGCTCCTCGCGCTCGCCCGTGCGGCGGTCCTTCAGCTCCAGGACGCCCTCGGCGGAGCGGCGGCCCGCGACCAGGATCTTCGGGACGCCGATGAGCTCCGCGTCGGTGAACTTGACGCCCGGGGAGACCCCGGCGCGGTCGTCGACCAGGACCCGCAGGCCCGCGGCGGCGAGCTTGTCGGAGACCTCGAGGGCCAGCTCGGTCTGGAGCGCCTTGCCCGCCGCGACGACGTGGACGTCGGCCGGGGCGACCTCGGCGGGCCAGCACAGGCCCTGCTCGTCGGCGGACTGCTCGGCGAGGGCGGCGACGGCGCGGGACACGCCGATGCCGTAGGAGCCCATGGTCACGCGGACCGGCTTGCCGTTCTGGCCGAGGACGTCGAGCTTGAGGGCGTCGGCGTACTTGCGGCCGAGCTGGAAGATGTGGCCGATCTCGATCGCCCGGTCCAGCTTGAGGCCCGTGCCGCACTTGGGGCACGGGTCGCCCTCCTCCACGACGACGACGTCGACGTACGCGTCGACCTCGAAGTCGCGGCCCGCGACGACGTTCTTCGTGTGGGTGCCGGGCTTGTTGGCGCCGGTGATCCAGGCGGTGCCGGGGGCGACCCGCGGGTCGGCGATGTAGCCGACCTTCTCCAGGCCCTGCGGGCCGACGTAGCCGCGCACCAGGTCGGCGCGCTCGGCGAAGTCGGCCTCGGTGACCATCTCGACGGTGGCCGGGGCGAAGTGCGCCTCGACCTTGCCGAGGTCGACCTCACGGTCGCCGGGGACGCCGACGGCGACGATCTCGCCGTCGACCTTCACCAGGAGGTTCTTCAGGGTGGCGGAGGCCGGGACGCCGAGCGAGGCGGCCAGCGTCTCGATGGTCGGGGTGTCCGGGGTGGGGATGTCCTCGGCGGCGGGCACCGCGGAGCCGTCGACGGCCTTCAGGGCGAAGCCGACGGCCTCGGTGTTGGCGGCGAAATCGCAGTTCGGGCAGTCGGCGAAGGTGTCCTCGCCCGCCTCGGCGGGGGCCAGGAACTCCTCGGACTTGGAGCCGCCCATGGCGCCCGCGGTGGCGGCGCAGATGCGGTAGTCGAGGCCGAGGCGCTCGAAGATCCGCTGGTAGGCGGCGCGGTGCTGGGCGTACGCCTCGGCGAGGCCCTCGTCGGCGACGTCGAAGGAGTACGAGTCCTTCATCAGGAACTCGCGGCCGCGCAGGATGCCGGCCCGGGGGCGGGCCTCGTCGCGGTACTTCGCGGCGATCTGGTACAGGATGACCGGCAGGTCCTTGTAGGAGGACGCCTGGTCCTTCACCAGCAGGGTGAAGATCTCCTCGTGGGTGGGGCCGAGCAGGTAGTCGCCGCCCTTGCGGTCCTGGAGGCGGAACAGCTCGGCGCCGTACTCGTCCCAGCGGCCGGTCGCCTCGTACGGCTCGCGCGGCAGCAGCGAGGGCAGCGAGACCTCCTGGGCGCCGATGGCGTCCATCTCCTCGCGGACGATCCGCTCGACGTTCGCGAGCACCTTCTTGCCCAGCGGCAGCCAGCTCCAGATGCCCGCGGCCGTCCGGCGCACGTACCCCGCGCGGACGAGGAGCTTGTGGCTGAGCACCTCGGCGTCCGCCGGGTCGTCGCGCAGTGTCTTGACCATCAACCGGGACATGCGCTGGACCTGGGCCATGGGGAACTCTCCTGCGGTGAAAAGTGTGATGGCCCCGAGGTTAGCCGGGCGAGGTCGGCTCGGAGAAATCAGTTACCCGTACGGGGCGCGCGCCGCGGCAGCGGCAGCGGGGCGCCCATCACCGCGTACGGGCGGGGCGCGCTCGGGAACAGCACCTGGCGGGCGAGGTCGGTGTAGCCGAGCGAGCGGTACAGGGCGCGGGCCGGGCTCTCGGTGTCGATCGCGGAGAGGATCGAGCGGGGCAGGTCCGAGCGGCCGGTGATGGTGGTGAGCAGACCGCGGCCGAGCCCCCGGCCCTGGAAGCCCGGATGCACATGGAGTTCGGTGATGACGAAGGAGTCGTCGAGCCAGTGGTCGTGGCCGCCCTCGCGGAGGTACGGCTCGACGACGGTGGACCACCAGTGGGAGCGGTCGTTGGGCATCCCGTACACGAAGCCGACGAGACGGCCCTCGGGGGTGAGGGCGCCGTAGGCGAGGGCGCCGGGGTTGAGGAGGTGACGCAGCACGATGTGGCGGCGTACGGCCACCTCGGCGGCGTCGAGGCCGAAGGCGACGGCCTGGACGGCGAGGGCCTCGTCGACCCGGGCGCCGAGATCGACCGGCGAGATCACGACGCCGGTGCTCGCGGCGGTCCCGGCAGTCCCGGTGTCGCCTGCGTTCCCGGTGTCGCCGGTGTCGCCGGTGGCCGCGGTGTCCTCGGTGGCATCCATGCGCCGCACCCTACAAGCCGGTCAGAACAGCACGCTCATGAAGGCGCCGACCTCCTCGAAGCCGACGCGGCGGTAGGCGGCGCGGGCGGGCGCGTTGTAGTCGTTGACGTACAGGCTGACGAGCGGGGCCACATCGGTCAGGGCGGAGTCGACGACGGCGGCCATACCGGTCTCGGAGAGGCCACGCCCGCGGTGCTCGGGGGCCACCCAGACGCCCTGGATCTGGCAGGCGAGGCGGGTGGCGGCGCCGATCTCGGCCTTGAAGAGGACCTTGCCGTCCTCGATCAGGGCGAAGGCGCGGCCCGAGCCCACGAGCTCGGCGACACGGGCCTGGTAGAGCAGTCCGCCGTCCCCGGCGAGCGGGGAGACGCCGACCTCCTCGGTGAACATGGCGACGCAGGCGGGCATGATCACCTCCATCTCGTCCTTGCGGACCCGGCGCACCCCGGGGTGCGCCGTGACGGCGGCGGCGGGCCGGTCGGTGACCATCAGCGGCTGATGGGCGCGGACGTCACGGGCGGGGCCCCAGCTGGGTTCGAGCAGCCGCCACAGCTGGGCGGTGGGCTCGGCGGGCCCGACGATCGAGGAACAGCGGCGCCCGATCCGGCGGGCCCGGTCGGCGAAGCCGCGGACCGCTTCGGGGGTGGCGCAGATCGGCACCAGATTGGCGCCGGAGTAGCAGAGCGAGGTGAGGTGCCCGTCGCGGTACCAGCCCCACATCTCACCGCCGAGCCGCCACGGGTCGAGCCCGGCGAGCTGGACGCGGGCGGTCACGAAGGCGTTCTCGACGGGCGCGCTGTCGAGGACGGCGAGCGCGGCGTCGAGGTCGGCGGGTTCGAGGACCCGCGTCGAGGATTGCGTCAACACGAAGGGCCTCACCGTCCGGACTGCAGCTTTCTGGCACCTTACGCTTTTTTGTGGCTCGGTTCGCCTCCGGGGCGCTGCAGCCGAGCTCACAGCACCGACCGTGCTCACCCCCTCGTACCTCGGGGGCTGCGCGCGCTCGGCACTGTTCCCTCGACGCGCCCCTTCGGCTCACTCGCCCAACCAGTGGGCCCGCACCTGTGGTCATCCACGGGGGCAGGCCCGCACGGGTCACGGCGCCCGGGCGGGCCCGCACCCGCAGGCAACCCCGGGGGCCGGGTACGCGGAAGCCCCTCCTCCCGGGTCCGGGTGGAGGGGCTTCGCAGGGCGTCGTACGGGGCGCGTGAACGTCAGCCCGCGACGGAGACCGTCGGCTCGCCGCTCGCGATGCCGTCCTTCTCCATCTGCTCGGCGATCTTCATCGCCTCGTCGATGAGGGTCTCCACGATCTTCGACTCGGGCACGGTCTTGATGACCTCGCCCTTGACGAAGATCTGGCCCTTGCCGTTGCCGGAGGCGACGCCGAGGTCGGCCTCGCGGGCCTCGCCGGGGCCGTTGACGACGCAGCCCATGACGGCGACGCGGAGCGGGACCTCCATGCCCTCCAGGCCGGCGGTCACCTCCTCGGCGAGCTTGTAGACGTCGACCTGGGCGCGGCCGCAGGACGGGCAGGAGACGATCTCCAGGCGGCGCTGGCGGAGGTTGAGGGACTCCAGGATCTGGATGCCGACCTTGATCTCCTCGGCGGGCGGCGCGGAGAGGGAGACCCGGATGGTGTCGCCGATGCCCTCGGCGAGCAGCGCGCCGAAGGCGACGGCCGACTTGATGGTGCCCTGGAAGGCCGGGCCCGCCTCGGTGACGCCGAGGTGCAGCGGGTAGTCGCACTGGGCGGCGAGCTGGCGGTAGGCGTTGACCATGACGACCGGGTCGTTGTGCTTGACCGAGATCTTGATGTCGCGGAAGCCGTGCTCCTCGAAGAGGGACGCCTCCCACAGCGCGGACTCGACGAGCGCCTCGGGGGTGGCCTTGCCGTACTTGGCGAGGAGTCGCGCGTCGAGCGAGCCCGCGTTGACGCCGATCCGGATCGGGGTGCCCGCCGCGGACGCGGCCTTGGCGATCTCCTTGACCTTGTCGTCGAACTGCTTGATGTTGCCCGGGTTGACCCGGACCGCCGCGCAGCCCGCGTCGATCGCGGCGAACACGTACTTCGGCTGGAAGTGGATGTCGGCGATGACCGGGATCTGCGACTTGCGCGCGATGGTGGCGAGCGCGTCGGCGTCGTCCTGGGTCGGGCAGGCGACCCGGACGATCTGGCAGCCGGAGGCGGTGAGCTCGGCGATCTGCTGGAGCGTCGCGCCGATGTCGGAGGTGCGGGTGGTGGTCATCGACTGGACCGACACGGGGGCGTCGCCGCCGACGGCCACCGATCCGACCTGGATCTGGCGGCTCTTGCGCCGTTCGGCGAGCCGGGTCGGAACGGACGGGATACCGAGAGAGATCGCGGTCATCAGCTGTACAACCCCAAGGTGTGGTTCATCGGGCTCAGGTATTCGAGGTTACCGCCCCCGTGGTGGCGGGCCCGCCACCGCACGGGTTCCGGGCCGTCCGGGGGCCCTCGCGGGCCCCCGGAGCGTCACCGGAGCGTCACCGGGGCATCAGGTTCCGTCAGGTGATCTTCACCGGGTTCACGACGTCGGCGACGAGGACGAGCAGCGTGAAGCAGACGAAGACGCCCGCCACGACGTACGCCACCGGCATCAGCTTGGCGACGTCGAAGGGGCCCGGGTCGGGCCGCCGGAAGATCCGGGCGGTGTGGCGGCGGATCGACTCCCACAGCGCGCCGGCGATGTGCCCGCCGTCGAGCGGGAGCAGCGGCAGCATGTTGAACAGGAACAACGAGACGTTGAACATGACGACGAGCTGGAGGAAGAAGACCAGCCGGGTCTGCGGCGGGGCCTCGACGCTCATGAGTTCGCCGCTGATCCGGGCCGCGCCGACGACGCCGACCGGGGAGTCCTGCTTGCGCTCGCCGTCGCCGAAGGCGGCGTCCCAGAGGGCGGGGATCTTGCCGGGCAGGGCGATCACGGACTGTACGCCCGCCTGGAGCTGTTCGGACATCCGGTCGACGGACTCCCCGAACGTGAGCGGTACGACCTCGCGGCCGGACTCGAAGCCGAGGTAGCCGGCGGAGACGTACTGGAGCGGCTGGGCGACCCGGCCGTCGGCGTCCTTCTTGAGGACCTTGTTCTCCAGCAGGTTCGCGTGCAGGACCAAATCCTTGCCGTCCCGCTGGACGGTGACGGTGGCCGGGCCCGTGGTGGCGCGGATGCGGTCGGAGAGGGTGTTCCAGTCGGAGACCGGCTGTCCGTTGAAGGCGACGATCCGGTCGCCCTTGAGGAGTCCGGCGGCCTTGGCGGGCGAGGGGCGGTCGCCGGGCTTGCAGGCGTCGCGCTTCTCGCTCTGGTCGATGACGCAGGTGGTGACCCCGGCGACCTTGGTGGTCTGGGTCTCGAAGCCGATCGCCATGGCGCTGCCGAAGAACAGCACGACGGCCAGGATCAGGTTCATGAAGGGTCCGGCGAACATGACGATGACGCGCTTCCACGGCTTGCGCGTGTAGAAGAGCCGGTCCTCGTCGCCGGGGGCGAGTTCCTCGAAGGACGCCTCGCGGGCGTCCTCGATCATGGAGCGCCAGGGGGAGGTGGAGCGGGCCTCGATGCGGCCGTCCTTGCCGGGCGGGAACATGCCGATCATCCGGATGTAGCCGCCGGCCGGGATGGCCTTGATGCCGTACTCCGTCTCGCCCTTCTTCCGCGACCAGATGGTGGGGCCGAAGCCCACCATGTACTGCGGCACCCGGATGCCGAAGAGTTTGGCCGTGGAGAGGTGGCCCAGCTCGTGCCACGCGATGGAGACGAGGAGTCCCAGCGCGAACAGCGCGATGCCGAGGACGGTCAGGAGAATGGTCATGCGCGCGCCTCCGCGATTGCCTTCGCCGCGAGTTCCCGGGACCGGGCCCGTGCCCAGGTCTCCGCTTCCAGGACGTCCGAGACCGTGAGCGAGGTTCCCCGGCCGGGGTCGCCGTGCTCGTCGACGACGGCGGTGACGGTGTCCATGATTCCGTTGAACGGGAGCCGTCCGGCGAGGAAGGCGTCGACGGCCTCCTCGTTGGCGGCGTTGAACACGGCGGGCGCGGTGCCGCCGAGGGTGCCGACGTGCCGGGCCAGGCCGACCGCGGGGAACGCCTCGTTGTCGAGCGGGAAGAACTCCCAGGTGGAGGCGGTCGTCCAGTCGAAGGCGGGGGCCGCGTCGGGGATCCGGTCGGGCCAGCCGACGCCGATGGCGATCGGGCCGCGCATGTCCGGCGGGGTGGCCTGGGCGAGGGTGGAGCCGTCGGTGAACTCGACCATGGAGTGCACGTACGACTGGGGGTGGACGACGACCTCGATCCGGTCGAACGGGATGTCGTAGAGCAGATGGGCCTCGATCACCTCCAGGCCCTTGTTGACCAGGGTGGCGCTGTTCACGGTGATGACGGGGCCCATCGCCCAGGTGGGGTGGGCGAGGGCGTCCTCGCGGGTGACGTCGGCGAGCTGGTCGCGGGTCCGGCCGCGGAACGGGCCGCCGGACGCGGTGACGACCAGCTTGCGCACGTCGGCGCGGGTGCCGGCGGCCAGCGCCTGGAAGAGGGCGGCGTGCTCGGAGTCGACCGGGATGATCTGGCCGGGCTTCGCGAGCTCCTTCACCAGCGGGCCGCCGACGATCAGCGACTCCTTGTTGGCGAGCGCCAGGGTGCGGCCGGCCCGGAGGGCGGCCAGGGTCGGCGCGAGGCCGATGGAGCCGGTGATGCCGTTGAGGACGGTGTGGCAGGGCGAGGCGGCGAGCTCGGTGGCGGCGTCGGGGCCGGCCAGGATCTCGGGCAGCGGCGCGGTGCCGTAGAACGCCCGCAGGGCGGTACGGAGCTCCTCGACGGCGTCCTCGCGGGCGACCGCGACCGCGGCGACGCCCAGCCGGTGCGCCTGCTCGGCGAGCAGCCCGACCCGGCTGCCGGAGGCGGCGAGGGCGGTGACCCGGAACCGGTCGGGGTTGCGCAGGACCAGGTCGATGGCCTGGGTGCCGATGGATCCGGTGGACCCGAGCACGACGACGTCCCGGCGGCCCGGGGCCGCGTCGAAGACGGTGTGCGGGTCGGCGAGAGGAGAGGGGCGGTCGCTCATGCCCCCCATTCTTGCCGTAAAGACTGTGCGCTCTTCACAGCCCCCGTGCGAAGGCTTCGAAAACGGTGTGGAAGTCCGGGAAGGTCTTGCGGACGCAGCCGGGGTCGTCGAAGCGGATGCCGGGGGTGCGCAGGGCGGTGACCGCGAAGGACATCACGATCCGGTGGTCGCCGTGGGTGGCGATCTCCGCAGGTCCGGCCGGTCCGGCAGGGCTGCCGGGGGCGGCGGGGGCACCGGGCCGGATCTCGATCCAGTCGGGTCCGGTGGCGACGTCGACGCCGAGGCGGCGCAGGTTCTCGGCGCAGGCGTCGAGCCGGTCGCACTCCTTGACCCGGGTGTTGGCGACGTCCTCGATGCGGACCGGTCCTTCGGCGAACGGCGCGAGCGCGGCGAGCGTCGGCATGGTGTCGGAGATGTCCCGCATGTTCACGGTGAGGCCGCGCAGGGTGCCGGTGTTGCGGACGGTGGTGCCGGTCGCGGTCGTGGTGACGTCGGCGCCCATCCGGCGCAGCACGTCGGTGAAGGCCAGGTCGCCCTGGAGGGCGCCGGTGCCGAGCCCGGGGACGGTGACCGCGCCGCCGGGCATCAGGGCGGCGGCGGCGAAGAAGTAGCTGGCGGTGGAGGCGTCCGGCTCGACGGCGTAGGTGGTGGCGCGGTAGCCGGTGGGGGCGACGGTGTAGGTGCGGCCTTCGGGGGCTTCGCCGCGGGTGATCTCGGCCCCGAAGGCGCGCATCATCGCCAGGGTGATCTCGACGTACGGCTCCGAGACGAGGTCCGTGACGGTGAGGGTGAGGCCCTCGGTGGTGAGCGGGCCGAGCAGCAGCAGTGCGGTGAGGTACTGCGAGGACTGTCCGGCGTCGAGCCGGATCGCGCCGCCCTTGATGCCGTGGCCGGTGACGGTCAGCGGGTGGTGGCCCTCGCGCTCGCCGTGGGTGAGGTCGGCGCCGAGCGCGCGCAGCGCGGTGGTGAGCGGGCCGAGCGGGCGGCGGCGCATCTGCGCGGAGGCGTCGAAGCGGAAGGTGCCGTGGCCGGCGGCGGCGAGCGTGGGCAGGAAGCGGGCGGTGGTGGCGCCGTCGCGGCACTGGACGTCGGCGTCGGTGGCGGGCGGCCCGGCCGGGCTGCCCTCGATGTGCCAGGCGTCCGGCTCCTGCCGTACGGCGTAGCCGAGCGCCTTCAGGCCCTCGGCGAAGCCCTCGGTGTCGTCCGAGCGCAGCGGCCGCAGCAGGGTGGTGGTGCCTTCGGCGGCGGCCGCGAGGAACAGCGCGCGGGCGGTGACGGACTTGGAGCCGGGGATGTCGATGACGGTCACGGCGGTCATCCTGCCGTGCCGGGCCGCCGGGTCGCGGCCCGGTCCGGCAGGTGGACGCGCCCGGGGACGCCCTAGGGGATGGTGCGGTGCTGGTTGGGGCGGGTGGCGGGGCCGGGGGTGGGGTCGGCGATCCAGGGGCCGTCGTCGCTGGGGTCGATGATGCCTTCCTCCAGCCAGGTGTAGGTCCCGGCGAGGACGCCGTCGACGACCCGCCGGTCGAGGTCGTCGGTGTTGGTCCACAGCCGGGTGAAGAGGTCGTCGACCCGCAGCCGGGCCTGCCGGCAGAAGGCGTCGGCGAGCTGGTGGGCGGCCTTGCCGTGGTCGCCGGTGGTGCGGAGCAGTTCGGCGCGGACGCAGGAAGCGCTCATCGCGAACAGTTCGGCGCCGATGTCGACGATCCTGCCGAGGAACGCCTGCTTGAGCTCCATCCGGCCCTGCCAGCGCGACATGGCGTAGAAGGTGGACCTGGCGAGCTTGCGGGAGGTCCGCTCGACGAACCTGAGGTGTCCCGCGAGCTCGCCGAACTCGCCGTACGCGCCGGGCAGCTGGCCCTGTCCGGCGACGAGTCTCGGCAGCCAGCGGGCGTAGAAGCCGCCCGCCTTCGCCCCGGCCCGTGCCTTGTCGGCGAGCGGGGTGTCGGGGTCGATGAGGTCGCCCGCGACGGCGAGGTGGGCGTCGACGGCCTCCCGGGCGATCAGCAGGTGCATGATCTCGGTGGAGCCCTCGAAGATCCGGTTGATCCGCAGGTCGCGCAGCATCTGCTCGGCGGGCACGGCCCGTTCGCCGCGGGCGGCGAGCGACGCGGCGGTCTCGTAGCCGCGGCCGCCGCGGATCTGGACCAGTTCGTCGGCCATCCGCCAGGACATCTCGGAGCCGTACAGCTTGGCGAGGGCGGCCTCGATGCGGATGTCGTTGCGGTCCTCGTCGGCGAGCTGGGAGGCGAGGTCGACGACGGCCTCCAGGGCGAAGGCGGTGGCCGCGATGAAGGAGATCTTGACGCCGACGGCCTCGTGCCGGGCGACCGGCTTGCCCCACTGCTCGCGTTCTGCCGCCCACTCCCTGGCGATCTTCAGGCACCATTTCCCGGCGCCCGCGCAGGCGGCGGGCAGCGAGAGCCGGCCGGTGTTGAGGGTGGTCAGGGCGATCTTGAGGCCCGCGCCCTCGGGGCCGATCCGGTGCGCGGCGGGGACCCGTACCTGGTGGAGGCGGGTGACGCCGTTCTCCAGGCCGCGCAGGCCCATGAAGGCGTTGCGGTGCTCGACGGTGACGCCGGGGGCGTCGCCCTCGACGACGAAGGCGGTGATGCCGCCCTTGTGGCCCTCGGACGCGGGCACCCGGGCCATCACCACCAGGAGGTCGGCGATCACCCCGTTGGTGGTCCACAGCTTCACCCCGTCGAGCAGGTAGTCGTCGCCGTCCGGGACGGCGGTGGTGGCGAGCCGGGCCGGGTCGGAGCCGACGTCGGGCTCGGTGAGCAGGAACGCGGAGATCGCGGTGCGGGCGAGCCGGGGCAGGAAGGTGTCCTTCTGCTCCTGGGTGCCGAAGAGTTTCAGCGGCTGCGGTACGCCGATCGACTGGTGCGCGGAGAGCAGCGCGCCGAGCGCCGGGCTGACCGAGCCGACCAGGGCGAGCGCCCGGTTGTAGTACAGCTGGGTGAGGCCGAGGCCGCCGTACTTCGGGTCGATCTTCATGCCGAGCGCGCCAATTCGCTTCAGCCCGGCGATGGTCTCGTCGGGGATGCGGGCCTCGCGTTCGATGCGGGCGCCGTCGATCTCGGTCTCGCAGAAGGCGCGCAGGGTGGCGAGGAACGCCTCGCCGCGCCGGACGTCCTCGTCGGCGGGCAGCGGGTGGGGGTGGATGAGGTCGAGCCGGAAGCGGCCGAGGAACAGTTCCTTGGCGAAGCTGGGCTTCTGCCAGTCCTGCTGGCGGGCGGCCTCGGCGACCTGCCGGGCCTCGCGTTCGGTGACCTTGGGCGGGCGCTGGGTGGGTGCGGACATGAGGGCTCACCTCGCCGCTCGTCGGGGGCCCCGGGGGGGGCGGTGGCTACCCCTCCGTCGTACCCGATGTCCCGGGGTTCGGAAAGACGAGCGGCAGCGCCGGGCGGGCGCGTAGGGTCCCCGCCATGTCGCAGACGATCAAGCTCCTCATCCACCTCACCGCCCTGCCGGGCCGCGGCGCCGAGCAGGCGGCGGCGTTCGCGCGGCTCGCCCCGCTGGTCCGCGCGGAGGACGGCTGCCTCCAGTACGACCTGCACCGGGTCGCCGACGACCCGGACCGTTTCGTGCTCCTGGAGCGCTGGGCGTCGGCGGCGGCACTGGCCGCGCACGACGCGGCGCCGCACATGGTGGCGGCGGCCGAGACGAACAAGGCGTTCCGGGCGGGCCCGGCGCGGGTGGTCCGGCTGACGGACGCGCCGGTGGCCTGACCCTGTCCGCTCCGGGTGCGCGTACGGGTCCGGGCATGCGGACGGCCCGAGCCCCCGCACAGTGGGCTCGGGCCGTCGGTCCGAGGGCCCGTACGGCAGGCGTACGGGCGACCGGGATCGGCTACAGGGGCTACAGGGCGAGGCCGGTGAGGACCAGGACCCGCTCGTAGGTGTAGTCGTCCATGGCGTACTTGACGCCCTCGCGGCCGACGCCGGAGCGCTTGGCGCCGCCGTACGGCATCTGGTCGGCGCGGTACGAGGGGACGTCGCCGACGATCACGCCGCCGACCTCGAGGGCGCGGTGGGCGCGGAACGCGGCCTGGATGTCGTGGGTGAAGACACCCGCCTGGAGGCCGAAGTCGGAGTCGTTGACCGCGGCGAACGCCGCGGCCTCGCCGTCGACCCGGGCCAGGGTGAGGACCGGGCCGAACACCTCGGCGCGGGCCAGGGTGACATCGGCCGGGAGGTCGGCGAGGACGGTCGGGGCGTAGGTCGCGCCCTCGCGCTTGCCGCCCGCGAGGAGCGTGGCACCGGCGGCGACGGCCTCGTCCACCCAGCCCTCGACGCGCTTGGCGGCGTTCTCGTCGACGAGCGGTCCTACGTCGGTGGCGTCGTCCGCCGGGTCGCCGGTGACCTGCGCCTCGACGGCGGCGACGATCTTCGGGACCAGCCGGTCGTAGACCGAGGTGTCGGCGATGACGCGCTGCACCGAGATGCAGGACTGGCCGCCCTGGTAGTTGGAGAAGGTGGCGATCCGGCTCGCCGCCCAGTCCAGGTCGGCCTCGGAGGACCAGTCGGGCAGCACGACGGCGGCGGCGTTGCCGCCGAGCTCCAGGGTGCAGTGCTTGTGCGGCACGGACTGCTGGATGGCGTAGCCGACGGTGTCGGAGCCGGTGAAGGAGATGACCGGCAGGCGCTCGTCCTGGACCAGGGCGGGCATCCGGTCGTTGGGCACGGTCAGGATCGACCAGGAGCCGGCCGGCAGGTCGGTCTCGGCGAGCAGCTCGCCCAGGATGAGCGAGGAGATCGGCGTCGACGGGGCCGGCTTGAGGATGATCGGGGCGCCGACGGCGATGGCCGGGGCGACCTTGTGGGCGCTGAGGTTCAGCGGGAAGTTGAACGGCGCGATGCCGAGCACGACGCCCTTCGGGATCCGCCGGGTGAGCGCGAACCGGCCCACGCCACCGGCCTCGGTGTCCAGGCGCTGCGCCTCGCCCGCGTTCCAGCGGCGGGCCTCCTCGGCGGCGAACCGGAACACCGACACGGCCCGGCCGACCTCGCCGCGGGCCCACTTGATGGGCTTGCCGTTCTCGGCGGAGATGACCTGGGCGATCTCCTCGGTGCGCTCGGCGAGCCGCTTCGACACGTGGTCGAGGGCGGCGGCGCGGACGTGCGCCGGGGAGGCGGCGAACTCGTCGACGACGGCGTGCGCGGCGGCGACGGCCTCCTCGACCTGGGCCTCGGTGGGCACGCTGACCTTGCCGACCAGACGTCCGTCGAAGGAGTTCGTGACGTCGAAGGCGGCCTCGCCGGTGGCCTCGCGGCCGGCGAGCCAGAAGGCGTGGGTGGTCGTCATTGCGGCCCGGCCCTTTCCGTTTCGGGGATGGCGCGCGGGGGTGCTCGCACGCTCTCGTGACACGTTAGGGCGAAGCGGGCGGAGCGGCGCTTGTCCGTGTTGGAGTGGTGCCCCCTGGTACCTGTCCGCTTTGGCGGGAGGAGGGCGTGACGGCGGTGGCGGGCGCGGCGGGAATGCGGTGGGGTGCGGTGGTCAGGTGCGCCGTTCGGTGGAGACGATCAGCCAGACCCCGGCCACCACGATCGCGCCGCCGAGGACGATCGGCCAGGTCAGCGCCTCGTCGAGGACGAGCGAGCCGAGGGCGACGGCGACGACGGGGTTCACGTACGCGTAGGTGGCGACCAGCGAGATCGGGGCGGTGTGCAGCAGCCAGGCGTACGCGGTGAACGCGATGAGCGAGCCGAAGACGACGAGGTAGCCGAGGGCGGTCCAGGAGCGGCCCGAGACGGCGGAGACGTCGAAGCCGTGCTGTTCGCCGCGGGCCAGGGCGACGCCGAAGCCGCCGACGCCGCCCGCGATCATCTCGTACGCGCTCGCGGTGAACGGGTTGCCGGGCATCGGGAGCCGTGAGGAGGAGAACGAGCCGACCGACCACATCAGGGTGCCGACCACCACCAGGACCACCCCGCTGGTCCGCACCTCGCCGCTGATCCCGGGCAGCATCAGGACCGCGAGCCCGGCGAGCCCGAGCAGCACCCCGGCGAGGCCGCGCACGCCCGGCCGTTCGCCGGTGAGCGCCTTGAACACGACGACCCAGGCGGGCACGACGGCGATCAGGAGCGCGGCGAGCCCGGACGGGATGCCGGTCTCGGCGAGCACGACGAGCCCGTTGCCGCCGACCAGCAGCAGCACTCCGACGAGCACGGCGGAGCCCAGCTGCCGTCGGCTCACCTTGAGCGCGCCGACGCCCTCGCGGGCGGCGATCACGGCGAGCAGGATCAGTCCGGCGGCGCTGAACCGCATCCCGGCGGACAGGAACGGCGGCAGCGTCTCGACGGCGATCCGGATCCCGAGGTACGTCGAGCCCCAGACGACGTAGACGATGCCGAGCGCGGCCCAGACGGCCCCGGAGATCCGCCGGGGCGGGCCGACGGACGGGGCGGCGGGGCCGCTGGGGCCGCCGGAGGAGGCGGGGGCCGGGTCGGGCGCGGCGGTGGGACGCTGTGTCATGCGCAGGAGAGTAGGCACCGGACGCTCCTGACACCAGGAATCCTGCCCGGAGGCGGGCAGGGCAGGGCCTTTCTTGACCTTTCCGGGCCCGCTAGGGGCGCGGATCCTCCGGAACGTCCGGATCCGCCGGCTTGGGCGTACGGGACGAGGTGCGCGCCGCCGGGCGCCGGGCCGGGGCCGAGCCGACCGGCGCGGCCTGCCCCTGGGCCTCGGCCGAGGACGGCCCCGAGGGGGCGACCGCTCCCCCGCCGGTCGTCTTCAGCGCCAGCCACAGCTCCATCCGCACGTCCGGATCGTCCAGCGAACGGCCCAGGATCTCCTCCACCCGCCGCATCCGGTAGCGCAGCGTGTGCCGGTGCACGCCCAGGTCGGCGGCGGCCGCGTCCCACTGTCCGTGCCGGGACAGCCAGGCCCGCAGCGAGGCGACCAGATCGCCGCGCCCGGTCGCGTCGTGCTCGTACAGGGCGCGCAGCAGCCCGTCGGCGAACGCCCGTACCGCGTCGTCGGCGAGCAGCGGCAGGACCGAGCCCGCCGCCAGTTCCTCGTGCTCGACCAGGGCGCGGCCGCGCCGCCGGGCGACCGAGAGCGACTGTTCGGCCTGCTTGTACGCGGCGGCCGCGGCGATCGGCCCGGTCGGCGCGGACAGTCCGACGACGAGCCCGGCCTCCTCGGCCTCCCGCGCCGCGTACCCGGCGCAGGCCGCGACCACCGCGCCGCCGTCCCCGGCGAGCACGACGAGCCGTTCGCCGCCTTCCGGGCCCTCGGGCACGGTCAGCACCGACTCGCCCGCGCGGGCCGCCGCCGTCTCCAGGTGCTCCGCGAGCACCGCGAGCGGCGCCTCGGCACCGTCCTTCGCCTCCCCGCCCGGCACCGGCTCCGCGATCAGCAGCCGGAACGGGGCGTCGAGCAGCCCGCCGTACAGTCCGCCCGCGACCGCCCTGGCGTGGTCCGGCTGCCCGGCGAGCAGCATCCGCAGCACCGCGGCGCCGAGCCGCTGCTCGGCGGCCTGTAGCGAACGGGAGCGTTCCGTCGTCAGGGTGAGCAGCGCGATCGCCGAGTGCACCGCGTACCGCTCCGCCGTGCCCAGCGGCGCCCCGGTGCCGACGGCGAGCGCCCCGCGCACCCGCCGTCCGGTGCCGAGCGACTGCAGCTCGACCCGGTCGTCCCGCTCGTCGGTCCCGCCGACCACGGCGCTGGCGGGCGCGGGCCGCTCCCGCAGCCGCTCCACGTCGGGGGTGAGCCGGGCCGCCCGGCGGGCCGCCCAGTCCGGTGCCACCGCGAGGACGGTGCCGGAGGTGTCGTACAGCGCGGCCCAGCCGTCGACGTACCCGGCGAGCCGGGCGACGACCGCGTCCGGGCCCTCGGCGAGGGCCGCCCTGGTCAGTTCGCGCTGCGCCTCGAACCCGGCGGTCACGGCCCGGTACTGGTCGGCGGCGATGGCTGCCGACACCGCCTTGCTGATGGCCAGGAACGGCGTACGGCGCGGCACTTCGAGGAGCGGCAGGTGCTCCTGGCGGGCCGCGTCGAGGAGCGCCGCCGGGATCGCGTCGTGGTTGACGCCGACGGCGAAGCCGAGCCCGACGACCCCGGCGTCGAGCAGCCGCCGTACGTAGCGCCGCATCGCCTCCGGGTCCTCGGCGTCGAGGGTGAGCGCGGTGGTGAGCAGCAGCTCGCCGCCCTCCATATAGGGGACGGGATCGGCGAGCTCGCTGACGTGCGCCCAGCGCACGGGCGTGTCGAGCCGGTCCTCACCGGCGCGGACGACGAGCTTCAGCGCCGAGTGCTGGACGAGCGAGGCGAGGGTGGGCGGCATGTGGGGACCGTCGGCCTTTGGGGTGCGGGGGAGCGCGTGGGGGGTGGGGAGGGCGCCCGCCGCGCGTCGGGGGCGGCGTGTCCCTGATTGTGCCAGTCCCGCCGTACGGGCCGCGCTCCTATGTGCCGTCCTGCCGCACGGCCTACGTGCCGACCGCCTGCGTGCGCAGGTCGACGAGGAGCGGGGGCGTGTGCTCGCCGCCGACGTGGGTCAGCGAGAGCACGGCGTGCCCGGGCGGCACCTCGTGCGCGAGCTGCGACGCGGACCAGCGTTCCCGCTCCACCTCCCGTACCGTCACCGCTTCCGTGGTGACCGCCTTGCCGGTCATCAGCTTGCGCACCGCGTGGAAGGCGCGGGTCATCGGCTGGTCGGCGAAGACGGTGTGGTGGGCGACCTCGGTGGTCTCGACGCGCTCGGTGCCCCATGCCTCGGCGAAGGCGCGGCCGTCCCAGTTGGAGATCCCGGCGAAGGCCATCCGGCAGCCGACGCTCGCGAGCAGCGGCCCGTGCAGCGCCTCGGGCACCTCGGCGAGGGTGCGCAGGGCGAGCACCGCGCCGGCGTGCTGCGGGCGCAGCCGCTGCAGGCCGCGCACGGTCCCGGCGGTGAGCGCCCCGGCAGCGTCGTCGAGCACCAGGCAGGCGAAGTGGCCGCGCGCCGGGCGGTCCCGGACGACGGCCTGGAACTGGGCGAGGAGGAGGCGGTTGAGAAGGCGGGCGGCTTCCTCGTGGGCGCCGTCGGGGAGGCTGATCCTGACCCGTACGGGGTGCTGGACCACGGCGCGCAGCGAGAACGGCGTACTGCCCTTGCGGCCGCCGAAGAACTCGGCGAACACGGGCCGGTCGAGGGCGGCGAGCCGGTCGGCGAGCACCGGCCCGAGGTCGGCGGCGGTGCCGGCCTGCCGGATCCGGGACTCCAGCTCGCGCCGCATGCCCTGCGCGCCGGTCGCGGGCACCTGGTCGAGGAGGGCGCGCAGGGTCTCGGGGCGGGCGTCGAGCAGTTCGCGGAGCACCGCGACGGTGGGGAAGCGGCCGTGCACGGCCCGGTAGGGGCCGATGAGCTGGGCGAGCACGGTGGCGGCGCGCCGGGTCTCGACCTCGGCGAGGTCGCCGACCAGGCCCTCGGCGAGGAACGCGGCGCCCTCGTCGGGGTCGGTGGCCCCGGCGTACAGGTCCAGGTCGTGCGGGGAGCCCGGGTCGCCGAGCCGTACCACCACGTCGTACGAGCCGTCCGGCCCGAGCGCGGCCCCGGCCGCGCCGACGGCGACGACGGAGCAGCCGCCCGCGAGGGCCTGCAGGGTGAGGGACTCGGTGACCGGCCCGGTCAGCGCCCGGGTCTTGCCCGCGCCGGAGGGGCCGACGGCGAGCAGCGAGGTGCCGAGCAGCCCGGGATCGAGCGCGAGCCCGGCCTCCTGGTAGGCGTGCGGGGTCCGCTCGGTGACCGGGAACCGGCCGACCCGCACCTGCCCGAGCAGCAGGTCGTGGGTGGCGGCCCGGCGGGGCAGGTCCCGCTCCCCGGACGGATGCGTCCCGGTGGCGCCGCCTTCCCGCACCACCCGGCCGGTGAACGCGGCCCGCCCGGCCGCGTCCCGCCGCACCTCCCGCCAGGCCCGGTCGACGCGGGCGCAGTCGACGTCGTTCATCCGCCCGCGCGCGACCTCGGCGGCGAGCGCGTCGGCGGCCTGCCACTCCCCGGCCTCGCGGAGCGCGGGCCACTGGGAGCGGGGGACGGCGGGGGCGCCCTGGGCGGGGACGGTGGGGGCGGGGGTGGCGCGGCGGGCGGCGCGCCAGGAGCGGAGGAGGCCGGGCCAGTCGCCGAGGAGGGCGAAGGGCCAGAGGACGAGGAGGGTGATGAGGGTGTAGAGGGTGTAGACGACGAAGGGCGAGGTGAACGCCTGGAAGCCGCCGGTGAGCAGGGCGACCAGGGCGAGCACCGGCTCGGTCACGGGCAGCGGGTCCCAGCCGAGACCGAACGCCTCGGGCCAGACCAGCACGAGGGTGCCGAAGGCCATGGCCGCGGTCAGGGTGGCGCGGGCCCCGGGGCGGAACCGCCCCAGGTAGTGGCGGACGATCCGGCGCCAGGCGCCGAGGAAGCCGATGGCGACGACCAGCACGAGCAGGAACACCCCGTCGTACATGGCGCGGGCGGCCTGGCCGTGCCAGTCGATCGGCGAGGTGGTCGCCGGGTACCACCACTCCGAGGGGGTCAGCAGCCAGAGGAACTCGGCCTTGTACGGGAACACCTCGGAGCGCCACGCCGACCAGGCCAGCAGACCGAGGGCGAGCGGGATCAGCATCCCGGCGACGGTCGCGGGCGCGAGCCGCTCCGGCGCCTCCGGCCGCGGCGCGTACCGCAGCCGCCAGATCCCCGCCCCCGCCTTCGGCCGCGGCGCGTCCAGCCACTCCGCCACCGGGCTCGCGGGCGGCGGCGCGATCGGCGGACGGCCGGGCGCGGGCGGCACGGCGGCGGGCGGCACGGCGGCGGGTGTCACGGCCGGTGGCCGGGCGGGCATCGGCGGCACTCCCCCGGCCGCCGGTCCCGAGGCCGGGGCTGGACCGCCGGGACCGCCGGGACCGCCGGGCGCCGCCCCCGTACCGTACGTACCCGACATCCCGGGCGTACCGTCGCTCTCCATCTGTCCCTGCCCCCTGACCAGCCAGGCCGCCGCAACTGTGCCACCGTCAATCTAGTGGCCCGCGTCCCCGCCGGAGCGGATTGGCGAGCTCCGCCCGACCCCACCGGGACGGAGTACCCGGGACTCCGTCATATCCATCACGGACAACGACACACCCCCCATCACTCCCGATCGGCGCATGCCCCCGCCCCGTCTCCGCCCCTAGCCTGCGGAGGAAACCCACAAGTGCGTCCAGAACACCCCCAGGAGCCCCGCATGAACGCTGTCCCGCAGGAGCGGCGCGTCGTCACCGCCATCCCCGGCCCGAAGTCGCAGGAGCTTCAGGCCCGCCGTCTCGACGCGGTCGCCGGTGGCGTGGGCTCCACGCTGCCGGTGTTCACCAAGCGTGCGGGCGGCGGCATCATCGAGGACGTCGACGGCAACCTCCTGATCGACTTCGGTTCCGGCATCGCCGTGACCTCCGTGGGCGCCTCCGCCGAGGCCGTGGTGCGCCGCGCCTCCGCGCAGCTCCAGGACTTCACCCACACCTGTTTCATGGTGACGCCGTACGAGGGTTACGTGGAGGTCTGCGAGGCGCTCGCCGAGCTGACCCCGGGCGACCACGCCAAGAAGTCGGCGCTGTTCAACTCGGGCGCCGAGGCGGTCGAGAACGCGGTGAAGATCGCCCGTTCGTACACCAAGCGCCAGGCCGTCGTGGTCTTCGACCACGGCTACCACGGCCGCACCAACCTCACCATGGGCATGACGGCGAAGAACATGCCGTACAAGCAGGGCTTCGGCCCGTTCGCGCCCGAGGTCTACCGCGTGCCGGTCGCCTACGGCTACCGCTGGCCCACCGGTGCGGAGAACTGCGGCCCCGAGGCCGCCGCCCAGGCGATCGACAACATCACCAAGCAGATCGGCGCGGAGAACGTCGCCGCGATCGTCATCGAGCCGGTGCTCGGCGAGGGCGGCTTCATCGAGCCGGCCAAGGGCTTCCTGCCCGCGATCGTGAAGTTCGCCAACGACAACGGCATCGTCTTCGTCGCCGACGAGATCCAGGCCGGTTTCTGCCGCACCGGCCAGTGGTTCGCCTGTGACGACGAGGGCATCGTCCCGGACCTCATCACCACCGCCAAGGGCATCGCGGGCGGTCTGCCGCTCGCCGCCGTGACCGGCCGCGCCGAGATCATGGACTCCGTGCACGGTGGCGGCCTCGGCGGCACCTACGGCGGCAACCCGGTGGCCTGCGCCGGTGCGCTCGGTGCCATCGAGACCATGAAGGAGCTCGACCTCAACGGCAAGGCCAAGCGCATCGAGGAGGTCATGAAGGCCCGGCTGACCGCGATGCAGGAGAAGTTCCCGGTCATCGGTGACATCCGCGGCCGCGGCGCCATGATCGCGATCGAGCTGGTCAAGGACCCGGCGACCAAGGAGCCGCACGCCGAGGCGGCCGGCGCGCTCGCCAAGTTCTGCCACGCCGAGGGCGTCCTCGTCCTCACCTGCGGCACCTACGGCAACGTGCTGCGTTTCCTGCCGCCGCTGGTGATCGGCGAGGACCTGCTGAACGAGGGCCTGGACGTCATCGAGTCGGCGCTGGCGTCTCTCTGACGCCCGTTCGGGGCGGGCGGACCGGGTCCCGGGGCACCCCGAGGCGTACACCCGGACGCCCGCTCCGACACCGGTTCGGACCGATCCGGAGCGATCGGGACCCGGTGTGAAGAAGGTGTGGGGGGCCGATGGCGGGATGGGGATCCGGCTGTCGGTCCCCGCTCCCGTGGCGTACGGTTTCTGCAGATGAGAGAAACACCCCGGGCGGAGCCTCCCCAGCCCCGTCCACACCGTGCCACCGCGCACACCGCTGGAGCCCTGGGCTCCGGAACTCCTCACCGATCGGATGGCCGCCCGCCCCACACCCCCCGGGGCGCGCGGCAGCCCGGTCCAGGCGACCGCCCCGGAACCACCCCCCCTGTTCCGGGGCGGTCGGCTGTGTTCTGGTCGGTGGCCGTGCTCGCCGTCGTCACCTGGCAGGTGCTGGTCCACGGACCGCTGGCCCGGCTCGACGAACGCCTCTCCCGCGCCCTGGTGGACACCGTCCCGCGCGGCCTGAGCGAATCCGCCGCCGACCTCGGCAACATGACGGTCGCCCTCCCGGTCCTCGCCCTCGCGATGCTGTACGCCGTCCGGCGCGGGCGCCGCGCCGCCGCGCTCTGGGCGGGTCTGGCGATGGCCGCGGTGCCGCTCCTGATCGTCCCGCTGAAGGAGTGGACGGCCCGCCCGGGCCCCCTGGAGCCCTGGGCCACCGGCTACTACCCCTCGGGCCACACGGCCACCGCCCTGATCGCCTACACCGGCGCCGCCCTCCTGGTCTCCCCCCGCCTGCTCCCCCTGGCGGCCCTGCTCACCGCGGTCACCGCCACCGGCCTGATCCTCCGCGGCTTCCACTGGCCGCTGGACGTGCTCGCCTCGCTCGCCCTGTGCGTGCCGCTGCTGCGCTGGCCGGTGTACGCGCAGCGGTACGGCCCCGGCCGCCGCGCCGGTACCCGGAAACCCTCCCGTACCGACCGCCCCACGGAGAGCTGATGACGATCGACCGCCCCGGCCGCCCCGCCGACCTGCCCGCGCCCGAACTGCTGTGGGCCCGCTGGGCGCTGGCCGCCGTCGTCCAGGCGAGCGCCGCCGGGGAGCGCGAGACCGGGTACCGGACCGGCTGCTGGATCGACGACGAGGGGTTGCACCTGGACGACTGCGGGGGCACCTGGTGGACCTTCACCCGGGTCGCCGAGGGCCGTTGGGTGCTGTACGGCGAGGACGAGTCGAGCGGGGCGAAGTGGTACGAGCCGCCCGTCGACATGCTGGCGGGCGGCCCGGACTGGCTGCCGTACGAGGAGCTGCGCGACCGGCTCTCCGGCAACGAACTGGGCTGCGTCTACTGGTACGAGGACGGCGCCTGGGGCCGCGCCCCGTACCCCGCCGACCTCGACGACGACGGTCTCGACTGCGGCATGAGCCGGTTCGTGGTGCGGGCCGAGGCGCTGCTCCTGCTGCGTGAACTGGCGCGCGAAGCGGTGCGCGGGCCCGGGGACGCGGCGGCCGTGGACGCGGCGGCGCTGCTCGAACTGGCCGAGGCGTACGCCCTGACGCCGGACGAGCTGACGGCGGCGGCCGGGGAGGCGCCGGAACTGCCCGCGATGCTGCGGGAGCTGGACCGGGCGGGGCTCGGGGCGCGGGCGGCGGCGGCCGGCTGAGCCGGACCGGCGCCGCCCGCGACCCGGGCGCCTTACTACAGGACGGCTACGGGATCCCTACGGGAATGCCTGCGGGATCCCTACGGGAAGTACGAGTCGAAGTTCCGGCTGAACTCCCCGCCGTTGAAGCGGTCCCAGTTGATCGACCAGGTCATCAGGCCGCGCAGGCCCGGCCAGGTGCCGTGGGTCTGGTAGGTGCCGCAGTTGGTCTTCTTGGTGAGGCAGTCCAGGGCCTTGTTGACCTCGGCCGGGGTGGTGTAGCCGTTGCCCGCCTGGGTGGAGGCGGGGAGGCCGATGGCGATCTGGTCGGGGCGCAGGGCCGGGAAGACGCGGTCGGTGTTGCCCGCCACCGGGAAGCCGGTGAGGAGCATGTCGGTCATGGCGATGTGGAAGTCGGCGCCGCCCATGGAGTGGTACTGGTTGTCGAGGCCCATGATCGGGCCCGAGTTGTAGTCCTGGACGTGCAGCAGGGTGAGGTCGTCGCGCAGGGCGTGGATGACCGGCAGGTAGGCGCCGGCCCGCGGGTCCTGACCGCCCCAGGGGCCTGAGCCGTAGAACTGGTAGCCGAGCTGGACGAAGAAGGTCTCCGGTGCCATGGTCAGCACGAACTTCGCACCGTACTTGGCCTTGAGGGTCTTGACCGCCTGGATCAGGTTGACGACGACCGGGGTGGTCGGGCTGCGGAAGTCGGTGTCGCCGGTCTGCAGCGACAGCGAGTGGCCCTCGAAGTCGATGTCGAGGCCGTCGAGGCCGTAGTCGTCGATGATCTTCGAGACCGAGGAGACGAAGGTGTCACGGGCGGCCGTGCTGGCCAGCTGCACCTGGCCGTTCTGGCCGCCGATCGAGATGAGGACCTTCTTGCCCGCGGCCTGCTTGGCCTTGATCGCGGCCTTGAAGTCGGCCTCCGACTCGACGCCGGGGCACTCGGTCGCCGGGCACAGCTTGAAGCGGATGTCGCCGGAGGTCACCGAGGTCGGCTCGCCGAAGGCGAGGTTGATGACGTCCCAGGAGTCCGGTACGTCCGCCATCCGGGTGTAGCCGGAGCCGTTGGCGAAGCTGGCGTGGAGGTAGCCGACCAGGGCGTGCGCGGGCAGCTGGCCGCCGGGGTTGCCGCCGCCGCCCGTGCCGGTGGTGGCGGTCACCGGGGCGGACTTCGCCGATTCGCCCGCGCTGTTGGCCGCCGACACCTCGAAGCGGTAGGCGGTGGCCGCGGTGAGGCCGGTCGCGGTGTACGTGTTGCCGCTGACGGTCGCGATCAGCACCCCGTCCCGGTAGATCCGGTACGAGGTGGCGCCGGGCACCGCGGGCCAGTTGAGGGTCACCGCGGACGAGGTCACGTTGCCGGCCGCGAGTCCGGTCGGCGTGGCGGGTATCTGCACGGGGGCGCCGCCGGGCCCGAACAGCGAGAGGTCGTCGGCCTGGTAGGCGCCGGTGCCGTACCAGCCGTGGGTGTAGATCGTCACCGAGGTGGTGGAGGCGCCGGTGGTGAAGCTGGTGGAGAGCTTCTGCCAGTCCGGCGCGGACTGGGTCCAGGCGGAGACGTCGGTGGTGCCGGTGCCGGAGGCGCCGAGGTAGACGTAGGAGCCGCGGACCCAGCCGCTGAGCGTGTAGCGGGAGTTCGGCAGCACGGTGACGGTCTGGGAGCACTTGGCGTTGTCGCTGCCGGCCGGGGTCGCCTGCAGGGCCTTCGTACCGCCGTGCACCGGGGAGGTGACGGCGGCCCCGCTGCCGGCCGTGCAGCTCCAGCCGTCCAGGGCGGCTTCGAAGCCGCCGTTGCGGGCGAGTTCGCTGTCGGCGGCGTGGGCCACGGGGGCGAGCGCCACGGCGCCACCGGCGGCGAGCACGCCCGCCAGCAGAAGATTGAGGGGTCTGGTGCGGTCCACAACTGCCTCCGGGGGTGGGGGAATCGAGGTGGAGCGCGCCACAGCATGGTCCAGACCAATCAAGTGGTCAAGACCTCTGTCCATGGCCGGGTGCGCGAGCGGGTGCGGGTGCCCTCACACGGGCGTTTCGAGACGTTCGCGCGGTCAGCCGGTGCCCGTCCCTCCGTCACCCCGGGCCAGTTGGCCCGCCGCCTCGTGCATCGCCAGTTCGAGCAGGGTCGCGTCGGTGAGGGTGCCCGCGGCGTCCGGGGCCACCAGCCAGCGCACCCCGCCGCTGGTCCGCCCCGGGTACGGGACGACGATCCAGGTCCCGGAGCCCGCGCTGCGCACCCCGGTGCCGAGCCAGCGGGTCGCGGTGCCCGGGGGCACGAAGAAGCCCATCCGGGCGTCGCCGAAGTCGGCGAGCACCGGTCCTGGGCGGTCGACGAGGCGGGTGAGCACGTCGAGCGTCGGATAGCCGAGCTCGGCGGACAGGATCAGCACGTCCCAGCGCCGCCCGGCGGGCAGCAGGGTGACGCCGTGCGGGTTGCGCTCCCATTCGAAGCGGCACGCCTCGGGATCCGGCGCGGCCGAGGCCAGCCACTCCACGGCCGTCCGCGGCGCGGGCACGGCGCCCCCGTCCCCCTCGCCACCCGGACCACCCGGTCCGCTCGGGCCGCTCGGGCCGCTCGGGCCGCTCGGTCCGCCCGGGCCGCTCGGTCCGCCCGGGCCCGTCTCCGTACCAGTCATCACCACTGTCTCCCTCCGTGCGGAAACCGCGGTCGCGGTGTCCACACGGAGAGAGCGGGCCGGGCCCCCGCTATGACGCGGGTTTCCTACCCGTCAGTTGTGATCTGGCTCACAAAGACCTCGGAGAGGGGCCCTGGTCGTCAGCTGTCGAAGCCGAGTCCCAGCTTGTCCATCGTCTTCAGCCACAGGTTCCGCCGGCCGCCGTTGTCGTCGGCCCGCGCCAGCGACCACTTGGTCAGGCCGATGCCCGCCCACGCGATCGGCTCCGGCGGGAACGGCAGCGGCTTCGACCGCACCATGTCCAGCTCGGTGCGCTCGGTCCGCTCGCCCGCGAGCAGGTCCAGCATCACGTCCGCGCCGAACCGGGTGGAGCCGACGCCGAGCCCGGTGTATCCGGCGGCGTACGCCACCTTGCCCTGGTACGCGGTGCCGAAGAACGCCGAGAAGCGCGAGCAGGTGTCGATCGCGCCGCCCCAGGCGTGGCTGAAGCGCAGGCCCTCCAGCTGCGGGAAGCAGGTGAAGAAGTGCTGGGCCAGCTTCAGATAGGTCTCCGGCCGGTGGTCCATCTCGGCCTGCACCTTGCCGCCGAAGCGGTAGATGGCGTCGTAGCCGCCCCACAGGATCCGGTTGTCGGCGGTGATCCGGAAGTAGTGGAACTGGTTCGCGGAGTCGCCGAGGCCCGGCCGGTTCTTCCAGCCGATGGCCGCCAGCTGCTCGGCGCTCAGCGGCTCGGTCATCAGGGCGTAGTCGTACACCGGGACGGTGTAGTGCCGGACCCGCTTGACCAGCGAGGGGAAGACGTTGGTGCCGAGCGCGACCCGGCGGGCCGCGATCCGGCCGTACGGGGTGCGCACGGCCATGCCGCCGCCCGCGGACACCAGGTCGAGCGCCGGGGTGTTCTCGAAGATCCGCACCCCGAGGTCGAGGCACGCCTGCTTGAGGCCCCAGGCGAGCTTGGCCGGGTTGACCATGGCGACGCCGTCGCGGTCCCACAGGCCGCCGTGGAAGGTCGGCGAGTCGACCTCGGCGCGCATGGCGTCGCGGTCGAGCAGGTCGAGGCCGTCGGCGAGGCCGAGCTCGGCGGCCGCCTCGTACACCTCGTGCAGTTCGTCGAGCTGGTACGCCTCGGTGGCGACGTCGATCTCGCCGGTGCGCTCGAAGTCGCAGTCCATCGAGTAGCGGGCGACGGCGGCCTCGATGGCGTCGAGGTTGGCGGCGCCCAGCGCCTCCAGCTTCGGCAGTTCGTGCGGCCAGCGGGCGAGCCCGTTGCCGAAGCCGTGCGTCAGCGACGCGGCGCAGAAGCCGCCGTTGCGGCCCGAGGCGGCCCAGCCCACCTCGTGGCCTTCGACCAGGACGACATCCCGGGAGGGGTCGCGCTCCTTGGCGATGAGCGCGGTCCACAGTCCGCTGTAGCCGCCGCCCACGACGAGCAGGTCGCACCGCTCGGTGCCGGTGAGGGCGGGCAGGGCGCCGGGCTTGCCGGGGTCTTCCAGCCAGAAGGGGACGGGCTGGGCGTCGGAGAGAGATTGTGCAGCGAGACGCATGGCGACTGGGGCCATGGTTTCCAACTCCTTCGGTGCCTGACCGACGGCCGGTCAGGCTGTTGCTGTTTTCTTGCGCCGGTTCGTAATGATCTGCCCGGCCACGACCACCAGTACCGCGATGACGAACATCGCCGTGCCGATGACGTTGATCTGCACGGGGGTGCCACGCTGCGCCGAGCCCCACACGAACATGGGGAAGGTGACGGTGGAGCCCGCGTTGAAGTTGGTGATGATGAAGTCGTCGAAGGACAGCGCGAACGCGAGGAGCGCACCGGCCGCGATGCCGGGCGCCGCGATCGGCAGCGTCACCCGCAGGAAGGTCTGCACCGGTCCCGCGTACAGGTCGCGGGCGGCCTCCTCCAGGCGGGGGTCCATGGACATCACGCGCGCCTTGACGGCGGTGACGACGAACGACAGACAGAACATGATGTGCGCGATGAGGACGGTCCAGAAGCCCAGCTCGGCGCCCATGTTGAGGAACAGGGTGAGCAGCGAGGCGGCCATGACGACCTCGGGCATCGCCATCGGCAGGAAGATCAGCGAGTTGATCGCGCCGCGGGCCCGGAAGCGGTAGCGGACCAGCGCGAAGGCGATCATCGTGCCGAGCACCACGGCGCCGACCGTCGCCCAGGCGGCGATCTGCAGCGACAGCGTCAGCGACTGGCACATGTCGGCGACCCCGCAGGGGTCCTTCCAGGCGTCCAGGGAGAACTGCTGCCAGGCGTAGTTGAAGCGTCCGTTCGGCTTGTTGAACGAGAACACCATCACGACGACGTTCGGCAGGATCATGTACGCGAGCGTCAGCAGGCCCGCGATGACGACGAGGTTCCGACGGATCCAACGCATCAGACCAGGTCCTCCGTTCCCGCTCGGCGGATGTAGACGGTGACCATGAGCAGCACGATCGCCATGAGGATGAACGACAGGGCGGCGGCCGTCGGGTAGTCCAGGACCCGCAGGAACTGGGACTGGATGACGTTGCCGACCATCTTGGTGTCGGTGGAGCCGAGGAGTTCGGCGTTGACGTAGTCGCCGCTCGCCGGGATGAAGGTGAGCAGGGTGCCGGAGACGACGCCGGGCATCGACAGCGGGAAGGTCACCTTGCGGAAGGTGGTGGCGGGCGAGGCGTACAGGTCCTGCGCCGCCTCGTGGAGCCGGCCGTCGATCCGCTCCAGGGAGGTGTAGAGCGGCAGGATCATGAAGGGCAGGAAGTTGTACGTGAGGCCGCAGACGACGGCCATGGGGGTGGCGAGCACCCGGTTGCCCTCGGTCCAGCCGAGCCAGCTGGTGACGTCGAGGACGTGGAGGGTGTCCAGGGCGCCGACCACGGCGCCGCCGTCGGCGAGGATCGTCTTCCAGGCCAGCGTGCGGATGAGGAAGCTGGTGAAGAACGGGGCGATGACCAGGACGAGCACGAGGTTGCGCCAGCGGCCGGCCTTGAAGGCGATGAGGTAGGCCAGCGGGTAGCCGAGCAGCAGGCACAGCAGGGTCGCGGTGCCCGCGTACAGCAGCGAGCGGACGAACTGCGGCCAGTACTCCTGGAAGGCGTCCCAGTAGGTCTGGAAGTGCCAGGTGACCTCGAAGCCCTTCTCCAGGGAGCCGGTCTGCACCGACGTCGACGCCTGGTAGACCATCGGCAGCGCGAAGAAGACGAGCAGCCAGATGATGCCGGGCAGCAGCAGCCAGTAGGGCACCAGCCGCTTGCGGGTGGAGGGCTTGCGCACCGGCGGTTCCTCGGCCGGGGCGGGCGCCGCCTTCGTGAGGGTGGGGGTGGTCACGAGGCGTCCTCCACCGTCTCCACGCCCGCGTCGCCCATCGTCCCAGCAGACAGGGACTGGGCCGCGTCCAGACCGAAGGTGTGGGCGGGGTTCCAGTGCAGGACGACCTCGGCGCCGGGGCGCAGCCGCTCGTCGCGCTCGATGTTCTGCTCGTACACCTGGAGTCCGGCGCCGGCGGGGCCGTCGACCACGTACTGGGTGGAGACGCCGATGAAGGAGGACTCGACGATCCGGCCGGTGACCCGGTTGCGGCCGTCGGCGATGTCCGCGGCGTCGTCGGCGTGGGTGAGGGAGATCTTCTCGGGCCGTACGCCGACGAGCACCTTGCCGCCCGTGCGGACGGCGGCGCTACAGCGGTCGCCGGGCAGCTTGAGGGTGCCGCCGCCGGCGGTGACGGTGATGTCGGCGCCGGTCCCGGCGACCTCGGCCTCGATGAGGTTGGAGGTGCCGAGGAAGTTCGCGACGAAGGTGGACTGCGGGTTCTCGTACAGGTCGGCGGGGGCGCCGAGCTGTTCGACCCGGCCGCCGTTCATGACCGCGACCTGGTCGGCCATGGTCATGGCCTCCTCCTGGTCGTGGGTGACGTGCACGAAGGTGATGCCGACCTCGGTCTGGATGCGCTTGAGCTCCAGCTGCATCTGGCGGCGCAGCTTGAGGTCGAGGGCGCCGAGCGGTTCGTCGAGGAGCAGCACCTGGGGGTGGTTGATGAGCGCGCGGGCGACGGCGACGCGCTGCTGCTGGCCGCCGGACAGCTGGTGCGGCTTCTTGTGGGCGTGCTCGCCGAGCTGGACGAGTTCGATCATGTCGTCGACCTGCGGCTTGACCGTCTTGATGCCGCGCCTGCGCAGGCCGAAGGCGATGTTCTCGGAGATCGTCATGTGCGGGAACAGCGCGTACGACTGGAAGACGGTGTTCACCGGCCGCTTGTAGGGCGGCAGGTCGGTGACGTCGCGGTCGCCGAGGAAGACGGTGCCCGTCGTCGGGTCCTCGAGTCCGGCGATCATGCGCAGCGTGGTCGTCTTGCCGCAGCCGGAGGCGCCGAGCAGGGCGAAGAAGGAGCCCTGCGGGATGGTGAGGTCCAGCGGGCGGACGGCGTGGAACGAGCCGTAGGACTTGCTGATGCCGGAGAGACGGACGTCGCCGCCGGTGTTCTTGTCAGTCATGGGTGGGATCCCAGGGGTTCGTGAGAAGAGAGGGGGGCGGCGTCAGGCACCGATGAGCTTGGCGAACTTCTCCTCGTACGCCGTCTCCTGTGCGCTGGTCAGCGAGCGGAAGGCGTGCGACTTCTTGACCATCGCCTTGTCGGGGACGATCAGGGTGTTGTTCGCGAGCGCGGGATCGATCTTGGAGAGTTCGTCCTTGACGCCGTCGACCGGGCACACGTAGTTGATGTACGCGGCGAGCTGGGCGGCGACCGGGAGCTCGTAGTAGTAGTCGATCAGCTTCTCGGCGTTGGTCTTGTGCCGGGCCTGCGCGGGGACGAGCAGGTTGTCGCTGGACGTGATGTATCCGGCGGACGGGATGGCGAACTTGATGTCCGGGTTGTCGGCCTGGAGCTGGATGACGTCTCCGGCCCAGGCGAGGCAGGCCGCGATGTCGCCCTTGTCGAGGTCCGAGGTGTAGTCGTTGCCGGTGAAGCGGCGGATCTGCTTCTTGTCGACGCCCTTCTGGAGCCGTCCGATCGCCGCGTCGTAGTCGGCGTCGGTGAAGCTGCCGGGGTCCTTGCCGAGGTCGAGCAGGGTCATGCCGACGGTGTCGCGCATCTCGGTGAGGAACCCGACCCGGCCCTTGAGGGCGGGGTCGTCGAGCAGCTGGGTGACGGAGTCGACCTTCTTCCCGCCGGTCGCCTTCTGGTTGTAGGCGATGACGCAGGAGATGCCGGTCCAGGGGTACGAGTAGGCCCGGCCCGGGTCCCAGTCGGGGCTGCGGAACTGCGGGGACAGGTTGGCGTACGCGTGGGGGAGGTTCGACGCGTCCAGCTTCTGCACCCAGCCGAGCCGGATCATCCGGGCGGCCAGCCAGTCGGTGACGCAGATCAGGTCGCGGCCGGTGTCCTGGCCGGCCGCGAGCTGCGGCTTGATCTTGCCGAAGAACTCGACGTTGTCGTTGATGTCCTCGGTGTACTTGACCTTGATGCCGGTCCGCCTGGTGAACGCCTCCAGGGTCGGCCGGGACTTCTCGTCCTCGCTGACGTCCATGTACTCGGTCCAGTTGGAGAAGCTCAGCGACTTCTCCTTGGCCGAGAAGTCGGTGGACGCCGGACCCTGGCCCTCCCGCTTGGCGGGCGGGATGCCGCAGCCGCTCAGCGCGGCGAGACCGCCGACGGTGAGCGCGCCGACGCCTCCGGCGCGCAGCACCGAGCGGCGGGTGAGGGCGCCCCGGCCGCTCGTGAGGCTGCGCCGCATCGCCGCGAACTGGGCGGCGGACAGGCTGTCGGGCTGGTACTCCATGCGCTGTGCCCTTTCGGGATGGGTTCGCCGCCGGTCGGACGGCTGACTGCTATCGGTCCCCGAAGATCGTGCGGTGCCAGTCCTTGGCCGCCACCGCGGTGTTGTCGTACATCACGTGCTTGACCTGCGTGTACTCCTCGAAGGAGTACGCCGACATGTCCTTTCCGAACCCGGACGACTTGTAGCCGCCGTGGGGCATCTCGCTGATGATCGGGATGTGGTCGTTGACCCACACACATCCGGCCTTGATCTCCCGGGTGGCCCGGTTGGCCCGGAAGACGTCGCGGCTCCAGGCGGAGGCGGCGAGCCCGTACGGGGTGTCGTTGGCGAGCCGGATGCCCTCGTCGTCGCTGTCGAAGGGCAGGGCCACCAGGACCGGACCGAAGATCTCCGACTGCACGACCTCGCTGTCCTGCGCGGCGCCGGTGATCAGGGTGGGACGGTAGTATGCGCCGTTCTTCAGCTCACCACCAGGGGCTTCGCCGCCGGTGACGACGGTGGCGTAGCCGCGGGCCCGGTCCACGAAACCGGCGACCCGGTCGCGCTGGGCGTGCGAGACGAGCGGACCGAGGTCGGTCGACGGGTCGAAGGGGTCGCCGAGCCGCACGGTCTCCATGAGCTCCGCGACCCGCGCCACGAAGGCGTCGAACAGCGGGCGCTGGATGTACGCGCGGGTGGCGGCGGTGCAGTCCTGCCCGCTGTTGATCAGGGAGGCGGCGACGGCGCCGTGCGCGGCGGCCTCCAGGTCGGCGTCGTCGAAGACGAGGAAGGGCGCCTTGCCGCCGAGCTCCAGGTGGAGCCGCTTGACGGTGGCGGTGGCGATCTCGGCGACCCGCTTGCCGACCGGGGTGGAGCCGGTGAAGGAGGTCATGGCGACGTCGGGGTGCCCGACCAGGTGCTCGCCGACGGTCCGCCCGGCGCCGGTGACGACGTTGACGACACCGTCGGGGATCCCGGCCTCGGTGGCCGCCTGCGCGAACAGGAGCGAGGTCAGCGGGGTGAGCTCGGCCGGCTTGAGGACGATGGTGTTGCCCGCGGCGATGGCCGGGAGCACCTTCCAGGCGGCCATCTGCAGCGGGTAGTTCCAGGGGGCGATGGAGCCGACGACGCCGATCGGCTCGCGGCGTACGTACGAGGTGTGGTCACCGTCGTACTCGCCCGCGGACTGGCCCTGGAGGTGGCGGGCGGCGCCCGCGAAGAAGGCGGTGTTGTCGACGGTGCCGGGCACGTCGAACTCGCGGGTCAGCTTGATGGGCTTGCCGCACTGGAGGGATTCGACCTGGGCGAACTCCTCGGCCTTGGCGGCGAGCACGGCGGCGAAGCGGTGCATCGCGTCGGAGCGCTCGCCGGGGGTGGCACCGGCCCAGCCGGGGAAGGCGGCCTTGGCCGCGGCGACGGCGTCGTCGACGTCGGCGACCGACGCGAGCCGGTAGGTGTAGACGGCCTCACCGGTGGCCGGGTCGATGACGCTGTGTTCCTGCTCCGAGGTTCCGGGGCGGAGTCGCCCCCCGATGTACTGCGCGCCGTCCGCGAAGCGATCCGACACCTGGAAGCGGTTGCCCATGACGCTCTCCGTTGTTCCAGCTCAAGTTGAGTGCCGATCCTGACAGAGCCACAGTGGTCCAACAAGTGATTCCGTTGTTGCCTTTTGGTTACGCGACGGAATCGGTGGACCATGTGTCGAGGGTGGCGCGAAATTGCCGTACGGAGTGTCCGTGGCGACTGGCAAGGTGGCGTGCATGCAGGGTATCGAGGAACTGAAGCAGCAGGTCAGAACGGCCGAGGCGACCGGCGACCGGATCAAATGGCTGCACTTCTGGGGCCATCGCCCATACCCGAGTGGCCGACTCTCGTCGAGCTGTCTGAGCCAGTGGTGGCCGTCACCCTTCGTGGTCGACGACGTGCGGTACGCGACGGCCGAGCACTGGATGATGGCGGCGAAGGCGCGCCTGTTCGACGACCCGGAGGCGGCGGAGCGGATCCTCGCCGCCCGCACCCCGGCGGAGGCGAAGAAGGCGGGCCGGCTGGTCCGGGGCTTCACGGACGAGGTCTGGCGGCGGGAGCGCTCGGCGATCGTGACCGCGGGCAGCGTCCACAAGTTCGCCTCGGCCCCCGAGCTGCGCGCGTTCCTGCTCGGCACCGGTGACCGGGTCCTGGTCGAGGCGAGCCCGGTGGACCCGGTGTGGGGCATCGGCCTCGCGGCCGACGACCCCCGGGCGACGGACCCGGAGCGCTGGCGCGGCCTGAACCTGCTGGGCTTCGCGCTGATGGCGGCCCGGGAACGGCTGCGGGCGGACACGGCGGCCGCCTGACGGCAGCCGCGCGCCCGCCCGCCGACGGCCGTCCGGACTACCTCGCGCCGACCACCAGGGACGTCGAGAACGGATCGCTGTCGTAGCCGCTGTCACTGTCCGAGAACTCGTCGGCGTGGGTGGCCAGGAAGACGATCAGCGCGATCCCGGCCACGCCGAGCGCCAGACCGACCGCGCCGAGGATGACACCCGCGAGCGCCTGCCCGCCGTTGGTGGCCTCGCCCCGCCGCGCCTTCTTCCGCCCCGCGATGCCGAGCCCGAGCGCGACCGCGCCCAGGATCAGACCGAGGATGCCGTACGAGCAGAAGGCCAGGGCGACACCGCAGATGCCGACGACCATGGCCGCGGTGCCCATGCCGTTGGACGGCTGCATGCCCCAGCCCTGCTGGCCGTAGCCGGGGTACGGCGCGGGCGGCGCGACCGGGTACCCGTAGCCGGGGGTCTGCGGCGCGCCGGGCGCGACCGGCGGCGTGGGCGCGGCCGGGTACCCGTAGGCACCGCCGGGCGCGACGGGCGGCGGCGGCAGCTCGGCCCCCGGCATGGCGGCGACGGTCCGCTGGTCGTGCACTCCCCCGGGCGCACCAGGAACACCGGGAGCGCCGGGCGTACCGTCACCCGGCGCGCCCGCCCCCTTGCTCAGCTCGACACCGTCACGGTTCGGCGGAGCCCACGGGTCCACCGGCTGGTCACTGTTTTCGGACATGGGCCTCCCCCATCGTGGTCGAACCATGCTACGACCTACGCCATCAGGGGGAAGGTCGCGGCCTACCATGACCGGATGACCGACCTGCATTCCTTCATCGCCGGGCTCCCGAAGGCCGAGCTGCACGTCCACCACGTGGGCTCCGCGTCCCCCCGGATCGTCGCCGAGCTGGCCGCCCGCCACCCGGACTCCAAGGTCCCGACGGACCCGGAGGCGCTGACCGACTACTTCACGTTCACCGACTTCGCGCACTTCATCGACGTCTATCTGTCGGTGGTCGACCTGGTCCGCACCCCGGAGGACGTCCGGCTGCTGACGTTCGAGGTGGCCCGGGACATGGCCCGGCAGAACATCCGCTACGCGGAGCTGACCATCACCCCGTACAGCTCGACCCGGCGCGGCATCGACGAGCACGCGTTCATGGCCGCGATCGAGGACGCCCGCAAGGCGGCCGAGACCGAGCTCGGCGTGATCCTGCGCTGGTGCTTCGACATCCCGGGCGAGGCGGGCCTGGAGGCGGCCGAGGAGACCGCGCGGCTCGCGGTGGAGCTGCGCCCCGAGGGCCTGGTGGCGTTCGGCCTCGGCGGCCCGGAGATCGGCGTGCCGCGCCCGCAGTTCAAGCCGTACTTCGACCGGGCGCGGGCCGCGGGCCTGCACTCGGTGCCGCACGCGGGCGAGACGACCGGCCCGGAGACGGTCTGGGACGCGCTGAACGAGCTGGGCGCGGAGCGGATCGGCCACGGCACCAGCTCGGTCAAGGACCCGGAGCTGCTCAAGCACCTGGCGGAGCACCGGATCGCCCTGGAGGTCTGCCCGACCTCGAACATCGCGACCCGCGCGGTGGAGCGCCTGGAGGACCACCCCATCAAGCAGATGGTGGAGGCCGGGGTGCTCGTGACGATCAACAGCGACGACCCGCCGATGTTCGGCACCGACCTGAACAACGAGTACGCGGTGGCGGCCCGGCTGCTCGGGCTCGACGAGCGGGGTCTCGCGGCGCTCGCGAAGAACGCGGTGGAGGCGTCGTTCCTCGACGAGGCGGGCAAGGCGAAGCTGACCGAGGAGATCGACACGTACACGGAAGGCTGGCTGTCCGCCTGACAGCCGGGGCGGGGCCGGGACAATGGGGGTCATGACCCTCCCCACCGACCCCACCACCCCCACGGCGACCACAGCCGCCACGACGGCGGCGGCGCCCGCCGCTCCGGCACTCGCCGCGCCGGCGTCCCGCCCGCTCGCCGTGGGCCACCGCGGCGACCCCTACCGCGTCCGCGAGAACACCGTCCCCTCGATCGTCTCGGCGTTCGAGCGGGGCGCGGACGCGGTGGAGGTCGATGTGCGGCTGACCGCCGACGGCGTCCCGGTGCTGCTGCACGACGACACCCTGAAGCGGCTGTGGGGGCTCGACCGGCCGCTGTCCGGGCTGGGCCTCGACGAGATCAGGGAGTTCACCGCCGACGGCATCCCCACCCTGCGCGAGGCACTGCTCGCCGCGGGCCCGCACCGGCTGATGCTGGACCTGCCGGGCGGCGACGCGGCCTCGGTGCGCCGGATCGTGGGCACGGTCCGCGAATGCGGCGCGGGCGAGCGGGTGTACTACTGCGCGGGCGCCACGGCGATGCTGGACGTGCGCGCGGCGGACCCGGCCGCCGAGATCGCGCTGACCTGGACCTCGCTCGCGCCGCCGCGTCCGGTGCTGCTCGACGCGGTACGGCCCCGCTGGCTCAACTTCCGCTTCGGCCTGGCCAGTCGGGAGCTGGTGGAGCGGGTGCACCGGGACGGGCTCCTGGTGTCGGTGTGGACGCCCGACACGAAAAGGAACATGCGTAAGCTGATCGACAACGGGGTCGATTCGATCACCACGAATCGCGTCGACGCCCTGGTGGACACCGTCCTGCGAAAGGCCCGCCCATGACCGACCGCATCCGTACCGACATCGCGCACAACGCGCGCGTGTGGAACTACTGGCTGGGCGGCAAGGACAACTACCCGGTGGACCGTGCGGTCGGCGACCAGGTGACCTCCTTCCACCCCAGCATCGGCGCGGTGGCCCGCGCCGACCGGGCGTTCCTCGGCCGCGCGGTGACCCATCTGGCCGCCGAGGCGGGCATCCGCCAGTTCCTCGACATCGGCACCGGACTGCCCACCGCCGACAACACCCACGAGGTCGCCCAGCGGGTCGCCCCGGACGCCCGGATCGTGTACGTCGACAACGACCCGATCGTCCTCACGCACGCCCGCGCGCTGCTCACCGGCACCCCCGAGGGCGCCACCGAGTACGTCGACGCCGACGCCCGCGACCCGGAGAAGATCCTCGCCACGGCGGCGGGCACCCTCGACCTGGACCGCCCGGTGGCGATCCTGATGCTGGGCATCCTGAACTTCGTCCTCGACACCGACGAGGCCCGCTCCATCGTGCGCACCCTGCTCGCCGGGGTCCCCTCCGGCAGCCACCTGGTGCTCACCCACCCCACCTACGACGCCGACCTCGGCGGCGAGGCCAACGTGGCGGCGATGGAGTTCTGGAACGCCCACGCCACCCCGCCGATCACCGCCCGCGGCCGCGCCGACTTCGCCTCCTTCCTCGACGGCCTCGACATCCTCGAACCCGGCATCGTGTCCTGCGCCCGCTGGCGCGCCCCGGAGGCGGCCGAGGTCGCCCAGTTCGGCGCGGTGGGCCGCAAGCCCTGATGCGGACACCGGGGGCGCGGGCAGGACGGGAGGCACGGTCGGGACGGACCGGACGGCAGGCGGCGGACCGGGCCGGGCGGACCGTCCGCGGCTGGGCGGCGGCCAACCCGTGGGCCGTCGACATCGGCATCGCGCTGCTCGTGCAGGCGGCGATGACCATGCCGTTCGTGGTGCCGCGCCCGCCCGAGCTCGAACCGGCGACCTGGCCCGCGTACGGGCTGACCACCCTCACCGTGCTCCCGCTGGTCTGGCGCCGCCGCGCCCCGCTCGCCGTGCTCCTCGCGATCGTCGCCACCAGCGGCCTGTACCGGCTCGCCCTGGAAGGGCCTGGGCAGCCGCTCCCGTACACCGGGCTGCTCAGCCTCTACACGGTCGCGGTGCTGTCCCCGGGCCCGAAGCGGCTGGCCGCCGCCGTGGTGGTGACCTTCGCGGTGCCGGTGTCGGTGTGGCTCAACACCCAGTCGGCGCGTGAACTCACCTTCTCCGTCTTCGTGTTCGCCGCCGCCTATGTCTTCGGCCGGCTCACCGACGCCCGCCGGCGCACCCACCGGGTGGAGGAGGAACGGGCCGCCGCGCGCGAACGGGCCAGGATCGCCCGGGAGATGCACGACATCCTGTCGCACGCCGTCAGCCTGATGATCGTGCAGGCCGAGGCGGGCCCGCTCGCGGTCCGCAAGGCCCCGGAGCGGGCCGAGGCCGCGTTCGACGCGATCTCCGCGACCGGCCGGGAGGCCATGACCCAACTCCGCTCCATGCTGGGCGTGTTGCGGGACGAAGGACCGGCGTCCGCGGACGGCCCGGTGCCCGCCCCGCGCGCGCCGCAGCCCGGCCTCGCCGAACTCCCCGCGCTGCTCGACCGGGTGCGCGACGGCGGACTCGACGTCACCTGCACGACGGCGGACTTCGAGCCGCCGCTGCCGCGGGCGACCGGCGCGACCGCGTACCGGATCGTGCAGGAGGCCCTGACCAATGTGGTCAAGCACGCCGGGGCGAGCCGGGTGACGGTACGCCTCGACCACGGGCCCGACGGCGGCGACGCCCTGCGGATCCGGGTCACCGACGACGGCCGCGGCCCGCGCGGCGAGCCCGGCTCCGGCGGAACCGGCACCGGCGGCCACGGCCTGCTCGGGATCCGCGAACGGGCCGCCGCACACGGCGGCACGGCGACGACCGGCCCGGGCCCGGACGGGCGGGGATTCGAACTGCGGGCGGTGCTCCCGCTGGAGGCACGATGACGGTCAGAGTGGTGGTCGCCGACGACCAGGAGCTGGTGCGCAGCGGTTTCGCGCTGATCCTGGACGTCCAGGACGACATCGAGGTGGTCGCGGAGGTCGCCGACGGCGCGGCGGCGGTGGAGGCCGTGCGCCGCCACCGGCCGGACGTGGCGCTGCTCGACATCCGGATGCCCCGGATGGACGGCATCGAGGCGTGCCGGGTGATCAGCGCCGAGTTCGGGTGCCGGACGGTGATCCTGACGACCTTCGACGCCGACGAGTACGTGTACGAGGCGCTGCACGCGGGCGCCAGCGGCTTCCTCCTGAAGGACGTCCGCCGGGACGACCTGGTGCACGCGGTCCGGGTGGTGGCGGCGGGCGAGGCGCTGCTCGCGCCGTCGGTGGCGCGCCGCCTGGTGGAGCAGTACACGGCGGGCGGCCCGCGCAGGCCCGCCGGGGGCGGGCCCGACCCTCGGCTCGACGTACTGACGGCCCGGGAGCGGGAGACGCTGCTGCTGCTCGCGCGCGGTCTGTCGAACGCGGAGATCGCGGCGGAGCTGACGGTCAGCGACCACACCGTGAAGACCCATGTGGGCAACGTCCTCGCGAAGCTGGGCCTGCGGGACCGGATCCAGGCGGTGATCTGCGCGTACGAGACGGGTCTGGTCACGGCGGGCGCTCCCCCGGCCGGGTAGCGGACTCCCCCGCGCGGGGGAGGCGGCCGCCCGTCCGATACCCCCACGGCGGGCGATCCGTGGCGCGGCCCGGGTCAGCAGGATGGAGCCATCGAGAACGACGGCTCACACCCACGGAGTTGACCGACCATGAGGAACACCACCCGCACCCTGATCGCCGCCGCCCTGGTCCTGGGCGTCGTGACGGGCCCGGCGGCCCTGCCCGCCGCCGCCGCGCCGCAGTCCGCCGCGCAGGCCACCACGGCCACCGCCCCGCTGCCGGGGTCCGCCGCCCTCGACCGGGTCCTCGCGGGGCTTCCGTCGCAGGACGCCACGGCGGCGCTCGCCCGGGTCGGCGGCACCGAGGGTTCCTGGCAGGGGAGTTCGGGTGTGCGGGACCTGCGGAGCAACCGTCCGGCGGACCCGGGCGGCCGGTTCCGGGCGGGTTCGGTGACGAAGGTGTTCACGGCGGCGCTCGCGCTCCAGCTGGCCTCGGAGGGGCGGCTGGACCTGGACCGGACGGCCCGCTCGTACCTGCCGGAGCTGATCCCCGCCTCGTACGGCGAGGTGACCGTCCGTCAGCTGCTCGACCACACCCATGGCATCCCGGCGGCGGACCTGCCGGGCGAGACGGTCGAGGAGTGGTACGCGCACCGGCTTGACCGGCACGACCCGCGCGACCTGGTGCGGTCGGCGACCGCGAAGCCGCGGGAGTTCGCGCCGGGCGAGAAGCAGCACTACCTGAACATCGGCTACACGATCGCGGGCCTGATCATCGAGCGGGTGACCGGCGACTCGTACGAACACCAGCTGGCACGGCGGGTGTTGCGGCCGCTCGGGCTGCGCGACACCTACTCCCCCGGCACGAGCCCGCGCATCGAGGGCCGGTTCAACCACGGGTACCAGCGGATGGCGGGACCCGACGGCTCGACGGCGCTGCGGGACGTGACGGTGTGGAGCCAGACGGAGACCTGGGCGGCGGGCGATCTGATCTCGACCACCGCCGATCTGGAGCGGTTCACCCGGGCGTTGTTCGCGGGCCGGGTGGTGCGCGGGCCGCTCCTGGAGGAGATGTTCACCCTGCCGAAGGTGCCGGACGCGAAGACCGGCGACCCGGCGGCGTACTCGGTGGGCCTGTCGATGAAGAAGCTGGGCGGGCGCGAGGTGTGGGGCAAGACCGGTGGCCGCTGGGGCTACAACACGGCCATCGCCTCGACCCGGCACGGTGAGCGGACCCTGGTCTACTCGGTCGACGCGACGGACGCGAAGGGCCAGGACATGAACCAGGTGGCGCTCGGCCTCATGCTGGCGACGTACGGCCTGCCGTCGGACTGACCCCGACCCCGGTTCCCGTGCCCGCCCCGGCCCCCGCCCCCGCCCCCGCGGTGCCGCCGAGCGCTTCGAGGCGCTTGATGAGCCGTCGTACGGCGAGCAGCGGCAGGATCCCGAACACCCCGAAGGACATGTCGATGACCGACCACCAGAAGGGGATGCCCCGGACCGGCCCGCAGATCAGGGCGAGCGGGATGATCCCGACGCAGGCGATCATGCCGAAGTCGATCACCCAGATGTTGCGGACCGGGTCGCGGTAGGGCCCGTAGAAGGCGACGGCGATGACGAGGTGGGCGAAGGCCAGCCAGTCGGTGCCGTAGAGGAGGTACGGGGCGCTCGCGTCGGCGCCCTCGACCCCGGCCCGCACCCGCGCGATCCACTCGGCGAGGCCGGGCAGGAGATCACCGGCCGGGGCGGCCCAGGACCCCAATGCCTCGTCGAGCAGGCGGAGTTCGGTGACCAGCGGGAAGGCCGTGGCGCCGCTGAGCACCAGGCAGACGATGAAGACGACCAGCCAGACGCGGATGCGCTTGAGGAGGGCTCTCGGCCCGTTCGTGTCGCTCATGGCCTCAGCGTACGCCCGCTCTGAACGTGTTCAAAAGCGGGGGGTCCGCCGAGACCGCGGCACGCTCGGAGAGCGTCAGAGACCGACGATGGAGTTCCACCGCTTGGCGAAGTCGGTGCGCTCCTCGGAGGTGATGTCCCGGGCGATGGCGAGCCGCTTGCGCATGTCGCCGTCGGGGAAGATCAGCGGGTCCTCGGCGAGTTCGGCGAGTTCCTCGTCGCCGGAGTCGGCGAGCACGTCACGGGCGGCGGGCACCGGGCACACGTAGTTGACCCAGGCGGCGAGTTCGGCGGCTGTCTCGGGCTGGTAGTAGAAGTCGACGAGCGCCTCCGCGCTGGTCTTGTGCTGCGCCAGGTTGGGGATCATCAGGGACTCGGCCCACAGTTCGGCGCCCTCCTCGGGCACCACGAACTCGATGTCCGGGTTGTCCGCCTGGAGTTGGATGACGTCGCCGGAGTACGCCTGGCAGGCGAGGACGTCGCCGGTGGAGAGGTCCTTGATGTAGTCGTTGCCGGTGAAGCGGCGGATGTGCTTGGTGCGCACCAGCTTGTCGATCTGGTCGCACAGCCGGTGGAAGTCGTCGGCGGTCCAGCGGGTGACGTCCACGCCGTTGCCCTGCATGAGCAGCGCGAAGGACTCGTCGAGCCCGGACAGCAGGGTGACCTTGCCGCGCAGGTCGGGGGCCCACAGGTCCTGGGTGGAGCGGATCTCACGGCCGAGCTTCTTGCGGTTGTACGCGATGCCGGTGATCCCGGACTGCCAGGGCACCGAGTGCAGCCGGCCCTCGTCGAAGGCGGGCGAACGCAGCAGCGGGTCCAGGTACTTGGCGACGTTGGGCTGCTTGGCCCGGTCCATCTCCTGGACCCAGCCGAGGCGCACGAAGCGGGCGGCCATCCAGTCGCTGATGACGATGAGGTCGCGGCCGGTCTCCTGGTGGTTCATCAGGGCCGGGCTGATCTTGCCGAAGAACTCGTCGTTGTCGTTGATCTCCTCCGTGTAGCGCACGGAGATCCCGGTCTTCCTGGTGAAGGCGTCCAGGGTGGGCCGCTTCGACGTGTTGTCGTCGTCGGTGTCGATGTAGAGCGGCCAGTTGGCGAAGTGCAGCACCCGGTCGCGGGCGGACAGGTCGCGGCCGGCCCGGGCGCCGGGCTCGACATAGGCGGCGGGCACGCCGCAGCCGGCGAGCAGGGCGCCGATGCCGGTGCCGCCGATCCCGCGCAGCATGGCGCGCCGGGAGAAGGTCGTCCTGGTTGTCGCTCTCACCCGCACAGCATCGCGTCCGCCCCCGGCCCGGACAATGGACGCGGTGTCGACTGCAACGACGCGGCCCCGACACCCTGTCGACCAGGGATGTCGGGGCCGTGTTCACCGTACGGGCGCCCGCGCGCCCGTCGTGGGGGTTCAGCCCAGCGAGGTCATCACGTGCTTGATGCGCGTGTAGTCCTCGAAGCCGTAGGCGGAGAGGTCCTTACCGTAGCCGGACTTCTTGAAGCCGCCGTGCGGCATCTCGGCGACGAGCGGGATGTGGGTGTTGATCCACACGCAGCCGAAGTCGAGCACCTTGGACATGCGCATGGCGCGCGCGTGGTCCTTGGTCCACACCGAGGAGGCGAGCGCGTACTCGACGCCGTTGGCGTACGAGACGGCCTGGGCCTCGTCGGTGAAGGACTGCACGGTGATGACGGGGCCGAAGACCTCGTTCTGGATGATCTCGTCGTCCTGCTTCAGGCCGGAGACGACGGTGGGGGCGTAGAAGTAGCCCTTGTCGCCGACCCGGTGGCCACCGGCCTCGACCTTGGCGTGCGCGGGGAGGCGCTCGATGAAGCCGCTGACCTGCGCGAGCTGGTTGGCGTTGTTCAGCGGGCCGTAGAGCACGTCCTCGTCGTCCGGCTGGCCGGTCTTCGTCTCGGCGGCGGCCTTGGCGAGGGCGGCGACGAACTCGTCGTGGATGGACTCGTGGACGAGCACCCGGGTGGCGGCGGTGCAGTCCTGTCCTGCGTTGAAGAATCCGGCGACGGAGATGTCCTCGACGGCCTTGGCGATGTCGGTGTCCTCGAAGACCACGACCGGGGCCTTGCCGCCCAGCTCCAGGTGGACGCGCTTGACGTCCTTGGCGGCGGACTCGGCGACCTGCATGCCGGCCCGGACCGAGCCGGTGATGGAGGCCATCGCCGGGGTCGGGTGCTCGACCATCGCGCGGCCGGTCTCACGGTCGCCGCAGATGACGTTGAAGACGCCCTTGGGGACGATCTGCCCGATGATCTCGGCCATCAGGACCGTGGACGCCGGGGTGGTGTCCGAGGGCTTGAGGACGACGGTGTTGCCCGCGGCGAGCGCCGGGGCGAACTTCCACACGGCCATCATCATCGGGTAGTTCCACGGCGCGACCTGGGCGCAGACGCCGATCGGCTCGCGGCGGATGATCGAGGTCATGCCCTCCATGTACTCGCCGGCCGAGCGGCCCTCGAGCAGCCGGGCGGCACCCGCGAAGAAGCGGAGCTGGTCCACCATCGGCGGGATCTCCTCGCTGGCGGTGATCGCGACCGGCTTGCCGGTGTTCTCGACCTCGGCGGCGATCAGATCCTCGGCGCGCTCCTCGAAGGCGTCGGCGATCTTGAGGAGGACCTTCTGGCGCTCCGAGGGCGTGGTGTCGCGCCAGGCGGGGAAGGCGGCCGCGGCGGCCTCCATGGCGGCGTCCACGTCCGCCTGACCGGAGAGCGGGGAGGTGGCGTACACCTCACCGGTGGCGGGGTTGATCAGGTCGATCGTGCGGCCGTCGGCCGCGTCCCGGAACTCCCCGTTGATGTAGTTGCGCAGCCGGCGCAGCTCGGTGGTCACTGCCACCCCTCCTGTCACGTTCTGTCCTCCGCACCTCTTCGTGCGGCGTCCCGATGGGCGAGACACCTCAGCCTAGTGGGTCGACAGACGCTTTCCATAGGCCCGACCCCCCGGAACTTCGGATTCAGTAAGATCAGGACGCCTTCACAACGAATTTCATCAGTCTGGGGTTGCCAGACCGACGAGGTTCGGTGCACAGTGAAGGTGTGGCCAGTCGAAGCGCAGACCCCAGAACCGGAACCGGTTCGTCCCCGACGATCGATGCCGTGTCCCTGGCGATCATCAAGCAGCTCCAGGAGGACGGTCGCCGCCCCTACGCCGCCATCGGAAAGGCCGTCGGCCTCTCCGAAGCCGCCGTACGGCAGCGCGTCCAGAAGCTGCTCGACCAGGGCGTCATGCAGATCGTCGCCGTCACCGACCCGCTCACCGTGGGATTCCGGCGGCAGGCGATGGTCGGCATCAACGTCGAGGGTGACCTGGATCCGGTCGCGGAGGCGCTGACGGCCATGGCCGAATGCGAGTACGTGGTGATGACCGCGGGCTCCTTCGACCTCATGGTGGAGATCGTCTGCGAGGACGACGACCACCTCCTGGATGTGATCAACAAGCGCATCCGCACCCTCCCCGGGGTGCGCTCCACCGAGAGCTTCGTCTACCTGAAGCTCAAGAAGCAGACCTACATGTGGGGAACCCGATAGCCGTGAGCAGCAGCGACCTCTCCAAGTCCGCCTACGACCACCTGTGGATGCACTTCACCCGCATGTCGTCGTACGAGAACAGCCCCGTCCCCACCATCGTCAAGGGTGAGGGCACCTACATCTTCGACGACAAGGGCAGGAAGTACCTCGACGGTCTCGCCGGCCTGTTCGTCGTGCAGGCCGGCCACGGTCGCAAGGAGCTCGCCGAGACCGCCCGCAAGCAGGCCGAGGAACTCGCCTTCTTCCCCGTGTGGTCGTACGCGCACCCCAAGGCCGTCGAGCTGGCCGAGCGCCTCGCCCACGAGGCCCCCGGCGACCTCAACAAGGTCTTCTTCACCACCGGTGGCGGCGAGGCCGTCGAGACCGCCTGGAAGCTCGCCAAGCAGTACTTCAAGCTCACCGGCAAGCCCACCAAGCACAAGGTCATCTCCCGCGCGGTCGCCTACCACGGCACCCCGCAGGGCGCCCTGTCCATCACCGGCCTGCCCGCCCTCAAGGCCCCCTTCGAGCCGCTGGTCCCCGGCGCGCACAAGGTGCCGAACACCAACATCTACCGCGCGCCGCTGTTCGGCGACGACCCGGTCGCCTTCGGCCGCTGGGCCGCCGACCAGATCGAGCAGCAGATCCTGTTCGAGGGCCCCGAGACCGTCGCCGCCGTCTTCCTGGAGCCGGTGCAGAACGCCGGCGGCTGCTTCCCGCCGCCGCCCGGCTACTTCCAGCGCGTCCGCGAGATCTGCGACCAGTACGACGTACTGCTCGTCTCCGACGAGGTCATCTGCGCCTTCGGCCGCCTCGGCACCACCTTCGCCTGCGACAAGTTCGGCTACGTCCCGGACATGATCACCTGCGCCAAGGGCATGACCTCGGGCTACTCCCCGATCGGCGCCTGCATCATCTCCGACCGCCTGGCCGAGCCGTTCTACAAGGGCGACAACACCTTCCTGCACGGCTACACCTTCGGTGGCCACCCGGTGTCCGCCGCCGTCGGCATCGCCAACCTCGACATCTTCGAGAAGGAGAAGCTCAACCAGCACGTGCTGGACAACGAGGGCAACTTCCTCTCCACGCTGCAGAAGCTGCACGACCTGCCGATCGTCGGCGACGTCCGCGGCAACGGCTTCTTCTACGGCATCGAGCTCGTCAAGGACAAGACCACCAAGGAGTCCTTCAACGAGGAGGAGACCGAGCGCGTCCTGTACGGCTACCTCTCCAAGGCCCTCTTCGAGAACGGCCTCTACTGCCGCGCCGACGACCGAGGCGACCCGGTCATCCAGCTGGCGCCGCCGCTGATCGCGGACCAGTCCACGTTCGACGAGATCGAGCAGATCCTCCGCGCCACCCTCACCGAGGCGTGGACCAAGGTCTGACCCGAACTCGACGCGCGCCACGCCGCCCTCACGGCGTGAACCCCGGCCCGGGCATGCCGCCATCCGAGTGGATGGCGGCGGCCCGGGCCGCGTGCTGTCCGTACAACCCGATCTGAATCCTTAACGTGCCGGAAGACCCCCCAGTGACCCACCGGCCCACCCGGTCGTTCCCCCATCCAGGGGAACGACCACCGTCTGGAATCCGATCGAGGTGTACGCCATGACCCCACCGGACAACGACGTGCTCTGGGCACGTTCCCTGCGCTGCGTACGCGGCGGCTCGGACGTCCTGACCGGCGTCTGGCTCGGCGTACGCGAAGGCGAGATCCTCGCCGTCGTCGGCCCCCGCGGCAGCGGCAAGACCACCCTGCTGCACTGCCTCTCCGGCCAGACCGTCGCCCAGGAGGGCGAGGTCTGGTTCAACAGCGCCCCCGTCCACACCCTCCCCGCCGGACACCGCGAACGCCTCCGCCGCGACAAGTTCGCCTGGATCGACCCCACCCCCGGGCTCGTCCCCGAACTCACCGGGTGGGAGAACGCCGCCCTCCCCCTGCTGCTCCGCGGCGTCCCCCACCGCACCGCCCGCACCACCGCCACCGAATGGCTCGAACGCCTCGACGTCGGCGGCTGCGCCCGCAAACGGCCCGCCGCGCTCACCCACCCCCAGTGCCAGCGCATCGCCATCGCCCGCGCCCTCGTCACCACCCCCGCCGTGCTCTTCGCCGACGAACCCACCGCCGCCCTCCACCGCGCCGACGGCGCCCAGGTGCTCCGCACCCTCACCGCCGCCGCCCGCTCCCACGGCATCACCGTCCTCCTCGCCACCCACGACCCCGAGGTCGCCGCCCTCGCCGACCGCACGGTCACCCTCCTCGACGGCCGCCGCGTCGGCGCCGTACCGCCGGCCACCGGGGCGGAGGGCGTCGCCGCGTGCTCGCTCTCCGTCTAGTCCGCGGCACCCACCCCGTCGTCCAGGCCCGCCGCCTCCTCGTCGCGGCCGCCGCCGCGGGCGTCGGATTCCTCCTCCTGTGCGCCCTCGGCTACGCCGTCGGCCACCCCTCGCACGCCGGCGACGGCCTGCTGCGCCTGCTGTGGTGCGCCCTGCCGCTCGCCGCGACCGTCCAGTTCGCCGTCGCCGTCGCCCGCACCGACCCCAGCACCCGGCCCCGCCCCGGACTCTCCGCGATCGGCCTCGGCCCGGCCCGGCTCACCGCCATCGCCGCCGCCTCCACCGCCGTCGCCTGCACCCTCGGCTCCGCCGTCGCCCTGCTCTGCTACCTCCACCTGCGCGGCGACATCACCGGCCTCCCCTTCGACGGCGCCGCCGCCGACCTGCTCGCCGCCGACCAGCCCCTCCCGCTGGCCGCCGCCCTCACCCTGCTCGCCCTCGTCCCCGCCGTCGCCGCCACCGCCGCGGGCCTCTCCCTGCGCCCCCGCACCACCGAACGCGCCCCGGCCTCCCCCACCGCCGCGCTCCCCTGGGGCGTCGCGCTGCTCGCCGTCGGCCTCGCCGTCGAGACGTACGCCGCCCGCGGCGACGGCGGCGGTGTCCTCGCGGGCTGGATCCTCACCGCGGTCGGCCTCGCCGCCATGGGCCCCGCCCTCACCCACGCGTGCGGCCGCCTCCTCCAGACCGCCCGCCCCGGCGCCGTACGCCTCCTCGCGGGCCGCGTCCTGATGTCCGAGTCGAGCCGCCTCGGCCGCCCCCTCGGCGTCGTCGCCGCCGTCGGCTCCGGCACCGTCGCGGGCCTCGCCCTCTACGGCAGCACCGGCCTCGGCCCGCTGACCTGGCTCGGCGTCACCGTCGTCGTCGCCTGCACGGTCGGCACCCTGCTCACCGCGGCCCTCGAATCGAAACAGACCCGCACCCACACCACCGAGGCCCTCCTCCGCCTCGGCGCCCCACCCACGGTCCTCCGCACCACCGTCCTGCTCCGCGCGACCACCCTGCTGGCGGTCTTCGCCCCACTGACCTGGGCGATCGGAGCGCTCGCGGCGATCCCGCTGCGCGGCTGAGCAGGGTCCGCGGGCCCGCCCCCTCGCATCCCCTCCCCCCCTCATCCCCCACCCCCAGGGGCGCGAGGGGCCCCACCGGCATCAAGCCCCCCACCTCTCACTCCCCCACCGGCGGGGGGGGCGGCCCCACCCCCCTCCCACCCCCACCGACGCCGAGGGGCCCCACCGGCACCAGCCCCCACCCACCCCTCACTCCCCCCAGCGGCGGAGGCGGCTCCCCCCCCACCCACGCGGCAGCACCGGGGGACGGCCTGGGGAGCGGGGGACGTGCAGGGGATCGTGTTCGGGACGTAAAGCGTGATTTGTGGTGCGGGAGACAGGGCCTCAAGGTCTCAAGGGACGTGCTCCGCACCGTAAATCATGCAGTCCCGGACACGGTCCCCGGAACGGCACCCGCTCCCCAGGCCGTCCCCCACCGCGCCACAGCGCCACCGCGCCACCACCCCAACCCCCTATCGTGACCCCATGCGCGAGATCCACAGCCTCGACGAGTTCGACGCCACGGTCCACCACCTCGGCACCCTCCGCGGCACCCGCGTCCAGTCCGTCGACCTCACCGACCGGACCTTCGCCCTCCTCGCCACCAACACCACCGACGCCGTCTTCCTCGGCTGCCCCCTCCAACCCGAAGCCGCCACCAAGATCCGCGCCGACGGCGCCCTCGTCTTCCCGCCCGTCCCCCACCTCCCCTTCGACCCCTACCGCGCCCGCCTCTACTCCCCCGAAGAACTCTTCGAAGGCATCACCGACCACCCCTACGACCGCACCCCCGACGCCCGCTCCCACGCCTGGTTCCAGGAGACCCGCTCCGACGGCGACGTCCTCTCCTCGATGCTGCGCTCGATCCACGACGACGCGATGTCGGACGCCCTGGACGAGCGCCTGTCCGGCGCCCGGGTCGTCGGCGTGATGGGCGGGCACGCGATGGTGCGGGGCAGCAAGGAGTACGCGGGCGCGGCGCGCCTCGGCCGGTCGCTGAGCCGGGCGGGCCTGACGGTGGCGACGGGCGGCGGCCCGGGCGCGATGGAGGCGGCGAACCTGGGCGCGTATCTGGCGCCGCTGCCGGACGGGGCGCTGGCGGAGGCGTGCGAACTGCTCGCGAAGGCCCCGGGGTTCGAGCCGTCGGTGACGGAGTGGGCGCGGGCGGCGTTCGAGGTGCGGGCGCGGTGGCCGCGCGGCGGGGCGTCGGTGGGCATCCCGACGTGGTTCTACGGGCACGAGCCGCCGAACGCGTTCGCCTCGGACATCGGGAAGTACTTCGCGAACGCGACGCGGGAGGACGGGCTGCTGGCGCGGTCGACGGCGGGGGTGGTGTTCCTGCCGGGGGCGGCGGGGACGGTGCAGGAGATCTTCGACAACACGACGCCGAACTACTACGAGTCGCGCGGGGAGCCGACGCCGATGGTGCTTGTGGACCGGGCGCATTGGGAGGAGCGGTTGCCGGTGTGGCCGCTGTTGCGGGCGTTGGCGGCGGGGCGGGCGATGGAGGGGCGGCTGGAGCTGGTGGATTCGATCGAGGAGGCGTTGGAGCGGCTGGGGGCGTGAGGTGCGCGGGGGACGTGCAGGGGACCGTGCGCCTCCGCGCCTCCCGAGGTGAGAGGGGTGGTGGGTGGGAGGCGGGGGGATGGGTGAGGGTGCCGCCGCTACGAGTTGATCTCGGTCAGGAGCTCCTGCGCGACCGCCTGCGTGATCAGCTGCCGCTGCCGCAGGGACGCGACGACGTTCCGCGCGAAGGGCTTGCTGTGGGCGCACGTGTCCATGATGACCGCGTCGAGGAGCCCGGCGATGCCGAGCGTCGCGCCGAGGTCGCCCATGGTCTGCCAGGCCGCCTGGTCGCCGTGCTCCTGGATCTCCTCGGCGGAGATCTGCGCGTCGCCGACCGCGTACACGGGAATGCCGTGCCGGCCGATGGCGAGGGTGTGTTTCCGGACGGCGGGCACCACGTGGAGGATGAGTTCGTGCAGCAGGCCGTCGTAGAGGCCGCCGCCGTTCGGGGCGATCTCCATGGTGATGGTGATCTCGGTGTCGGGCTGGACCCAGCCCACGCGGGTGTTCTGGTCGCGGTCGTTGTCCTCCGAGTCGGACTCGGATTCGACGGTGTCGACGAGCACCATGAGCCGGATGTGGGCGTCGTTCACGGCCGTCTGGACCGTGGCGTTGTGGACGGCGACCGCGCGGACGAACTGGTCGGCGCGCGTCCGCAGTTGGGCAGGCGCGTTGCCTCTGATGATCAGCACAAGGTCCCCCCGAGGGCTGTGCGGGCCACCGTCGGCCCGCGTCGCCTCGACGTTAGGCCCACCAGGGGTCTTTCCGGGAGGAGTTGCGCGGATCGGCACGGGCACCGGGAGGCGCACCGGCGCACACCCCCGGCGGACGCCCCGCCCCACCCCGGCGGCCCCGCCCCACCGGCGAGGCCCTGCCCCGCCCCCGGGGTCTACCCCGCCGCCGCGCCCTCCGCGAGGACGACGACCTCGTCCGCGAGGAACTCCACGTCGACGTCGGCCCCGGCCTCGGGCGCGTCCCGCAGTGCGAACTCCGCGTCGATCGGGGGGCCTTCGGCGGGCCGCAGGGTGACGGCGACCCGGTCGCCGCGGAAGGTCCGGGTGTCGACGTGGCAGCGCAGCCCTTCACCGGGGGTGGCGACGCGGAGTCCGGCGGGCCGGACGAGGAGGCGGTGGTCGCCCTGCGGGGAGCCGTCGGGGACGGGGATCTTGCCCCAGACGGTGTGGGCGGCGGCGCCGGACACGGTCGCGGCGACGATGTTGTCGAAGCCGAGGAAGCGGGCGACGAACGGGGAGGCGGGGTGCCGCCACACGTCGAGCGGGGTGCCGGTCTGGGCGATGCGGCCCTCGTTCATGACGACGACGCGGTCGCCGAGGGCGAACGCCTCGCCCTGGTCGTGGGTGACGGCGAGCACGGTGGTGCCCAACTGTCCGAACAGGGCGCGGAGTTCGACGACGAGACGTTCACGCAGGCCGCGGTCGAGCTGTCCGAGGGGTTCGTCGAGCATGAGGAGCCGGGGCAGGGGGGCGAGGGCGCGGGCGAGCGCGACGCGCTGCTGTTCGCCGCCGGAGAGCGAGGAGACGGCGCGCCGTCCGGCGCCGGGGAGCCCGACGAGGTCGAGGAGTTCGTCGACGCGGGCGGTCTGCTCGGCTCTGCCCGTACCGCGCATCCGGAGGCCGAAGGCGACGTTTCCGGCGACGTCGCGCTGCGGGAACAGCTGGTGGTCCTGGAACATGAGGCCGAGTCCGCGCCGGTGGACGGGGACTCCGGCCTGGTCGGCGCCGTCGAGGAGGACGCGTCCGGCGTCGAGCGGCTGGAGTCCGGCGACGGCCCGCAGCAGGGTGGATTTGCCGCTGCCGCTGGGGCCGAGGACGCACACGGTCTCGTGGTCGGCGACGTCGAGGTCGACGTGGTCGAGGACGGCCCGGTCGCCGAAGCGTACGGTCGCGCCGGTGAGGGTCAGCATCAGAACTCTCCCGAGGTCCGGTCGGAGCGGAGCCGTTCGAGGAGCAGCAGGGACACCGCGCACACCACCATGAGGATCGTGGAAAGGGCCATGGCCTGGCCGTAGTTGAGGTCGCCGGGGCGGCCGAGGAGGCGGGCAACGGCGACGGGGAGGGTCGGGTTGTCGGGGCGGGCGATGAAGACGGTCGCCCCGAACTCGCCGAGGGAGACGGCGAAGGCGAATCCGGCGGCGATGAGCAGGGCGCGGCGGACGAGCGGCAGGTCGACCTCGCGCCAGGCCCGCCAGGGGGAGGCGCCGAGGACGGCGGCGGCCTCGCGGAGCCGGTCGTCGACGGCGCGGAGCACGGGGAGCATGGTGCGGACGACGAAGGGGACGCCGACGAGGGCCTGGGCGAGGGGGACGAGGATCCAGCTGGCGCGCAGGTCGAGGGGTGGTTCGTCGAGGGTGATGAGGAAGCCGAAGCCGACGGTGACGGCGGAGACGCCGAGCGGCAGCATCAGCAGGGCGTCGAAGCCGCGGACGAGCCGCCCGGCCCGCCGGGTGAGCGCGGCGGCGGCGAGGCCGCCGATGACGACGGCGATGGCGGTGGCGGCGAGCGCGTACTGGAGGGAGTTGACGATGGTGTCGGTCATCGGCACGAGGAAGGTGCCGCTGTCGTCGACGTGGGCGAGGGCCCGGTAGTAGTCGAGGCCGTAGCCGTCGGGGGTGGCGAGGGAGCGTTCGACGAGGACGCCGAGCGGGGCGAGCAGCAGCACGCCGATGGTGAGGAGGACGCCGCCGAGCAGGGCCCATTGGCCTGCGCCGCGCGGGCGGTGCTCGGTGCGTTCGGCGGGGACGAGGCGGAGCGCCGTCTCGCGGCGCCGTACGGTCCTGGCGTGGACGGCGAGGATGAGGCCGACGGCGACGAACTGGACGAGGGTGAGGACGGCGGCGGTGGACAGCTGGAGCCGGTCGGCGGTCTGCCGGTAGATCTCGGTCTCCAGGGTGGAGTACGTGGGGCCGCCGAGGATCTGCACGATGCCGAAGGACCCCGCGGTGAACAGGAACACCATGAGTGCGGCGGCGGCGACGGACGGCGCGAGCGCGGGCAGGGTCACGGTGCGCCAGGCGCGCCAGCGGGAGGCGCCGAGGACGCGGGCGGCTTCTTCCTGGCGGGGGTCGAGCTGGGACCAGAGGCCGCCGACGGTGCGGATGACGACGGCGTAGTTGAAGAAGACGTGGGCGAGGAGGATCGCCCAGACGCTGGTGTCGAGCCGGATCCCCCACCACTGGTCGAGGAGTCCGCGCCGGCCGACGAGGGCGAGGAACGCGGTGCCGACCATGACGGTGGGCAGCACGAACGGCACGGTGACGACGGCGCGCAGGATCCGTTTCCCGGGGAAGCGGAAGCGGGCGAAGACGTACGCGCCGGGCAGGGCGACGAGCAGGGTGAGCGCGGTGGAGGCGAGGGCCTGCCACAGCGTGAACCAGAGGACGTCGAGGATGTCCGGCTGGGTGAGGGTGTCGACGACGCGGCCGAGCTGCCAGTGCCCTTCGGGCCTGAGCCCGCGCTCCACGATGGAGACGACGGGCCAGGCGAAGAAGACGGCGAAGAAGGCGACGGGCCCGGCCATGAGGGCGAGCCGCGTCACGCTTCCCCGGCGACGGCCGCGGGGTGCGGCTACTTCAGGACGAGCGAGGTCCACTGCTGGATCCACTGGTCACGGTGGGCGGCGATCTTGTCGGGCGCCACGGTCTCCGGCTTGTCGACGACGACGCCGTGCTTGGTGAACAGCTCGGGGAGGGTGGCGTCGCTGGTGACGGGGTTGACGAACATCTGCAGCGGCATGTCGTCCTGGAACTTCTTGGAGATCAGGAAGTCGATGAGCGCCTTGCCGCCCTCGGGGTTCTTGGCCCCGTTCAGGAGTCCGGCGAACTCGGTCTGCCGGAAGCAGGTGCCGGTGGCGACGCCGGTGGGCGCCTCCTTGGGCTGCGGGTCGGCGTAGAGGACCTCGACGGGCGGGGAGGAGGCATAGGAGACGACGAGCGGCCGGTCACCCTTGGCCTTCTTGCCGCCGGCGGAGCCGGAGAACTCCTGGTTGTAGGCGAGCTCCCAGCTGTCGACGGTCTTCACGCCGTTGTCCTTGAGCTTCTTCCAGTAGTCGGCCCAGCCGTCGTCGCCGTACGTGGCGGCGGTGCCGAGGAGGAAGCCGAGGCCCGGGGAGGACCGCTCGGGGTTCTCGACGACGAGGAGGTCCTTGTACGCGGGCTTGGCGAGGTCGTCGAAGGTCTGCGGCGGCGCCAGCTTCTTGTCGGCGAAGTACTTCTTGTCATAGTTGACGCAGATGTCGCCGGTGTCGACGGGGGTGACCCGGTGCTCCTTGTCGAGCTGGAGCGCGGCGGGGACCCGGTCCAGGCCCTTGGCCTCGTACGGGGTGAAGATGCCGTTGTCGAGGGCGCGGGACAGCAGGGTGTTGTCGACGCCGAAGAAGACGTCGCCCTGGGGGGCGCCCTTGGTCAGGATCTCCTTGTTGACGGCTTCGCCCGCGTCGCCGCTCTTGAGGACCTTGACGGTGTAGCCGGTCTGCTTGGTGAAGTCCGCCAGCACCTCCTTGGAGGCGTTGAAGGAGTCGTGGCTGACGAGGGTGACGGTCTTGGCCGCGGCCCCGGTGGCCTTGGTCCCGCCGGTCTTGCCCTTGTCGCCGTCGCCGCCGCAGGCGGCGAGGGTGGTGACGCCGAGCGCCGCGAGCAGCGCGACGGCGACCGTCTTCTTGGTGTGCACGTGAAGATCCTCCTGGGTGGGACCAGGAAGAGACGCGGCCCTGCCCGCGCCCGGGTGGACCGGACGCGGGCAGGGCGCAACAGCTCGAGTTACGACCGAACTTCCTACCCAGAATGACCTGGGCGAGGTTCAGAGGGTCTGCGGTCTACGGTTACCGCACTCTCAGCGCTGTGGCGCTCCCCTGTCGGAATATGCAGATGTGTTCGAGCCCAGAGTACTAGGCCCGGTCCGCGGCCCCGGATCGGTGGCCCCGGATCCGGGGTCAGCGTTCGGCGGCGGCGAGCTGTCCGCAGGCGCCGTCGATCTCCTGGCCACGGGTGTCGCGGACGGTGACGGGCACCCCGTGGGCGGCGATGGCCTCCACGAACGCCTTCTCGTCCTCGGGCCGCGACGCCGTCCACTTGGAGCCGGGCGTCGGGTTCAGCGGGATCAGGTTGACGTGCACCCGCTTGCCCTTGAGGAGCCGGCCGAGCAGGTCGCCGCGCCACGCCTGGTCGTTGATGTCGCGGATCAGCGCGTACTCGATGGAGATCCGGCGGCCGGACTTCTCGGCGTACTCCCACGCCGCGTCGAGGACCTCGCGGACCTTCCAGCGGGTGTTGACGGGCACCAGGGTGTCGCGCAGCTCGTCGTCGGGGGCGTGCAGCGAGACGGCGAGGCGGCACTTGAAGCCCTCGTCGGCGAACCGCAGCATGGCGGGCACGAGTCCGACGGTGGACACGGTGATCCCGCGCTGCGACAGACCGAGCCCGTCGGGCTCGGGGTCGGTCAGCCGCCGGATGGCGCCGACGACCCGCTTGTAGTTGGCGAGCGGCTCGCCCATCCCCATGAACACGATGTTCGAAAGCCGCGCCGGACCGCCCGGCACCTCACCGTCGCGCAGCGCGCGCATCCCGTCGACGATCTGGTGCACGATCTCGGCGGTCGACAGGTTCCGGTCGAGCCCGGCCTGCCCGGTGGCGCAGAACGGACAGTTCATCCCGCAGCCGGCCTGCGACGAGATGCACATCGTCACCCGGTCCGGGTAGCGCATCAGGACGGACTCCACGAGGGTGCCGTCGTGCAGCCGCCAGAGCGTCTTACGGGTGGTGTCGTCGTCGCACGACACATGCCGTACGACCGACATCAGATCGGGCAGCAGCTCCCCCGCCAGCTTCTCCCGCGACGCGGCGGGAATGTCCGTCCACTCGGCCGGATCGTGCGCGTACCGCGCGAAGTAGTGCGTGGACAGCTGCTTGGCGCGAAACGGCTTCTCGCCGATCGCGGCGACCGCCTCCTTGCGCTCGGCGGGCGAGAGGTCGGCGAGATGCCGCGGGGGCTGCTTGGCTCCCCGCGGAGCGACAAAAGTGAGTTCTCCGGGCTTGGGCATGGTCCTACCAGTGTCGCAGAGATACGGCGAAGGGCTCGCCGCCCTGTGGACGACGAGCCCTCCGTACCGGCTGAACAGCGAAAACAGGCGCGCGGCGGAAGGCCCGGGCAGCCCCGGACGCCTCAGCTGCCCACGAACAGCACCAGCAGCAGCCACACCACCGGCGCCGTCGGCAGCAGCGAGTCCAGCCGGTCCATGATGCCGCCGTGGCCCGGCAGCAGCGTGCCCATGTCCTTGATGCCCAGGTCACGCTTGATCATCGACTCGCCCAGGTCGCCCAGGGTCGCGCTGGCCGCGACCGCGAGGCCCAGGAGCAGGCCCTGCCACCAGGTGCCGTCGTCGATCAGGAACTCCATGCACAGCGCGCCCGCCGCCATCGCGAACGTCACCGCGCCCACCAGACCCTCGCGGGTCTTGCCGGGGCTGATCCTCGGGGCCAGCTTGTGCTTGCCGAAGCGCCAGCCCACCGCGTACGCCCCGGTGTCGCTGACCACCGTGAGCAGCAGGAACGTCAGCACCCGCTGCGGCCCGTCGTCCGCGGTCAGCAGCATCGCCACGAACGTCGCCAGGAACGGCACGTAGAACGCGGCGAACACGCCCGCCGTGACGTCCTTCAGATAGCCCTCGGGCGGCTCCGTCATCCGCCACACGAGGACGGCGAGCGCGGTGAGCGCCATCGCCACCCACGCGCCTTCCGCACCCCGCACATAACCGGCGACGACCATCGCCGCGCCGCCGACGGCCAACGGCACCAGCGGCGCCTTGATGCCCTTGCGTTCCTGCAGGCGCGACGTCAGCTCCCACAGGCCGACGACCACGGCGACCGCCACGACACCGACGAACGCCGGCTTCCAGATGAACAGCGACGCGATGATCACCGCGCCGAGCCCCAGGCCGACCCCTATCGCCGCGCCCAGGTCACGGCCGGCACTCTTCTTCTGCCGCGGCTGCTGCCGGGGCGAGGGAGCGGGCGCGGGCTGGGAGGGGCTGGACATGGGCTCCTGCGGAGGCTCGTACGGCTGCTGATGCTCGTGCGGCGGATGCTCGGGCGGCATCTCGGGATGCCCCTGCGGCATCTCGTCACGGAACAGGGGACCGCTCGGCAGAGCGGCCCCCCGGTCGTGATCGTCCTGGTTGTCGCCGGCGGGAACGTCGGACACGATGGGCATGGGCCGAGTCTGCGCCGCCTGCCGCCCGTCGTAGGCGGGACCCGCCGGGGCAGGCCCCTGGTCGGGTCCCCCGAAGCCGGATCCGGCCGGGGACCCCCAGGAAGAGTCGTTCATCAGACCTCGAGCAGCTCGGCTTCCTTGTGCTTCAGCAGCTCGTCGACCTGCGCCACGTACTTCGCGGTGGTGTCGTCGAGCTCCTTCTCCGCGCGACGGCCCTCGTCCTCACCGACCTCGCCGTCCTTGACGAGCTTGTCGATGGTCTCCTTGGCCTTGCGGCGCACCGAGCGGATCGAGATCTTCGAGTCCTCGGCCTTGCCCTTCGCGACCTTGATGTAGTCGCGACGGCGCTCCTCGGTCAGCTCCGGGAACGTCACCCGGATGATGTTGCCGTCGTTGCTCGGGTTGACGCCGAGGTCCGAGTCGCGGATCGCCTGCTCGATGTTGCGCAGCGCGCTCTTGTCGAACGGGGTCACCACGGCCATGCGCGGCTCGGGAACCGAGAACGACGCCAGCTGATTGATCGGCGTGAGGGCACCGTAGTAGTCCGCCACGATCTTGTTGAACATCGCCGGGTGCGCACGGCCGGTGCGGATCGCGGCGAAGTCCTCCTTGGCGACCACGACGGCCTTCTCCATCTTCTCCTCGGCCTCGAGGAGGGTCTCTTCGATCACCACTTGCTCCTGCGTGTCGTCGCGTTGTGTCCTGCACGGTGTACGGCCGGCAGGGCTCTGTCCATCCCCCGCGCGGGGACCGGCGCCGTACGGCGGCCGGTCCCTGTCATGGGGCGGTTCCCGGTTCGGGTCGGGCGGTCAGGCCGTCCGGCGGTCAGGCCCGGGTGCCCTGGTCGCTCACGAGCGTGCCGATCTTCTCACCCTTGACCGCGCGCGCGATATTGCCCTCGGCGAGCAGCTCGAAGACGAGGATCGGCAGGTTGTTGTCACGGCAGAGGGTGATGGCGGTGGCGTCGGCGACCTTGAGGTCGCGGGCGAGCACCTCGCCGTACTCCAGCGCGTCGAACTTCACCGCGTCGGGGTTCCGCTTCGGGTCGGAGTCGTAGACCCCGTCGACACCGTTCTTGCCCATGAGAAGCGCCTCGGCGTCGATCTCGAGGGCCCGCTGCGCGGCGGTGGTGTCGGTGGAGAAGTACGGCATGCCCATGCCCGCACCGAAGATGACCACGCGGCCCTTCTCCAGGTGGCGCACGGCCCGCAGCGGAATGTACGGCTCGGCGACCTGGCCCATGGTGATGGCGGTCTGGACGCGCGAGTCGATGCCTTCCTTCTCCAGGAAGTCCTGGAGGGCGAGGCAGTTCATGACCGTTCCGAGCATGCCCATGTAGTCGGAGCGGGCCCGGTCCATGCCGCGCTGCTGGAGCTCGGCACCGCGGAAGAAGTTGCCGCCGCCGATCACGATCGCGATCTGGGCGCCGTCGCGGACGACGGCGGCGATCTCGCGCGCGATGGCGTGTACGACATCCGGGTCGACCCCGAGGCCGGTACCCCCGGAGAAAGCCTCGCCGGACAGCTTCAGCATGAAGCGGCCGGACTTTTTGCCGTTGTTGTCGTCGCCCTGTGCGGCGCCCTGATTCATGGAGATCTCCTCGTGCACATACGAAGAAGGCCATTGCCCTGGGGTCCTTGCGGTTTCCCGTACGGCAATGGCCTCCTCGTCAGATCTGCGGCCGTCCCGCACGCGGGCGGGCGGCTGCTTCAGACCCTACCGGGGTCCGGTGTCCGTCGCGTACGGACTCAGATGCCGACCTTGATGCGGGTGAAGCGCTTCAGGGCGACACCGGCCTCGTCCAGGATCTGCTGGACCGACTTCTTGTTGTCGAGGGCGTACGGCTGACCGAGCAGCGTGGCGTCCTTGAAGAAGCCGTTGACGCGACCCTCGACGATCTTGGCGATCGCGGCCTCGGGCTTGCCCTCGGCGCGGGTGGTCTCCTCGGCGATGCGACGCTCGGACTCGACGACCTCGGCCGGCACGTCCTCGCGGGTCAGGTACTTCGGGGCGAACGCGGCGATGTGCTGCGCGACACCCTTCGCGACCTCGGCGTTGGCCTTGTCCAGCTCGACCAGGACACCGATCTGCGGCGGCAGGTCGGGCATGGTGCGGTGCATGTACGCGAAGACGAAGCCGTCACCGTACTGCGCGAAGCGGTCCAGGACGATCTTCTCGCCGAGGTTGGCGTTGGCCTCGTCGACGTACGCCTGCACGGTCTTGCCGGCCTCGATCTCGGACGCGAGGAGCGCCGGGAGGTCGGCCGGGGAGGTGGCGGCCACGTGCGCGGCGAGCGCGTTCGCGACGGCGATGAACTTGTCACCCTTGGCGACGAAGTCCGTCTCGCACTTCAGCTCGACGAGGACGCCGGAGGTGTTGTCGTCGGCGATGAGGGAGACCACGGCGCCGTTCTCGGCGGAGCGGCCCTCACGCTTGGCGACACCCTTCTGGCCCTTGATCCGCAGGGCCTCGACAGCCTTGTCGACGTCGCCGTCGGCCTCGTCGAGCGCCTTCTTGCAGTCCATCATGCCGGCGCCGGTGAGCTCACGGAGCTTCTTGACGTCAGCGGCGGTGTAGTTCGCCATGAGTCTGTTTCTCTCTCGAAGTCTGAAAGATCTACGAAGATCTACGGAGACCCACGGAGGGACGGCGGCGGCTTCGCGAGCCCCCGCCGTCCCGTCCGGGGTTTCCGGAGTACGGAAGGGTCAGGCGGCTCAGGCCTGGTCGGCCGGAGCCTCGGCCTCGGCCACGACCTCGGCGACAACCTCGGCCGGGGTCTCCGCCGGAGCGTCGGCCTGGGCCTCCGCGACGACGTCCTTCTCGGTCTCGACGGAGGACTGGACCTCGGCCTCGTCAGCCTTCTTCTCACCCTCGAGCAGGTCGCGCTCCCACTCGGCGAGCGGCTCGCCGGCGGCCTTCTCGCCCGGCTTCGAGTCACCGGCAGCGGCGCCGGAACGGGCGATGAGGCCCTCGGCGACGGCGTCGGCGATCACGCGGGTGAGCAGGGTGACGGAACGGATCGCGTCGTCGTTGCCCGGGATCTTGTAGTCGACCTCGTCGGGGTCACAGTTGGTGTCGAGGATCGCGACGACCGGGATGTGGAGCTTGCGCGCCTCACCGACGGCGATGTGCTCCTTCTTGGTGTCGACGATCCAGACGGCGCTCGGCACCTTCTGCATCTCGCGGATACCACCGAGGGTCTTCTCCAGCTTGGCCTTCTCGCGGGAGAGGACCAGGAGCTCCTTCTTGGTGAGACCCGAGGCGGCGACGTCCTCGAAGTCGATCTGCTCGAGCTCCTTGAGGCGCTGCAGACGCTTGTAGACGGTCGAGAAGTTGGTGAGCATGCCGCCCAGCCAGCGCTGGTTCACGTAGGGCATGCCGACACGCGTCGCCTGCTCGGCGATGGCCTCCTGGGCCTGCTTCTTCGTACCGACGAACATGATGGAGCCGCCGTGCGCGACGGTCTCCTTGACGAACTCGTAGGCGCGGTCGATGTACGACAGCGACTGGAGCAGGTCGATGATGTAGATGCCGTTGCGCTCGGTGAAGATGAAGCGCTTCATCTTCGGGTTCCAGCGACGGGTCTGGTGACCGAAGTGGACGCCGCTCTCCAGCAGCTCCCGCATCGTGACGACGGCCATGGCCATCTCCTTGGGTTTCTCGGTTCGTATTCCTGACGCCCCGACGCGCCGTGCCACAAGGGACCGAAAAGGCGCTGCCACCCGCCGCGAGGACTGGTGGCGGGGCGTGCGAAGTCGACCCGGTGACCCGGGTCGCCAGGGAAAGTGTACGGGACCCCGGACGCACCGGGTGACGGCGTTGTCCACAACCCCGTCGTCATCCACAGATCCGGCCGGACCCGGTCACCCACCGTGACCGCCGGGCACGCTTCCCCCATGCACCACATGACCACACTGCTCGTGACCCTGATCACCGCGGTCTGGCCGATCGACGGCCCACCACCGCCCGACATCCTCCGCGGCTGGGAACCACCCCCCGGCCCGTACGCCGCCGGCCACCGCGGCCTCGACCTCGCCGCCCCACCGGGCACCCCGGTCCACGCCCCCACCGCCGGCACCGTCACCTTCGCCGGCCCCGTCGGCGGCCACGGCACCCTCACCCTCACCCTGCCCGCCACCGGAAACCCACCCCTGCGCACCACCTACACCCCGGTCCGCCCCCTCGTCCGGGCAGGCACCACGGTCCGGCAAGGAGACGTCCTGGCCGAGGTCACCGAAGGCACCCACTGCCCGACGACCTGCCTCCACTGGGGCCTGCTGCGCGGAGACCACTATCTGAACCCGTGGTCCCTGATGCGAGGCGGCGGCTCCCGCCTGCTCCCGCTCTGGAACCAACCAGAGCCGATGCCCACGCCCGTGCCCGGCCCGTGGCCGCCGCCGAGGGAGTGAGCCGGGGCGTGCGATCTGAAGGAGGGGGACGGGGGTGGGGGGGTGGGGGGGTGGGGGGGTGGGGGGAGGGGGCGGGGGGGCGGGGGGGGAGGCCCCTGGAGGCGGATGGAGCCGGGTCAGGTGCCGTGGACTCCGGTCAGGGCCATGGAGACGGCCGCGTCGGCGATCGTGGCGGGGTCTTCGGCGGCGCCGAGTTCGATGCGGCGGACGGCCGCGTCGACGATGCCCTGGAGGAGCATCGCCTCCAGGCGGGGTTCGGGGCGGCCGAGGTCGGTGAGGGCTGTGACGATCATGGTGATGAGGCCGCCGTGGGCGGCGCGGATCTTCTCGCGGGCGCCGTCGTCGAGCTCGCTCGCGGAGATGGCGACGACGGCGCGGTGGCGCCGGTCGCCGACGAGTTCCAGTTGGCTGCGGACGTATGCCTCGACCTTGCCCGCGGCGGTGTCGGCGCCGGCCATGGCGGTCTCGACCTCGGCGGCCCAGACGGGGAAGTCGACGGCGCAGAGTTCCTGGACGACGGCCGCTCGGGAGCGGAAGTACTCGTAGACCGAGGAGCGGGCGAGGCCCGTGCGCTCGGCGAGGGCGGGGAAGGTCAGTGCTTCCGTTCCGCCTTCGGACAGCAGGGAGCGCGCGGCGTCGAGCAGGGCGCCGCGCTGCATGGTCCGGTGCTCGGCCACGGAGGCCGCTCGAATCCTGGGCACGGCTCCACTGTACGGCGGTGGGGCAAGGGGCTGTCAGCGGCCCGCGTCGGCCAGCTTGGCGCGGAGCTGGAGGACGGACTTGGTGTGGATCTGGCTGACCCGGCTCTCGGTGACGCCGAGGACGTGGCCGATCTCGGCGAGGGTGAGGCCCTCGTAGTAGTAGAGGGTGACGACGGTCTTCTCGCGTTCGGGCAGTGTGTTGATGGCCCGGGCGAGGAGGCGGCGCAGTTCGCGGTCCTCGGCGACTTCGACGGGGTTGTCGGCGGCGGTGTCCTCGAGGGTGTCCATGAGGGAGAGCCGGTCGCCGCCTTCGCCGCCGACGTGCAGGAGTTCTTCGAGGGCGACGACGTTGGCGAGGGACAACTGACTGAAGACGGAGTGGAGTTCTTCGAGGGTGACGCCCATCTCCTGGGCGACCTCGGTCTCGCTGGGGGTGCGGCGGAGCTGGGCTTCGAGGGTGGCGTAGGCGCGTTCGACGTTGCGGGCCTTCTGGCGGACGGAGCGGGGGATCCAGTCCAGGGCGCGGAGTTCGTCGATCATGGCGCCGCGGATGCGGGTGATCGCGTAGGTCTCGAATTTGATGGCGCGGTCGACGTCGAACTTCTCGATGGCGTCGATGAGTCCGAAGACTCCTGAGGAGACGAAGTCGGCTTGTTCCACATTGGAGGGCAGGCCGACGCTGACGCGCCCGGCGACGTATTTGACGAGGGGCGAGTAGTGCAGGATCAGCTGTTCCCGCAGCCTTTCGTCGCCGGTGTCCTTGTACGAGCGCCACAGCTCGTCGAGCGAGGTCGGTGCGGGCGGTCGCACGGTGCCCCGGGCTGCTGGGGGCACCGCGGCGCGGTCAGACCCGGAGGTGTGCTGGGGCATGCGTCGCCTTGAGCCGTTCTGCGATCGGGTGCGTAGGGGTGGTTCCGTTTGTCGGGCGGGGGATCCTCGTGAGCGTAGCGTGAGTGGACTGTCGCGGTGCGCGAACGTCGGTGGATCGCGCCGGTCGGGGTGGTCCTGGCGGTCTGGGGTGGCCTGGTGCTCGTACGGGGGCGGTGGCGCGGGTGTGCCCCTGGGGTGTGGCTGGGTGAACAGGATTGCTCATCGTCTTCACCATTTCACCCGAATGCGGCGGGTCAAGTACCGCCATGCCGGACGTTCGAGGGTTCTGTCGGGCTGTTCGTCAACCTCCAGTCGTCGTGGTGTCGCTCGACGAACCCGAGGGAGTGGAGTTCGTACAGCTTGGCGAGGGTGTGGTCGGGGTGGGTGCCGGCGCGGGTGGCGATGTCGGTGAGGGGGGTGGGGTGCTGTCCGGGGAGGGCTTCGAGGACGCGGGCGGTGTCGGGGGCGAGGAGGTCGCGGGGCAGGACGGGGCCTTGGCGGTGGGGGGCGAGCTGGCCGATGTCGCCGACGAGTTCGATGATCTCGGCGGCGTCGGTGACGAGGGTGGCGTCGTGGCGGAGGAGTTCGTGGACTCCGGCGGAGAGGCCGCTGGTGATGGGTCCGGGGACGCCCATGGTGTGGCGGCCGAGGCGGGCGGCGGCGCGGGCGGTGACGAGGGAGCCGCTGCGGTATTGGGCTTCGATGACGACGGTGCCGCGGGTGAGGGCGGCGATGACGCGGTTGCGGAGGATGAAGCGGCTGCGGGTGGGGTGGGCTCCTGGGGGGAGTTCGCCGAGGAGGATGCCTTGTTCGGCGATGCGTTGGAGGAGTCCGGCGTGGCCTCTCGGGTAGGGGATGTCGATGCCGCAGGCGAGGACGGCGAGGGTGGCGCCGCCGTTGCCGAGGGCGCCTCGGTGGGCGGCGCCGTCGATGCCGAAGGCGGCTCCTGAGACGACGACCCAGCCGTGTTCGGCGAGTCCGGCGGCGAGGGTGGCGGCGGTGTGGGCGCCGTAGGGGGTGCAGGTGCGGGCGCCGACGAGGGCGACGGAGCGCAGGGCCCAGGCGCGGAGGTCGGCGGGGCCGCGGACCCAGAGGCCGAGGGGGCGGGCGTCGTGGAGGTCGTCGAGTTGGGTGGGCCATTCGGTGTCGCCGGGGATGAGGAAGCGGCCGCCGAGGCGGGTGATGCGGTCGAGGTCGTGGTGGGGGCGGGCGGTGGCGGCGCGGCGGCGCCAGGTGGCGATGCGGGCGGGGCTGGTGCCGGGGAAGGCGACGGGGTCGGGGTCGGGGTGGTCGGCGTGCCCGCGGGTGAGGGTGAGGAGGTCGAGGAAGCGGGTGGCGCCGTGTCGGTGGAGGGCGCGGCCGGCGTGTTCGTCGCCGGGTTCGACGAGGTGGGTGAGGGTGGCGCGGGCGAGTCGTTCCTCGGCACGCGGGTCGGTGGCCGGAGGGCCGGGCGGGTGGGGGGCGCGGGGTCGCGGGCCGCCGGTGCCGGGGCCGGTTTCGCCGGGGTACGGGGTGGGGGTCATCGCCACTCCCCCGTCGCCGCGCCCCTCGGCCCCGCGCCCGCGCCCGCACCCGCTGTCGCTCGGGCCGGTGTCGGGAGGGGAACACCGCGGGCGATGCCGGTGCGGAGTTCGAGGGCGAGGGTCAGGTCCTCGGCGGTGGGGCGGTCGTGTCCGGCGAGGTCGGCGACGGTCCAGGCGACGCGGAGGACGCGGTCGACGCCCCGGGCGGTGAGCAGGCCGCGTTCGATGTCGCGTTCGGCGGCGGCGAGGGCGCCGGGGGCGGGTTGGTAGCGGGTGCGGAGTTCGTGGCCGGGGATCTCGCTGTTGAGGGTCCAGGGGGTGCCGTCGAGTCGGGCGGCGGCGCGGGCGCGGGCCTCACGGACGCGGTCGGCGACGGTGCTGCTCGGTTCGCCTCGGCCGCCGTGTCCGAGGAGGTCGGAGCGGGTGACGGGTTCGACCTCGATGCGGAGGTCGACCCGGTCGAGGAGGGGTCCGGAGAGCCGGGCCTGGTAGCGGCGGATGTGGGCGGGTGGGCATTCGCAGTCGGCGCCGTGGAGGGTGTGGCGGCCGCAGGGGCAGGGGTTGGCGGCGAGGGCGAGGAGGAAGCGGGCGGGGAGGCGGACGACTCCGGCGGCTCGGGCGACGATGACGTGCCCGGATTCGAGGGGTTGGCGGAGTGCGTCGAGTGATTTCGTGGAGAATTCGGGCGCTTCGTCGAGGAAGAGGACGCCTCGGTGGGCGAGGGAGACGGCTCCGGGGCGGGGCAGTCCGTTGCCGCCGCCGATGAGGGACTGCATGGTCGCGGAGTGGTGGGGTGCGCAGTAGGGCGGGCGGCGGACGAGGGGTTCGCCGGGCGGCAGGATCCCGGCGACGGAGTGGACGGCGGTGACTTCGAGGGATTCGTGCCGGGTGAGCGGCGGGAGGATGGCGGGGAGTCGTTCGGCGAGCATGGTTTTGCCGGCGCCGGGTGGTCCGGTGAGCAGGAGGTGGTGGCTGCCGGCGGCGGCGATCTCGAGGGCGCGGCGGGCGGTGTGCTGGCCGGCGACGTCGGCGAGGTCGGGGCCGTCGCCGGGGTCGGCGGCGAGGCCGGTGCCGATGCCCGCGCCGGGGACGAGGAGTCCGGCGAGGAGGGGGTCGGGGCGGCCGGGGTCGTGGGGTTCTTCCTGGGGGACGGGTTCGTCGGTGAGGACGGCGATGAGTTGGCGCAGGGTGCGGACGCCGAGGACGGAGACGCCGGGGACGAGGGCGGCTTCGCCCGCGGTCTGTTCGGGAACGACGACGTGGCGGTAGCCCGCGTCGGCGGCGGCGAGGACGGCGGGGAGGATGCCTCGGACGGGTCGGACGCGGCCGTCGAGGCCGAGTTCGCCGATGAGGACGAGGTCGGCGATGGCGCGGGGGTCGATGCGTTCGGCAGCGCCGAGGATGGCGGCGGCGACGGCGAGGTCGAAGCCGGATCCGGCTTTGGGGACGGCGGCGGGGCTGAGTCCGACGGTGAGTTTCTTCTGGGGCCATTCGGCGTCGGAGTTGGCGATGGCGGCGCGGACGCGGTCGCGGCTCTCGGTGAGGGTCTTGTCGGGGAGTCCGACGAGGGTGAAGGCGGCGACGCCGGTTTCGAGGTCGGCCTGGACCTCGACGAGGACTCCTTCGACGCCGACGAGGGCGACGGAGCAGGTGCGGGCGAAGGTCATGTCAGGCCACCCCCTGGGCGTGGGTGACGACGGGTGCGCCGCGGCGGGGCAGCAGGACGCCGATGAGGTCGATGCGGACACCGCCGTCGCCGGGTGGGGTGCCGTGGGTGTCGAGCCAGCAGGCGGCGAGGTGGCGGAGTCGTCGGGCTTTGGCCGGGGTGATGGCGGCCATGGGGTGTTGGAAGATGCCGTCGCGGCGGGTTTTGACCTCGCAGACGACGAGGGTGTCGCCGTCGCGGGCGACGATGTCGATCTCTCCGGTGCGGCCGTGCCGCCAGTTTCTGGCGAGGATGTGCAGGCCGGTCGTGGTGAGGGTGCGGGCGGCGACGTCTTCGCCGTATCGCCCGAGCGCGCTGGTCGCGTTCATTCGGTACCACCTCCGGCACCGAATGTGACGCACCGCTACGTTCCGTGTGCGGGCCTGTGGAGGAGTGGCTGTCTGTGGACAACTTCGTCACTCGTCCGGGTGGTCCGCGGTGGTCCGCCCCGCGCCCCGCCCCTCGCCCTGCCCCGTGACCTGCCCCATGCCGCGCCCCCGGGGGCCCGGCGGCTCAGCTGCCGGGAAGCTCCAGGTCGCTCTTGTTGAGCTCCTCGATATTCACGTCCTTGAACGTGAGGACGCGGACCTGCTTCACGAATCGGGCCGGCCGGTACATGTCCCAGACCCAGGCGTCGGCCATGGAGACCTCGAAGAAGACCTCGCCCTGGACCGAGTGGACCTGCATCTCGTAGTCGTTGGTGAGGTAGAAGCGCCGCTCGGTCTCGATCACGTATTTGAACAGCCCGACGACGTCGCGGTACTCCCGGTAGAGCTTCAGCTCCATCTCGGTCTCGTACTTCTCGAGGTCCTCGGCGCTCATGGCATGTTCCCCTTCAGCCGTGCGTCCCCCCATTGTGCGCCAGCCGCTCGCTCCCCTAAACGATTTCCGGGGCGAGATCGAGCGGCGTGCTCGGGGGTCCTTCGTCGAGCAGAGTGTGGAGCAGCTCGGCGAGTCTGTTGGGGTACACCGTCTCACGGGCCGCCGACAGTTCGGCGGAGGTCCACCATCTCAGGCCGGCGACGCTACGGGCCTCGAGCTCGGTGAGGGCGCTGGGCGCGGTGGCGGTCTGGGTGGTACGGGCCAGGTAGTACCACTCGTCCTGGTCCCAGCGGCGTCCGGCGAAGGGGAACGAGCAGAAGCGCCGCCAGAGCAGCGGGCCGAGCCGTACGTCGGTGATGCCGGTCTCCTCGGCGAGTTCGCGCAGCGCGGCCTGTTCGCGGGTCTCGTCGCCCTCCAGGCCGCCGCCGGGTGTGAACCACCAGGTCTGGGCGGGGTCGTCGGGTTCGAAGCCGTGGATGAGGAGGATCCGGTCGTCCGGGTCGAGCAGCACGACCCGTGCGACCCGCCGCGACTCCACCTCGGTCGCCGCCGCGCCCGCCGTCTCCGCGCCGCTCACGCGTTCACCCGGCCCTTCGCGGTCCCGGCCGCAGAACCCGTGGTCTTCTTCCGGCCCCCGCGCCGCACCAGCGGCCCGTACGCCGCCCCGGCCAGGATCAGTACGCACCCGGCGACGATCGCGCTGACCAGGGGCACCACGGGGCCGGGCTGCGAGGTGCCGCCGGGGAGGGCCGCGAAGGCCGCCGGGCGGTCCAGGGCGCCGGGGGCGGGCCAGGCGACGGCGTCGACCCGGCCGATCACCGCGCCGCGCGGCACGGCGCCGTGTCCGGCTTCCTGGAGGTGGGCCCGGGAGTCCATCGAGGTGTGGCGGTCGTCGCCGAGCAGGAAGAGGCTGCCGTCGGGGACCTTGGCGGAGAACTCGGCTCCCGGGGCCGCCGCGCCCGCGCTGCCCGGCTGCCCGTCGGCGGTGCCGACGGCCTTGCCCGCGTCCCGCAGATACGGTTCGTCGACCGGGGTGCCGTTGACGGTGAGGCGGCCGCCCGCGCCGCAGCAGGCGACGGTGTCGCCGCCGACGCCCACGACCCGCTTGACCATGGTGACGTTGCCCCACTGGACGTCCTGGAAGACGACGATGTCGCCCCGCTTGACGTCGGCTCCGTCGACGCGCGCCGCGAGGATCTTGGAGCCGACGGCGAGCGTCGGGGTCATGGAGTCGGTGGGCACCGTGAACGGCTGGTAGAGCAGCGCCCCGAGGCCGAAGCCGCCGAGGAAGAGCACACAGCCGACGGCCACGGCCAGCCCCGACAGGACTCTGCCGAGGCGGCCGTGGCCGTCCTGGGGAACCGAACGCGGTTCGACACTCATGGGCACCTCGGGTGTTCGGGTGATCCGGTGGACCGGTCCGTCCGGCGTTCCGACGTTCCGGCGTTCCGACGTTCCGGTGGACCGGCACTCTGGTTGTCCGGTGTTCCGCCGGGCCGTCGTCCGGGCTGTCTTCCAGGCCGTCGTCCGGGCCGTCGTCCGGGCCGTCGTCCGGGCCGTCGTCCGGGCCGTCGTCCGGGCCGTCGTCCGGGCCGTCGCCGGTGCGGACGGCCCGGGTGGGCACCCTACCCGTGAGTCACTACTGCGCGGTATGGGCAGTCCGCGCGATGTCGTTCCCACCGGCCTCGCGGGCGGTGCGCCGCTTGCGGCGCCACAGCACCAGCGGGAGCGCCCCGGCGAGACCGAGGGTGGCCGGGGCGGCGGCCAGTGCCTGGCTGAGGCCGGGCTGGTCGTACGTGGCCGGGACGGGCAGCGTCGACCAGCGGGTCACCGGCCAGGCGATGACGACGGCGCGGCCCACCACGTCGTCGTTGGAGACGGTGCCGCCACCGGGGAGTTCCATGTGGTAGCGGGAGTCCAGCGAGTTCTGCCGGTTGTCGCCCATGACCCAGATGCGGCCCTCGGGGACCTTGACCGGGCCGAAGGCGGGGTCGCACGGCACGGAGCCGGGGTGGAGGTAGGAGCTCTCGTCGAGTTCCTTGCCGTTGACGACGACCTTGCCGCCCTCCTTGCAGGAGACGGTGTCGCCGCCGACCGCGATGACCCGCTTGATCAGGTCCTTCTCCTCGGCGGACGGCATCAGGCCGATGAAGCTGAGGACCTTCTGGAGCACGTTGGGGTCGGGGGTGTTGGCCTCTTCGAGCCAGCCGCCCGGGTCGTGGAAGACGACGACCTCGCCGCGCTCGGGCTCGGAGCCGAACCACGGGGTGAGCTTGTCGACGAGGACCCGGTCGCCGCGCTGCAGGGTGTTCATCATCGAGTCCGAGGGGATCGAGAACGCCTGCACCAGGAACGTCTTGATCAGCAGGGCGAGGACCAGCGCGATGCCGATGAGGAGCGGCAGTTCCTTCCAGAAGGAACGCGGCTTCTTGGGGCCGCGGTCGGACCGGCCGGCTTTGCCGGCACCGCCTTCCCCGTTCCCGTCGCCATCGCCGTCACCGTCGTCCCCGCCGTCGTGGCCCGAACCCGAGCCACCGGCCGGCGCGGCGGCAGGGGTGGCCTGGGCCTGCGGGACCTCGGACGGGCCGGCGGCCGGAGCGCCGGGAGCCGGGGCCGGGGAGGGGTCGGAGCCGGGAGCGCCGGGCGCGGGACGGCCCGCGGGGTCGGCGGAGTCATCCGTCATGGCCGCCACCGGCGGGGCGGGCCGCTCGGGCCTGTCCTCGGGCTCGCCGTGTCCGGATCGTGCGCCGACGGCCAAATCCCCCACATCCACTCCTCAGTCCGTGCAATCGCCCGCCCCGGAACAGGGTCAGGCCCACCACTCCCATAACGAGCAGAAGTTCCGCAGGGGTCGGGAGTTTCGGCAATCCGTTCAGATCGCGCGGGGACACACTATGCGACAGACCTGTGGGTACGGCCCCCGCCGCCCCGCCGTCGTCCGCAGCTGCGGCTGGTACGTCGGCGAACGTCGACCGCGACTCCAGGCGCCGCCAGTGGCCGAAGGGCCAGGCGATGACGACGGCCCTGCCCACGATCCGGTCCTCGGCGACGGTGCCGTGCTCCGGTTCGTCGAGGTGGTAGCGCGAATCGGCGGAGTCGGCCCGGTGGTCGCCCATCACGAACACCCGCCCCGGCGGCACCTTGACCTCGAACGGCATCGTCGAGGGCACGTTCCCCGGGTGCAGATACGGTTCCTCAACGGCCACGCCGTTGACGGTGAGCCGCCCGTCGGCACCGCAGCACTTCACCGTGTCGCCGCCGACCGCGACGACCCGCTTGATCAGGTCCCGCTCGTCGGCGGACGGCATCAGACCGATGAAAGTCAGGCCCTGCTTGATCTGCTTCACGCCGACCGGGTCGTCGGACCCCGTGGTCTCCTCGTGCTGGAGCCAGTTGCCGGGGTCCTCGAAGACGACGACGTCACCGCGCTGCGGCGTGCTGCCGAACCACGGGGTCAACTTGTCGACAAGGACCCGGTCGTCGATCCGGATGGTCTGCTCCATCGAGCCCGACGGGATCACGAACGCCTGCACCAGGAACGTCTTCAGGACCAGGGCGATGAGGACGGCGACGGTGAGGAGGAGCGGGATCTCGGTGATCGTCGAACGCCGTCGGCGTCTTCTGACCTTACGGGCCAGTCGGCGCCGCTCGGCCCGCCCGGCCGCCGCGGGCCCCGCCGCGGGCCCCGCGCCCGTACCCCGCCCCGTACCGGACCCGGAACTCGTACCCGTACCGGAATCCCCGCCGGCCCCACCGAACGTCTCGTACGGTACGGAACCGGCGCCTCCGGAACCGACACCTCCGGAACCGGCGCGGCCGGCTCGGCCGGCCGGGGGCTTGCCCCGCCTACCCACGTCCGGACCCCGGCGCGGAACCTGGTCCGGACCCCGGTCCTGACCCCTGGCCGCCGGACAGGGCGTGGGCGCCGCCGCCCGACCAGTCCGGGACCGCGTCGAACGCGCCGGTCGCCGGGATCGTCGTCCAGCGGCCGACGGGCCAGCCGATCCAGTCGGCGCGGCCGATCACCTTGTCGACCGGGACCATGCCGCCGCCGGGCTGGCCGAGGTGGTCGCGGGAGTCGCTGGACTGGCTGCGGTGGTCGCCCATCACCCACAGGGTTCCCTGAGGCACCACGATGTCGAAGGGCACGCTGGAGGGGCGGTCGCCGGGCATCAGATAGGACTCACGCACCGGGACGCCGTTGACGCTGAGTCCGCCGTCCTTGTCGCAGCAGACCACCCGGTCGCCGCCGGTGCCGATGACCCGCTTCACGAAGTCGGTCTCGTCGGGTTCCGCGAGCCCGAGGGCGGCCGCCGCGTCGTGCAGCAGGCCGGTCACCGGGTTCTGCGCGGGCGGCTCCTGGACGAAGGAGCCGGTGCCGTCGAAGACGACGACGTCACCCCGGCGCGGCTCGGCGCCGAAACGGTACGCCAGCTTGTTGACCAGGATCCGGTCGCCGACCTGGAGGGTGGGCTGCATCGAGCTGCTCGGGACCAGGAACGGCTGGAGCACGAAATGGCTGAAAACCAGCAGGAAGACCATGCAGGCGACACCGATCAGACCGGTCCGCCGCCAGCTCAGCACACCACCGGCACGCCGCGAACCGGCAGACCCGGAATCAGGCCCGGAAACAGTCCCGGATTCAGGGCCGGAAACCGAATCGGGATCAGGCCCGGAAACGCGCGCGGAGCGCGACCGCTCCTCCTCGTCGGAGGAGCGATCGCGCTCCGTGTGCTCTTGCTGTGCTTCGGTGTCCATCGGGGGCGAGCCTATCCCGCCACCCTGAGGACCGAGGCTCAGTTGTCGCGCTTCTCCTTGATCTTCGCGGCCTTGCCGCGCAGCTCACGGAGGTAGTACAGCTTCGCGCGACGGACGTCACCGCGGGTCACGAGCTCGATCTTCTCGAAGATCGGGCTGTTCACCGGGAAGGTGCGCTCGACGCCGACGGAGAAGGAGACCTTGCGGACCGTGAAGGTCTCGGAGACGCCCGAGCCCTGACGGCGGATGACGACACCCTTGAACTGCTGGATACGGGAGCGGTTGCCCTCGATGACGCGAACGTGGACGTTCACGGTGTCGCCGGGGCGGAAGGCCGGGACGTCGGAGCGCAGGGCCGCGGCGTTGACCTGGTCGAGCAGGGAGGCCATGGAGGTCTCTTTCCTCGCCGATGCCACAGGTCATCAGCGGTGTGTACGAACGATGGGATCGCCGTCCGTCGTCGGCGGGCGTCGTCCCCCCTGTGGCAGGGGGCGCGCGCCGGACGTACGGCAGCTGCCTATTCTTCCACGCCCTGCGGCCTGCGCCAAAATCGGCCGCCGGGCTCGGGGGCCCAGCCGAGGATGGAGAGCGTCTCGCGGTCCTTCTTGTCGAAGGCGGCGGGGTCGGTGCGCTCGATCAGGTCGGGGCGGTGGGCGGCGGTGCGGCGCAGGGCCTCGTCGCGCCGCCAGCGGGCGATCTTGCCGTGGTGGCCGCTGACCAGGACGTCGGGGATGCCGTGGCCGCGCCACACCGGGGGCTTGGTGTAGACGGGGCCTTCGAGCAGGTTGGCCATGGCGCCGGGGGCGAAGGAGTCGTCCTGGTGGGACTCGGCGTTGCCGAGGACGCCGGGCAGCAGCCGGGCGACGGCCTCGGTGACGACGAGGACGGCGGCCTCGCCGCCCGCGAGGACGTAGTCGCCGATCGACACCTCGTACACCGGGATGCGGGTGGCGTACTCGTCCATGACGCGGCGGTCGATGCCCTCGTAGCGGGCGGGCGTGAAGATCAGCCAGGGCCGCTCGGACAGCTCGACGGCGAGTTCCTGGGTGAAGGGCCGGCCGCTGGGGGTGGGCACGACGAGGGCGGGCGCGTGGGCACCGGCCTCGTAGCCGTCGGTGAGGGCCTGGTCGAGGGCGTCGCCCCAGGGGTCGGTCTTCATGACCATGCCGGGGCCGCCGCCGTACGGGGTGTCGTCGACGGTGTTGTGCCGGTCGTACGTCCAGTCCCGCAGGTCGTGGACGTGCACGTCGAGCACGCCGCGGGCGCGGGCCTTGCCGACCAGCGAGACGTTCAGCGGTTCGAGGTACTCGGGGAAGATCGTGACGACGTCGAGGCGCATCAGGAGGCGTCCTTGTCCGACGTGTCCGAGCTCGACTCTGCGTCGCCCGTCTCGGTCTCGTCCGCCTCGTCGCGCGAGGAGGCCACGACCGCCTGGGCGTCGTCGATCAGGCCCGGCGGCGGGTCGATGACGGCACGCTGGTTCTCCAGGTCGATCTCGGTGACGATCTGCGAGACGAACGGGATCATCAGCTCGCTGCCGTCCGGCCGTTCCACGATGAACAGGTCCTGGGACGGCAGGTGCGAGATCTCCGAGATGACGCCGATCTCGGTGCCGTCGGCGAGGACCACGTCGAGGTCGACCAGCTGGTGGTCGTAGTACTCGTCCTCCTCCTCGGGCAGCTCCTCCGGGTCGACGTCGGCGATGAGGAGGGTGTTGCGCAGGGCCTCGGCGCCGGTGCGGTCGGTGACGCCGGCGAAGCGCAGCATCAGGCGGCCGCTGTGCACCCGGCCGGCCTCGATGGTGAGGGGTCCGACGGTGGCCGGGTCGGTGTGCAGGACGGCGCCGGGGCCGAGCCGCAGCTCGGGCTCGTCGGTCCGTACCTCGACGCTGACCTCGCCCTTGATGCCGTGGGCGCGGCCGATCCGCGCGACTACCAACTGCACTGGTGAACTCTCCTGTCGTACGGGAACGGCAACGGGCCGGGGTGGGCGGCTGCCCTCCCCGGCCCGTGCCGGTGTCAATCTTTCAGCGGACCTGGTCCACGTCGACGAGGTCGACGCGGATCCCCCGGCCGCCGATGGCGCCCACGACGGTGCGCAGTGCGCGCGCGGTGCGCCCGTTGCGGCCGATGACCTTGCCGAGGTCGTCGGGGTGCACCCGGACCTCGAGGACGCGGCCGCGACGCAGGTTGCGCGAGGCGACCTGCACGTCGTCGGGGTTCTCGACGATGCCCTTCACGAGGTGCTCGAGAGCCTCCTCGAGCATGATCAGGCCTCGGTCGACTCGGTGGACTCGGCCTCGGCCTCGTCCGCCTTCTTGTCAGCCTTCTTGGCCTTCGGGGTGATGGCCTCACCCTTGTTGTCGTCGCCCTCGAGGGTCTTCGCGAACTCGTCGAAGGTGGCGCGCTTGGCTTCCTTGGTCGCCGGGGCGAGCAGCGGCTTCTCCGGGGCCGGGAGGCCCTTCGCCTTCTGCCAGTCGCCGGTGAGCTTCAGGATGGCGAGGACGGGCTCGGTCGGCTGGGCGCCGACGGACAGCCAGTACTGCGCACGCTCGGAGTCGACCTCGATACGCGACGGGTTGTACGTCGGGTGGTAGAGGCCGATCTCCTCGATCGCGCGGCCGTCACGGCGGGTGCGCGAGTCGGCGACGACGATGCGGTAGTGCGGCTGGCGAATCTTGCCGAGGCGCTTGAGCTTGATCTTGACTGCCACTGGAGTGGTGTCTCCTGGTCTTGACGTGGTTGGGCACCGGTGATGCCACGTGGGGTTGTGGTACCCGAGTGCCCGATGGACGCGTCAGCCGGAGGAGAGAGGGGTCCTGTTCGACTGTCGAGTACAGCTGACCATTGTGCCACACGTCGTACGGCGGCCTCGCCGCGCCCGCGACGAGGCCGACCCGCGCGCGGTCAGCTGGCGGCGCCGACGGTCTCCGGGATACGGAAGGGCTTGCCGCAGCCGCCGCAGACGATGGGCGCCTGGGCGAGCACGGACGGCACCACGCGCACATTGCGTCCGCAGTCGCAGACCGCCTTGACGCGGACGCCACCGCCGGAGGAGCCGTGCCGGGCGGCCGGTCCGCGGAAGCTGCGCTTGGTGTCGGCGGCGGTGGCCACGGTGTGGGCCTTGAGCGCGCGCTGGAGGCGTTCGATGGTGGGCCGGTAGCGCCGCTTGGCCTCGGCGTTCAGGGTGACCAGGGAGAAGCCGCTGCTGGCGTGCGGCTCCTCGGGATGGTCGAGGCCGAGCTCCTCGGCGATCGCGAGGAATCTGCGGTTGTGGTAGCGGCCGGCGCGGGAGGTGTCGCGGACTCCTCGGGCGGCGGCGATGCCGTGGACTGCCTCGTGGAGCAGTCGCTCGAAGGAGAGCTCGGCGCCGCAGGCGGACGAGGACTCTCCGATCAGGGACTCGGGCGCGGCAAGGTCGGGCAGCTCGGAGTGGTGCCGCTGAATGTCGGCCCACGCCTGTGCCAGCTCTGCGGCGAGAACAGGTGGTGTCGTGCTCACGTCGGGTACAACGAGCCGGATCCCTTCCGGGTTCCATTCCGGGGCAACTCAAATATTTTGCACGTACCCGTCAGTCGGTGCGGATGCGTGGGGAGCTGCGCGTACGGCGCATACGCCCCGGCGCGCGGATGGTTCACGCGCGCCGGAGCGGTGTGGGAGGGACAGTACCGGGTGGCTGCCCGAACTCGGGCACCGCCCCCTCCGTCCCGGACTCCCCCGCCGTCCCCCGGCGGTCGTCCCGTGCTCGCGCGCCCCCTCTCCGGGGGAAGGGGGCGCGCGAGCACTGGACGGCGGACGGGTTGCGCAGTTCCCTGGCTACGGGGGGTTGTCGTCCGAGTACGGATTGGGGCGCTTTCCATGACACCTACGCTCGTCCCGCACCACCCCGCGCGCGACTGGGCCGAGATCCAGGAACGGATGCTCGTGCCCTTGTACGAGGCGGTGTACGACCGGCTCGGCGTGGGCGCCGGGTCGCGGGTGCTCGGCCTGGGCTGCGGCTCCGGTCTGGCGCTGCTGATCGCGGCGGGCCGCGGGGCGCGGGTGACCGGCGCGGACCGCGACCACGCGCGCGTGGCGCTCGCGCGGGAGCGGTTGCCGCGGGTGCGGATCGCCGGGTCCGGGGTGCCGGAGGGCGGTCCGTACGACGTGATCACGGCGTTCCACGGGACGGCGCGGGTCGTCGGGGGTCTTGCGGCGGCCACCCGTCTGGCGGAACCGGGTGCGGCGGTGGTGCTCGCGGGCTGGGGTCCCGCGGAGCGGTGCGCGACGGCCTCGGTGCTGCGGGTCGCGGCGCGGCTGACGGACTGGCGGCCGATGGAGCGGGCGCGCCTGGAGGACGCGGTGGCGGCGGCGGGGCTGCGGGCGGCGGGCAGCGGGCGGGTGTCGTGCCCGTTCGGCTACGCGGACCGGGACAGCGCGGTGCGCGGGCTGCTGTCGACGGGTGAGTTCGACGCGGCGATCGAGGCGACCGATCCGGATCAGGTGGAGAAGGAGCTGCTTGAGGCCCTGGAGCCGTTCGCCCGGCCGGACGGGACGGTGTGGATGGCGAACGACTTCCGGTATGTGATCGCGCGGGTGGCCGCGTAGGGCGGAGCCGGTCCGCCGGGCCCGCCCGCCCCGGCCTGTCGGGGCCTCGCCGTCAGGCCCGGCCGCCGCTCAGGCCCCGCCTCCCCCCTCCGTACCGTCTCAGCCCTCCGTACCGTCCCCGCCGTCCGTACCCTCCTGGCCGTCCCCCGTCCCGTCGTCCTTCGTCAGGCGCGGGATGCCCGCCGCCCGGTACGCCTGTGCCTCCTCCAGGGTCTCGTTCTCCAGCAGGGCCTCCGCGAGGGCGTCGAGCTTGTCGCGGTGGTCGTGGAGCTGGCGGATGGCGCTCTCGTAGCACTCGTCGACGATCCGGCGCATCTCCGCGTCGACGGTGTCGAGGGTGGCGGGCGCGGCGGAGAGGCCGTACGCCTGCTGGGCGTCGCTGGGGATGGCGGTGAGGCGGCCGACGCGTTCGCTCATGCCCCAGCGGCCGGCCATGCCGCGGGCGATGTTGGTGACCTGTTCCAGGTCGCTCTCGGCGCCGGTGGTGATGACGCCGAAGACGACCTGTTCGGCGGCCATGCCGCCGAGGGCGCCGATGATCCGGCCGCGCAGGTACTCCTCGGTGTAGGCGTACTTGTCGGCGTCGGGGGTGGAGAGGGTGACGCCGAGGGCGCGGCCGCGGGGCACGATGGTGATCTTGCGGACGGGGTCGGCGCCGGGCTGGAGCATGCCGAGGAGGGCGTGGCCGCTCTCGTGGTAGGCGGTGCGGCGGCGTTCTTCGAGGGGCATGACGAGCGGGCGTTCGGCGCCGAGCTGGACCTTTTCGAGGGCGTCGGAGAGGTCGGACTGGGTGACGGTCTTCTGCTGGCGTTTCACGGCGAGGAGGGCGGCCTCGTTGGCGAGGTTGGCGAGTTCGGCGCCGGTCATGCCGGGGGTGGTCTTGGCGACCTGTTCGAGGTCGACGTTCTTGGCGAGCGGGATCTCGCGGGTGTGGATCTTGAGGATGGCTTCGCGGCCGCCGCGGTCGGGAGGGTTGACGTGGACGATCCGGTCGAAGCGGCCGGGCCGGGTGAGGGCGGGGTCGAGGACGTCGGCGCGGTTGGTGGCGGCGAGCACGATGACGCCTTCGGAGCCGGTGAAGCCGTCCATCTCGGTGAGGATCTGGTTGAGGGTCTGTTCGCGTTCGTCGTGGCCGCCCATGCCGGCGCCGCCGCCGCGGGCCCGGCCGATGGTGTCGATCTCGTCGATGAAGATGATCGCGGGGGCGACCTTGCGGGCCTCGGCGAAGAGTTCGCGGACGCGGGAGGCGCCGACGCCGACGATCATCTCGATGAATTCGGAGGCGGAGGCGGAGAAGAAGGGCACTCCGGCCTCGCCCGCGACGGCGCGGGCGAGCAGGGTCTTGCCGGTTCCGGGCGGTCCGGCGAGGAGGACGCCGCGGGGCATCTTGGCGCCCATCTCGCGGTAGGCGTCGGGGTTCTTGAGGAAGTCGACGACGTCGTTGAGTTCGCCCTCGACCTCGTCGATGCCGGCGACGTCCTCGAAGGTGGTGCGCTTGCCGCCGTCCAGTTCGACGGGCTTGGGCGGGGTCTTGCGGCCGAGCATGCCGCCCGCGCCGCCGCCCATGCCGGCGCTCATCCGGCGGGCGATGAACACCCACAGGACGACGAGGAGCAGCATCGGGGCGAGCGAGATGAGCAGGTTGGCGAGGAAGCTGCGTTCCTGGACGACGGGTTCGGCGGTGACGACGGTGCCGCTCTTGGTGAGCTGGGCCCACAGGTCGTCGTCGGCGAAGGCGGGGCGCTGGGTGGTGAATTTGCTGTAGTCGCCCTTGCCGCCGTCCGGAACGGGTTGTTTGTTCTTCAGCTGGCCCTGAATGGCGTCGCCTTTGGAGTAGATCTTGGAGACGTTGCCCGCGGCGACCTGTTTGTCGAACTCGGTGTAGGAGATGGTCGGCCCGTCGCCCTCGTTGAAGAGGGAGAGGACGAGGTTGGCGATGAGGTAGACCGCGAGCGCGGTGAGGATGAGTCCGCCCCAGCCTCCGGGCATCTTCTTCTTGGACGGCGGGGGCGGCGGGGCCCCTTCCGAGCGCCAGGGCTGGTCGGTCCGGTCGCGCGGGGGTACGGGGTTGGCCACGGGCTCTCCTCGGGGCGGCTGTGGCCCCAGTATCGAAGAGTGCGGCATTCCCGGCATTACGGGTGGGCCGGGCGGACGAAAAGGGGCCCGCGACGGTTTCGTACCGTCGCGGGCCCCTCCGTACCGCCCTTGTCGGGGCGGGTGCGGGCGTCGTCAGCCCATGAACTTCTTGAACTCGTCGGGCAGCTCGAAGTCGGCGGGGCCCTGGCCGGCCGCCGGGAGCCCGAAGGCGCCGCCGGCCTGCGCCTGCTCGCGGCGCTCCTGGGCGGCCTGCTCGTCGGCCTTCCGCTTCATCGGGTTGCCGCTCTTGCGCTTGCCCTTGGCCTGCTTGATCTGCTTCTTCTGGCGGCCGGGGCCACCGCCCATGCCGGGGATCCCGGGCATGCCGGGCATGCCGCCGCCCTGCGCCATGCGGGACATCATCTTGCGGGCCTCGAAGAAGCGCTCGACCAGGCCCTTGACGGCGCTGACCTCGACACCGGAACCGCGGGCGATACGGGCCCGGCGGGAGCCGTTGATGAGGGTGGGGTCCTGGCGCTCGGCCGGGGTCATCGACTTGATGATCGCGGCGGTGCGGTCGACCTCGCGCTCGTCGATGTTGTTGATCTGGTCCTTCATCTGCGCCATGCCGGGGAGCATGCCGAGCAGCTTGGAGATGGAGCCCATCTTGCGGACCTGCTCCATCTGGGCGAGGAAGTCGTCGAGCGTGAATTCCTGACCCTTCTTGGACGCCAGCTTGGAGGCCATCTTGGCGGCCTCTTCCTGGCTGAAGGTCTGCTCGGCCTTCTCGATGAGCGACAGCATGTCGCCCATGCCGAGGATGCGGGACGCCATGCGGTCCGGGTGGAACGCGTCGAAGTCGTCCAGCTTCTCGCCGTTGGAGGCGAACATGATCTGCTTGCCGGTGACGTGCGCGATGGAGAGCGCGGCACCACCGCGGGCGTCGCCGTCGAGCTTGGACAGCACGACGCCGTCGAAGCCGACGCCGTCGCGGAACGCCTCGGCGGTGTTGACCGCGTCCTGGCCGATCATGGCGTCGACGACGAACAGGATCTCGTCGGGGCTGACGGCGTCGCGGATGTCCGCGGCCTGCCGCATCAGCTCCTGGTCGATGCCGAGGCGGCCGGCGGTGTCGACGATGACGACGTCGTACATCTTCGACCGGGCGTACTCGAGGGAGTCCTTGGCGACCTGGACGGGCTCGCCGACGCCGTTGCCGGGCTGCGGGCCGTAGAAGCCGACACCGGCGCGGTCGGCGACGACCGAGAGCTGGTTGACGGCGTTGGGGCGCTGGAGGTCGCAGGCGACGAGGAGCGGGGTGTGGCCCTGGCTCTTCAGCCAGAGGCCGAGCTTTCCGGCGAGGGTGGTCTTACCGGCACCCTGGAGACCGGCGAGCATGATCACGGTCGGCGGGTTCTTGGCGAACCGCAGTCGGCGGGTCTCGCCGCCGAGGATGCTGACGAGCTCCTCGTTGACGATCTTGATGACCTGCTGGCTGGGGTTCAGCGCCTTGGAGACCTCGGCCCCGACGGACCTCTCCTTGACGTTCTTGATGAACGCGCGGACGACCGGGAGGGCGACATCGGCCTCGAGGAGGGCGATACGGATTTCCCGGGCCGCGCTGTCGATGTCCTGCTCGGAGAGGCGGCCCTTGCCCCGGAGGGACTTGAAGGTATTCGCCAGGCGGTCGGAAAGCGTATCGAACACGGTGGTCGCGATTCCTCGGGTCGGGGTGGGCAGTCACCCAAGGGTATCCGGCCCGGGCCGAGGCCCGCCGGGCCCGTACGGCCGGAGCTTCCGGTACGGCCGGGGCGGCGCCGCCCCGGCCGTACCGGACGGGCCGCTCAGGCCAGCGCGGCCTCCAGTGTCCTCGCGAGTCCTGCGGCGTCCTCGGGCGCGAGCGGGGAGCCGTCCGGCCTGGTCACGTACAGGGTGTCGACGGCGTTGGCGCCGAGGGTGGAGACATGGGCGCTGCGGACCCGGACGTCGGCGCCCTCCAGGGCGCGGCCGATGCGGTGGAGGAGTCCCGGGGCGTCCTGGGCGCGGACTTCCAGGACGGTGGCGTGCCGGGAGGCGGCGGGGGCGACGGTGACCCGGGGCGGGGGCGCGGTGACGCCGCGGCGGCGGGGCTGGGCGGCGTCGCGTTCGGCGAGCCGGGCTGGGACGTCGAGGGAGCCGTCGAGGGCGCGGACGAGGTCGGCGCGCAGCCGGTGGGCCTCGGGGAGCGAGCCGTACTCGGCGGCGACCCGCCAGTTGAGGACGAGGACGGCGGGGGCGGGGGCCGGGCCGGGTCCGGGGTGGTCGAGCTCGGCGGGCAGGGCGACGGCGCGGAGGTCGGCGGCGCGGACGGTGAGGCGGTGCAGGGCGAGGACTCCGGCGACGGCGGGGAGCACGCCGGGGCGTTCGGGGAGCGCGACGAGCAGTTCGACGCCCACCAGGCTCACGCCCCCCGCTCCCCCGGCGGGCCCGCCGGACCCATCGGGCCCGGCCGCCGCCCCGGCGTCGTCGGGGCCGGGTTCGGTGCGCAGGGTGAGGACGGGTTCGCCGGTGCGCAGGGCCTCGATCGCGAGGCGTTCCTGGGCGGCGCTGGGCGCGGCGGCCTCGGGGTCGGGCGGTTCGTCGCCCGCGAGGACGGCGGTGACGCGTTTGACGAGGTCGGCGACGAGGGAGGCGCGCCAGGTGGACCAGGCGGCGGGTCCGGTGGCGAGGGCGTCGGCCTCGGTGAGGGCGTGCAGGAGTTCGAGGGCGCCGGTGCTGCCGACGGCGTCGGCGACGGTCCGTACGGTGGCGGGGTCGTCGAGGTCGCGGCGGGTGGCGGTGTCGACGAGCAGCAGGTGGTGGCGGACGACGGTGGCGATGACGGCGACGTCGGCGGGGTCGAAGCCGACGCGGGCGGCGACGTCGCGGGCGATGGTCTCGCCCGCGAGGGAGTGGTCGCCGGGCCAGCCCTTGCCGATGTCGTGCAGCAGGGCGGCGATCAGGAGCAGGTCGGGGCGGTGCACGCGGCGGGTGAGGTGGGCGGCGCGGACGGCGGTCTCGACGAGGTGGCGGTCGACGGTCCAGGTGTGGACGGGGTTGCGCTGGGGGCGGCAGCGGACGCGTTCCCAGTCGGGCAGCAGCCGGGTCACGAGTCCTTCGGCCTCCAGGGCCTCCCAGACGGGGACTGTGGTGGCGCCCGCGCCGAGCAGGGTGACGAGGGCTTCGCGGGCCTCGGCGGGCCAGGGCACCGGCAGGGGTGCGGCGGTGGCGGCGAGGCGGCGGACGGCGTGCGGGGAGAGCGGCAGCCCGGCCTGGGCGGCCGCGGCGGCGGCGCGCAGCGGGAGGACGGGGTCGCGTTCGGGGCGGGCGCCGAGGGCGAGGACGGCCTCGCCGTCCATCTCGACGACGCCTTCGGCGAGCGGGGTGCGGGCGACGGGCGGTTTCGCGCCGCCGGGGCGTGCGCCGCCGGTGCGGGCGCCCCGGCCGCCGAGGAGGCCGCGGAGCCGGGCCGGGCGGGCGGAGCGGGCCTTGATGACGCGGCCGACCTCGCGCCAGGTGACGTCGGAGGCGTACGCGATGACGCGGGCGGCCTCGTACACCTCGCGGAGCAGGGTGTCGGCGTCGAGGAGGCCGAGTTCGGCGGCGACGGCGTCCTGTTCCTGGAGGGCGAGCCGGTCGGTGGCGCGGCCGGTGGCGAGGTGGAGGGCGTCGCGGGTGTCGAGGAGGCGGCGGCGGGCGTCGCCGAGTCCTTCGCGGGGGGCGTCGGCGAGCCAGGACGCGGCGACGGCGTCGAGGGCGTGGGCGTCGCGGAGGCCGCCGCGGGCTTCCTTGAGGTCGGGTTCGAGGAGGGCGGCGAGTTCGCCGGAGCGTTCGGCGCGGTCGCGGCAGAGGGCGGCGAGTTCGGGGAGGCGGCGGACGGCCTGGTTGCGCCAGTCGGCGAGGACGGTGCCGCGCAGGGCGGTGACGAGTCCGGCGTCGCCCGCGACGGTGCGGGCGTCGAGGAGGCCGAGCTGGACCTTGAGGTCGTCGGCGGCGGTCTTGACGGCCTCGGTGGTGGTACGGACGGAGTGGTCGAGGGCGAGGCCGAGGTCCCACACGGGGTACCAGACGCGGTCGGCGAGGGCGGCGACGGCGCCGGGGTCGGCGCGGCCGTCGGTGAGGAGCAGCAGGTCGAGGTCGCTGCGCGGGGAGAGTTCGCCGCGGCCGTAGCCGCCGACGGCGACGAGGGCGGTGCCGGGTGGCGGTGCGGCGGCGGCGTAGAGCGCGGCCAGCCAGTCGTCGGTGAGGCGGGCGAGGGCGGTACGCCGGGGCGGCCCGGTCCGCGTCTTCTCGGTGAGAAGGCGCAGCCGGGCCGCCGCGTAGCCGCTGGGTCCCTGGTCTTCGGTTTCCGTTGTCACATCGAGGCTGGTCACCAGCGGTGTCCCCTGTTCTTACCCGTGCGCGTAACCCCGTGGCCGTGTCCGGGGTCGGGCCCCGGGTACGGGTCCTGCGTGCTGAGTGCTGCGGGTGGCGGGCGGTTCGAGGCCGGACCGGAGGGTCAGAGTGCGTCCGGGCCGCGTTCGCCGGTGCGGACGCGGACGGCGGTCTCGACCGGCACGCTCCACACCTTGCCGTCTCCGATCTTGCCGGTTCTGGCGGCCTTCACGACGACGTCGATGAGCTGTTCGGCGTCGTCGTCCTCGACCAGGACCTCGATGCGGATCTTCGGGACGAGGTCGACGGTGTACTCGGCGCCCCGGTAGACCTCGGTGTGGCCGCGCTGGCGGCCGTAGCCGCTGGCCTCGGTGACGGTGAGGCCGTGGACGCCGAACGCCTGCAGGGCCTCCTTGATCTCGTCGAGCCGGTGCGGCTTCACGACCGCGGTGATGAGCTTCATGCGTCCACCTTCTTGTCCGCCTTGCTGTCCGCCTTGTCGTGCTCCGCCGTGGCGCTCTCGGCCGTGCTCGCGACCGGGGCGGGTACGGCCGTGGCGCGTCCGGCGATGCCGCCGCCCGCCCCGCTGAAGTCGTACGCGGTCTCGGCGTGTTCGACCTGGTCGATGCCGGAGACCTCGACGTCCTCGGTGACCCGCATGCCCATCGCCTTGTCGATGGCCAGGGCGAGGAGCGCGGAGACGATCAGAGAGTAGGCGAGGACGGCGAGGACGCCGACGGCCTGCTTGCCGAGCTGTTCGAGTCCGCCGCCGTAGAAGAGGCCCTTGGCGTCGGACTGGACGCCGCCGGTGGCGAAGAAGCCGACGAGGAGGGAGCCGACGACGCCGCCGACCAGGTGGACGCCGACGACGTCGAGGGAGTCGTCGTAGTTGAAGCGGTACTTCAGGCCGACGGCCATGGCGCACAGGAGTCCGGCGACGGCGCCGATCGCGATGGCGCCGAGCGGGGAGCAGGAACCGCCCGAAGGGGTGATGGCGACGAGTCCGGCGACGGCGCCGGAGGCGGCGCCGAGGGTGGTGAAGGAGCCGTGCCGGAGCTTCTCGTACGCGAGCCAGGCGAGCATGGCGGCGGCGGTGGCGACCTGGGTGTTGACGAACATGACGGCGCCGACGCCGTCGTCGTTGCCGAGCCAGGATCCGGCGTTGAAGCCGAACCAGCCGAACCAGAGGAGTCCGGCGCCGAGCATGACGAGCGGGAGGCTGTGCGGGCGCATCGGGTCCTTCTTGAAGCCGACGCGCTTGCCGATGACGAGGATGACGCCGAGGGCGGCGGCACCGGCGTTGATGTGGACGGCGGTGCCGCCCGCGAAGTCGATGACGCCCATCTCGAAGAGCCAGCCGCCCGCGCCCCACACCCAGTGCGCGACCGGGAAGTAGACGAGGGTGACCCAGAGGGTGATGAACAGGGCCCAGGCGCTGAACTTGACCCGGTCGGCGAGGGCGCCGCTGATCAGGGCGGGCGTGATGATGGCGAACATCAGCTGGAAGACGGCGAAGACGTACACCGGGATGGTGTAGCCGTCCCAGAGTTCGGTGAGTCCGATGCCGCCGAGGCCGACGTAGTCGGAGGACCAGCCGACGAGGGAGCCGGTGTCGGTGCCGAAGGCGATGCTGAAGCCGTAGAGCACCCACAGGATCGTGACGATCCCGAGGCTGATGAAGCTCATCATCAGCATGTTGAGGGTGGACTTGACGCGGACCATGCCTCCGTAGAAGAAGGCCAGGGCCGGGGTCATCAGCATGACCAGGGCGGAGCAGATGAGCATGAACCCGGTGTTCGCGGCGGACAGGGTGGGCGTGTCCGCCGCCAGGGTCGTGATGGCTGCTGCCATCGGCGTCTCCTCGTCGTCGTTGCGGCCTGTGCGGGGCGGGGCCGAGGGGGGCGGGGCCGTGGGGGGCCGGTTATGCGCCAGAGATTCGCGCAGGCCGGTTTCCGCCGATGCCGCTCGATGTTTCGCCGCGGTGACAAGGGGGCGGGGCGTGTTACGCGACCGTGAACGGCCGGTGGCCGGGCCGGTGGGAGGGGCCGCCGGAAAAGGACCGGCCGCGTCGACCGTCCGTGTGTCCTTGCGGCGGGGGAGCCGAGTCGGGGCTTCACGGGACGGCCGGCGCGGCCGGGGTGTGCGGGACCGGTGCGGTACGGGGTACGGGGCCGGTCGGGGCGGAGCAGCGGGGTGCGGGGCGGGGGTCAGACGGCTTCGGCGGTCTCCGGGAGCAGCGCGGTGAGCCGGTCGGTGAGGTGGAGGACCTCGGCGACGTCGCCGAAGTCGCGGGCGGCGGTGTCGACGGTCTTGCGCAGTCGGGTGTTGACCCGTTCGGAGCGGACCTTGCGGGCGATGCCGAGGGCCTTCTCGGCGAGGACGACGGACTGCTCGGGCTCGCGCTTGAGGAGGTGGACGGTGGCCATGCCGATGAGGTTGAGGGCGTACGAGCGCTGGTGCTCGGGGTCCTTCTCGAAGAGGTCGACGGCCCGTTCCATGACGGGTTCGGCGAGCGAGGCGTAGGTGGGCGAGCGTCCGGCGACATAGGCGAGGTCGCGGAAGGAGTGGGAGTTCTCGCCGTTGAGTTCGGCCTCGGAGAAGAAGCGGATCCAGTCGGGCTCGGGTTCGCCGTCGAGTCCGACGTCGGCGAAGGTGTCCTCGGCCATCCGCACGGCCCGCTTGCACTTGGAGGGCTGGCCCATGTTGGCGTAGGCGCGGGCCTCCATCGCATACAGCATGGCCTGGGTGCGGGAGGTGGCGCAGTCGCGACTGCCGTACTGGGCGAGGTGGATGAGTTCGAGGGCGTCGTCGGGTCTGCCGAGGTGGATCATCTGGCGGCTCATCGAGGACAGGATGTACGAGCCGAGCGGCTTGTCCCCGGCCTCCTTGGCGGCGTGCAGGGCGAGCACGAAGTACTTCTGGGCGGTGGGCTGGAGGCCCACGTCGTAGCTCATCCAGCCGGCGAGTTCGGCGAGTTCGGCGGCGCAGGTGAACAGGCGCTGGGCGATGGCGGGCGGCTGGTTCTCCTGGAGGAGGTCGGTGACCTCGTGGAGCTGGCCGACGACGGCCTTGCGGCGCAGTCCGCCGCCGCACTGGGCGTCCCACTGGCGGAACATGGCGGTGGTGGATTCGAGGAGGTCGAGTTCGACCGGGGAGAGCCGGTGCGGGCGCCGGTCGGGTTCGGCGGGTCCTGGGCGTTCGGTGTCGGTGAGCGGGGTGGGCACCAGCCAGCGCTGCATGGGTTCGATGAGCGCGGGTCCGGCGGCGAGCTGGAGCGAGGAGCCGAGGAAGCCGCGGCGGGCGAGCATGAGGTCGCTGCGGGAGAACTCGCTGAGCAGCGAGACGGTCTGGGGTCCGGCCCAGGGCAGGTCGACGCCGGAGACGGACGGCGACTGGTGGGCGGTGCGCAGGCCGAGGTCCTCGATGGCGACGACGGAGCCGAAGCGCTCGGAGAACAGCTCGGAGAGGATCCGCGGGATGGGTTCGCGGGGCTGCTCGCCGTCGAGCCAGCGGCGCACCCGGGAGGTGTCGGTGGAGATGTGGTGCGCGCCCATCTGCCGGGCCCGGCGGTTCACCTGGCGCGCCAGCTCGCCCTTCGACCAGCCGCTGCGCACGAACCAGGAGCTCAAGAGCTCGTTCGGGCGCTTGCCGGCAGTCGTACCGTCTGCGCCGTTGCCGCCCACTGGAACGCCCCCATCCACGTGATGTCTTCGCGTACCCCTGCCAGGATGCCGTGTCGTACGGTTCCCGTCCGGTGTTTGTACTCCTTCGAACGGAAGACCGGGTTGCCTCCGGCATACCCGTGCGCGCACTTTCTCCGGGGTTCGTGTACCGAAGGTAATCCTACGATCACCCGTCCGGGCATGGCGTTTCAAGAAACGCCACCATTCGCCACCCCTTCGAATGAACTCCCCCTGCACGGAACGCGATTCACTTGACAGGCGAAGGATCGGGGTCGGTGAACCGGGGCGCGAAGAGGCGCGCGCCAGGGTCCGCACCACCGGTCGCACCACCGGGCGCCGTGCGGTCGGCGCGGGGGCGGCCGGGCGGGTCGGAGCCGGGGCGGCGCGTGGCGGCGTGTGACGGTGCCTGTCCGGTCCGTAACCACCGGCGCGTTCGACCCGTTGGAGGGGGCATGGGCTTCACGATCGGCGGCATCCGTGAGATGCGCACCGGCTCACGGCGCCGCGTCCGCACCACGGAGTGCACAGCGGTGGCCGAGTACACAGGACTGTGGGGCTGGGACGTGGTCCCGGGCACCCGGGCGGCCGCCGGGCGCTGCTCCTGCGGTGATCCGGCGTGTACGGCTCCGGGGGCGCATCCGCTGGCGTTCGCCGAGCCGGTCCCGGCGGGCGCCGGGCTCGATGTGGCGACGAAGGCGTGGTCGGAGTACCCGGGTGCGGCGGTGCTGCTGCCGGTCGGGCGTTCCTTCGACGTGATCGAGGTGGCCGAGGAGGCGGGCCGCCGGGCGCTGGTGCGCCTTGAGCGGATGGGGCTGCCGCTGGGCCCGGTGTGCGCGACGCCGACGGGCCGGGCCCGGTTCTTCGTGGCGCCGGGCGCGGCGGCCGAGCTGCCGCGGCTGCTGTACCGGATGGGCTGGGACGACGCGGATCTGGATCTGCACGGGATCGGTCCCGGCGGGCATGTGACGGCGCCGCCGTCGGACCTGGGCGGGCTCGGGCCGGTGCGCTGGCTGCGGCCGCCGACCCTGGACACGGCGGGGGCGCCGCCGCAGGCGCGGTTGCTGCTCGGCACCCTCGCGTACATCTGCCACCGCACCCACTGCTGAGGCCCGCTCCCCCACCCGTACGCCCCCCGTACGCCGCCGTACCAACACCGAAGGGCCCCCGCCGCTGACTGCGCGGCGGGGGCCCTTCGCGGAGCCGGTGCGGCGGGGTCAGTCGCCGATCAGGGCGTCGACGAAGGCGCCCGGCTCGAACGGGGCCAGGTCGTCGGGGCCCTCGCCGAGGCCGACGAGCTTGACCGGGACGCCCAGCTCGCGCTGGACGGCGATGACGATGCCGCCCTTGGCGGTGCCGTCGAGCTTGGTCAGGACGATGCCGGTGATGTCGACGACCTCGGCGAAGACACGGGCCTGGATGAGGCCGTTCTGGCCGGTGGTGGCGTCGAGGACGAGCAGCACCTCGTCGAGCGGGCCGTGCTTCTCGACGACGCGCTTGACCTTGCCGAGCTCGTCCATGAGGCCGGTCTTGGTGTGCAGCCGGCCGGCGGTGTCGATGAGGACGACGTCGGCCTTCTCGGCGATGCCCTCCTTGACCGCGTCGAAGGCGATGGAGGCGGGGTCGCCGCCCTCCGGGCCGCGCACGGTACGGGCGCCGACCCGGTCGCCCCAGGTCTGCAGCTGGTCGGCGGCGGCGGCGCGGAAGGTGTCGGCGGCGCCGAGCACGACGGACCTGCCGTCGGCGACCAGGACCCGGGCGAGCTTGCCGGTGGTGGTGGTCTTGCCGGTGCCGTTGACGCCGACGACCATCACGACACCGGGGACGTCCTCGGGGCTCTCGGTCTTCACCGCGCGGTCCAGGTCGGGGCCGAGCAGGGCGACCAGCTCCTCGCGGAGCAGCCCGCGCAGCTCCTCGGGGGTGCGGGTGCCGAGGACCTTGACGCGCTCGCGGAGCCGCTCGACGAGTTCCTGGGTGGGTGCGACGCCGACGTCGGCCGTGAGGAGGGTCTCCTCGATCTCCTCCCAGGTGTCCTCGTCCAGGTGCTCGCGGGACAGCAGGGTGAGCAGTCCCTTGCCGAGCGAGTTCTGGGAGCGGGCGAGCCGGGCGCGCAGCCGGACCAGGCGTCCCGCGGTGGGCTCGGGCACCTCGATCTCGGGCGCGGCGGGCTCGGCGGCGGGGGCCGGGGCGACCGGGTCCTCGACGGCGGCGGGGGTCTCGACGGCCTCGGCGGTGGCCGGGAGCTCGACCTCCTCGACCGTGCGGCGTGGTTCGTCCCGCGGTGTCTCCGCCTCGTCGCCGACGTGCGGCTCGGCGGGCGGAGCGGTGATGGTCGGCGTGGTGGACGGCGGCTGGGCGGGCGGCAGCTGCTTCTTCTTGCGACCGCTTACCACGAGCCCGCCGGTCACGGCGACCGCGACGACCAGAGCGATGACTACAGCAAGGATGAGTTCCATAACGCGTCCAGTATCGGCCACGCGGAGCGCCCGGGCGGAGCACGTAGGCTGGATGACTCCCCCACATCCGTACGACGGAGTACATCCATGTCCCACCCCTCCGAGACCGACGGCGCGGCGGCAGACGGCGCGCCCGGCGGTTCCACCCTGGAGAGCCGCGGCCTCGAGCCCGTGCCCGACGCCGAGCGGACCGGCCGGGTCCGTGAGCTGTTCCCGACCTGGGTCGCGGCCAACATCAGTGTGTTGCTGCTCACCATGGGCGCGGGTCTGATCGTGTTCAACGGGCTGAACTTCTGGCAGGTCCTGCTGGTGGCGGTGGCCGCGCCGGTGCTCTCGTACGGGATCGTCGGGGTGATCTCGATCGCGGGCAAGCGGGGCGGGGCGCCGGGCATGGCGTTGTCGCGGGCGGTGTTCGGGCAGCGCGGAAACCTTTTTCCCGGCTCGCTGATCTGGGTGGCGCGCTGGGGCTGGGAGACGATCAACGCGGTCACCGGTGCCTACGCGGTGCTCACCGTCCTCGATCTGCTCTTCGATGTGAAGTCGAACACCTTCCTCATCGTGGTGACGCTGCTGGCGTTCGTGTCGTGCACGTTCCTGGTGTCCGGGCTCGGCATCAACGCGCTGCGGGTGTGCAGCCGCTGGTCGACGTACCTCTTCGGCGCCTTCTCGGTGCTGGTGCTCGTGTACCTGGTGGCGAACACGGACTGGGACGCGGTGTTCGCGAAGCCGGCCGGTTCGACGGCGATGCTGGTGGCCGGCATCGGCACGATCGCGGCCGGTGGCATCAGCTGGGTGCCGTCGGGCCCCGACTTCACCCGCTATCTGCCGCGTACGGCGTCCTCGAAGGGCGTGGTGGGCTCGACGGTCGGCGGCGCGGGCATCGTGGTGCTGCCGATGGTCCTGATGGGCGCGGTGATGGCGGTGTCGACGCCGGACCTGGCGTCGGCGCAGGACCCGGTGTCGTTCATCGGTGAGCTGCTGCCGATGTGGATCTCGGTGCCGTACCTGGTGATCGCGCTGATCGGGATGCTCCTGATCAACTCGATGTCGATGTACTCGGCGGGCTTCACCGCGCAGACGCTGGGCATCAAGGTGTCGCGGGCGGCGGCGGTGAGCGTGAACGCGGTGATCAGCCTGGTCTTCGGGTTCCTACTGATGGTGGTGGCGACCAGCTTCATCGGCTCGTTCATCTCGTTCCTGACGCTGCTCGCGGTGGCGTTCTCGGCGTGGATCGGTGTGTTCGGCGTGGACATGCTGCACCGCAAGTCGTACGACGCGGCGGCGCTGATGGACACCACGCGGACCAGTGCCTACTGGTACCGGGGCGGTTTCGCCTGGCAGGCGATGACGGCGTGGGCCGTGGCCCTGGTGGCGGGGCTGCTGTTCACCAAGGTCGACTGGTTCGCCGGTCCGCTGGCCTCGTCGTGGATCGGGACGAACGGTCTTGGCTGGGCGGCGACGATCGTGGTGGCCGGTGTGCTGTACGCGGTGCTGCCGCGGCGGCGTCCGGCGGCGGCCCCCACCGCCCCGGCCGCCCTCGCGGACGAGCCCGAGGCCGAGGAGCGCACGACCGTTTCCATCTGACGCTTCGTCAGCTACCGTCCCCCTCCACGACGCACCCGTGGAGGGGGACTTCCCATGCCGTTCACCGTCGTCCGTTTCAACCTGGTCGATCCGCAGGCCGATCCGGTGTCCCTGTCGGCCCGCTACCGGGCGGCGGTGGAGATGGCGGCGCACGCCGACGCGCACGGCGTGGACACCGTGCAGACCGAGGAGCACCACGGCGCCGCCAACAACTGGCTGCCGTCGCCGTTCGCGTTCGCGGGCGCGGTGTTCGGCGCGACCAAGCGGATCGCGGTCACGGTGTCGGCGATCATCGGCCCGCTGCACGACCCGCTGCGGCTCGCCGAGGAGATCGCGGTCCTGGACCTGCTGAGCGGCGGCCGGCTGGTGACGGTGGCGGGGATCGGCTACCGGCCCGAGGAGTACGAGGAGCGCGGCGTCGACTGGGGCAGGCGCGGCAAGCTCCAGGATGTGCTCCTGGAGACGCTGCTGGCCGCCTGGTCGGGCGAGCCCTTCACGTACCAGGGCCGTACGGTACGGGTCACCCCGCGGCCCTTCACCCAGCCGCATCCGCTGCTGCTCGTCGGCGGCTCCTCGCGGGCGGCGGCCCGCCGGGCGGCCCGGCTGGGGCTGCCGCTGTTCCCGAGCGCGCATCTGCCGGAGCTCGAGACGTACTACCAGGAGCAGTGCGCGGCGCACGGCACGGAGGGCTGGACGATGATGCCCGCCCGGGAGACCCCGCTGCTGTACGTGGCGGAGGACCCGGACCGGACCTGGGCGGAGCTCGGCGGGCACTTCCTGCACGAGGCGCGGACCTACGCGTCCTGGCAGTCGAAGGACATCCGCTCGGCGGTGAAGTCGACCGCGACGACGGTGGCGGAGCTGCGCGCCGAGGGCGTCTACCGGGTGGTGACCCCGGACGAGTGCGTGGCGCTCGGCGCCGAGTTGGACAGTCTGGTGCTGCATCCGCTGTGCGGCGGGATGCCGCTGGAGGAGGGGTGGCGGTGCGTGCGGCTGTTCTGCGACGAGGTGCTGCCCCGGCTGAAGGCCGCCTGACGCCGCGTCGGCGGGTCTGGGGGGGTGGGCGGATCAGGGCGGGGCGGGGGCTGGCCCCACCCGGGACACACCGGAGTGCCGGATGGCCGGTCGGCGGCCGGGCCGGTGATCCTGGTGCCGTCCGAACGATCACCCACCGGAAGGCACCCTCGTGCGCATGGTCATGGCCACCGCCGTCGTCCTTGCCCTGGTCGGCGCGGTGGCGGCACCGGCCACCACGGCCGGTCCGCGGGCCACGTCCGACCCCTCCGCCACGTCCCGTCCACCGGCCGTCGACGGATTCTGGCGGATGGACGGCTACGGCACGGTGCTGTCCGTCCAGGACGGCACCCTTCAGGAGTACCAGACCACCGCCGTCAGCTGTCTCCAGGGCGACTCGGCCACCCGGACCGCCCCCGGCAGCCCCGTGTTCACCGCGCCGGACGGCACCGTCCTCACCCTGCGCGCCGGGGCGGACGGCGTCCACGCGTCGCTGCGCGCGGACGGCTCCGTCGGCAGCCGGGGCCTGCGGCGCGTCGGCGCGCTGCCCGACGCCTGCGGGCGCCCGGCCGCCGGGGACCCGCTGGCCGCCTTCGACGTCTTCTGGCAGACCTTCGAGGAGAACTACCCCTTCTTCGCGGCCAAGGGTGTCGACTGGCACCAGGTCCGCGCGCGGTACCGCCCCCGGGTGCACGCCGGGACGACGCGGGACGAGCTGTTCGCCGTCTTCAGCGAGATGACGGGGCCGCTGCGGGACGCCCACGTCGCCGTCCAGGACGGCCGCCGCGTCTTCTACCAGGTCCGCGCGGGGACCGTCCTGCCCAGCGAGGAACTGGACGCCAGGGTGAAGCAGTTCGTCGTGGCGCGCGACCTCAAGGACGCGACCGGCCTGACGGAGTTCGCCAGGGGGCGGATCAGCTACGCCGACCTGCCCGGCGACCGGGGCTATCTGCGGATCTCCGGCTTCGGCGGGTACACGGACGACGACAACGCCCCGTACACCGCCGAGCTGGCCGAACTCGACCGGGCGCTCGACACGGTGTTCGACCGGGAGCGGGTGCGGCGGCTGCGGGGCCTGGTCGTCGACCTGCGGATCAACGGCGGCGGCTCCGACGCGCTGGGCATCCGGATCGCCGGGCGCCTCACCGACTCCCGGTACCTCGCCTACGCCAAGCGGGTCCGCAACGATCCGGCCGACCCCGGCCGGCACACCCGGCCCGAACCCGTGTACGTCACGCCCGCGAAGGCTCCCCGCTACACCGGGCCGGTGGCCGTGCTGACCGGCGGTTCCACCGTCAGCGCGGGTGAGACCTTCACCCAGGCCCTGCTGGACCGGCCGGGCCGGACGGTCCGGATCGGGCAGTCCACGCAGGGCGTCTTCTCGGACGTGATGACCCGCGCGCTGCCGAACGGCATGGCGGCCTGGCTGCCGAACGAGGAGTTCCTGACCCGCTCGGGCCGCACCTTCGACGGCACCGGCGTGCCGCCGCACCTCGTCGAGCCGGTCTTCACCGAGGAGGAGTTCGCCGCCGGACGGGACTCGGCCTTCGACCGGGCCCTGGAGGTCCTGCGGGACCGTGGCGGGGCCACGGGCTGACCCGCTCGCGGAGCAGCGGGACGCCCACGGGAACCGGTGGTTCCCGTGGGCGTCGTCGCTGTCCAGGCGGGTGCGGTAGGTGTTCGGTCAGCCGGTCTCCTCCTCCCGCCGCAGGACGCGGCGCACCTTGCGGGCGCCCTCCCAGCCCCGGCAGACCACGAGCACCACGTCGTTGCCCGCCACGCACCCCAGGGTGCCGGTCCCGGGCGCCGCGTCGATCAGGGACGCGACGTACCGGGCACCGCCGGGCAGGGTGTGCAGCATCAGCGTGGCGCCCGCCTGCTCGACCCGGATGACCAGGTCCGCCGCCGGGAGCGGCGGTCCCTCCACCGGGCGGCGCGCCGCCGGGGCCGGGCCCGTCATCAGCCCATCACCGCCCCGAGGAGCATGAACCCGACGCACAGCACCAGCAGGGCGGCGACGAGCGGGATGACGAACTTGAGGTACCGGTCGTAGCGGACCTTCGCGAGGGCGAGACCGCCCATGATGACGGCGGAGGTCGGCGTCACCAGGTTCACCAGGCCGGAGGCCGACTGGTAGGCCGTGACCACCATGCCGCGCTGCACCCCGGCGAAGTCGGCGAGCGGGGCGAGGATCGGCATGGCGAGGGTGGCGTGTCCCGACGAGGACGGTACGAAGAAGGCCAGCGGGATGTTGACCAGGAAGGTGAGCACCGCGAACAGGCCCGAACTGGTGCCCTCCACCGCCTTGTTGAGGACGTTGAGGATGGTGTCGGTGATCTGGGCGTTGTTCATGATGACCGTGACGCCACGGGCCAGGACGATGATGAGGGCGGCGCCGATGAAGTCGCCCGCGCCCACCACCAGGGCGTCGACGGTGCCCTTCTCGCCGAGTCCGGAGATCAGGCCGATGACGATGCCGGCGACCAGGAAGAGACCGGCGAGCTCGGGGAAGTACCAGCCGAGGGTGGGGACGGCGGTGATGCCGAACTCCTCCCACGGGATCACCGAGAAGATCATCAGCACGAAGGTGGCGGCGAAGACCGCGAGGACCGCCTTGTGCCGTCCGGTCAGCGGGCCGGTCGCGGCGGGCCCGTCGGCCGTCGCCCCGGCTCCGCCGCCGTCCGTGCCGTCGGCGGCGAGCGAGGCCGCCGGGTCGCGGGCGACCCGCTTGGCGTAGCGCAGCACGAAGGCGATGGCGGTGCCGGTCAGCACGAGCCACATCAGCAGCCGCAGCACGATGCCGTCGCCGGTCCCGATGCCCGCGGAGGCCGAGGCCACTCCGGTGGCGAACGGGTTGACGGTCGAGGCCAGGGTGCCGACGCCCGCGCCGACCATGATGATCGCGGCGCCCACCATCCGGTCGAAGCCGAGGCTCAGCGCGAGCGGCACGACGAGGGCGTAGAACCCGAGGGTCTCCTCCGCCATGCCGTACGTCGTACCGCCGAGCGAGAAGACCAGCATCAGGGCGACGATCAGCAGCGTCCTGCGGTGGGCGAGCCGTCCGGCGAGGCGGCCGATGCCCGCGTCGAGGGCGCCGGAACGCATGGCCACGGTGATGAAGGCGCCGACGGCGAGGATGAAGAGGAAGACGGCCGCCGCGCCCATCAGGGAGCCGTCGCCGCCGGGTCCGGTGTGGCCCTCGGCGCCGGTGACGCCGTAGAGGCCGTTGGCCGGGGAGAGGAAGAGGTCGCTCAGCCGGTCGAGGAAGGACGCCGAGGAATCGACCTGGTGGTACGAGCCGGGGATCGGGGCGCCGTCCGCGTCGAGCTTGTAGGCGCCGGGCGGGATGAGGAAGGCGAGCAGCCACACGCCGAGGGTGACGATGCCGAGGATGGTGAAGGCGCTCGGGAAGCGGAAGTTCTTCTCGGGCTTGGCGACGGGCGGCTGCTCGGGGGGCGGCCGGTCGGAGGGGTCGTCCTGGACGACGGGGCCGGTGCCCGGGTCCGGTGCGCCGTCGGGGTCGGTCCCCGGGTCGACGGGCCGGTCGGGCATGAGCGTGCTCATGAGATCCCGCCGGCCCTGACGCGTGCTGCGGTGAGCAGGGCCTCGGCGTCGCCGCTGGGCGTGACCACCGTTCCGGCCTTGCCGCGCAGGATGTCGGCGACGTCCTCCAGGGCGCCGATGGCGGCCATGTCGCCGGTCAGTTCGACGAAGCGGCAGACGGCGTCCACCTTGGGGCCCATCGAACCGGCCGGGAAGTTCTCGGCGCGCAGCGCGGCCGGGGTGGTGTGGGCGATCTCCTCGGCCTCGGGGGTGCCGAAGCCGCGGACCACCCGGGGCACGTCGGTGAGCAGGATCAGCGCGTCGGCTTCGAGGGCCTCGGCGAGCAGCGCCGCGGTGAGGTCCTTGTCGACGACGGCCTCGACGCCGGTGAGGCTGCCGCCCTCGTCCCGGACGACGGGGACTCCGCCGCCGCCCGCGCAGACGGCGATGACGCCCTGGTCGAGCAGCATCCGGATCAGCCGGGTCTCGACGATCCTGGCGGGCTGCGGGGATGGCACCACCCGGCGCCAGTGGGCGCCGTCCTGGCGGACGGTCCAGTCGCGTTCGGCGGCGAGGGCGCGGGCGGTCGCCTCGTCGTAGACCTGGCCGACGAACTTGGTGGGGTCGGTGAAGGCGGGGTCGGCGACGGACACCAGGGTCTGGTTGATCAGGGAGCAGACCTGGCGGCCGGGGAGGGCGTTCTGCAGCGACTGGAGGAGCCAGTAGCCGATCATGCCCTGGGTCTCGGCGCCCAGCACGTCGAAGGGGTAGGGGCTGCTGAGGGCCGGGTCGGCGGCGCTCTGCAGGGCGAGCACGCCGACCTGGGGGCCGTTGCCGTGGGTGACCACGAGCTCGTGCTCCTCGGCCAGCGGGGCCAGCGCGGCCACGGCCTGGCGCACATTGGCCAGCTGGATGTCGGCGTCGGGCTTGTCCCCGCGCCTGAGCAGGGCGTTTCCGCCCAGAGCCACGACTACACGCACCGGAGTCTCCGTTCGGTGGAATGCGAGGGAAGGAAAGGAAGGAAGGGGGGAGAGGGAGGGGGCGGGGTCCGGGCCGGACCGGGTCCCCCCCCCGCCCCGGCCGCCCGCCCGACGGCCCCGCGGCGCACCCCCCCCGCCGCCCCCCCCAACACCCCCTGGAGGGGTGACAAC
>NZ_JBIVFL010000017.1:0-27930 GCF_044748125.1 Streptomyces sp. NPDC090025 | reverse complement strand
CGCCCCCGCCCGCGCCGCGGGGGGCGGTGCCAGCGCTCGGGTCCGGCGGGGGGGCGGGGGGGGGGGGGGGGCCCGGGCGGGGGGGGGGCCCCCCCCCGGCCCGGACGGCCGGCCTGACGGCCGCGCGGCTCAGCCGCCGAGCGTCGCCACCATCACCGCCTTGATGGTGTGCATCCGGTTCTCCGCCTGGTCGAAGACCACCGACTGCTCCGACTCGAAGACCTCGTCGGTCACTTCGAGCGCGTCGAGCCCGAACCGCTCGTAGATGTCGGCGCCGACCTTGGTCGCGCGGTCGTGGAAGGCCGGGAGGCAGTGCAGGAAGCGGGCCCTGGGGTTGCCGGTGGCGGCCATCACGCCGGAGGTGACCTGGTACGGGGTGAGGAGCTTGATGCGCTCCTCCCAGACCTCGGCCGGCTCGCCCATGGAGACCCACACGTCGGTGTAGACGAAGTCCACGCCGTCGACCCCGGCGAGGAGGTTCTCGGTGTGGGTGATGCGCGCGCCGGTGGACCTGGCGATGGCGGCCGCCCGGTCGACGACCTCCTGTTCGTTCCAGAGCTGTTGCGGGGCGACGATCCTGACGTCGGCGCCGAGCAGCGCGCCCGTCACGAGGAGCGAGTTGCCGACGTTGTTGCGGGCGTCGCCGAGGTAGGCGAAGGAGATCTCGTGCAGCGGCTTGCCGGAGTGCTCGCGCATGGTGAGGAAGTCGGCGAGCATCTGGGTGGGGTGCCATTCGTCGGTGAGGCCGTTCCACACCGGGACGCCCGCGTGTTCGGCGAGTTCCTCGACGAGCCGCTGGGACGAGCCCCGGTACTCGATGCCGTCGTACATCCGGCCGAGGACCCGGGCGGTGTCCTTCATCGACTCCTTGTGGCCTATCTGGGAGCCGCCGGGGTCGAGATAGGTGACGTGGGCGCCCTGGTCGTGGGCGGCGACCTCGAAGGCGCACCGGGTGCGGGTGGAGGTCTTCTCGAAGATGAGGGCGATGTTCCGGCCGGTCAGCAGCGGGCGTTCGGTGCCGGTGCGCTTGGCGGTCTTCAGATCGGCGGCGAGGTCGATCAGGTGGGTGAGTTCGGCCGGGGAGAAGTCGAGTTCCTTGACGAAGCTGCGGTGGCGCAGGTTCTGGGCCATGGTCGGCGCCTTTCGGGGGTGGGGGGTGAGGGGGTGCGGGCCGTGGCCGGTCAGACGGCTTCGCGCTCGATGGGGCAGCTCATGCAGCGGGGGCCGCCGCGGCCGCGGCCGAGTTCGCTGCCGCGCACCCGGACCACTTCGATGCCGTTCTGCTCCAGATAGCGGTTGGAGGCGACGTTGCGGTCGTAGGCGACGACCACCCCGGGTTCGACGGTGAGGACGTTGCAGCCGTCGTCCCACTGCTCGCGCTCGGCGGCGAAGGCCCCCTGAGCGGGGGTCAGGATGTTGATCCGCTCCTTGCCGAGGGCGGCGGCGATGACGTCGTGCATCTCCTCGGGGGCGTGCCGGGTCACCTTGAGGTCGTCGGGGGCGCCCTGGGACTCGATGGTGTACGAGGGGAGCATGCCGAGGCCCGCGTACTTGGTGAAGGTGTCGCCGTTGACCATGGTCATGACGGTGTCGAGGTGCATGAAGGCGCGGCCCTTGGGCATGTCGAGGGCCACGATCCGCTGGGCCGAGCCCTCCTTGAACAGCTCGATGGCGAGCTGTTCGACGCCCTGCGCGGTGGTGCGTTCGCTGAGGCCGACGAGGACGGCGCCGTTGCCGATGACGAGGACGTCGCCGCCCTCCATGGTCGACGGGTAGGACCGCTGGCCCTCGTTCCAGACCTTGTGGGTGCTGTCCGCGAAGAGCGGGTGGTGGCGGTAGATGGCCTCGAAGTGGACGGTCTCGCGGCGCCTGGCCGTCTTGCACATGGCGTTGACGGCGACGCCGTCGTACACCCAGCAGGAGGTGTCGCGGGTGAAGAGGTGGTTGGGCAGCGGGGCGATGACGAAGTCCTCGTCGTCCATGACCTGGACGCGTACCGACCTCGGCCTGCCCATCCTGGCGACGAGTTCCCGTTTGGTGATGCCGCCGACCAGGTGCCTGGTGAGGGTCTCGGGGTCGAAGTCCTCGTAGACGGTGCGGGCCCGGTCGGTGGCGATGGGGCCGTACTGGCGCTCGTCGAAGAGGCGGCCGAGGACGAGGGAGCGGGCCTCGGGGTCGCGCATGGTCTCGGTGAGGAGGTCGGTGAAGAGATGGACGGCGATCCCGCGGTCGCGCAGGGTCTGCGCGAAGAAGTCGTGTTCCTCCTGGGCCCGTTCGACCCACAGGACGTCGTCGAAGAGCAGCCCGTCCTTGTTGCTCGGGGTCAAGCGTTCCAGTTCGAGGCCGGGCCGGTGCAGGATGACCTGCTTGAGCTTGCCCGCTTCGGAATCGACGTGGAAAGGCATGGTGTCCTCCGGTCCGCCGTGGCCGGTGCCCCATTGCACCGGCTCACGACAACGAAGTTATGCCTTCGCACATCACCCTCTGAACAGTAAAAGACCTTCGTTTCCCGGGTGGAACGGTGCTTTGGTTCGCTGATTCATCGCCCGAGTGCCCTGTGCCAAGAGCCATGCCGTCTCAGGGCGGAGCGGGACCTCCGGCCCGGCCGGGAGGGACCGTCGCCCCTCTCCACCCGGCCCATCGGCGGGATTACGTTGGGACCACGGGCGGCACGGGGTTGACGGGGCGTCCGACAAGGTGGCGTGTGGAGGCCGTGATGCCGGTACGGGTGCTGATCGCGGACGCCGAAGAGGTCGTGCGGGTGGGGCTGCGCTCGATGCTCACGGCCGACGGCGAGTTCGAGGTCGTGGGTGACACGGGTGACGGGCGTGAGGCGGTCCGCCGCGCGCTCGACGCCGAGCCCGACGTGTGTGTGATCGGCAGCAGGCTCGACGGCGCCGACGGTCTGGACATGATGCGGCGGCTGGCCGCGGCCGGGTGCAGCGTGGTGGTGCTGACCGGCTCGGGCACCGACGAGTCCATCTGCGCGGCCCTGCGGGCCGGGGTGCAGGGCATCCTGTGCAAGACCCTGGGGGCCCACCAGATCCGGCAGGGCATCTGGCTGGCCGCCGCCGGGGCGTACCCGCTGTCGCCCGCGGCGGTGGAGAGCCTGCGGGCGGTGCTGCACCGGTACGGGCAGCTGCCGTACGGCGGCCCGCACGGCCGCGCCCCGGGGCCCGCACGGACGTTGACGCCCAGTGAGCTCCAGGTGGCGGGCATGGTGGCGGCCGGGCGCACCGACCGGGAGATCGCGCAGGTGCGCGGGGTATCGGTGTCGGCGGTGAAGAAGACGGTCATCCAGTGCCGGCACAAGGTCGACGCCAGGAACCGTCTGGAGCTGGCCCATTGGGCCTGGCGGCGCGGTCTCGAACCGGTCGACCGCCCCTGAGCGCCGGAGGAGACGGGCCGAGGGCTCCGGGCCGGGGGCCCGAGGGGTCAGCCCATCTCCTCCAGGGCCTTGCCCTTGGTCTCCTTCACGAACTTGAGCACGAACGGGATCGAGAGCACGGCGAAGACGGTGTAGATGATGTAGGTGCCGGACAGGTTCCAGTCCGAGAGGGACGGGAAGCTGGCCGTGATGGCCCAGTTGGCGATCCACTGCGCGGAGGCGGCGACGCCGAGGGCGGCGGCGCGGATCCGGTTGGGGAACATCTCGCCGAGGAACACCCAGACCACCACGCCCCAGGAGAGGGCGAAGAAGAGCACGAAGACATGGGCGGCGACGAGCGCGACGACGCCCTGGGTGTTGGGGAGTTTGCCGTCGACGAGGTCGGCGGAGAAGGCCCATGCCTCGAAGGCGAGCGCGACCGCCATGCCGGCCGAGCCGACGAGGGCGAGCGGGCGGCGGCCGACCCGGTCGACCAGGACCATGGCGATCACGGTGCCGATGATGTTCACGATCGACGTGGTGAACGAGTAGAAGAACGAGCTCGACGGGTCGATGCCGACGGACTGCCACAGCGTCGCCGAGTAGTAGAAGGCGACGTTGATGCCGACGAGCTGCTGGAAGACGGAGAGTCCGATGCCGACCCAGACGATCGGCAGCAGCCTGTTCTTGCTGCCGGGCACCATCAGGTCCTTGAAGGTGGACTTGTGCTCGCTGCGCATCGCGCGGTCGATCTCGGCGACCCGCCGGTCGAGGTCGACGTCCTTGCCCTCGACCTCGGAGAGGACCTCCTTGGCGCGCGCCAGGCGGCCCACGGAGATGAGGAAGCGCGGCGACTCGGGGATGGCGAACGACAGCAGCCCGTAGAGCAGCGCGGGCACCACCATCACGCCGAGCATCCACTGCCATGCCTCCAGACCGCCGATCTTGCCGCGCTGGTCGCCGTCGGCGAGCTGCAGGATGCCGTAGTTGACCAGCTGGGAGATGGCGATGCCGATGACGATGGCGGCCTGCTGGAAGGAGCCGAGCCGGCCCCGGTACGCGGCGGGGGCGACCTCGGCGATGTAGGCGGGGCCGATCACCGAGGCCATGCCGATGGCGAAGCCGCCGATGATCCGCCAGAAGGCCAGGTCCCACAGGGCGAAGGGCAGCGCGGAGCCGACCGCGCTGATGGTGAAGAGCACGGCCGCGATCCGCATGCACTTGATGCGGCCGATCCGGTCGGCGATCCGGCCCGCGGTGGCGGCGCCGATCGCGCAGCCGATCAGGGCGATCGCGATGACCTGGGCGAGGGCAGCCGAGCCGATCTCGTAGCGGTCGCGGATGGCTTCGACGGCGCCGTTGATGACGGAACTGTCGTAGCCGAAGAGGAAGCCGCCCATCGCCGCCGACGCCGTGATGAAGATGACGTGGCCGATGTGGTCCGGATGGGCGGTCCGGCCCGCGGACGGCGGCGGCGGGGGCGCCTGCTCGGTGCTGGTCACATGGGCTCCTCGGGGCTCCGGCGGGCGCGGCCCCGGTCCTGTGGTGGGGCGAGCCCTTCCAGTGGGGCACAGCTTCCCGCCCTCCACCACTCGAAACCCGGCCCCCGCCGGTCCCCTGGCGGGGGCTCAGCGCAGCCGCTGGCTGATCACCTTCGAGACGCCGTCGCCCTGCATCGACACCCCGTACAGCGCGTCGGCGACCTCCATCGTCCGCTTCTGGTGGGTGATGACGATCAGCTGTGACGCCTCCTGGAGCTCCTGCATGATCCGGATCAGCCGCTGGAGGTTGGTGTCGTCGAGCGCCGCCTCGACCTCGTCCATCACGTAGAACGGGCTGGGCCTGGCCTTGAAGATGGACACCAGGAGGGCCACCGCCGTCAGCGAGCGCTCGCCGCCGGACAGCAGGGAGAGCCGCTTGACCTTCTTGCCGGGCGGCCTGGCCTCGACGTCCACGCCGGTGGTCAGCATGTCGTCGGGGTCGGTGAGGATCAGCCGGCCCTCGCCGCCGGGGAACAGCCGCGAGAACACCCCCTCGAACTCCCGCGCGGTGTCCCGGTACGCCTCGGTGAAGACCTGCTCGACCCGCAGGTCCACCTCCTTGACCACCTGGAGGAGGTCCGTCCTGGTCTTCTTCAGGTCCTCCAGCTGCTCGGACAGGAACTGGTGGCGCTCCTCCAGGGCCGTGAACTCCTCAAGGGCGAGCGGGTTCACCTTTCCGAGCTGCTGGTACGCCCGTTCGGCCGACTTCAGCCGCTTCTCCTGTTCCGCGCGGACGAACGGCCGCGGCTGGTTGCGGGGATGCGCGGGGTCCTCGGGCAGCTCCTCGCCGTCGGCGGGCGGTGACGGCGGTACGGGCTGCGCCGGGCCGTACTCCTCGACGAGCACGGCCGGTTCGACGCCCAGCTCCTCCAGGGAGCGGCTCTCCAGCTGTTCGATCCGCAGCCGCTTCTCGGCGCCGAGCACCTCGCCGCGGTGCACCGAATCGGTCAGCTTGTCCAGCTCGGCCTTGAGGTCGCGGCCCCGGCCGCGGGCGGTGGTCAGGTCCTGCTCGCGGGCGCCCTTGGCGGCCTCGGCGAGGGCGCGTTCCCGCTCGGCGCGGGTCAGCGACACCTCGGCGTGGGCGAGGAGCTGGCGGGCGCCGGAGCCGACGGCCGCGGCGACCTCGGCCTCGTGGCGCAGCCGCGCCCTGCGCTGTTCGGCGCGGGCCCTGGACTCCCGTTCGGCGCGGGCGGCCCGGTCCAGCGAGTCGGCGCGGCCCGCGAGGCCCTTGACGCGTTCCTCGTGGGTACGGACCTGGAGGCGGGCCTCCATCTCGGTCTGGCGCGCGTTGGAGCCGTCGATGGCGAGCCGGTCGCGGGTGCCCGTGTCGGGTTCGTCGGTGTCGCCGGGGGCGGCGGTCTCCTCGGCGACCAGGAGCCGTTCGGCGAGTTCCTCGGCCTCACCGAGGGCCCGGTCCAGGGCCTCGGCGGCGCGGGCGGCCGCGGCGGCGGTGCGCTCGGCCTCCCCGGCCGCTCCCCTGGCCTGTCCGGCGAGCCGTCCGAGCTGCTGGGCGACGGCGGACTTCTCCCGGTCGGCGATCCTGCGGCGCTCGTCGAGCTCGTCGGCCAGCCGGGCCGCCTCCCGCCTGCGCCCGGTGGCGGTCTCCTGGGCGGTGGCCAGTTCCCGGCACCGTACGTCCAGCTCGGCCAGTTCGGCGGCGGCCTCGTCGACGGCGGCCTGGACCTCCAGGAGGCTGGGCGCTCCGGCGGAGCCGCCCTGTGCGAAGTGGGCGCCGAGCAGGTCGCCGTCGGCGGTGACGGCGGTGAGCGCGGGGTGGGCGCGGACCAGGTCGACGGCCGCGTCGAGGCCGTCGACGACGACGATGCCGCGGAGCAGGGTGCGGACGGCTCCGAGGAGTTCGGCGGGGCCGGTGACGAGGGAGGCGGCCGGGACGCCCGGGGCCGGTGCGGCGGTCGCCGGGTCCGCCGCACCCGATTCTTCGGTGTCGGTCGCGGTGGGGTCGCCGGTGAGGAGCAGCGCGGCGCGGCCCGCGTCCTGCTTGCGCAGCAGCCGCAGGGCCTCGGCGGCGGTGGCGGGGCCGCGCACGGCGAGCGCGTCGGCGGCGGCGCCGAGGGCGGCGGCGACCGGGACCTCGTGGCCGGGGGCGACGGTGAGGAGTTCGGCGGCCGGGCCGAGCAGTCCGCTCAGTCCGGCGCCGAGCAGGGCGCCGGTGCCGTCCTTGCGGCGCAGGCCGAGCGCGAGGGCGTCGTGCCGGGCGCTGGTCGCGGCCCTGGCCCGGTCGGCGTCGGCGGCGGCCTCCCGGGCGGCGGTCAGCGCGGTCTCGGCGTCGGCGCGTTCGGCGCGGGCGGCCTCGTGGCGGGCGGCGAGTTCGGTGTCGTCGGCGTCGAGGCCCTCGACCTCGGCCTTGAGCTGCTCGTACTCCCGCTCGGCGGTGACCGCCCGGTCCCGCGCCTCGTCGCGGGCGGCGGCGAGCCGGTCGATCTCGGCCTGGGCGGCGGCGGCCCGTGAACGGGCGGCGTTGACCTGGCCGTGCAGCCGGGCCAGGCCCTCGCGCCGGTCGGCGACGGCGCGGGCGACGTCCTTGAGACGGCGTTCCTCGTCGGCGAGGGCGCGCTCCAGTTCGGCGCGGTGCGCGACGGTGTCGTCGAGGGCGTGCTCGGCGGCCTCCAGGGCGGCGGTGAGCTCGGCCTCCTGCTCCCGGATCCGGGCGGCCTCCCGCTCCATGTCGTCCGGCTCGCGGCCCCGGCGCTCCTCGGCGGGCCGGTCGGACGCGCTCTTGACCCGGGCGTCGGCGAGGGAGACGGTGCCGCGGACCCGTTCGGCGAGCTGCGACAGCTCGTACCAGCTCTGCTGGGCCCGCTGGAGGCGCGGTGCGAGGCGGCGGACCTCGTCCTCCAGGGCGGCCTCCCGGGCGAGCGCGGTCTTCAGCGCGGCCTCGGTGGTCTCCTTGCGGGCGAGCAGCGCGGCCTCGTCGGCGACCTCGGTCTTGAGGGCTTCACGCAGGCGTACGAGGTCGTCGGCGAGCAGCCGGAGCCGGGCGTCGCGCAGGTCGGCCTGGATGACGGCGGCGCGGCGGGCGACGGCGGCCTGCCGGCCGAGGGGCTTGAGCTGGCGGCGGAGTTCGTCGGTGAGGTCCTGCACGCGGGCGAGGTTGGCCTGCATCGCGTCGAGCTTCCGCAGCGCCTTCTCCTTGCGCTTGCGGTGCTTGAGGACTCCGGCGGCCTCCTCGATGAAGGCGCGGCGGCCCATCGGGTCGGCGTGCAGCACCGAGTCGAGCTGTCCCTGGCCGACGATGACGTGCATCTCGCGGCCGATGCCGGAGTCGGACAGCAGGTCCTGGATGTCGAGCAGCCGGCAGGTGTCGCCGTTGATCTGGTACTCGCTGCTGCCGCCGCGGAACATGATCCGGGTGATGGTGACTTCGGCGTAGTCGATGGGCAGCGCGCCGTCGGAGTTGTCGATGGTCAGGGAGACCTCGGCGCGGCCGAGCGCGGGGCGCCCGGTCGTGCCGGCGAAGATGACGTCCTCCATCTTGCCGCCGCGCAGCGACTTGGCGCCCTGCTCTCCCATGACCCAGGACAGCGCGTCCACGACATTGGACTTGCCGGAGCCGTTGGGCCCGACGACACACGTGATTCCCGGTTCGAACCGCAGCGTGGTGGCGGAGGCGAACGATTTGAAACCGCGGAGTGTCAGGGCCTTGAGATGCACGCCTGCGGACTCTACCCGGGGTGTCGGGTTTCACCGGTGAACGCGCAGGGCACTCCCTCTCCCAAGGACACGGTGGTCGGGGGCGGAGGGGTGGGGCAAGAAAGAAGGGACGCCGAGGCGCCCCTTGCATGTCCAGCAGTGCTCATGTCCAGCAGTACTGGCGAGAGTGTTTCTCACCTGAGCCCTTCGGGGCGGGGACTTCAGGTGAGCGCAGGCTCCGCACTGGAAACGTCGAGTTCGATGCTGTCCAGCAGCGACTCTCCCTGATGAGCGGCGGCAGCGGCGAGCGCGTCGTTCTCCGACTGGATCCGAGTCAGCTCGGATTCCAGGTCCTGGACACGCTGCTGAAGCCGTCGCATCTCGGCGAGGAGTCGCGGGTCGGAGCCGCCGACGTAACCGAGAAGCGCCTTTGCCATGATGGATGGTCCTCCACACTGAGTGACCGACCGATGCGGTGTGGGTCGTGAGGGATTCGCACCCGCGGTGCTCGACCATGCTCTTTGTCGTGCCGGTTCTCACGGTCGAACAGCTAAGGTGCGCGGGGCTTCCAGAGTCTCACCAAAAAGTTTGACGGTCAACACGATCACGCCCTGCTTCCGGGGCTCACCGGGGGGCCTGCGGCCGCGGACAACAGCGGCGGCGCCTCACAACACGGTGCCCGAGGGGCGTGGAGATCATCCTTACTCGCGCAGCCTGGCATGGCAAGTGCTTCTCCGCAACCACCAGGCCGTTTCTGGTTGGGCACCTGTTCACAGGTGGTGCGCCCGGGGTCGCTCCGAGGTGATCCGGAGGCCCTTCCGGGGCCGCTCGGGACCCCGCGAAGGACACCGCCGGGAGCGGCCCGGAGGGCGGGGTCAGCGGATGGCGAAGCCGTCGTAGCCGCCGCGCGGGGTGGCCCATATCTCAGTGACGCCGTCCACGCGCCCGGGCGTGTCGGCGGACCGCAGCCAGTCCAGCAGACGGTGGCAATTCTCACTCGGGCCCTCGGCCACCACCTGCACCCGGCCGTCGTCGAGGTTCAGGGCGAAGCCGGCCAGGCCACCGATCTCCAGCGCGTTTGCCCTGGTGAACCAGCGGAAGCCCACTCCCTGTACCCGGCCGCGCACCCAGGCGGTCATCCGTACGTCGTCATCCATGGCTGAACGCTAGCGGTCGGATTACGGAAGAGGCACGTCAGCCCCGGGTGTCATGCCGTACAGTCCGAGCCGGACGGGTGTCACCCGTTCGGCGGGACGCTCCCTGAAGTCTTTTCCGGAGCCTTTCCCGCGATCCCACAGAAGCAAAGATCAGCAAATCACGCGGCCTTGTGCTGCGCGGACACAGGAGGCGTACGGATGGGACGGCATCGTGGCGCACGGCGTCGCGCACCCGTGCGCGCCGGGCTGCTCGGAATCTCCGTGGCGGTCGCGATCGGCGCGATCGGTGTCACCTCGGGTCTGCTGCCCGGCGGCGACACGTTCTCGATCGGCAACACCGCCCAGGACAAGCCGCGGGCCGAGGCCGAGCGGCAGGCGGCCCCCCGCCTGAACACCCAGGGCGGCTCCTCGGCCACCCCGACGGGCTCCGGCGACGGCTCCGGATCCGGTACGGGCACGGGCTCGGGCGCCGGGAACGGCAAGGCGGCCGCCCCGAAGGCGAAGCCGTCGGCCCCGGCGACCCCGTCGCCGAAGGCCACCCCCTCCCCCAAGGCCACGCCGAGCCCGGAAGCCTCCACGGCGGCCCCGAAGCCGAAGCCGACGCCCGCGAAGAGCTCCCGCCCGGACCGGACCCCCACCACCCAGGCCCCGGCCGACCCGCCCGCCGCCCCGCGTCCGGTGCTCAGCCGTGAGCAGGCCGCCGAGGCCGAGGTGGTCCGCCTGGTCAACGTCGAGCGCGCCACGGCCGGCTGCCCGGTGGTCCGCTCGGACGCCGAGCTGGCGAAGCTCGCCGGTGCGTTCAGCGCCGACATGGCCGCCCGTAACTTCTTCGACCACACCGACCCCGACGGCCGGACCCCGTGGACGCGCGCCGAGCGGGCGGGCGTCAGCGGGCTCGGCGGCGAGAACATCGCCAGGGGCCAGGTCGACGCCGCCGCCGTGATGCGCTCCTGGATGGCCAGCGACGGCCACCGGGCCAACATCCTGAACTGCGACTACACGGCCCTGGGCGTGGGTGTGCACTTCGGGGACGGCGGCCCCTGGTGGACGCAGGACTTCGGTTTCTGAGCCGGGACGCCCTGCGGGCGCTGGCGCTCACTTTTCGAAAGCGCCCACCGGCGCACCGCGTACGCTTGACGGCATGACCGACCAGCCGGACCTCGCCTTCGACGTCTTCGCCAGGGCCTGCCCCTCGCGCGGCACCCTGGAGCATGTGACCGGCCGCTGGGGCGGCCTCACCCTGGGCGCGCTGCGCGAGGGCGAGCTGCGCTTCAACGAGCTGCGCCGCCGGGTCGACGGCGTCAGCGAGAAGATGCTGTCCCAGACCCTGCACGCGCTGGAGCGCGACGGCCTCGTGCACCGCGCGGCGCAGCCCACCAATCCGCCCCGGGTCGACTACCGGCTCACCCCGCTCGGCGCCGAGGTCGCCGAGCGGCTGCTCGGTCTGATCGAGCTGGTCGAGGGCCGGATGGACCAGGTGCTCGCCGCCCGCGCGGCCTACGACGCCCGGCCGCCGACCGGCCGCTGACGCTCCTCACCCGCTGGGGCACGTCACCCGCTGACGTCCGTCAGGCGGCGGCCTTCGGCGGGCGCTGGCAGCGCGGGCAGAAGTAGCTGGACCTGTTCATCCACGGGCGGCGCCGCATCGGCGTACCGCAGCGGTGGCACGGCTCGCCCTCCCGGCCGTAGGCGTCGAGCGAGCGGTCGAAGTAGCCGGACTCGCCGTTCACGTTCACGTACAGGCTGTCGAAGCTGGTGCCGCCGACCGCGAGCGCCGCGTTCATCACGTCCCGGACATGGCCGAGCAGCTCGGCGGTGCGCGGCCGGGTCAGACCGGCGGTCGGGCGCTCGTAGTGCAGTTTGGACCGCCACAGCGCCTCGTCCGCGTAGATGTTGCCGACGCCGCTGATCAGCGACTGGTCGAGCAGCGCCCGCTTGACGGTGGTGCGGCGCAGCCGCAGGGCGGTCGCGAAGGCGGTGTCGTCGAAGGCCGGGTCGAGCGGGTCGCGGGCGATGTGCGCGATGACGTCCGGCAGGCCGTCGGTGCTGTCCGGCGCGGTGTCGTGCAGCGAGAGGCCGCCGAAGGTGCGCTGGTCGACGAAGCGCAGCTCGGTGCCGGTGGCGTCGTCGAAGCGGACCCGGATCCGCAGGTGCTTCTCGTCGGCCGCGTCCTCGGGCTGCACGAGCAGCTGGCCGCTCATCCCGAGGTGGCCGAGGACGGACATGTCGGCGTCGGCGAGCGGCAGCCACAGGTACTTGCCGCGCCGCCGGGCGATCCCGAAGCGGTGGCCCTTGAGGCGGGCGGCGAAATCGGCGCCGCCCTCGGGGTGGCGCCGTACCGCGCGCGGGTGCAGGACCTCGACGTCGGCGACGGTCCGCCCGGCGACCCAGCGCTCGAGACCGCGCCGGACGACCTCGACCTCGGGCAGTTCAGGCACGGTGTGTTCCTCCGGGAGCGGGTTCCCGGCCGTGCTGTGCCACGGCCGCGCTCGCAGCCTACAACCGGCCTCGGACAGCACGACGCCCCCGTCCGGCGCGACCGTGGGGGCCGTGCCGGGCGGGGGCGACGAAGGAATGCGGAGAGCGGGTCAGGCCGAAGCCCGGCCGCCTTCGGTGGCGTCGGCGTCGGACGCGGTGGCATCGGACGCGGTGTCGGCGACCGCTCCGCCGTCACCGGCGCTCACGCTCTCGGCCGCGGCCTTCGCCGCGGCCGCGCGCTCCTCGGCCGCCGCGCGGATCGCGCGCCAGGCCGATTCCGCCGCCTGCTGTTCCGCTTCCTTCTTGCTGCGGCCGGTGCCGGCGCCGTACGAGACACCACCGACGCGGGCGGCAGCAGTGAAGGTCTTCTCGTGGTCCGGGCCTTCCTCGGTGACGAGGTACTCCGGGACACCGAGGCCCTCGGCCGCGGTCAGCTCCTGGAGACTGGTCTTCCAGTCCAGGCCGGCGCCGAGGTTCGAGGACTTCTCGATCAGCGGGTCGAAGAGCCGGTGCACCAGCTCGCCCGCCGCCTCGAGACCCTGGTCGAGATAGACCGCGCCGATCACCGCTTCAAGGGTGTCGGCCAGAATGGATGCCTTGTCCCGGCCGCCCGTGCCTTCCTCGCCCCGGCCGAGCCGGATGAAGGAACCCAGGTCGAGTCCGCGGCCCACGTCCGCCAGCGCCCGCGAGTTGACCACCGCGGCCCGCAGCTTGGCCAGCTGGCCTTCGGGCAGATCGGGGTGGGTGCGGTACAGCGTGTCCGTGACCACCAGGCCGAGCACGGAGTCCCCGAGGAACTCGAGACGCTCGTTGGTGGGCAGACCGCCGTTCTCGTACGCGTAGGAACGGTGGGTGAGCGCACGCACCAGAAGGGCGGACTCGAGCTGATACCCGAGCCGCCCTTCCAGAAGCGTGTGGGACGAGGCCGAAGTGATGTGATCAGACATCGTGCCTCTCACCAGCCCCTCAGACCGAGAGGACCTGGCGCTTGTTGTAGGTGCCGCAGCTCGGGCACGCGATGTGCTGCTGCTTGGGCTCCTGGCAACGCTCACACGAAACCAGGGTGGGGACCGCAGCCTTCCACTGCGACCGGCGGTGGCGCGTGTTGCTGCGCGACATCTTCCGCTTCGGAACAGCCACGGCTACTTCTCCTGCTTCTCGTCGACACCGGTTGCGGCATCGCTCATGTTGTCCTTCTCGTCGGCTCCCAGTGAACCGGCGAGTCCCTGCAACGCCGCCCAACGAGCGTCGACGGCGTCATGGTGGTGGTCCGGGTCGTCGTTCAGGTTGACTCCGCATTCGGAGCACAGACCCGCACAGTCCTCCCGGCACACCGGCTGCATCGGCAGTACGAGCACCACCGCGTCCCGCAGCACGGGTTCGAGGTCGAACATGCCGTCCTCGAGGGGGGTCATGTCCTCGGCCTCTTCGTCCTCCTCGTCCGCGGCCGCCTTGGAGCGGCCCCGGCTGTCGGATTCCGGGTACGAGAACATCTCCTGGTAGTCCGCGTCGAGCTCCAGCTCGACGGGCTCCAGACACCTTACGCACTCCCCCTCGGCCGATGCACGGGCGGTGCCTGTGACAAGCACCCCTTCCATGACCGACTCGAGCCGGAGCTCGATCTCCACCGGAGCGCCCTCGGGCACTCCGACGACACCGGCGATCCCCAGATCAGCGGGGGCCTCGATGGTGCGGGCGACCCGCAGCAGGGCACCAGGACGCCGCCCCAGCTCGTGCGTGTCGAACACGAGGGGGTTGCGATGGTCGAGGCGCGTGCTCAGGGTTCTGCCTGCTTTCGAGATCGAGCGCGAACGTTCGGGGGGTGGCTGCCAGACGTGGGCAGCATGGATCGCGGACATGCGCGACCGAAGAGCCAGGATACTGGACGCTTCGCTCAGGGCCCAATCCGGGCCCGAGACCCGGTCAGCGGCCTTCCTCGTAGCGGCGCAGCTGCTCCAGGTCGATCATGCTCGTGTCGAAGAAGCTGGTCTCGTCGAGCGCGGCGGCCTGCGGCTGCCCCTGGTGACCTTGGTGCCCCTGGTACGGCTGGTGCACCTGCTGCTGGTGCGCCTGCGGATGCTGGTGCTGGTGCGGCTGCTCGTAGGTGTAGGGGTCCTGCTGGTACGCGTACGGGTCCTGCTGCTGGTACGCGTACGGATCCTGCTGCTGATAGCCGTACACGTCCTGCTGCGCCACCTGCGGCTGCTGGTAGCCGTACGGGTCGGGCTGCGCCTGCTGCGCCGGGATCTGTACGGGCACGGGCTCGGGCGCCCCGGCTGGGGCCGGGTCGGCGAGCTCGGCGAGACCGGCCAGGTAGTCGGCGTCGCTGGTGTGCACGGAGCCGGGGCCCGCCGCGTCCTGGGCGGCCATGTGCTCGCCGAGGGCGTCGGCGGCGAGCCGGCCGTGCAGCTTCTGGCGGCCGCGGCCGACCGCCTCCAGGGTCTTGCTGAGGACCGCCTCGAAAGCGCCGAGCTTGGTGTCCACGTACCCGTCGGCGCGGTCGATCAGGGTCCGCGGGTCCGCGCTGTACTCGGGGGCGTCCTCGTCGGCGTACCCGTCGGCGTCCAGGCCGGGGCCGCGGCCGAGCAGCTTCTCGCGGCCGCGGTCGACGGAGGCGATGGTCTTGTTGAGCACGACCTCGAAGTTGGCCAGCTTGGAGTCGACGTAGTCGTCGGCCTCGGCGCGGATCTCCTCGGCCTCCCGGCGGGCCTCGGCGAGGATCCGCTCGGCCTCGTCCTGGGACTGCCGGGCGACCTGGGTGTCGGAGATCAGCGAGCCGCGCTCGGCGTGGGCGGCCTCGATGATCCGCTCGGCCTCGCGGCGGGCCTGGTCGACCATCTGCTCCCGGCCGCCGAGCAGTTCCTGGGCCTGCGCCAGCGAGCCGGGCAGCGCCTCACGGACCTCTTCGAGCAGGGCGAGCAGATCGGCCCGGTTGACCACGCACGACGCCGACATGGGCATGGAGCGGGCGCTTTGGACCGTCGTGACGATCTCGTCGAGCTTCTTCTGCACGTCCACCGGTGCTCGCCACTCTCTACAGCTGGATGGAGACGGACGGGACGACTGTAAGGCCAGTCGGACCCCGCCCGTCACCCGGACCGGCCCGGTGTGACGAGGGGTGACGAGGGGTCAGCGGTCGCGCAGGCGTTCGGTGAGCCGGGCGAGGACCGGCGGGGGCACCAGGTGGGAGACGTCGCCGCCCCAGGTGGCGACCTCCTTGACCAGCGAGGACGACAGGAAGCTGTACGTCGGGTTGGTCGGCACGAACAGGGTCTCGACGCCCGAGAGCCCGTTGTTCATCTGGGCCATCTGCAGCTCGTAGTCGAAGTCGCTGACCGCGCGCAGCCCCTTGACGATGGCGGGGATGTCGCGCTGCTTGCAGAAGTCGACGAGGAGGCCGTGGAAGGACTCGACCTCGACGTTGCCGAATCCGGCGGTGACCTCGCGGATCAGCTCGATCCGCTCCTCGACGGTGAAGAGGCCCTGCTTCGACTGGTTGATCATCACGGCCACGTGCACGACGTCGTACAGCTTCGACGCGCGGGCGATGATGTCGAGATGTCCGTTGGTGATGGGGTCGAACGACCCGGGACATACGGCGCGGCGCAACGTGGTTCCCTCGCTCTCGGCTCCGGTCATCGTGCGTCTTCGTCTCCGTCTTCGACTTCGGGTTCGACTTCGGATGCGGATTCGGACGCAGCGGCGGCGCGACCGTACCAAAACGTGCCCTCGCCGTAGCGACGGGACCGCAGCGGCGCGAAGCCGTCCGGCCAGCCGAACTCACCGCCTCGGGTGCTGCGCTCCACGGTGACGAGGGCGTCGGCGGCGATCCAGCCCCCCGAGCGGAGTGTGAGCAGGATCTCGCGGAGATCGGCGTCGGAGACGGCGTAGGGCGGGTCGAGGAAGACCAGGTCGTACGGAAGGGCGGGGGCCGGTCCCGTGACGATCTGCTCGGCCTTGCCGGTGCGCAGTTCTGCGCCGGGCAGGGCGAGCGAGGCGATGTTGTCGCGGACGGTACGGGCGGCGCGCGGGTCGGCCTCGACGAGCAGGGCGTGGGCGGCGCCCCGGGAGAGCGCCTCAAGACCGACGGCGCCGGAGCCCGCGTACAGGTCGGCGACACGGGCGCCGGTCAGGCCGTGGAAGGACTCCCAGGTGGAGAAGAGCCCTTCCCTCGCCCGGTCGGAGGTGGGCCGGGTGCCGGTGCCGGGCGGCACGGCGATCCGGCGTCCGCCGGCGGTTCCGGCGATCACGCGGGTCATGTGGGTCCTCGTCTCCAAACCTGTTCGGTACGGACCAGCTTATGGCGCCCGGCGCGCCGCCCGGGGTCAGCCCTTCTCCAGGTACTCCTCGCGGTCCTTGTCGAGCAGCGCGTCGAGGGCGGTGCGCAGGGCGGGGTGGGCGGTGAGGTCGGGGTCGGCGAGGACGAGGGCGGTGGCCTCTTCGCGGGCGGCGGTGATGACCTCCTCGTCGTCGATGACGGTGAGCATCCGCAGCGAGGAGCGGACGCCGGACTGGGCCTGGCCGAGGACGTCGCCCTCGCGGCGCTGTTCGAGGTCGATCCGGGAGAGCTCGAAGCCGTCGAGGGTGCTCGCGACGGCGCCGAGCCGCTGGCGGGCGGGGCTGGCCTCGGGCATCTCGGTGACGAGCAGGCACAGGCCGGGGGCGGCGCCGCGGCCGACCCGGCCGCGCAGCTGGTGGAGCTGGGAGACGCCGAAGCGGTCGGCGTCCATGATCACCATGGCGGTGGCGTTGGGCACGTTGACGCCGACCTCGATGACGGTGGTGGCGACGAGGACGTCGGCCTCCCCGGCGGCGAAGCGGCGCATCACGGCGTCCTTGTCGTCGGGGTGCATCCGGCCGTGCAGGACCTCGACGCGGAGTCCGGCGAGCGGCCCTGCGCGGAGCTGGTCGGCGACTTCCAGGACGGCGAGCGGGGGCCGCTTCTCGGCCTCGTCCTCGGGGCTCGCCTTGCGCTTGGCGCCCTGCTTGCGGTCCTCCTCGTCGCCGATGCGCGGGCACACCACGTACGCCTGGTGCCCGTTCTCGACCTCCTCGCGGACCCGTTCCCAGGCGCGGGCGAGGAAGTGCGGCTTGTCGGCGGCGGGCACGACGTGGCTGGCGATCGGGGAGCGTCCGGCGGGGAGCTGGTCGAGGACGGAGGTCTCCAGGTCGCCGAAGACGGTCATGGCGACGGTGCGCGGGATCGGGGTGGCGGTCATCACCAGGAGGTGCGGCGGCTGCTTGCCCTTGCCGCGCAGCGCGTCGCGCTGCTCGACGCCGAAGCGGTGCTGCTCGTCGACGACGACCAGGCCGAGGTCGTGGAACTGGACCTTGTCCTCGATCAGCGCGTGCGTCCCGATGACCAGCCCGGCCTCGCCGGTGACCAGGTCGAGCAGCGCCTGCCTGCGCTGGGCGGCGCCCATGGAGCCGGTGAGCAGCACCACCTTGGTGGCGTGCTCGGCCCCGCCGAGCATCCCGCCCTGGGCGAGCTCGCCCATCATCTCGGTGACCGAACGGTGGTGCTGCTGGGCGAGCACCTCGGTGGGCGCGAGCATGGCGGCCTGTCCCCCGGCGTCGACGACGGCGAGCATGGCGCGCAGCGCGACCATTGTCTTTCCACTGCCGACCTCGCCCTGGAGCAGGCGGTGCATCGGGTGGTCGGTGGCGAGGTCGTCGAAGATCTCCTTCGAGACCTTCCGCTGGCCGTCGGTGAGGGTGAAGGGGAGTTTGGCGTCGAAGGCGGTGAGGAGGCCGTCGGGGGACGGGCGGCGGGGGGCGGCGGGGAGCTGGGTGTCGGCGTGGCGGCGGCGGGCCAGGGCGACCTGGAGGACGAATGCCTCGTCCCATTTGAGGCGGTCGCGGGCGTCGGCGATGTCGGCCTTGGTGCGGGGCCGGTGGATGCGGGTGAGGGCGTCGGGGAGGTCGGTGAGGCCGCGGCCGTCGCGCAGGGCGGGCGGCAGCGGGTCGGTGAGTCCGGCCCAGTCGGTGGCGGCCATCGAGTCGAGGGCGATGGCCACGGACTGCTCGATGGTCCAGGATTCCAGCTGCTTGCAGGCCGGGTAGATGGGCAGCAGTTCGCCCGCGAAGGCGCGGACGGTCTCGGTGCTGCTCTCGGCGTCGAGGAGCTTGTACTCGGGGTGGGCGAGCTGGAGGCGGCGGTTGAAGAGGCCGACCTTGCCCGCGAACATGGCGCGGCGGCCGGGCAGCAGTTCCTTCTGGTGGAAGTGGACGGTGCGGCCGAAGAAGACGAGCTGCATCCGGCCGCTGCCGTCGGTGATGGTCACTTCCAGGCGCTGGCCCTTGCCGCGGCCGCCCTTGTTGAAGGTGTGCACGCGGGCGTCGGCGACCTGGGCGACGACGGTGACGTGTTCGTCGAGCGGGAGGTCGGCGAGCGCGGTCAGCTCGCCGCGCTCCGCGTACCGCCGTGGGTAGTGGTGCAGCAGGTCGCCGACCGTGTGCAGGTCGAGGTGCTCGGCCATCACCTTGGCGGTGGCGGCGCCGAGCAGTTTCTTGAGGGGTTCGTCGAGCGCGGGCACGAGGTCCATTGCACACCACGGGACCGACAGTGCGGGGCCCGCGACCCGTTATTCGACGCCGATGAGCAGCGGCGGCGCGCCCTCGCCCGCGTGGTACGTGGCGGTGTCGACGGCCAAGTAGGCGGCGCGGACGTGCTGTTCGAGGGTGGTGGCGAGGTCGGCGGGGGTGTCGGCGGCGGTGATGAGGGTGACGAGTTCGCCGCCGGCGGCGAGCATCCGGTCGAGGACGGTGAGCGCGGTGGTGGTGAGGTCGTGGCCGATGACGGCGACGTCGCCCTCGATGAGGCCGAGGATGTCGCCGGCCTGGCAGACGCCGGCGGAGGTGAAGGACTGGCGTTCGGCGACGGCGAGTTCGGCGTAGCGGGTGGCTCCGGCGGCGGCGGTCATGGCGACGACGTCCTCGTCGAAGCGCCGGTCGGGTTCGTGGACGGCGAGGGCGGCGATGCCCTGGACGGCGGCGCGGGTGGGGATGAGGGCGACCCGGATGCCTTCGGCGCGGGCCGCCTCGGCGGCCGCGGCGGCGGGGCCGCGCAGTTCGGTGTCGTTGGGCAGCAGCACGACCTCGCGGGCGTGCGCGCGGCGGATCGCGTCGGCGAGCTCGGTGCCGGTGGGGGTCTCGCCGGGGCGGGCGACGAGGGTGGTGGCCCCGGCCTCGGCGCAGAGTCCGGCGAGGCCGTCGCCGGGCAGTACGGCGACGACGGCGCGGCCGGCGGGTTCGGGGCGGGCGGCGAAGTGGGTGATCCGGATGCGGTGCGGGCGGCCGGCCTCGATCCCGGCCTCGACGGCGGCTCCGGCGTCGTCGACGTGCACATGGACGTTCCACAGGCCGTCGCCGCCGACGACGACGAGGGATTCCCCGAGGGCGTCGAGCCGGTCGCGGAGCCGGTCGACGGCGGGTTCGTCGGCCTCCAGGAGGTAGAGCACCTCATAGCCGGGTCCGGCCGGTCCTTCGCACTCGGCCGCGGCGGCGGCCTCGGCGAGCACCGGGCCGTGCGCGGGTTCGTCGAAGGGGGTGGCGGGTTCGCCGGTGACGGCGGTGACGAGGGCGCCGAGGACGGCCACCAGGCCGCGGCCGCCCGCGTCCACGACGCCCGCGCGGGCGAGGGCGTCCAGCTGGCCGGGGGTGGCGGCGAGGGCGGTGAGGGCGGCGGTGTGGGCGGCGCGGGCGACGGTGGCGAGGGGGCCGCCGGGGGCGCAGGCGTGGGCGGCGGCGTCGGCGACGGTGAGCAGGGTGCCTTCGACGGGGTGGGCGACGGCCTGCCGGGCGGCCTTGGCGGCTGCGGCGAGGGCGCGGGCGAGGTGGTCGCCGTCGGTGCCTTCGGCGAGGACGGGGGCCATGCCGCGCAGCAGCTGGGCGAGCAGGGTGCCGGAGTTGCCGCGGGCGCCGATCAGGGCGCCGTGGGCCATCGCCCGTATGATCTGCGCCACGTCGGGGGCGGCTCCGGGGGCCGTGTGGAGGTCCTCCACGGAGCGGGCCGCGGACTCCAGGGTGAGGTACAGGTTGGTGCCCGTGTCACCGTCCGCGACGGGGTAGACGTTGATCGCGTCGATGTCCGCGCGCTCCCTGTCGAGCGCCCTCAGCGCCCCTGCGCACCAGGATCGGACCGCCTCGGCGTCCAGGGTCTGCGGCTGCGGCGGCTGCGGGACTCGCGGCAACGGGTGGTCCTCCTGTGCGTCGCGGTGGGTTCACCGCAGGGTAGACCCGCGGTCGCCCGGGGCCGGGGCGGGGGCCGGGCGGACCATGGTAGTTTCGTTCCACGGAAGCAGTCGTTGTATGCTGCTTCGGTTGCCCGGCTTCACGCCGGGCCATTCCCCCGGCAAGCCACTTCAGATCACTGATCCGATTCCGGTGCGCCGGATTTCACTGTAAATCTGAAGTCTTTGGAGTGACCCGTGGCTGCCAACTGCGACGTCTGCGGCAAGGGGCCGGGCTTCGGCAACAACATTTCGCACTCGCACCGCCGTACGTCTCGTCGCTGGAACCCGAACATCCAGCGTGTGCGTGCCGTGGTCGGTCGGACGCCGAAGCGGCTCAACGTCTGCACCTCGTGCATCAAGGCCGGCAAGGTCTCGCGCTAAGTGATGCTCCCCGCGTCAGCGGGGAATGTCCCGCCGACGTTTCGTCGTAGCGCAGCCCCTGCGGTTGCCTTGAAAGGCCGGTTCACCTTGGTGAACCGGCCTTTTGCCATGCCCTGAGGCGGGTCAGGTACGGAAGCGCCAGCCGTGGTCGACCGGGCCGATCCCGGTACCCAGGGCGAATCCGGCGGCGATGGCGCCGGTCACATAGCTCTTCGCCGCCCGCACGGCCGTCGGCACGTTCTGGCCCTTGGCGAGGCCCGAGGCCACCGCCGATGCGAGGGTGCAGCCGGTGCCGTGGGTGTGCCGGTTGTCGTACCGGGGGGCGGACAGCCAGTGCTCCTCGGTGCCGTCGGTGAGCAGGTCCACCACCTCGGCGGCGTCCCCGGGGAGGTGGCCGCCCTTGATGAGCGCCCAGCGCGGCCCGAATCCGAGGATCGCGTGGGCCGCCGCCCGCATCCCGGCCTCGTCCTCGACGACGACTCCGGTGAGCTGTGTCACCTCGTCGAGGTTGGGGGTGGCGACGGTGGCGACCGGAAGCAGCTTGGTGCGGACGGAGTCCAGGGCCGAGGCGGCGAGCAGCGGGTCGCCGTGCTTGGAGACGCCGACGGGGTCGACGACGACCGGTGCGGCCGTCCCGGCCAGGAGTTCGGCGACGGTCTCGACGAGCGTGGCGGAGGCCAGCATGCCGGTTTTCACGGCCTGGACGCCGATGTCGTCGACGACGGCCCGGTACTGGGCCCGTACGGCCTCCTCGGGCAGCTCCCAGGCGCCCTGGACGCCCAGCGAGTTCTGCGCGGTGACGGCGGTGAGCACGCTCATGCCGTGCACGCCGAGGGCGAGCATGGTCTTGAGGTCGGCCTGGATGCCCGCGCCGCCGCCGGAGTCGGATCCGGCGACGGTGAGCACCAGCGGCGGCCGGCCGCCGGGGGTGCGCGGGGTCACTCGGCCGCCCCGAAGTGGTCCCAGCCGCCCACGGTGTGCCAGGGCGCGCCGTCGACGGTGACCTGGGGCTGTGCGGAGGGGTTCAGGACCTCGCCGATGACCTTCCAGCGGGCCGGGAGCTTCACGTCGGGCGGGAAGGTGGCGACGATGGCGTGGTCCTCTCCCCCGGTGAGCACCCACTGGAGCGGGTCGACGCCGACGGCCTGGCCGATGTCGTGCATCTGGCTCGGGATGTCGATGAGTCCGGAGCGCAGGTCGATGCGGACCTTGCTGGCCTCGGCGATGTGGCCGAGGTCGGCGATCAGGCCGTCGCTGACGTCGCACATGGCGGTGGCGCCGAGTCCGGCGGCCGCGGGGCCCGCGTGGTACGGCGGTTCGGGGCGGCGGTGGGCCTCGACGAAGGCGCGCGGGGAGCGGAAGCCGCGGGAGAGCACCGCGTATCCGGCGGCGGACCAGCCGAGCCAGCCGGTGTAGGCGACGACGTCGCCGGTCTGGGCGCCGCCGCGGGTGACCGGGTCCTGGTTGCGCAGGTCGCCGAGGGCGGTGATGGAGATGGTGATGGTGTCGCCGCGGACGACGTCGCCGCCGACCACGGCGGCACCGGCGACCTGACATTCGTCGCGCAGTCCGTCCATGAGTTCGGTGGGCCAGGTGACCGGGAGCTCGGCGGGGACGACGAGGCCGAGCAGCAGCGCGGTGGGCACCGCGCCCATGGCGGCGATGTCGGCCAGGTTCTGCGCGGCGGCCTTGCGGCCGACGTCGTACGCCGTCGACCAGTCGCGGCGGAAGTGACGTCCTTCGAGCAGGATGTCCGTGCTGGCCACCACCCGCCGGTCGGGGGCGGAGACGACCGCGGCGTCGTCGCCGGGCCCGATCCGCACCGCGGGGGTGGAGGTGAGCCGGGAGGTGAGCTCCCTGATGAGCCCGAACTCGCCCAGCTCTCCGACTGTGCCCTTCACCGCGATTCACCTCGTGTCGTCGTGCCGGCCGCCGCGTCCCCGCACCGCTCCTCGCCGTGCGGGTCGCGGGCCGTCACCGTGCCGGATACCGTCAAGTAGACCGTCAACTTCTCATGTGCGTACGCCACACCGCGGACGCCTCCGGCGGTGGAGGTCTCCCCGTGGCCCGCGGGGACGCGGTACCGTGGCGTCCCTTTCTCCCACAAGATCCTCGTGGCCGCCCTGGAGGTTCCGTGGTTCAGGCGTACATCCTTATTCAGACCGAGGTGGGCAAGGCGTCGACCGTCGCCGAGTCCATCGCCAAGATCCCTGGAGTGATCCAGGCCGAGGACGTGACCGGTCCGTACGACGTGATCGTCCGCGCCGAGGCCGACACCGTCGACGCGCTGGGTCGCATGGTGGTCGCCAAGGTCCAGCAAGTGGAAGGGATCACGCGTACCCTCACCTGCCCGGTCGTGCATATCTAGCCCCCGTCTACCCTTGGCCGGTGATGTCTTCCCACCGGCCGCTCGGCCTGCCCGCTTCCGCCGCCGTGGCCGCGTTGCTGCTGGCCGCCACCGGCTGTGCCGCTTCGGACGCGGAGGCGTCGGTCCCGGTTCCCGGTCCGCCGGCGGCCGAGGCCGCCGTCTGCCGTGCCCTCGCGAAGGAGCTGCCCGGCACCGTGGCGGGTCTGGCCCGGTCCGGCACCGAGCCGGAGTCCGAACTGACCGCCGCGTGGGGGGATGCGGCGATCGTACTGCGCTGTGGTGTCCCCCGGCCCGAAAAGATGAACGATCCACAGGCACGGGCGGTGGAGGCGGACGGCGTGAACTGGCTCCTGGAGCTGCGCGAGGGTGACGGACCGCGCTTCACCACCACGTACCGGAAGGCGTACGTGGAGGTGTCGCTCGACGAGCGGTACGCGCACGACGTCGGCCCGCTGGTGGATCTGGCGGGGCCGGTGAAGAAGGCCGTGCCGCCGAGCCTGTGAGCCGTACCGCCGGGCCGGGCGTACGGCCCGGACCGGCCCGGACCGCGGAGGTCCGGGCCCCGGACACGCCCTAGCGCAGGCCGGTGGTGCGGCGCAGCGCGGCCTGGATCAGCCGGTCGACCAGCTCCGGGTAGCTGACGCCGCTCTCCTGCCACATCCGCGGGTACATGGAGATCGGCGTGAAGCCGGGCATGGTGTTGATCTCGTTGATGACGAACTCGCCGTCCTCGGTGAGGAAGAAGTCGGCGCGCACCAGGCCCTCGCAGGACACCGCCTCGTAGGCGGCGACGGCGAGCCGCTGGACCTCGGCGGTGGCCTCGTCGCCGATCGGCGCGGGCACGATGCCGGAGGCCGAGTCGATGTACTTGGCCTCGAAGTCGTAGAAGTCGTGGTCGGTGACCGGCGGGATCTCGGCGGGCACGCTGGCGCGCGGCCCGTCCTCGAACTCCAGGACGCCGCACTCGATCTCGCGGCCGCGCAGCAGCGCCTCCACGATGATCTTCGGGTCGTGCCTGCGGGCCTCCTCGGCGGCCTCGTCGAGGCCGGAGAGGTCGTCGACCTTGGTGATGCCGACCGAGGAACCGCCGCGGGCGGGCTTCACGAACAGCGGCCAGCCGTGGTCGGCGGCGAACTCCACGATCTTCTTGCGGGCGGCGGCGGGGTTCTGCTCCCACTCGCGCGGCCTGACCACCTCGTACGGGCCGACCGGCAGGCCGAAGGAGACGAAGACCCGCTTCATGTACTCCTTGTCCTGGCCGACGGCGGAGGCGAGGACGCCCGCGCCGACGTACGGGATGCCGGAGAGCTCCAGGAGGCCCTGGAGGGTGCCGTCCTCGCCGTACGGGCCGTGCAGCATCGGGAACACCACGTCGACCTCGCCGAGCGCCGTGGGCAGCGAGCCGGGCTCGTGCAGGACGACCTCGCGGCTGGCCGGGTCGACGGGCAGGACCACGCCGCCGGTGTCGCTCGCGGCGAGTTCGGCGACGTCCGGCAGGGTGCGGCCGCTGATCGCCATCCGCTCCGGGGCGTCGGCGGTCAGCGCCCAGCGCCCCTCCCGGGTGATGCCGATGGGCAGCACGTCGTAGGCGTCCCGGTCGATGGCGTCGAGGACGGCGCCGGCGGTGACGACGGAGATGGCGTGCTCGGAGCTGCGTCCGCCGAAGACGACGGCCACGCGGGGCTTGCGGGGGCTCTGGTTGTTCTCGCTCATATCGCGTTGAGCGTACCTTGCGGCCCCCGAACCGCTGAGCGCCCCGCGCGCGCCGCGCGCCCGCCCCGCGCGTACGGGTCAAAGCGCTCCGGCCGGGGCGGGTCGGCGGGGCCGGGTCAGCGGCGTTCGGCCTTGGCGCTGCGGGACATCAGCTCCTTGAGGGCCACGATCGGCGGCTTGCCGTCGTGGACGATGGAGACGACGGTCTCGGTGATGGGCATGTCGACGCCGTGCCGCCGGGCCAGATCGAGCACGGACTCGCAGGACTTGACGCCCTCGGCGGTCTGCTTGGTGGCCGCGATGGTCTCCTCCAGGGTCATCCCGCGGCCCAGGTTGGTGCCGAAGGTGTTGTTCCGGGAGAGCGGCGAGGAGCAGGTGGCGACCAGGTCGCCGAGGCCCGCGAGACCGGAGAAGGTCAGCGGGTCGGCGCCCATGGCGAGGCCGAGCCGGGTGGTCTCGGCGAGCCCGCGGGTGATGAGGGTGGCCTTGGAGTTGTCGCCGAGGCCCATGCCGTTGGCGATGCCGACGGCGAGGCCGATGACGTTCTTGACGGCACCGCCGAGTTCGCAGCCGACCACGTCGGTGTTGGTGTACGGGCGGAAGTACGGGGTCATGCAGGCCGCCTGGAACCGCTGGGCGACCGTTTCGTCGACGCAGGCGACGACGGCCGCGGCGGGCTGCCGGGCGGCGATCTCCTTGGCCAGGTTGGGGCCGGTGAGGACGGCCACGCGCGCGGCGGGGACGTCGGCGACCTCCTGGATGACCTCGCTCATCCGCTCGGCGGTGCCGAGTTCGACGCCCTTCATCAGGGAGACGAGGACGGTGTCCGGCGCCAGCAGCGGCTTCCAGGCGGCGAGGTTCTCGCGCAGCGTCTGGGAGGGCACCACGAGGATCGTGAAGTCGGCGCCGCGGGCGGCCTCGGCCGGGTCGGCGGTGGCCGTGATGCCCTTGGGGAGTTCGACGCCCGGCAGATAGTCGGGGTTGGTCCCGGTGGCGTTGATGGTGTCGGCGAGGGCGGCGCGGCGGCCCCAGAGGCTGACCTCGCAGCCCGCGTCGGCGAGCACCATCGCGAACGCGGTGCCCCAGGATCCGTTGCCGAAGACGGCTGCCTTGGTCACTTCTTGCCTTCCCCGGCGGCCTTGCGGCGCTGTTCCTGGCGGGCCTTCTTGTGGTCGTACGGCTCGGCCGGGGCCTGCTCGCCGCGGACCTCCTCCAGGATCCGGGTGATGGCCGCCATGATCTCCTCGGTGGCGGCGCGCAGCACCTCGGGCGTGGGCTCCCGGTCGTAGAAGTGGGAGAGGTCGACGGGCGGTCCGGCCTGCACGATCAGCGTCTTGCGGGGGAACAGCCGGAGCTTGTTCTCCTTGGCGTACGGCGGCATGGCGAGGTTGGCGCCCCACTGGGCGACCGGGATGACGGGGGCCCTGGTGAGCAGCGCGACCCGGGCGGCGCCGGTCTTGCCGGCCATCGGCCACATGTCGGGGTCGCGGGTGAGGGTGCCCTCGGGGTAGAAGGCGACGCATTCGCCGCGCTCGATGGCGCCGACGGCGGCCCGGAAGGCGTCGAGCGCGTTGGTGGTCTCGCGGTAGACGGGGATCTGTCCGGTGCCGTGCAGGATGGCGCCGACGAAGCCCTTGAAGAGGCCCGCCTTGGCCAGGAAGCGGGGCACGCGGCCGGTGTTGTACTGGTAGTGCGCGTACGACAGCGGGTCCAGGTACGAGTTGTGGTTCACCGCGGTGATGAAGCCCCCGTCGGCCGGGATGTGCTCCTGTCCACGCCAGTCCCGCTTGAACAGCACCACCAGTGGGGGTTTGGCGATGACCGCCGCCAGGCGGTACCAGAAGCCGATTCTGCGGCGGGACACTCGTGCACCTTTCTCCGTGCCGGTTCGCAAGGGGTCAAGTGTGTCCCCCTGCTCCTGGGCTGTCGAGGACACCGTACGCCCCGGGGCTCTAGCGCTTCGCGCGGGCGGGACAGAATGGGGCGCGATGAAGAGATACCGGGACCACCTCAGGCCGGACCCCGGTGCGGGGCCGGACGCGGGGGCGGCTGCGGGGCCGGACGCGGGGCTCGGCGCGGGGCCGGGGGGCGCGTGGTCGCTCGTGGTGCCGCTGAAGCCGCTGGCGCTGGCCAAGAGCCGGCTGGCCGCCTCGGTGGGCGGGCCGCTGCGCGGGCGGCTCGCGCTGGCGTTCGCCGAGGACACCGTGGCGGCGGCGCTGGGCTGCCCGGGGGTGCGGGATGTGGCGGTCGTCACGGACGATCCGGTGGCGGGGGCGGCGCTCGCGGCGCTCGGCGCGCGGATCGTGCCGGATCTGCCGGGGGCGGGGCTCAACGCGGCGCTCGCGCACGGCGCGCGGGCGGTGCGCGCGGAGCGTCCGGGGGCCCGGGTGGCGGCCCTGAACGCGGATCTGCCCGCGCTGCGCCCGGCGGAGCTGGGCCTGGTCCTGGCGGTGGCCGGACAATTTCCGCGGGCTTTTCTCGCCGATGCCGCCGAAATAGGTACGACATTCCTCTCGGCCGCGCCGGGGGTGGAATTGGAACCCGCATTCGGAGGCCCGTCGCGGCGGCGCCATTTGTCGGCGGGCGCGGTGGAAATCCGGCTGGCGGGGGTGGATTCGGTGCGCCGGGACGTGGACACCGGCGACGACCTGGCGGCGGCCCTGGCGCTCGGGGTGGGGCCGCGGACGGCGGCCCGCTGGGCGCGTGCGGCCGGATAGGCTGCGGTCCATGCAGGCGACCGCGTACACGTACGACCCCGAGACCCGCAGCGGCAGTGTGCTGCTCGACGACGGCACCCCGGTGGAGTTCGGGGCGGAGGCGTTCGCGGCCGGTGGGCTGCGGTTGCTGCGTCCGGGGCAGCGGGTGCGGATCGAGACGGCGGGCGAGGGCGCCGGCCGCCGGATCACCCTGGTGACGCTGCAGACCTTCTGAGCTTCGCGCGTTCCCCCTAGGCAGTGTCTTCAAATGATCACCAGTGGTGGATCATGGTGTCGTGATTCGTCGCCATGAACTGTCCGATGCCGAGTGGGAGTTCGTTCGG